>CACYOO010000013.1 GCA_902776035.1 uncultured bacterium
TTTTTCAAAAATATTTTAAAAAAACATGAAAAATAACATGTTTTTTAGCATGTTTAAAAATAAAAAACACAGTCCATTTGTAAAATATCTACATGTTTTTATATTTCAACAAAATTACTCTTGTGTTTAATTTATTTATTAATGTATTTATTTATTATTTAGATATGAATAAAATTATCTTTTTAGTATTTTGCTTTTTATTTTCAAGTGTTGTTCTTGCAGAAGGTTATAACGTTTATACACCTGATAATTATAAATACAGCAAATCCGATAATACAAAAACTCTATTCATATTAGATTTTTCTAACAGTATGAATGAGTATATTTCAGATGAAAAAAAAGTTGATACGATGAAATCAAATTTAAAAAAAATACTAAGAAATATTTCTCAGGACAGTGAAATAGGTATGCGAATATATGGTTATCGACTTGGGTTCACCCCTTATGATGCATGTAAAGCATCAAAGCTTTCTGTTCCAATAATAAAGGGAGGAAGTACTATTATATCGAAAGAATTAGAGTCAATACGTGCAATAGGTATGACACCAATTACTTATTCTTTAAAACAAGCTATTAATCATGATTTTAAAAATTTTAACGGATATAAGCATATTATACTTTTAACAGACGGAGGAGAAAATTGTGATGAAAGTCCATGCATTTATATAATGCGTACAATAAAAAATGAGCCAAAGCTCAAAATAGATGTTATTGCGTATGATATAAGAAATTCAGATGATATATCACAATTGGAATGTGTTGCATTGGTAACTCGTGGTCAATTTTATACTGCGAATACATCTATTGAACTTTTTAACAGCTTAAACAATGCCTCAAATGCTGTAAAAGAAGTAGAGGCAGAAATTATCCCATAGATTAATATAAAACCTTGCTACTTAATTTATTTTGTTTTATAATATGCAAAAAGAGGTTGTTATGAAATTTTTACTGCTAAATGGTCCCAATCTTAATATGTTAGGTACAAGAGAACCTGAAAAATACGGTACTATAACTCTTGAATACATAGAAAAAAATTTAAAAGAAGTTGCAAAGCAAAATAATGTTGAATTATTCTGTTATCAATCAAACCATGAAGGTGATTTAATTGATAAAATTCAAGCTTCAAATGGTAATTTTGACGGTATTATTTTTAATGCAGGCGGATACACTCATACAAGTGTTGCGTTGAGAGATGCTATTGCATCTGTTAATACTCCTGTTGTTGAAATTCACATGACGAATATCCATGCAAGAGAAGAATTTAGGCACAATTCATTAATTTCTCCTGTATGCATAGGTCAAATTTGCGGTTTTGGTGAAAATTCTTACAAACTTGGCTTTTATGCGTTATTGGAATACTTAAAAAATAATAATTAAAAAATTCTATTCTTGATTATTATTTTATATTTATGAAATTCTTTTTGATCTTCAATGTCATGTGAAAACTCTATTATATCAGGATATTTTACAATAAACATAGTTTTTACAAATTTATCTATATTTTCATATTTTAAAGAATATTTGTAGAAATAGTTATCTGTATCATTTAGGAGTAAATATGTCTTTTTGATTAATGGCATTTTTCTTAATGTAATTTCTCTATTTTTATTAAAATCGGATATGTATATTATTTTTATACCTCTAAAAATTTCATTTTTTAAATTACTGCTTAGCGGGATTTCGATGAATTGTTTTAATTGTTTACTGTAAATTATTTGATAAAATTTTAGTTCATAATAATGATAAGTTATAAGTTTATTCTTATAAATAAACTCATAATTAGAATCTGATGGTATGCTTATAATTTTATTTAAGTCCCTAAAAATAGCGTAACCTTCTTGCATATCAGATAAGTATTTTGTAAATTGTACAAAACATTTTTTTCTTTGGTTTGGCTTAACAAAAGACCATTTATCACTACAATAAGAATAAAAAATATCTTGTCCTGCAGATATACCTGCATAAAAACTGTCAACTATTCTTGGTTCAGAGTATGTTGGCAAGTTTATAAATATCAAACATATAAAAATGAATAATAGCTTTTTCATAATTCTTAAATCTTTTTTAATATAGTATTCACAAAATTTTTAACTGATCTGTCATAAGTTGCTTCGCCATAAGCACTAAAAAAACAACCTGGTATTTCTCCATGTTCTCTGTGATAACTTACGCATTCACAACATTTTCCTCGTCTTTTACAAGTTGTTTTTGTACAACTGCAAGATAGTTTATTATCTTCTATACTGCATTCCACTCTTTTTCTTCCTTTCTTACAGAAAACTTACATCCGCAATAATTCTGCCTATAGAGTTTTAATGAATTGGCTATTTTATTTGTTTTTAAAAATCCGTCTTTCTTTTTAAAATCAATTGCTAAATACTTTAATCCATAATCATTCGCTATTTTAAAACCAATTTCAGATATGAGTTTGAAATTTTTATGAGGACTTATTACAATTGATGTGGTAAACGTATCTATACCACTTTTTAAAGCATATTGAGCAGATTTTCTTAACCTTATTTCAAAACATATATCACATCTTTTACCATGTTCCGGTTCTTGTTCAAATCCTTTTACTTTTTCAAAATATACATCCGGCTCATATTTTGCAATAACAAGTTCACAATTATTAGAATTACAAAGTGTTTTTTCTGCTTCAACCCTTTTATTATATTCTTCTATAGGATAAATATTCGGATTGTAAAAATATACTATGGGCTCATACCCCATTTCTCTTAATTGAAAAATAGGGTATGAAGAACAAATTCCACAGCAAGCATGAAGTAAAATTTTATTTTTTACTGTCATTTGCTTTATCTTTTTTTTCATTACTTTTTTTAGTATTTTTATCTGTTTTGGAGTTTACACCTGCTTTTTCTTTTGCACCTGATTTTATAAGTAATCTTTTTAATTTGAAATCAGGAAGTAAGCCCATTTGAGGTTCTCCACCATTTATTGATATAGCAGGTGTTCCTCTTAATCTTAAAGATAATCCCCTATTTATGTCATCCTGTAATTCTTTTTCAACATCAGGTGATTGTATGTCTTTTTTTAATTTTTCTAAATCAAGACCTTGATTTAAAGCTGCAGCCCAAATATCGAAATCTATAACAGGTTTTTTAGCGAAAAATTCTGATGCCAAGCCCCAATAATTACCCTGTTTTTTAGCTGCAATTGCATATTTTGCAAGTAAACAAGCATTCGGGTGCATTTGTTGTGATAAATATTTATTACATTCTGTATCAAGCGGATATTGTCTGTCTATAATTTCAACATTATCAAGTTCTCCTACAACTTTATGTATAATTATATTGTATACAGGACATATCGGACATCTGAAATCACTAAATACTTCTACTTTAACAGTACCGTTTTTATCTCCTAATACATTACCCTTTATTGCATAAGGGTTTTCATGGTCTTCATTGTATTTGAAATACTGTTGTAAATCTTTTATTCTGTTTAAATGCGGAGCCAAAACATTTGTTTTTGTAGTATATGTAAGAACACCTGCAGTGCATAGCATAACAACAATAAAAGCTATTAAATATGCTTTGTTTTTTAATGCTGATACAAAATCCATAAATGATGTTTTAAATATCTTTAACCAACCAAATTTTGAACTGTAATCCATTGCCAAAAGAGCAATACCAAGATTTATAACATAAGTTATACAACACACTATACAAAGTTTTTTAATTAAAAATAAACTTACAAATAACAGCCACATTGATATAACAAATGATATAATACCTAATGAAGCAATATATGCATTAGGATTTTTAAATACTTCCAAGAATTTTAAAAACTTATACTGTGATAATTTTTTAACATACATAAGCATTAAAATGAAAATGTATAATAACATTCCCCACAATGCATTAGGAACACCAAACATTTGTGATTCAGGTGTAGCTGCAACCGCATCACAGTCAACAAATTCATTTATTGCACAAAAACTAGGTTTAGCTTCTTCAAGAAAATTTGAATTAATATAAACATGTGCTAAATCAATTGTTGCAATAAAACCTAATACTAAAAGTACCAAAATCCAAATTCTTCTTTTTTTTGAAATAGTGTATGTTTCGGTATTTTGAGTTTCAGCCGTAACATTTTGTTCGTTTTCCATTTTTTACTCCTTTTTATATCTCAGGTAAATCACCTTTTACAGTTGCTATTATATCACATCCGAGATTAAATGCCTTATGCAAGGCCTTTAATGCCTCATTTGCCCTGTCAGCATCCACAAGACAACTGATTTTTATTTCACTTGTAGAAATCATTTTTATATTTACATTCAATTTAGCTAAAGTATCAAACATTGTAGCTGCAACACCAGGTCTGTCAATCATTCCTGCACCTACAATTGAAACATTAGCAATATTTTCATCAACATGTATTTTATCTTCTGTAATATTTTTACTAAAATAAGGAAATAATTCTTTCGCCTTTGCTAAATCCGTTTTATTTATTGTAAACGCAATGTCATTTGTATTGTTATGAAGTTTTGCGTAAGATTGAATGATTGTATCAACAGAAATATGCTCTTTAGCTAAAGTAGAAAATACACCTGCTGCAACACCAGGTTCATCAGGTACATCACATATAACAATTCTTACTTTTGACATGTCAACCGCAACACCTGTAACAGGTTTGCAAAGCTCCATATCTATATTTTTTTGTACAAGTGTTCCTACATCATCCGTATTGAAACTACTTCTCACTCTCATAGGAAGTTCATAAGTTTTTGCAGTTTCTACCGAACGAGGATGAAGAACATTTGCACCTACACTTGCAAGTTCAAGCATTTCATCATAAGTAACTGATTTTAACTTAGAAGCATTAGGAACTATTCTTGGATCAGTTGTGTACACTCCGTCTACATCCGTATAAATATCACATCTGTCAGCTTTTAATGCAGCACCTATTGCGACAGCTGAAGTGTCAGAGCCACCTCTGCCAAGTGTTGTAATTTCACCATCTTCAGTTATTCCCTGAAATCCTGCAACAACAATAATATTACCTTCTTCTATTTTTTTTCTTATTTTTTCTGTTTTTATTTCTGTAATTCTGGCTTTTGTATGTACTCCATCTGTCATAATTCCAATTTGAGATGCATTCATACTAAAAGCTTTATGCCCTTGTGCCTGTATTGCCATTGATAATAGTGCTATAGATACACATTCTCCTGTTGACATTAAGACATCCATTTCTCTTGGACTAGGGGTTTGTGATATTTCGTGAGCCATTTTTATTAAATAATCTGTAGTATGTCCCATTGCAGAAACAACAACAACGACATCATTACCTAAACTTTTTTCTTTTAAAACAGCTTTAGCTACATTTTTTATTTTATCTGTATCAGCAACAGATGTACCGCCAAATTTTTGTACTATTAGTTTTCCCATAATTAACCTGCTCATTGAAATTATAGTAAGAAAATATATCATTTGCAACTATTAACACAATTTTTAAAATTTCATAAATAAAAAAATAAATTATGCTATTTTTGAAGATAACTTTTTATTTAAAATATAAAAAGTTAACATAAACAAAAAGTTGACGTAAAAAAAATTTTAGATTATAATAGTTGAAGATATGCGGAAGTAGCTCAATGGCTAGAGTCCTTGCCTTCCAAGCAAGATGTTGCGAGTTCGAGTCTCGTCTTCCGCTCCATTTTAAAAAAGAGCCAAATGGCTCCATTTTAAAAAAGAGCCAAATGGCTCTTTTTTAATGTTATTTAGAAAATATTATGGTCATGAAAATTTATAAATTTATACAAAAAAGGGAACTATTAATGTACACAGTACCCTAATAAGTGGAGCCATTCAAGATAGAAAAAGTTTGTAATGACAGGTATTTTATTTGTCATACTTGTCAAAATCCGCTGGATTAATTCGTTATTACACTCCTCATAATTACATGTTAAGCATCTTCGATAATTTGTTTCTTAGATTTACAAGATGATTGTAATATATAATAACTTCTAAGTATAGATTTTTATTTAAATTTTGTGTAAAATAGAATAAAATACTTAATATTTGTATAAATGGTAATGAGGTATGTAAATGATTAGTTTTACTAAAATAAAACAGTATGATGAAGAAACACTCCAATTATGGATGGAATGTAAATTTGCTTTTCCAAAGTTTAGTGAGTTACCGCCGGAACAACATTTACAAAAATTTATAGATAAATCTGTTTCATTTTTTAAAGTTTTTAATGATTCTGAATTTATTGGATGTATCTTTATTTACAATATATATGATGATTCAAAGGAAGTTGAAATTGCAGGTTTTTCAAAGCGTAATGTTGATACAAAAAGTACTGTAAAATTCTTTGTACAAAAAATAAAAAAGAAATACCCTGATTATAAAATATACGCTACAACTGCACAGTTATCTGCTGGAATCCTTTTGACTTCTGTAGGTTTTCGTCGTGGCAGTAAAATTGGAGATGAAACATTTTACTTTTATGATTAATTATAATTGATATTAATAACGCAGTTATTGTAAGAAGGTGTGTTAATAATGAATAACAGAAATAAAAAACAAAAATTAAAACAATTAAATCAATTAAAAAAAGAAAAAAGTAAAGAACTCAATAAAAATTTTTATATTTATATGAGTATAAATGATATTGATTATTTTGTAGGTACTCTTTGTGTTCATTCAAAATTACCCAAATATGAATATTCTACATTTGAATATGATAAAGAGTGGCTTAACAACAAGTATGCTTTTCCGTTGGGATATGATTTACCCCTACAGCCGTGTATTTTCAACTCATTAGAAACTTGTAATTTAAAAAAAGATAAATCAATGTTTTTTTCTATAAGTTTTCTGACAGTAGTTGATAAAGTTGATTTTTATTATGAATATCTCCTTATATATGCAATGAAAAATGGACTAATACAAAAAGGAGAGCATGTAGATTTAAATTACTTGTATGAGTGGTTTAAACAAGCAACAGTTACTTCACCAAAATTTGCTACAAATTATGCAACTGATACAAGTTTATCATTATTAAATAATTTTCCATTATTAAATGATTATACAAGAACCGGCTCTATAAGGTATAAAACAGATAAGAACGGTGATTTTATATCAGTATTTGATAAAAATTTGTTACCTAAAATTGATGAAATTGATGATATTATAGATATAATAGAAAAAGTTGAAAATAATACAGAAAACTTATCTGAACTAAAACGGCTTCATGTATGTGTATCATCACTCGACGGCAGGCAACCTAAATCTAGTGTTACTGATGATGACGGAAACTTATATATTGCTAAATTATCTGCTGTTAAGGATAAAGATACCTTTTTTAATAAAGAGTTATTAGCCCTTATTCTTGCCAAAAAATACGGTATAAGAGTTGAAGAATATTCTATTCACAAAACAAAAGATAATAAACAGTTTTTTCTTATTAAAAGATTTGATAGAGAACAATCCAAAAGAATTCCTGTTATGAGGATGAATGTAATTATTCCGCTACACAAGTGGGATAGGGAAAAGATATTGGTACAAGGTATTAAAAATTTGTGTAAAGAGAATTATATTACAAATGTACAAGAGTTTTATAAAAGATTATTATTTAGAGTTGCAATAGGTGATAAACCTGCATTTATACCTAATACATGCTTTTTATTTGATATTGAAACCGGTTGGAATATTTCTCCTGATTACGATGTAACTATTGGTTATTCTACTATAACCGGAGGACATAGTATGCCGAGGAAAATTGTTCGTAAAAGATTGGCTTTAAAGCAAGTATTGAAAAAAGCAAAATATTTCAAAATAAATAAAGCACATTTAAGATATCTGTTAAAACATTTACAAATTGCTTTAAAAAACTGGAAAACAGATGCATTAAATGTGGGTTTTAATGAAGAAGAATTACAAAATATAAGAATATTTAAAGAAGCATTTATAGGGCTTTAATATTTATAAATTTTTAATCGAATTAAGTCATTTTTATTGCAATTTACACAAATTTGTTTTAAAATTCGTGTATGATGAAATTACATAACACTTTTACAGATAGATTAGAAGAATTTAAGCCAATAGAAGAAAATAAAGTTAAAATGTATGTATGTGGACCTACGGTCTATGACAATGCACATCTGGGACATGCAAGATGTTACATAACTTGGGATGTTTTATACAGATATTTAAAATTTAAGGGGTACGATGTTACTTATTGTCGTAACGTTACAGATGTTGATGATAAAATTCTAAAAAAATCGGAAGCAGAAAACAAAACTCCTCAAGAGGTTTCAACATATTGGTACAAGGCATTTACAAACAGTATGAGCTCTCTAAATAACTTGAAACCGGATATAGAGCCATTTGCAACAAAAACTCTTGGTGAGATGATTGCTATGGTAAAAGATTTGATAGCAAAAGGGTATGCTTATGAAAGCAATGGTGATGTTTATTTTAGAGTTAAAAAATTTAAAAGCTATGGTATGCTTTCAAAACAACCGATAGATAAGCTTGAGAGCGGTGCAAGAGTAGAAATAGGCGAGCAAAAAGAAGACCCATTGGATTTTGCATTGTGGAAAAAAGATGAAAAGTTTGGTTATAAATCACCTTGGGGTGTTGGCAGACCCGGTTGGCATATTGAATGTTCTGCTATGAACAGAAAATTTTTAGGTAAAACCATTGATATTCATGCAGGCGGAGCTGATTTGATTTTTCCGCATCACGAAAATGAAATTGCTCAATCTGAATGTGCTAACGATTGTAAATTTGTAAACTATTGGCTGCATAATGGTTTTGTTACAATTAACAAGGAAAAAATGTCAAAATCTTTAGGCAATTTTTTAACTATAGATAAAATTTTAGAAACTTATGATGCAAATACAATCAGGTTATTTATTTTAACAAACCATTACAGAATGCCTGTTGAATTTTCTGATGAGGCACTTTTATCGGCTCAAGCAGGTGCAAAACGACTTATAAATGCTAAAAGAGCTGAAATACCCGCTAATTTTGATATAACAGTAACTGATGAGTACAAACAGTTTACGGAAGCAATGGATGATGATTTGAATACCTCAAAAGCTTTAGCCGTTTTGTTTGAACTTGTTAATAAAGCAAATAAAGATGAAAAAGATGCTTATGCAAAACTTGTAACTTTAGGACAAGTTTTAGGGTTCAATTTTGCAAAAATAGAATTGACGGAAGATGAATTAAAAGAAAAAATTAACACTATAAACAATATTCTCAATACAAATGCTTCCTCTATGGAAGAAATAATTGAGATGCGTAATAATGCAAGAAAAGAAAAAAATTGGGAAATCTCTGATAAAATTCGTAATGCATTAGATGCAAACGGAATAGTGTTAAAAGATTCTAAGGACGGAACTTCTTGGGAATTAAAAAACTAAAATATTTAATAATTGGATTGTTTATAATATTTTTAATGCAAAATGTTAGTTTTGCATCAAATACATATATACCTGTTCGAGTAGGTATAGGTAATCAAAATTTCAAAACTTTTAACTATAACAACATTTCTCTTTTTGTAACAGATAATGCTTCAATATATGAGAAAGATACAAATAATTTATTATATGAACTAGTTCCTGAAAATCAGGCAGATATTTCATTAAAAGATGGAATATACACAATAAAAGTTAATGACAATTCAATTACAACAGATAAAGATTTTTGTATAAAGTCAGAAAAAGGTCTTATTGGTGTAGTAAATTTAGTAAGACGAGGCAAACAGGCACTTTACAAAAATTCGTTTGAAATAATAAAAAAGGATAAAGATAATAATTTGTTTTATCTTGTAAATGTTTTAGATATACAGGATTATTTAAAAGGTGTTGTGCCAAATGAAATGCCTGTACATTTTGGACTGGAGGCATTAAAAGCACAAGCAGTAGCCGCAAGAAATTATGTTTTAACCCCAAGAACAAAGCTTGTACAAGCTTATGATGTAGTTGATTCGGTTGCAAGTCAGGTATATTATGGTGCAAATACTGAAAATGAACTTTCAGATAAGGCAGTTGATGAAACAGAAGGTATTGTTGCAACATACAAGTGGGAATTAATACTTGCTCAATATTCATCAACCGCAGGCGGATATACAGAAAGTTATTCTAATGCTTTTTCTGATCCTGTTAATAAAAAATTTCCGTCATCATCAAAACCATATTTAATTGCAAAAGCAGATATGCTCTCTCAACCGCCATTAGTAACGGAAGAAGATGTAAGGCAGTTTTATATGACACGTCCGGAATCTTATGATATGCGCTCACCTTATTATCGTTGGACAAAGGAATGGACTATTGATGAATTTAATGAAATGATTGCAAAAACTCTTGTTTCTCAATCAAATACCGGCTTTGTATATCCTAAAATTAAAAATGAAGATGATTTTGGTGAATTGGTATCAATAAAACCAATAAGTCGTGGTGAATCAGGAAAATTGACAGATGTTGAAATTGTATCTACAAAAAATACATTTGATGTTCAAAAAGAACTTGTAATAAGACGTGTTTTCCAAAAAAATAATATTTCACTTCCAAGTGCAAATGTTGTTTTTGAAATCATAAAAGATGAAGACGGTAAAATAACAGGTGTAACAGCTTATGGCGGCGGATTCGGACATGGTGTCGGTATGAGCCAATATGGAGCCGGTTTTATGGCAAAAGAACTTCACATGCCTTATGATAAAATTTTAAAACACTATTATACAGGTGTTTCTTTGACGTCGATACCTTTGATATTATCTGCACATCCTACTCAAAGAGAATACACTCAAAATATTTACATAGAACATAAAAAAGCCAATCTTGTTGTTGATAACAGATTTAATTTGTCAAAAATAAATTTGATTATAAACGGAAAATCTGTATCAATGCCTTTAACAAAAGGTGTATCAGCTTTTAGAGAACCTTTAAAAATTGATATATCATATCTTTTGAATAGGGGTAAAAATACTATAACTTTCAAATATCCTGATGATGAAAGTTCATACAAAGCGGCAAGAGTTTATATAGAGGTAGAAAACCCTAATGCAGACAAATTCGGATTCTAGTCAGAGTAAAACTACATCTATCTTAAAAGCAGCATGGCTTATAGCTGTCGTTACTGTTATAAGCAAATTTGCCGGCTTTTTTAGAGATGTTGTAATTGCAAATTATTATGGTGCTTCTGTTGCTTCAGATGCTTATTACTATGCATATCAGATACCTGCACTTGCCGTTATTCTTTTAGGAGGAATTGGCGGACCTTTTCACAGTGCTACGGTTGCTGTTTTTACAAAATTAATTCCTAATTTAAATGAAAAACCGCCTGAAGAAGCAGAAAAATTGTTCAATACTTTTATTACCGCAAGCTTTATTATCTTTACAATCTTGACGGTTATATTTTATTTTTATTCTCATCCTATAATGAGCTTGATTATTTCTGACGGAAATAATCAATTGATAGACCTTGCATCGACACATTTGAAAATTATGTCCCCTGCTCTTGTTGTAGGTGGATTAATAGGCGTATATTACGGTATATTGATTACTTACAAAGAATTTATTCTGCCAAGTTTATCTCCTATTATTGTTAGTGTTGTTATAATTTTAGCATTATTTTTTACAGGTGGAGATAAAACAGGTATTGTTCTAGCAACTGCAACAATAATAGGTGCATGTTGCCAATTACTTCTTCAAATGCCAAGAGTTAGACAAATTGGCTATAGAATAAAACCAAATTTTTTATTTTTTAACAATGCAAATTTTAATTCCATATTAGAACTTTTATTTCCTGCAATATTAAGTTCTACAATAGGACAAGTTCATATTTATGTTGATATGTTCTTTGCTTCTTGTCTTGAAAATGGTGCTTGGACAGCTATTGGCTTTGCAAATAGAGTATTTCAGTTTCCTGTAGGTATTTTGGTTACGGCATTTTTAGTACCGTTATTTCCTCTGTTTGCTCGTTTGGTAACTGAAAAAGACTTTGATGGTGTAAGAACATATTTCAATAAAGGGGTTGGAGTTCTTTTCTTTGCCGCATTTCCAATGATAATATGTATTTTACTTTTAGGACGTGATGGCGTTGCTCTGGTATTTGAGAGAGGTGCTTTTGACGATAGCGCTACTTTTATGGTTACACAGGCATTATGGTTTCTGTCTTTTTCAATTTTACCTTATGTTTTCAGAGATTCTATAACAAGGGTATATTATTCTTTTAATGATAGTGCAACTCCGTTTATTGTTGCTTTTTCATCAATAGTGCTGAAAGTATTTTTAAACTATTTATTTGTGAAACAAATGCATTTGGGAATAGGCGGAATTACTCTTTCTACATCTTTGGTAACACTATTCAATGCAGTTGTTTTGGGCATTTTAATCAGCAGAAAAATTAAATTGAACTATATAGAACTTTTTGTAAATCTATTTAAAATGATTGTTGCTGCTGCAATAACTTTTGTTATTTGCTGGCTTGCAATAAAATATACAAACGGTATAATGCAATTACTTCCTAAATATGTTTATGAAATAGTTAAAATAACATTTATCGGCATACTTTGTCTTATTGTATATACTTGGCTTACTTTATTATTTAAAATGGATTATGCAAATGAACTTGCAAAAAGACTTATGGAGCGAATTAAAAAATGAGAGATAAAAAAAAGATAAAAGAAATATTAGAACATGACGGAGTTATTGCCTTTGTAACCGATACAGTATGGGGGATAGGTTGTTTACCGTCATCAAAAAAAGCTGTTGAACGCATTTATGAAATAAAAAAAAGAGATAAAAAAAAGCCATTAATATTGATGTCTGATGATATTCAACATTTAAGAAAATATGTAAAACCGTTATCTCTTGCATCACGAGAAATTATTGATAAATATTTTCCGGGTGCCGTAACTCTTGTTGTAAATAAATCTGATAATACACCAAATTATATAACAAGTAAACTCGAAACTGTCGGTATAAGAGTTCCTGCAAACAAAACATTTGCAAATATTTGTAAGCTTGTTGACGGGCATACACTTGCAACTACAAGTGCAAACATTTCATCAGAACCGCCTGCTCTAAGTTATGATGAAGCTATAAAATATATGGGTGATAAAGTAGATTATATTGTTGAAGATTATGGAGAAATGGCTCAAGGACACGCATCAACTGTTGTGGGAGTTTCTCCTAAAGGAATACAAATATTCAGACAGGGTGATATTGTTATAAATGTTTCACAATACGGCAAAGCAAGATTTTAATTTTTATTTAGAAAATATCAAAATATAAAATAAATGTAATATATATTATTTTTTCCAATGCACTCTAAAATTTTCAATTTCTTTAATTGTTTTATTATAATCTCCGTTAAATTTGATAGCTCTATCATCAATATAAATGTATGCAGGAATTTTTACATTAGTTACATCTTTAAAATATGAATCTATTTTGTTTTGTTGTAACCATTGCGTCGCTTGTTTTGGGCTTCGTGTTGTAAACAAGATTAATTCGTAATTATCGGATAATTTTTTAATAAAATCTTTTGCACCTGTTCTTATACTTGGTATTTCATCAGTGTAAAAAATATAATTGTCTAAAACACCGTCCAAATCTACCATTAATGTTTTTTTAGCATTGTTTCCGTAACTTAAACTAATATTTATTATAAATATTATTAATATTACTAAAATTTTATACATAATTTTTTCTCCATATTATTTGCTAGTGCTACTAGTTGTATATGTTATTAGTATAACTAACAATTTAATTATGGACAAGGACTTTTTGCAAAAATTAGGAAAAAATATAAAATCAAAAAGATTAGCTAAGGGATTAACTCAAGATGATTTAGGAGTTAATGGAATATCTCGTTCAATGATTAGTCTTATTGAAATTGCAAAAACAGATATTACTGCATCAAAGCTTAAAATAATTGCAGATAATTTAAGTCTTAAAGTTAGTGATTTATTTGATTTTGAGTAAGATTTTTATTTTATTTTGTTTATAACAAAATAAAATAATCAATGATTCTAGGAAAATTTTAAAACTATAATAGAAAAGAGAATGTTCAAATTTTCGAACATTCTCTTTTAAAAGTTTAGTTATTTGAGAAAAATTACTTAACTTCAACAGTTGCACCAGCTGCTTCAAGTTTTTTCTTGATTTCTTCAGCTTCTTCTTTCTTAACGTTTTCTTTAACAGGTTTTGGAGCGTTGTCAACTAAATCTTTAGCTTCTTTTAAGCCCAAACCTGTTATAGCACGAACTTCTTTTAATACAGCGATTTTGTTAGCACCAGCTGAAGCTAATACAACAGAAACTTCTGCATCTGCATTATCTGCTTCTGCTGCACCACCAGCTGCAGGAGCTGCTGCTACTGCTACAGGAGCTGCTGCTGATACACCAAATTTTTCTTCCATAGCTTTTACTAATTCTGCTGCTTCTAATAAAGTTAATTTTTCAATTGATTCTAAAATTGATTCTACATTACTCATTTTTAAATTTCCTTTCATATAATTAATTTTTGTATTTACTAATTTTTAAGTTTCATTATTTGAAACAATTAAGCGGCTTTTTTATCTCTAACAGCTGCAACAGCACGTGTAAGTGATGCCATAACTGCATTGATTGCTCCAACGATACCTGTAGCAGGTGAATTGATGCTTCCAAGCATTTTTGCGTAAATTTCTTCTTTTGAAGGAATTTCTGCCAATGCTTTTGCTTCTTCTGCTGATAAAAGTTTACCGTCAAGAGCTGCTGCAACAACAGTACCTTTTTTTGTTTCTTTAATGAATTTTGATAGGGCTTTTGCAGGACTAACAGGATCTTCAAATCCGAAAGCTATTGCAATCGGGCCTGTTAATTTTTCTGTTAAAACTTCATAAGGTGTATCCTTTAAAGCTATTTTTGCAAGAGTATTTTTTGTTACCATATAATCGCCGCCATCTTTTTGAAGAGCACGTCTTAATTTTGTGATTTCTTCAACAGTCATGCCTTTATATTCTGTAACAATAGCTACTTGTGCCTTATCAACATTTTCTTTAATCTTTGCGATTTTTTCATCTTTAAAAGCTTTTGTTGACATGTTTTCTCCTTTGTTTTTTTATCGACCTTTTGTGCAAATAATAAAAAATTTGCGACACAATACCGCAAATTCACAAAATCAATACTAATATTTTTTATTTTAGTTTTGACCTCGGTCGGATATTGAGCATTACTGCACCGACTGTCTACGGTTTGCATGAATATCTTATTTAAAACATATTTTAAAATCAAGTATTTATATTAAATTATTAAGTATTCTTCTTATCCATTTTTGAAAATTTTACAATTTGCCATTAAAAGCTTGTTTGTTGTAAAATTTTGTAAGATGGAACAGATTAGGGAATATTTTAAAGAGTCAGTAACATACAGGTTGTATTTGTTATTCAAAGATGAGCTGGATGATTTTTTTACGACTCTTGGTGAAATCACAATTCAGGGATTAAATTCGTTAAAGTATATTCTTAAATTACAAATAAATTGGAAAGAAGTTTTAATTCAAGCTAATCGTTTTGGTATAAGTTCTTTGCCAATAACATTAACAATTGTTAGTATGACCTCAATAATTGTTGCAATGCAGGTTGCCGCAGAAATGGTAAAATATGGCGGTGGCGGCTTTGTTGGAATGATGGTTACACTTTTAACAGTCAGAGAAACCGGTATAATTATGTCCGGATTTGCAATTATATCAATGATTGGTTCATCAATGGCTGCAGAAATTGCAACAATGAGAGTAACAGAACAAATTGATGCAATTAGTGTATTAGGTGTAAATCCCATAAGGTATTTGTTTGTTCCGAGAATATTAGCAGGTACATTAATGATGCCTCCTGTATTGGTTATTTCATCCGTATTTGGTATATTAGGCGGTGCTTTGGCTTCTGTAATGACTTCAGAATTGAGTTATAGAGCATATTTTGCATCTGTAAGATCGGGATTATTCCTTTATGATATGAAAGTTGCATTACTAAAGGCGATTGTTTACGGTTTTACAATTGTTTTGATAAGCTGTACCTGCGGATATATTGCTCGTGGCGGTGCAAAAGGTGTTGGAATTGCAACAACAAAAGCTGTTGTATGGTCATTTGTTGCAATTGTTGTATGGGATTTAATATTTTCGGCAGTATTTTTCTTTTAAGGGTAAATTTATGATAAAAGTTGAACATTTAACAAAATCATTTTATGATAAACAAGTTTTAAAAGATGTATCTTTTGATGTAAAAGATGGTGAAACATTAGCCATTGTCGGCTTTTCAGGTTCAGGAAAAAGTACTGTTTTAAAAATTATTTGTGGTCTTTTAGACAAGGATTCAGGAAATATTGAAACATCAGAGGGCGAAATAGCTATGGTATTTCAATATTCGGCACTATTTGATTCTTTAACTGTCTTTGATAATATAATTTTTGCTTTAAAAGAACGTAAAGAGTTAAGAAAAAAATATACCGAAAAAGACTTAGAGAGAATTGTACAAGAAAAATTAAAACTTGTAGGGCTTCATGATATAGAATATAAATATCCTTCAGAACTTTCAGGCGGTATGCAAAAGAGAATAAGCTTTGCTCGTGCTATTGTAACAAACCCTAAAATAATTCTTTATGATGAACCAACTGCCGGTTTAGACCCAATATCTTCAACTCTTATAGAAGATTATATTGTGAGATTGAAAGATGAAACTCATGCATCATCAATTGTTGTAACTCACCAGATGTCAACAATTATGAGAACGGCAGACAAAGTTTTAATGCTGTATGACGGCAAAAGTGTATTTCAAGGTACACCTGATGAAATGTGTAATGCAGGAAATGAATATACAAAACAATTTGTAACGGCTTCGTTAACAGGGCCTATGAAAATGTTAACCGAATAAAAATTTTTGATATAATAAAGATAAGCAGGTATAGTATGAATAATTTAAAATCATCATCGTTCAAAGTAGGAATATTAACTCTTGTAGCACTGGTTATATTTATTTTTGCAGTCTTATGGGTGCAGGGCAGAGCATTTTCATCTGCTGAAAGAATAGAAGTGCATTTTCGTGATGTAAACGGTATGCGAACCGGCTCAGGAGTACAAATGATGGGACTTCGTGTTGGACAGGTTGAAGAAATCGTACCTGTCATTGATGGTGAAAAAAGTTACGTTAAAATAAAATTTGTTATAACAGCTCCGAATGTAAAAATTCCGAAGGCATCGGCAATATCGATACAGCAATCGGGTATTATAGGTGAGCAATTTTTAGAAATAACACCGCCAAGAACAAAAACGGTTTATTTACCAGCTAATAATAAAAGTCTTTTGTATAAAGATGATGTTGTTGAGATGAAATTAGACAATAAAATGTATGATGTTGGATATGTTAAAGACGCAAAAGTTATAGCAACAAATCTTATTCCTCTGCAGGAAAGAAGTCGAATTAAGTCAGCTTATGCTTATAAAATTGATTATATTGTAAATTTACCGGGACTTAGATTACCGGAATTTATTAAAGGTGAAATTGCAGAAAAAAAATTAAGAATATCACCTCTTGATAATGTTTTAATAACATATCCTAAACAAGATTCACCATATACGATTATGGAACCTATGAGAATATCAAAATTCTTAGATTTGCAATATAAAGCTGCAGAGTCATTGACTGTTACAAATCAAAAGATTAATGAATTGTTATCTGATAAACTTATAGCTGACTTAAAACAATCTGTTGTTAATATGAATGCTTTAACGGCACAGGCAACAACAACAATGGCTAAAGCAGAAAAACTTATTGATTCATCCAATAAAGATTTAGATGAAATGATGAAAATGCTTGATAGTTTTACAAAAAACTTTGATACTTTAACAAAGATTGTTGATAATGTTGCAGGTGATCCTCAATTTAAGCCGACTTTCTATGATGCAACAAAAGCTTTAACACAACTTACTAATAATTTGAACAAAGTTCTTGATAATGCTGATGCTGCAAAACTTGGAGCTGATTTAAATGCGATAGTAAGCAATGTTAACGAAATAAGTACTTTTGTAAATACAATGACTAAGGATAAAAAACTTCAAGATAAAGTTCTAACCGCAGTAGATAATGTTAATAAAGCAATGGTAGATTTATCAAATGCGTTAGAAGTAGTTAATTCAATGAATCCTAAACAAAAAGAAGAATTGAATGAAACTTTGAGTAATGTATCGGCAACAGCATGTAATTTGAGAAAATTTACTGAAAAATTAAATAAAAGATTTTTATTATTTAGATTGATGTTCTAGTATGAGTTTCAAAACAGAAATAACAAAATTGCATTATAATAAAAAGACATTATTGTGTATATTTATGCCAATATTGTCTTTATGTGCATTTTTTTATTCAATCATAACTAAAATTAGAAATTACTGTTATGATAACGATATAATCAAATCACAAAAAGTTTCTGTAAAAGTGATTTCTGTAGGTAACTTAACTACCGGAGGCGTCGGAAAAACACCCGTTGTAGCAGAAATTGCACGCCATTACATAAAATGGAAGCAAAAAGTTGCGATTATATTACGAGGATACGGCGGAAAACTTTCTAATAAAGATGTGCATGTTGTATCTTTAAATGGTGAAATTTTGTATACGGCTGAAGAAATAGGAGATGAACCATATTGGTATGCTGAAAATATTCCTGAAGCGTATGTTATAACTTGTCGTGATAGAGTAAAAGCCGCAAATTATGCTATTACAAAATTTGCACCTGATGTTATTATACTTGATGATGCATTTCAACATAGAAAAATAAAACGTGATGTTGATATTGTACTTGTTGACAGCGTAAAACTTTTTGGTAACGGAAAACATTTGCCTGCCGGTCCTTTAAGAGAAGATTTAAACGGACTTAAAAGGGCTGATAAGCTTTTGGTTATGAATAAATCGTTAAAGGAAGTTAATACGGAAGATATATTATCAAAACTTTTTGATAAAAATAAAATTTCTATATGTAACGTTGTACCGAGTTTTACGTATAATATTAAAACAACAGAAATTTTACCTTTAAAATCCGATGTAGTTGCAGTATGTGCAATAGGTCAACCGGAGCAGTTTTATAATTTTGTTCAGCAAAAATATAATTTACTTGGGGTGCGTACTTTTGATGACCACCATATATATAAAAAGGAAGACTTGTCAGATATTAAATGTAATATAATAACAACAGAAAAAGATGCTGTAAAACTTGAAAAATTTGGTTTTGAAAATATTTATGCCCTAAAACTAAAATTAGATTTAAATATAGAGGAAGTTTTAAAGAATGTATAAAACGGATATTGATATAGATTCAGTTATATCAGAATTGGCAAAAGCCAATCAACAAAAGAGTGATTTTGTTAATTTGATGAATACATTTCATAATCCTTATTTAGTATTAATAGCTTGTATATTAAGTCTTAGGACTAATGATAAAACGACTTATCCCGCAACACTCAGAATGTTGGAACTTGCAAAGACACCTTATGATATGTCAAAAATAGAGGAAGAAACTCTTTCAAAAGCTATATATCCTGTAGGTTTTTACGCAAATAAAGCAAAACAGATAATACAATTATCTAAAGAGATAGTTGAAAATTATGATGGCAAAGTTCCAGACGAGATAGAAGAATTGTGTAAATTCAAAGGAGTAGGTCGAAAAACAGCTAATCTTGTATTGGCAAAGGGCTTTGATAAACCTGCAATTTGTGTTGATGTACACATGCACAGAATTTTTAACAGGTTAGGTTATGTTAAAACAAAGACTCCTGATGAAACAGAGTTTGCATTAAGAGATAAGTTACCTGAAAAATATTGGATAGAAATAAATGAATTAATAGTTACACATGGACAAAATGTTTGTAAACCGCAAAAGCCGAATTGTCAAAACTGTCCTATTGAAAAATACTGTAAAAAAATTATATAACTTATTCGCCCATGACTTTTACAATAACACGTTTTCTTCTTCTACCGTCAAATTCAGCATAATAAATTTGCTGCCATGGTCCAAAATCTAAACGACCGTCAGTTACGGGAACAATAACTTCATGACCTATAACAAGACTTTTTAAATGAGCATCTCCATTTGTTTCTCCTGTTTGATGATGCCAATAATCAGGTCTTGCAGGTGCAACTTCTTCAAGCCACTTATCTATGTCATGTATCAAACCGCTTTCAGCATCATTAATATATACCCCTGCTGTTATATGCATGGCAGATACAAGTATCATACCTTCTTTAATACCGCTTTTATGTAAAATTTCGGATACTTCATCCGTTATATTTATATAGTCATGTTCATGCTCTGTATTAAACCATAGATATTCTGTGTGAAATTTCATTTTTATACTCCTTTATTTTATTTAATTATAAGCTAAATATTCAAAATTTGATATACATGAGGTCAAAATGTTGACTATTCATGAAAAAACATTATATATAAAGTAAAATCCACTAAACAGATGATATCTGAAACGAATGTTAAATAAACAAGAAAAATAATCCGTTAAGTAAAACAGATAGAGAGAGGCGGTAATTATGCAGATAAATGGCGGAGTTCAAGTAAACGAAAATGGACTTAAAACAGCAATAAAAGCTATGCAAGTTCAAACAGCTTTGATGTCAAACATATCAGATAATGTTAACGGCTTTGATAAAGTTGGATTTCAAAGAAGGGATTCTGTAGTTTCATCATTTACTGAATTTCTTGGAGTAGACGGAGTTTCAACTGTAGTTGATGATACAGTAGGCAGATTAGCCGCAACAGATAATCCTCTTGATTTAGCAATGGCATCAAAGGGTTATTTCCAAATACAAACCCCTACAGGTGTAAAGATGACAAGAGATGGTCGTTTTAAAATTGATGTTGACGGAAATTTCTTAGATTTAGAGGGAAACAAAGTTTTATCTAATACAGGCATTCCTATCAAATTCAGTCAAATTCCTCAAGGAGCAAAAGAAGTAATGGTAAATACACGAGGATTGATAAGTGTTTTAGATAAAAAATCCAAAAAGTTTAAGCCGGTTGCAACATTGGGAATTGTTGATAAAGACGGAGCAGGAATTGTAAATCCTCAAGTTCAACAAGGATATTGCGAATATTCAAATGTTGGAATACAAAATGAATTTATGGCACTTATGCCTATAAGAAGAAATTTTGAAGCTAACAGACAAATGTTTTTAATAGAAAATTCAACGCTTCAAAAAGCAATCAACCAATTAGGTTCAGCAAACTAGTAAGAGAATGAGGGTATAAATTATGTATAATTTACAAGGTCTAATAACAAAAAATATAAGTAATGCATCAAGTATGTTTGAAAGATTGAGTTATGTTGGAACAAACTTTGCAAACTACAATACAAACGGTTATAAAAATATAAGATTTGAACAAATTTTATCAGATGACGGTTTGGTAAATGGTGTAAAAAGAACTGATTATACTCAAGGCGGTATGAAATTAACAGGAAATCAATATGATGTTGCATTAAAAGAAGAGGGCTTTATTCCTGTAGTATCACAAGATGGTGAAGTTGCATACACAAGAGATGGTTCTTTTAAAAGAGGTAAAGACGGTTATCTTATGACAAACGACAATTGGATTGTCGGTGCAGGAATAAAATTACCGGCAAATTTATACAAATTTCAAATTAAGCCGGATGGAAAGGTTTATTCTTATGACTCACCTCAGGATAGTAAGGGTAAATGTTTAGGAACAATTCCTGTTGTAAGATTTGATTGTCCTGAAGGGTTACAACAAGATACTCATGGAAACAGAGTTTTTGCAACAAGTGAATCAGGTGAACCGCAGTTAATTAAAAATCATAATATGATTGCACAAAATTATTTGGAAACATCAAACACAAATATTTATTCATCAGTAAACGATATGTTAAGACTAAATGCATCAATGCTTGCAAGTATGAGTATACTAAAATTAGCAGATGATTTATATAACAAGAGTATTAACATTAGAGAAGCATAAGGAAGTGATAAAAAATGACAGGATTCAACCCTATACAAAGTTTTGGAAAATCAGCACAAATATTAAATCTTGTAGCAAAAAGACAAAAATTATTAACTACAAACGTAGCAAATGTGGATACACCAGGTTATGTAAGACAAGATATAAATTTTGCATCTTATCTTGGCAATGCAAACGGTCCAATGGAAACAAAGTTATCACAGGAAATGGGTGCATCTGCTATTGTATCTCAAGAAACAGGAGAAGGTGTAAATGTTCCTGACGAACTCGTCTGTATGCAGGAAAATTCGTTATTATATACAATGGCAACAAGAAGAATGTCGAATATAATAACAATGATGAAATCAGCATTAAATGTAGGCAGATAATAAAAAATAAAAAGCGAGGTATAAAATGGGTATTTTAGATTCAATGTACATAGGTTCAAATGCATTAAAAGCACACAGTGCAAGATTAGATGTTCATGTAAAAAATATTGCAAATATAGATACACCAAATTATGTTAGAAAAATACCTGTATTAAACAGTGTATCGGGAGATTCATTCAGCATGATAATGAATAACATGCAAGATGGAAAATTTGGATTGTCATCAACAGGAGCATTACAAGGCGGAGTAACATACGGTGGCATAGTAGAAGATCCTACACCGGGAGCAAAATTATATAAACCTGGACATCCTGATGCTGATAAAAATGGTTATATAAGGGCATCAAATGTAACAGCAATAACAGATATAGCAGATGCAATGATGGCACAAAGGGCTTATGAAGCAAACGTTGCAGTTATGGGTATAACAAAAGCAATGGCACAAAGAGCTACAGAAATCGGTAAATAGAAATATTATATTTAATCATACAAAATGGAGGTTGACTGTAAAGTTAACCTCTTTTTGTTACTATTTTATAATTATGTTTGTGCTATTATAGGTTTTAGCAGGAAAAATTATGAAAGGATTATATAAATGGTAAAAGTGTCAGAAAGATTGGAAAAAATCCCCCCTTATTTATTTGCGGAAATTGATAGAAAAATTGCAGAAGCAAAAGCAAAGGGAATTGATATAATAAGTTTGGGAATAGGAGATCCTGATACTCCGACAATACAATGTGTTATTGATGAAATGCATAAAGCAATTGATATGCCAAAAAATCATGATTATCCTCCTTATAACGGAACGGAGGAATTTAGAGTAAAATCTTGTAAATGGATGAAAGAGCGTTTTGGAGTTGACTTAAATCCTGATACAGAAATGCTTATTAATATTGGCTCAAAAGAAGCTATTGCACACATGTTCTTTGCTTATATTGATGAAGGTGATTATACACTTATACCTGATCCGGGTTATCCTGTATATTACAATGCAACAATATTTGCAGGAGGAACACCATACAGTATGCCATTATTGGAAGAAAATGATTATCTTCCTGATTTTGATAAAATTCCTGAAGATGTTGCTAAGGCAGCAAAAATTATGTTTTTGAATTATCCAAACAATCCTACAGGTGCTGTTTGTGATTTGGAATTTTTGAAAAAAGCCGTTGATTTTTGTAAAAAGTACGATATTTTGTTATGTCAGGATATGGCATATTGTGAAATGACCTATGACGGATATAAAGCTCCTTCCGTTTTACAGGTTGAAGGCGGAAAAGATGTAGCAGTTGAATTTTATTCTCACTCAAAATCTTATAATATGACCGGTTGGCGTGTTGGCTTTGTATGTGGAAATAAAGATGCAATAAAAGCTTTAGGTACAATTAAGAACAATATTGATTCCGGTACATTCAAAGCTATACAACAAGCTGCAAGTGAAGCGTATGATGCACCAAAAGAACAAATTGAAAGTTTAAATAAAATGTATCAGGAAAGACGTTCTGTTATGACAGAGGGTTTAAAAGAAATGGGTTGGAATGTAGAAAAATCAAAAGCTACATTCTATATTTGGCTTCCTGTAACAAGAGGTATGACAAGTGAAGAATTTGTTACTCAAATGCTTGAAAAAGCACATGTTGTTGTACCTGCAGGTAATGGTTACGGAAAATACGGTGAAGGATATTTCAGAATTTCTGTTACTAAACCTAAAGAAGTATTACAAGAAGCTTTAAAAAGAATGAAGGATGCTGGTATACATTATTAAGGAGATAAAAATATATGGAAATACTTGCGATAATTCCGGCCAGAGGCGGTTCTAAAGGTATCCCACACAAAAATATTAAAGAACTTTGCGGACATCCGCTTATATATTATTCAATTAAAGCCGGACAGGACTCTAAATATGTTACAAGAACAGTTCTTTCAACTGAGGATGAATTAATAAAACAAAAAGCAATTGAATGCGGATGTGAAGTTATAGACAGACCAATGGAATTGGCTCAAGATACAACAATGACAGTACCTGTTATGATGCATGTTTTGGATGAATTAGAAAAAAACGAAAACTATATTCCGGATGCCGTTGTATTACTCCAACCTACATGTCCTTTAAGAAATGCTGAAAAACTCGATAAATTTATAAAATTTTATCTTGATAATTTAGAAAAAGGATTTGATTCTGCATTTGCAGTATTTAAAAGAGGAATTACTCATGCACTATGGCGGCAAATTCCGGGAAAAAATGAATTCGAAGCTATGTATGATTACAGAAACAGACCTCGAAGACAGGATACTGACAGGCATTATCCTATGTATGGAGAAACCGGTTCCGGATATATTTGCAAAACAGATGTAATGCGAAAAGTAAACGATTTCATTGGTGAAAAGCCAATGTTATATGTAATTGATAGCTGTAATGATATAGATACACTACATGATTTTGAAAAAGTAGAACAAATTTTATCGGAACAAAATAAAAATGAATGAAGTTCTATTTTTTGTTTCATTAGTTATAAATTTTGCAGGAGTTTTGTTCGCATATAAGTTTTTCGGTAAAAAAGGACTTTATGTGTGGATTGCTATAGCAACAATTATTGCTAATATAGAAGTTTTAAAATGTGTTGATATGTTTGGTATAGCACTTACATTAGGAAATATAATGTATGGTTCTATATTTCTTGCAACTGATATTTTAAATGAAAAATTCGGGGTAAAAGATGCACAGCGTAGTATATATTTGGGATTTTTCGTATTGTTAGTATTTATAATAATAACCCAAATAGACTTATTATATATTCCAAACAGTTCTGATTTTGCATCAGATGCAATGAAAACTCTTTTTAATTTTATTCCAAGAATTTGTTTTGCAGGAATGTTTGCTTATTTTATTTCAAATATGCTTGATGTTTATTTGTATAAAAATATACGAGAAAAATTACCCTCTGATAAATTTTTATGGGTAAGAAACAATTGTGCAACTATGATAAGCCAATTTTTTGATACTGTACTCTTTACATATATCGGCTTTGCAGGTGTTTTTGCTCCAAAAATAGTCTTTCAATTGTTTATAACTACTTATTTAATAAAAATATTGATTGCTTTATTAGATACACCATTTTTGTATATTGCAAAAAGAATTAATAGCGGTGGTAAATTCAGATATAAAAAATAGTTGTTAACAGATACAGGATTAAATCTTTTTCACAACTACATAGTGTTACTTTATGTAAAACATAATTACCCTTTTGTATAATACAAATCGTATTTATCATAAAATTTTTATGGTGATATGAAAAATAAAATTATAATAATAGTTTTAAGTTTTTTAATGTTCAATACTTTTGCATTCGCCGATGATATTAAAAAAGGTGGTATTGAACGTATTGAATTGTCTTTTGAACAGGCGTATCAATTAATGCTTGAAAATAATAATTCTTTGAAAGCATATAATGAACTTATAAAACAAAAACAGTATGAAAAAAAATCCGCAATCGGACAGTTTTTACCTAAAGTTATATTAAATGCATCATATATTCACTTTTCTGATGATATGACTTTAACTTCATCCGGTTCTATCAAATCTCCAATGGGAACAGTTTCTTTTTCAGCAAATACTCTTATTCAAGAAAATAATTTATTTACGGCAGGTGGTATTGCAGTATGGAATATTTTTACAGGCGGTAAATTGTTATCAAACCATGCAGCCGCAAGGGCAAAACTTGCAGCTGCGGATGCTCAATATAAAGAAATTGAGGATAATTTAACTTATGAACTTGTAAAAAGATATTATGGGTTACGTCTTGCAAGAGATGTTGTTGAAGTGAGAAAACAAGCTCTTGATACAATTGGAAAACATTTAAATGATGCTAAATTACTTGAAAAAGAAGGTTTTATTTCAAAATCCGAAAGATTACATGCAGAGGTTGCTTATTCAGAAGCAAATAGAGAGTATAAATCAGCTTTGCGTGATGTAAATATTATCGAAGAAGGTTTAAAAACGCTTATTAAGGCAAAAGATGCAGATTTAAAAGATATTTATATCGAACCTAGTTCAATGCTTTTTATATACAATGATAGCACGATTGACTTAAAAGCAATGAAAGAAAATGCACTTGTAAATAATCCAAAGTTAAAACAGCTTATGTCTAAGAAAAAGGCATTAGATGCAAAATACCATGCAGAACTTGCAAATTATTCACCTACAATAAGTTTGTTTGCAACTGATATAGTTGCTGCAAGCGGATTATCTCAAGCTGTTCCAAGAATTTCTGTAGGTGCTTCTGCCAATTGGCTTTTGTTTAATGGATTATCCAGATTTCATGATGTGAAAGCCGCAGATAGTGAACGAAAAATGACAGAATTTCAAATTATTGATGCCAAATATAATATTGAAAGTCTTGTTGTCAAACAATATGAAGAATTAATGAAACAAAAAGAAAGATATGAAAGTGCAGATACTTCTCTTGAAAATGCTAAAGAGGCATTGAGGACTGCAAATTTAGCATTTAAAGAAGGTGTCGGAACATCTCTGCAAGTGTCTGATGCTGATACAATGCTTTCTAAAATAAAGATTGAACGACTAAATTCTGTTTATCAGTATGATATTATTTTAACAGATTTATTAAGAACAAATGGCGATACTCAAGCTATATTAAATTATATTAAAACATCAAAAAAGGAAAATTTTTCAAATGAATAGTCTTACAAAAAAACTTACATTGGCAATTATACTTGTTATATTAATTTTAATTTTTGTTGTCGGTTGTACTATTTATGCAATCGAACAAGCAAATAAAATGATATTACAGGGTGAGGTTGAAGTAAAATCTGTTGACTTATCTTCAAAAGTAACAGGCAGAGTATTAAAAAAACTTCATGATAAAGGTGATATTATAAAAAAAGGCGAAGTTATAGTTATGCTAGATACTCCTGAAGTTTATGCAAAAGAAACTCAAGCCGATGCTATGTTAGATTTAGCAATGGCTCAAAAGTTAAAAGCTGATAATGGAGCAAGAAAAGAAGATATTGAGGCAATAAAAGCTAAAAAAGATTTAGCGGAGAAAACCTATAACAGAATGAACCGGCTTTATAATGAGGGTGTTATTCCTGCACAAAAATTAGATGAAGCACGTGCAAATTATGATATGTTAAAAAATCTTTATTTAAAAGCCGAAACAGGAACAAGAGTTGAGGATAAAATGTCTGCATCAGCACTGGTTAAAAAAGCTAAAGGTGCTAATGCAGAAGTTAATTCTTATTTGAAGGAAAATAAAATTGTATCACCTATAGATGGAGTTATAACTGATGTAACTGTTGATGAGGGTGAACTTGTCGGTGCGGGTTATCCTATTGTAACAGTTGCTGACAATTCAGATTGCTGGGTAATCTTTAATTTAAGAGAAGATTTATTAAGTAAGTTCAAAGTGGGAAAAGAATTTGATGTTACAATACCTGCTATTGGTAAAAAATCTATAAAAGTAAGGGTAAATTACATTTCTGTTATGGGTAATTTTGCAACTTGGCGAGCAACAAAAGCCAGAGGTGATTTTGATATGAAAACTTTTGAGCTTAGAGCTGTTCCTGTTGAAAAGACAGATGATTTAAGAGCAGGTATGAGTGCATTATTTGATTGGAAGAAGATTAAATAGTTATGGGATTTAAAGAAGTTGTTTTGCGTGAAACAAAAAAAATATTTAAAAGCCGGCTTGCTATTGCTATTACAATATTTATCCCGCTTACACTTTGTTTAATGATATGTTTAATTTTTTCACAGGGTTCTCCAAAAAATTTACCTGTGGCTGTTTTAGATGATGATAATTCTTCCATTTCAAGAATGATTGTAAGGTACTTAAATGTAATGCCTTCGATTGAGGTTAAATATAGGGTTTCTGATTACAGAAGCGGAAACCAATTACTTACAGAAGGTAAAGTATATGGTTTTGTAGCTATTCCAAAAAATTTTGAACGTGATATATATAGATTAAAACAACCATCTTTACTTTTGTACTATAACGGACAGAGAATATTAATTGGCGGAATTATATCAAAAGATATAACTATGCTTGTACAAACTATTTCTGTAGGTATTGATGCAAAAATAAGAGCTAAGCGTGGAGTACCTATGTCAGAAGCTATAAAACAAGCTTATTTGATTAAAATTGATGATCATGTAAGGTCTAATCCTTATTTCAATTATCAGTATTTTCTCTCTATCGTTGCTTTTGGACATATTTTACAAATAAGTATGTTACTTTCTGCAGTTTGGGCTTTGGGTACAGAATTTAAATACGGTACTGCAAAAGAATGGTTAGAATGTGCAAATAATTCTATTGTTATAGCTTTTTTAGGTAAAATGTTCCCTTATTTTTGTATATTTACTACAATATTTTTTATATTATATTTTGTATATTTTGTATTGCTCCATGCACCTTACAGTGGAAATATATTAATCGGATTTATTATAAATATAATGTTTATAATAACTTGTCTTACCATGTCTGCAATATTTTTAATTGTAGCCAGAGGAAATTTTAGGTTGGCATTAAGCAGTTCCGCATTTTATGTTGCTATGGGTTTTGCATTTGCAGGAGTTACTTTTCCTGTAATGTCAATGCCATTAGCTGCAAAAATTTATAGTGCGATTTTACCATTGAGTTATTATGCACAAGTTATGATTGATCAATCTTTAAAAAATATACCGGCTATTTATGATTTAAAATTTGCAATTGCTCTTACCGGTTTGGGCTTATGGGGAATTGTTAATTTGCCTCTTTTAAAGATGTTTGCTATTGATGAAAATAGGTGGTATAAGTTGTGATAAAATTTTTGAATATTATATTAGATGAATATAAAGCTTTTATAAAAGATTATGGTGCAATGCTCATAATGATTGTTGGTGTTGTATCATATTCAGTATTTTATGCAATTCCCTATGCACATGAAGTTGTAAAAGAAGTGCCAATAGGAGTTTTAGATAATGATAATACTGTATTATCAAGAGAATTTATAAGGGAATTGAATATTTCTGATATGCTTAAAATTGTATCAACTCCAAAAAGCATTCAGGAAGCTGAAACAGAATTTTTCAATGGAAAAATAAAAGGTTATGTGGTAATACCAAAAAAATTTGAAAGAGATATTTTAAGAGGTCAGCAATCAGTTATATCACTCTTTGCAGATTCAAGTTATATGATTATATATAAATCTGTTTACAGTGGTGTGGTTAGTGTTGCAACGGAATTAGGTGCAAAAATAGAAATTGGAAAGCTTATGAAATCCGGTGTTCCAAAACAAATGGCGATTGCTTTAAAACAACCCTTCAATTTTGTTGCAACATCAATGTATAACCCTGCAGGCGGTTATGCAACTTATGTTTTTCCTGTTGTTATTATATTAATTTTACATCAAACTTTATTGGTTGGAATTGGTTTGATGTTGGGAACAAAAAACGAGTTTAAGGAAACATACTGTGAAAAGGGTGATGTTGCAATAACTATTTTTGGACGTTCAACTGCTTATGTTTTATTATACTTATTTTATTCTTTATTTTATTTTATGCTTTATCCTCAAGTAATTGTATATCCTATGTCTTATAATATAGTACCATTATTTATGATATTAATTCCTATGTTTTATTCTGTAGCAATGCTTGCTCATGCAATATCATTTATATTTAAGACAAGGGAATCTTCATTATTAATATTGGTTGTAACGTCTTTAGTATTTATATTTTTACCGGGATTAATATGGCCAAGAGAGTCAATTCCTCAAATAATAAATATTATAGCTATGTTTTTACCTGCAACTTGTGGTATAGATGGAATTATAAAAGTCAATCAAATGAATGCAACTCTTTGGGATGTAAAATTTGATATTTTATGGCTTGTATTTTTATGTTTCTTATATTATTTGCTGGCAATGTACGTTATAAACAAAATAAGAGAAAAACATTCTATAAATAAAGACATTCATAACTAAAATATTTTTATACATTTTATCATTCATTAAATGTATTCATATAATAATTATTATATAATAGAATATTTGTATTATGAATATATGTAAAAATTGGACTCAATGGCTTTTAGAAACACGATTTGCTTCAATGACACCTGAAATGAGGCAGCAAACTTTGAATTGGCTTCAAATTGTCAGAGATAACATTTTAGTCAGAGCAAATATAAAACCTAATCAGACAATTATTGATATAGGTACGGGAACAGGTTTGTTAGCATTCAAAGTATTGGAAGATTTAAAAGGTACAGGAGAGATTATTTTTTCTGATAAATTTCAAGACTGTTTGGATAACTGTGAAAATATTTTAAAACAAAATGATGTAAAATCAGGATATAGATTAATACAGTGTCCTGCGGAAAATATTCCGCTTGAAGATAATTCTATTGATACGGCACTTATGCGTTCTGTACTTGTTCACATTAAGGATAAACAAACAGCTATAAATGAAATTTATAGAATACTAAAACCAAAAGGACATTTTTGTGCATTTGAGCCGATTATACGTTCAAATACAAGATATTGGGAACTTACATCTCCTGAAAAAATACGTAATTACGAAAAATTCAAACAAGCCGAAAATGAATTTATGACATCAGAAGAAGATTCGTTATGTAATTTTGATGAATATACTCTAGCTAAAAATTTTGAAGATGCCGGCTTTACTGATGGAACTGTTGATTGTGATGTCATTCCGTCTAACTATACTGCAACAGATAAAATGGTTGAAGAATGGTTTGCAACTCCTCCTTCACCGGGAATGCCAACAATGAAAGACAGATTTTTGAACTATTTTGATGAAGAAACAGTATGTAATTATATCGAGGATGTAAAAAAAGAGTTAAATGGAAAATTTATAAGTGTAAATACTCGCTCTGTATACATTAATGTTATAAAATAAAATAAAATAAAATAAAAACAAAATAAAACAGGTGTTCTTCATTTGAGAAATAACACCTGTTTTATTTTTATAAATATATCTTACTTAGCGTAAACGCTAACTTGCTTTCTATCTCTACGGTGTGGTTCAAACTTAACTTCACCGTCAATTAAAGCAAACAAAGTATCATCAGAACCAATACCTACATTGTTTCCCGGATGAATTTTTGTACCTCTTTGACGAACAATAATGTTACCTGTTTTAACCATTTCTCCGCCAAACTTTTTAACGCCTAAACGTTGAGCTTCGGAATCACGTCCGTTTCTGGTTGAACCCATTCCCTTTTTATGTGCCATATTAAACCTGCTTTCTTGTTAATTGTTTTGTAAATACCTATTATTCAGCTGATGCTTCTTCAGTTGTTGCAGCTTTTTTAGATGCTGTTGTTCTGATTTTATTAATCATAACTCTGGTAAATTCTTGTCTGTGTCCTCTTTTTACACGGTATCCCTTTTTAGGTCTTTGTTTGTATACCAAAACTTTCTTGGATTTACCATGTTCCATTATAACACCTTCAGCACTTGCATTTTTTACATAAGGTTGACCTACTTTTGATTTTTTACCGTTTACAAGCATTACAACTTTGTCAAATACAACTTTTGAATCTTTTTCACCTTCTAAAAGTTCTACATCTATATAGCGGCCTTCTTCCATTTGGTATTGTTTTCCGCCTGTTTCAACTATTGCGTACATTTTAATTTTCCTTTCTTTTATAGGTATCGTAATTCTTTTTAATGAATTTTTAGGAACGATTTACCTGTTCTAAATATCTCGTACAATCTATTATCCACTGCTAAAATTACACTGTCAAGCATGTTTTAAAAATATTTTTGAATTTTTATTGAAAATAAAAAAATAGGTTGTAAAAACAACCTATTAAAAAGATTTTACACTAGCTGAAATATAAATAGCAATTTTATATTATATTTTAGCTAAATTTTGTGCAATATTATTACAAATACTTAATATTATTTAGTGAACGTAAGTATTAATATTTTTTATAATGTCTTTCAAAACTTTATCGGCATCATTATGAGGAACTTGGCAAGTACCGGCATTTCTGTGTCCTCCTCCGCCATATTCTGCCATCAATTCTGCAACATTTAACTCTGATGTTCTGTTAATAACAGATTTACCTACGGCATAAACTGTTTTTGTTCCGTCATTACCCATTATTTTATGAATAGAGATATTACATTCAGGAAACATAGTATAAATATAAAATCTGTTTCCTACATGAACTTTATCTTCATCAAAATAATTTACTAATACAACATCATCATGTACTGTTGAGCATCTTTTTAATTGTTTTACAAATTCGGATTGTTCTGCTTTATAAAAGTCTACTCTTTCTTTTACATCAGGATTATTTAGTATATCAGATATGTCAAAAGTTGTTTGTACTAAATCGATAACATGTCTGAAAAATTCAAAATTAGATAATCTGAATTGTTTGTCGTATCTGCCAAGTCCTGTTCTTGGGTCAAGAATATAGTTTAACAATAACCAGCCGGTTGGATTTTCAATTTCTTCAGTTGTTACACTACCTGAGTCTGCCTTATCGACGTTATCAAGCATAACAGCCCATTCTTTAGGAAATTTATCTGCTCCGCCAAAGTATTCATATATTACTCTTGTTGCAGATTTAGCAATAGGATTAATTATATGATTTCCTCTCTTGTTATATTCTCTTATATCTTCATAAAAATGGTGGTCGAAAACAAAGTGAGCATTTTCATTATATGGTAAATTTGTAATAATATTATCGTCAGTAACGGTTATTTTACCATCTTGTACGTCTTTTGGATGACAAAATTCGATTTTGTCAATCATTCCTAATTTTTTTAACAATGCGGCAGACATTGCACCATCTAAGTCTGCTCTTGTTAACAATGTGTATTTTTTTGCCATTTTAAACTCCCAACTTTTTATATAATAACTATTTAACTACTTTTTTTATATGGTTTGTAATATCTTCTCCTCCATACAAAACCAAACCTTTTGCCAAAACTATATCATACCCTCTCTTTTTAGCTTCGGTTTGTATGGTGTTGTTAATTGATTTATCTATTTCTAAAAGTTTAGTTTCATAAGTTTTATCATTTTTATCTTTAAAAGCTTTTATTTGATTATCGTATTTGCTTATTAAGTCTTTTCTTTCTTTTTCATCTTTTTTTTCTGAAATTTCTTTTTGTGCCTTTGTAAGCATAGTTTTTAATTCATTAGTTTTTTCTTCATGTTGTTTTTTTAATGCCTGAACTTGATTTGAAGATAAAACAACTTGTTGAATATCAACAACTGCAATTTTGTAGTTTTTTGTTGTATCTGACATTGCGTAATTACCGGCACAAGTACCTAAAATAAATGCTATAAACACATATATAAATATTTTTTTATTCATGACGTAAATCTCCTTATTATTAAAATGTAATATAAAATTTTTAATTAATCAATATATACATGTGGGCTATTAAAATACCATGCCTGTTTTGTTATATATAAAAGGTATTACTTTCTTTCCTTTCTTGTCTATAAATCCCCATTTGCCATCTAATAATACTGCAGCAAGCCCATCATCAAAGCTGCTTGTAGATGTATATTTTAAGTCTATAACAGGATTTCCTTTTTTATCTATAAAACCGCATTTTGTATAGTTAACGCAAACTTCTGCCAAACCTTCCGAAAAAGCGGATGTTATGCTGTATGATTTATTAAACAATCTTTCACCTTTATCGTTTATGTAAAACCACTTTGTATCACTTCCTTGAGCTGCACCTATTCCTTCTGAAAAATCATCTGCCCATAAAAATTTAAAAGGAATAACTGTATCTCCATGTTTATCAATATATCCGCATCGTTCTGCATGAATATTGTCAATATATTGACAAGCACTTATCATATTATGAGATAGATAGCCCAGCATATTGTAATTAGGAGGTATAATAATTTCTCCGTTTTTATTTATTGCTCCCCATAATTTGTCAGCTTGAACATTGCCAAGTCCATGTACAAACACAGATGTTTTTTGATATTCAAAAGGTATTATAATTTTATTTTTTTTGTTAACGTAACCGCACTGTTCAAATGTTTTACAAACGGGAGCCAATCCCTCTGCGTAGCTGTCAGCAAATTCATATTCAAACGGAATAACCACATTTCCTCGTTTGTTTATATATCCGAACATTCCATCTTTTTGAACTGCAGCAAGTCCATTAGAAAATGAAAAAACTGTATCATATTCCGGCTTTATAACAAATTCTCCTTTTTTGTTAATAAAACCGCAGTTATATTCTATACAAGCAACTGCAAGCCCGTCTTTAAATTTGCCTAAAATATCATAACGATAAGGTATTACAAGTTTTCCTTTTGCATTTATTACACCCCACTTACCGTCTTTGCATACATTCAACAATGTTTGGTTATTGTATAAAGTCAGCACAAAAATTATCACGATAAATACAAAAATAAATATGCTCGCAATACTCAATTTAACTTTATTATCACTAATAAATTTTATCATTCAGCCATTTTAACAAATTCATATAATAATGTCAAACGATATGGTATTATGGCTTTTGCTCAGGATTTTATTTATATATTTGATTTTATACTTGATTTATAATAATGTATTAAAATATTAATTAATACTGTTAATAAAGGTTTAGTGATGAATATACTTATATCCAATGATGATGGCATTAATGCAAGTGGAATAAAAGCTCTTTCTGAAGCAATAGGAAAAGATTATAATGTTTATGTAGCTGCACCTGATAGAGAACGTTCTGCTGCAGGGCATTCTATAACTTTAACAACTCCTTTAAGGGTAGATGAAATAGAACCGCTAAATGGTTCAAAAAAGAGCTGGTCTATAACCGGAACACCCGGAGATTGTGTTAAAATTGCACTAAATGCTATTCTCAAACCTGAAGAAATGCCTGATTTGATTATTTCAGGTATTAATCATGGGCCTAATTTGGGATATGATATATTATATTCAGGAACGGTAAGTTGTGCTATAGAAGGAGCAATGTTTGGAATACCAAGTTTAGCCGTTTCACTAAATATTTTATCTTCTGAATATAATGACTTTAGATTTGCAGCAAATTTTGTGAATACACTTATTCCAAAACTTAAAGATTTTAAAATTCCGTCAAGGTCTATACTGAATATAAATGTACCGAGTGTTTCACCTGAGGATATAGGGGGTATAGCAATTACGGAAATGGGCGGCAGAATGTTTAATGATAAATATGAAAAACGTATTGATCCAAGAGGTAAAACATATTATTGGATGGCAGGCGAACTTTCAGGTGCATCAGAAAAGGAAAATACTGATATAGAAGCCATAAGAAGAAATCAAATTTCAATAACACCTCTTTCTTTTGATACAACGAGAAAAGAAATTATTTCAGAGCTAAATGAAATACTTTGCAGTGATAATATGTGCAATTGGTTTAACTAAAATAAATTAGCAAATCATCATTTTAGGATACAAGGGTAATATCTATTTTTTATCAATAATGACAAAATTGGTAAAAAGGAGATAATATGAGTATTAAAATGTTGATTTTTGATTATAGTGATGTAGAAAAGGACTATTTTAAAAATAATAAACTTGAAGATTTTGAAATTGATTTTTTCGAAAACAGTTTAAATGAAAGAACCGTAAATAATCTTCCTGATTATATTTTGGATGAAACAACCGTAATAAGCGTATTTAAAACTTCCAGAATAAATGCTGAAGTTTTAAGTAAATTTAAAAATCTTTTAATAATTACAACACGTTCAAGAGGGTATGAGCATATAAATCTTGAGGATTGTTGTAAGCGTCATATAAAGGTGTTGAATGTAGAACAGTATGGAGTAGAATCGGCAGTTGAATATACTATTGCGATGATTCTTATGCTCACTAGAAATATTATATTTGCAATAAATGATGTTAAATCATTCAAGCTTTCTTTTGAACGATATAAAGGACGAGAATTAAAAAGTTTAACACTTGGTATTTTAGGTACAGGATGTATTGGCAAAGAATTATGTAAGTTAGCATGTAAGTTAGGCATGACAATACTTACTTATGATATAAAACCCGATAAAGAACTTATTGAAACTTGTAACGTAAGATATACTGATAAAAATACGCTTTTTACTAATTCTGATGTTATTACATTAAATCTGCCATTGAACGATACTACAAAAAATACGATAACCAGATTAGAGTTATCAAAGATGAAATCTACATCTTATATTATAAATATATCACATGGCGAATTAATTAATACTGAAGATTTATATAAAGCCCTTGTAAATAAAAAAATAGCAGGTGCTGCACTTGATACTACAGAGTGTGAAAAATACGGAATAATAGCGGGTGATACTAATGTATCCGAAATATTAAAAAATCCTGATTGTATAAATAAAACAGTATTCACAAGACGGCTTGCGATGCTTGAAAATGTTATTTTAACTCCTCATATAGCATATAATACTAAAGAAGCTACTAAAAAGATGTTGGATTTAACAATACATTCAATAGAAGAATGCCTGCAAGGAGGTCATTCTAATCAAGTTAATTGATTATTATATTTCAATAAATAATCTTTGACCTACAATATTTGGCTTGCCATTATAGTAACCTGCAAAATAACCGCCTTGTACAGGTTTGTTTTTTGCATAATCATCCATGTTTGTTTTTGTGTTCACAAACGGATTTGGATTAAACGGATTAGATGCCGCACTGATTTTTCTTAATTGTGCATCTGCCTTTAAATTACCTGTTTGTAATGTTTGTGGAGTAAATACTTTTCCTAATAAACTGATTAAATTGTTTGCCATAATAATATCCTCTCTCAACTATCATAAAAACTCTTATTCTCTCTTATGTATATGTTTTTAATGATATTTTTTCGGATGTCAAAATTCGGGTTTACTAAATTTACATATCTTAACAATAGTAAATTCTTTATGTAGTATACTTTTATTATGGAAGAAAAAAATCGTAGAAATGTATTAATTATTGGTCGATGTGCAAAAGAATATGCTTTAGCACAAAAATTAAAATCGCTCGAATGTGTAAGAGAAGTTTATGTTGCACCAGGAAATGATGCAATGAAAGAATTTTGCCAATGTGTGGATATAAAAGAGAATGATTCTATCGGTTTGTTAGAATTTGCAATGGAACAAGACATTGATTTAACTGTCGTATCAGGAGAGCAGGCAATTAAAGCGGATGTATCCGGCTTTTTTATTGATAACAATAAACTTGTATTTGGACCTACGGCAAAAAGTGCTGAAATTTGTACGAATAAATCAATCGGTAAAAAATTCATGTATCGTCTAAATACACCTACAGCAAGTTTTGGAATTTTTGAAAAAGCCAATCTTGCACTTGATTATGTTAGAAATTCTCAAATGCCTGTTGTTGTCAAAACTGATGAGCATAGAGGGGTTAATGGTACTCTTGTTTGCAGTTCATATCCTATTGCAAAATCGTTTATTGATGAAACTTTTTTAAGAGGCGAACAGCGTGTAATAGTAGAAGATTTTATATATGGACATGAGTTTTCTTTTTATGTTGTAACAGACGGTTACAATGCTTTACCTATATCTACTGTAGCAAATTATAAATTTTCATTAGATGGTGATGGAGGACTTTTAACTCCGGGAATGGGATGTTACGCTCCTGATTACAAAATATCCAATGAAATTGAAGAATATATAATGCATGATTTTATACTTCCAACATTAGATTCCTTAGCTCAAAATGAAACTCCTTATGTGGGTATTTTGGGTTTAGATGCAGTATTAACTCCTGAAGGAGATGTTGTTGCATTAGAATATAATACATCTTTGCAAGAGCATGATTGTCAAGGAATATTGGCATTAATGGACGAAAATCTTTATTATCTTATGCAGGCATGTGCTATGGGTACATTCTCTGATGATTATGAAAGAATTGATATGTCAGGGGATGTTTCTGTATCTGCAGTTTTATCTTCAGGCAGAACAAAGGGTTCTGTTATATCAGGGCTTGATAATTTAGATGAATTAACAAAAATAGCTCATTTTAATACTACGAAGAATAAATATCTCGAATACGAAACAAATGGCGGCAGAACTTTACTTGTTACTCGTACTGCAAAAACTATTTCAAGAGCAGTAGGAAATTTATATGAAGAACTTGATTTAATTGAGTTTGACGGTAAATCTAACAGGCATGATTTATGCTTGGTACCGAATATATAACTTAATTATTATCTGAAGTATCAATATTCATTCTTATTGTAAAAATATTTTTACCGTCAGAGTATTCGTAATTTACATAATCCATTGTATTTTTTACAATAAACAAACCTAATCCGCCTATAGGTCTTTCTTCTGCTGATAATGTTATATCAGGTTGTTTTGCTTCTGTTAACGGATTATATGGTTTTCCGCTATCTATAAATGTCATTTCTATTTGATTTAATTTATCGTCATAATAATAGGAAATTTCTACATCGCCCTCTTTTGGAGGATAAGCATAGCTTGCGATATTTACAAAAATTTCTTCTACTGCAATTTGTAATTTTGTAGCAAAAGATGTTGTAATTTTTGCTTGCATACATTGTTCAACAACCCAATTTATTACGGTTGTATAATTAGCCATATCGGCTAAAACTTTTATTGTTTTATAACCTATCGTATCCATATTTAAAACCTTTGAAATTAAAATAATATTCTATTCTATAACAAGTATTTTAGAAAAGCCCGTTATATTAAATACTTCCATTACATCCGGTTGTACATGAATTACTTTCATTGAACCCAGAGTATTCATTTTCTTTTGTAATTCCAATATAATTCTTAACCCTAAACTTGAAATGTAGTTTATGTTACTAAAATCTAAAGTTAAATGTTTTATATTGTCATCTTCTATACTATCAGTAATTGAAGAACCGTATTCTGCTGCTGTTGATGCATCTATTCTGCCTGATGCTTTTACCAGAAGCTGATTGCCTGTTATTTCTTTTTCTATATCCATATTTGCTCCTATGTAACCCTAATTTAATTACTATTGTAATTAATATAATAACATAAAAATCTTATTAAAATTATTCTGCTAAAACTTTTTTAATTGCATAGTTTATAAATTTTTCATCAAGTTCATCACTATACATAGACTGTTTGATAATTTTTTCAAGAGAATATTTATAGAAATTTCTTATTCTTTCATAATCTTTTTCTGACTCTGTTCCATTTTTAATTTGCATTAGCGAATAAAGCAAGTCTTCTTGTATATCAGAGTTTTCCATATTTATATCAGTTATTTGCTTTTGTAATTTTTCATTAGTTTTTTTTAATTTTTTATTTTTTAAAGCAATTTGCATTTGAACAGATACCCTTGCAACAACTTCATCCGGCTTTATTGGTTTTGTAATATAATCCGCACCACCAATCATTAAGCCGCCTGCAATATATTTGACGTCAGAAAATGCACTTACAAATATTATAGGAATATGTGCTGTTTGATTATCTTTTTTAAGTAGTTTACATAATTGAAATCCGTTAATTTCTGGCATGTTTATATCAAGTAAAATTACACATGGCTGACTTTCTTTTATAATGTCAAAAGCAAATTTTGGCTTAACTATTGTATCTGTTTTAAAACCCGCTTTTTCTAAAATTACTTTCATTACTCGTAAATTAGTTTCATTATCATCTATTAGCATTACTTTATTTGTCATAAAACCTTTTCTCCATAACAAAAATTATATTATAAAAAATTTTTCTAAAAAAGTTAAAAATAAAAATCAAGATATTATTGGGTTTGAGACACCAATTGTTAAGTTTTGTAAAGTTTTATCATTAAAATGTTATGCTTGGGAATTAAAAAAGTATCAAGGTTAGAAAATAACAATTTTAAGAAAGGAAAATAAAATGCAACCATTTTTAGTTTATGCAGCAAGTTTACTTATAGCTTATGTTTTAAAAGAAATTTCAGAAGTACAAGAACAATACTAGTTAAAAGGAGTAAGTTTAATGTTAGATTTATCATTAATTTCCGGCTTAAATCCATATTATAAAGATATTTCCTATTTGAATTTGAGAATAAAAAAAATTACATCAACTTCCGACTCAGGAAGTTATGGTGAAAATGTAAATAAAAATACTAACGACATATTGTTAAAATCAAAAGGTGAATATTATGTTTCAGAAGCTGAAAAAACAGATTTTGAAAAGTATGTAGGAACAATTATTGACGAAGCAGCATAAATAGAATATAGACGGTAGTACAATTTAAAAAGGAGAGAAAATGGCATACAAAAGTTACACAAAATTCGAAGAAGCATTAAGAGTAAGTAAAAAAATGAAATATATGAGTTTAATGAATGATATTAACTCGGTAAAGAATTTTTTAGAGAAATTATTTGCAGCTGCAATGGAGTCATCGCAAACTATAGCTGAACGTGATTACGGAATAAGTTCTTTATAAACGTTGTATTATGCAAATAATTTTTAAAGAGAGGTTGATTTTTTAGTCAACCTCTTTTACATGATTATAAAAAAATTTTTAATAATTTGTATTAGAAGAAAAAATATTATATTATTGTAAAGTAATAATTGGATAAAACAGGATAGTATTTATTAGAAGAAAAATTTATATGCTTAAGACAGTTAAATCAAGAATTATAGTTTTTACATTAGTAATTTTGCTCATATTAACATCAATATTTGGTTTTTTGCTGACTACAGCATGCAACGCAAGTAAAAGAATTGCAGTTAGTAAAACTGATATGACTATTGCATACTATGCAGAGCGAATGAACAAGTATATAGGTCAGTTGGAAGAAAGTGCCGTCAATCTTTCTTTAATAGGTGAAATATTTTACTATGCATCAAATAACAATCAGGATTTTTTAAATCATATTGTTCAACATCATTTTAAAGAAAACAAAATTGCCATTGGAGGCGGGTTATTTTATGAACCTTATGTTATAGAACCAAAACAAAAAAGATTTTGTTCGTATGCTTATCTTAATAAAAATAAGGTCATTGTTGATTCATCATTTAGTAGTGAAAAATATAATTATCTGGGACAAAAATGGTATAAAACTGTAAAATCAGGTGTACACAACGGGGAAAATATCGTTTGGACATCTCCATATTTTGACGAATCGGGAACCGGTTCTCTAATGACAACGGTTGGAGTACCTGTTAGAAATCATAAAGGTGTATTTATCGGAATGTCAACTGCTGATTGGGTTTTGGATTCAATAATTTCTAGGATGTCAGATATAAAACCTACTCCAAAAAGTATTGTTCTATTTGCAGATGAAAAAAATGATTATGTCATTGCTTTAAATGATATTATAAATGATGGAGAAAATTTTGTAGGAAAACCTTTAAGTTCATTACCGTGGTATAAAAATACATTAAAAAATAAAGATTATTATGTTTACGATAACCATAAATATATTATATTCATAAAAGAACTTGATAATAATATGTTTTTAATCGTTAGTGTTCCTGAAGATGAGCTTTTTGCAAAAGTTAGAAAACATATCCATGTTTTATTTATAAATTTCATTATATCTTGTTTGTTAATAGCCGGTTTTATATATTTAACGCTTTCCAAAAATGTTAATAAACCAATAAAATATTTAAGAAAAACTGCATTAGAAATTGGTGCAGGAAATTTGGATAAAAAAATGGAAATAGAAAGTCCGTTAGAATTTGCAGAGTTAGCTCAATCTTTTAATAAAATGACACAAGATATTAAAGAGTATATTACACGGCTTAATAAAGAAACTGCAGAAAAGAAGAAAATGGAGTCAGAATTAAATATTGCAAAGGCAATCCAGCTTTCATCTTTACCAAATATTTTTCCGCCATACGCTAATAGAAATGAATTCGATATTTATGCATCTATGAGCACTGCAAAAGAAGTAGGCGGAGATTTTTACGATTTCTTTTTTACATCAGACAATAAATTTTCTTTTCTCATTGCTGATGTTTCAGGTAAAGGTATACCTGCTGCATTATTTATGATGAAAACAAGTATGTTAATAAAAAACCTTGCCGGTGTCAGCACTAATGCCGAAGAACTTATAACTAAAGTAAACCAAAACCTATGTCAAACTAATACTCAAGGTTTCTTTGTAACATTGTTTTATGGAGTATTAGATACTGAAACAGGTGAAATAGAATATATTAATGCCGGACATAATTCACCTTTAATAAAAAGAGAAAATGAGGAATTTGAATATTTAAAACAAGAACACGACTTGGTTTTAGGTGCTATGGATGGTATACAATATCATATTCAACATGAAAAATTACAAAAAGGTGATTTTATATTCCTATATACTGATGGTGTTACAGAAGCACTAAATAAGGAACAAAAGCTATATGGTGATGCAAATTTAAAAAACACTTTAAATAACATTAAAAATGAAAACCTAGAAGTTCAGAGTATTATATCGGAAGTCAAAAATAATCTGGATGAATATACACAAGGAGAGGAGCAGGCAGATGATATAACAATGCTTGTTTTAAAATATAATGGGGTTAATCAAGTTACAATCGGTTAATACAATTTTCGTTTACGCATATAGAGGGTAAGTAGTATGAAAAAAACAGATTATGAAAAAAAGGGGAAGTTATTCGAAAATTGGCTTAATTCAACAACAGGTTATATATTTATAAAAAATCTTGACGGTATATATGAAAGCGTATCTATAGAAAATGCACATTTGATGGGTGTCAACTCTGTAGATGAAGTTATAGGGAAAAACGATTATGAACTTTATCCTAAAGAAATAGCAGAATCTTTTATAAGAGAAGATGAAGAAATAAAAAAGTATAGGCAATCTCGTTTGTATGAAACTGTTCATGAACATACTAAAAAAGGAAGAATAGTTTTAGAAACAGTAAAATCTCCTATATTTGATAAAGATGGAAATATTATTGGCATACAGGGAATTTCAAAAGATGTAACGCTAATAAAAGAATTAACTCAAGAAGTATTTGAGCAGAGTATGCAATTAAATGCTATTTTTGATAATATTCCGCCGGCTGTTTGGTTTACGGATAAAGACGGAAAATGCATCATGGTAAATAAAACTTTTGAAATTTTCTATGATGTTAAACAAGAAAATCTTATAGGAAAAGACTTAAAACAAATTTTACTTGAAAAAAAAATAATCTCAAAAACAACTGCAAAAAATTTGACTGTCGATAATTTAGATATAATGAACAACAATAAAAAAATATTTAAAGATATTTTTATGAGAATAAACGGTCATAATAAAATTACAGAAATATACAAATCACCTATGTATGATGCTGTTGGAAATTTTCAGGGAATATTAGGACTTTCCTTTGATATTACAAGGAGAGTTCAAGCAGAAAGAAAGCTAACAAGAGCAAAGAAAAATGCAGAAAAAGCAAATAAAGCAAAAAGTAGTTTTTTGGCAAATATGAGTCATGAAATAAGAACTCCGATGAATGGAATAATGGGTTTTATACAACTTTTATCAGATACAAAACTTGATTCGGAACAGAAGGATTATGTAAATGAAATTAAAAACTCCTCTGAAATATTATTGGCACTATTAAATAATATATTGGATTTGTCAAAAATCGAAGCCGGTAAAATGCAGCTTGAAAATATAGAATTTAATTTGAGGCATGTGCTTGAGGATATTGGAACATTATCGTCTTCAAATGTATTTGAAAAAAATCTTGAAATAAATGTTTTTTGTAATACTGATATACCTGAAACTTTGATAGGTGATACTACAAAATTAAAACAAGTTTTAAATAATTTTGTTAATAACTCAATAAAATTTACTGAAAAAGGTGAAATTAATATTATTGCAGAATTAGTTAAAAAAAATAAAGAAAAGGCAACCGTAAAAATTTCAATATCCGATACGGGAGTAGGTATTTCAAAAGAAAATCAAGAAAAAGTATTTGGGGCATTTATACAGGAAGATGCTTCAATTACAAGAAAATATGGAGGAACAGGACTCGGACTTGCTATTTCAAAAGATATAATAAATCTTATGAATGGTAAAATAGAGTTGAAATCTGCACCTAAAAAAGGTACAACGTTTTCATTTATAATTGATTTCGATTATAAGGAAGATGCAAAACTTGATGAAATTGAAAAAAATAATTTATCAGGTTTAAAAATATTAGCTTTTTATGAAAATGCAAATGGTCGTAAAGCTTTGAGTGAATACTTGAAAAGGGAAGATTGTTATATAACTTGTGTATCAAGTACAAATGATGCGATGCAAAAAATTGAAACAGAAGAAAATTTCGATGTAATTATATCGGATTACAAAACAACTAATACTAAAGGATTAGATTTCACTAAAAATTTAAAAAAAATAAAAAAATATGAAAATGTGCCATTTATTTTTATTTCATCAAGAAAAGATTATAAGCAATTTGAAAATAACGAACTAGTTGATGGATACATCCCAAAACCAGTACGAAAAGATGATTTAATTAAATGTATTAAATTGGTTATAAATAACGATAAAAAGCAAATAATCAGTATAGATGATATTATTTGTAAAACAGGAAATAAGAATATAAAAATTCTTCTTGTAGAAGATAATCCTACAAACCAAAAATTAACTGAAAAAATGCTTCAAAAAGCAGGTTTTTCTTGTAATATATCTTCAAATGGCAAAGAAGCTTTATCTGCATTAAAATCAACAAAATATGATTTAGTCTTTATGGATTGTCAAATGCCCGTTATGGACGGTTATACCGCAACTATGAAGATAAGACGGCGTAAGGAATTAAAAGATTTACCAATCATTGCACTTACGGCAAATGCAATGAATTCTGATTTCAACAAATGTATTGATGCAGGTATGAACGATTATTTGACAAAACCTCTAAAATATGATGACTTGATTAGTAAAATTCAGAAATACGCTAATTTAAATGAAGATTGTGAAAAAATAAAATCTCCGGATAAAAAAGAACAAGGTATCGAGCAAGGGAAAGAATATGAACGTGTTGTAGAATTAATAAAATCGGAACTTGAATTTGATGAAGAAATAATATATGAAATTTTAAATGATTTTTTGAATGACACTGAAACTCAATTAATAAGATTAAAAGAAGAAGTAATCCAAAAGAATTATTCTCAAGTTGCAGAAATAGCACATTCAATAAAAGGAGCATCAGGAAATCTGCGAATAAATACCTTGTATGAAATGGCAAAAAAGATAGAATTCATGGGGAAAAAGAAAGAACTTACAGAGGCATTGCCTGCCATAAACGATATTTCTGAATATATTAAACTGTTAAAATATACCGATAAGTAATGCATTAAAGTATTAGTTGAAATGTGAAAATTTGTCGTCATACTGAACACTCTGCCGAGCAAAAATTGACTAAATGTCAAGTTTTGCGAGAGGTAAGAACCCGCAGGGTTCGACTCAAAAATATAAATCTCAAAACTATTTTTTGTGGAAACGGCGACTCTGCCAAAAGTTGACTAAATGTCAAGTTTTGCGAGAGGTAAGAACCCGCAGGGTTCGACTCAAAAATATAAATCTCAAAACTATTTTTTGTGGAAACGGCGGGAGTCGAACCCGCGTCCAAAAAGGATAAAAACAAATCTCTACGAGTGTATTCATTATTTGCTCAACTAAATCGGGAAATGAAAAACCTTATAATTTAGCCAAAGTCTTTTATCGTGATACGCACTCCAACTGTTATCTTGATACGGCTACAGTCATTACCGTACTGCAACTTGCATGGTGGCTCAATATTAATCGGCAAGCTGGACTAATATCAAGGCTGAACTGCGGAACTTAATCTACGCAGCAAGAGCTCTTGCTCTTGAGAAATCAGCTGCTATAACATTATTGTTAGCACTTAATTTGTTTTGCTCGTTGATAACCGAGAACAGCTCTCGGACTCGCAACCCGCTTCCATCAAACATTCTGTCAAAATCCAAAACGTCCCCACGAAAACTCTATGCAATATATATTATTTACTACATTTTAAAAGTTGTCAATATCAGAAAAAAATCACTTTTTTGTTGCAGCTTTTAATCTTGCTAAAGCCCTTGATAATGCTGCCTCTGCACGTTTTGCATCTATATCAGCATTATGTTCTGCTAATCTTGCTTCAGCTCTTTTTTTCGCTTCATTTGCTCTTGCTACATCTATATCGTTACCTGATTCTCCAGCATCAGTCAGGATAATGGCTTCATTATCTTTGAATTGAAAAATACCCCCCATTGTTGTGAAATACTTTTCTCCGCTATCCTGAATAACTTTGGTAACTCCAATTTTTAATGATGCCATTATTGGCTCATGATTTTTTAATATACCAAACTCACCGGCTGTACCTTGCAGATATATCTCATTTACATCTTCATCAAATATGTTTTTTTCATGTGTAATTATCTTTAGATGCATAATCTATATCTCCAATATTACAAAGTTTTAGCTTTTTCAACAGCTTCTTCAATTGTACCAACCATATAGAACGCTTGTTCTGGTAAATCATCATGTTTACCTTCTATGATTTCTTTAAATCCTTTGATTGTATCTTCAAGCTTAATATATTTACCTTGTAAGCCGGAGAACTGTTCTGCTACATAGAATGGTTGTGATAAAAATCTTTGTATCTTTCTTGCTCTGTTTACAGTTTCTTTATCTTCTTCAGATAATTCGTCCATACCCAAAATAGCAATAATATCTTGCAATTCTTTGTATTTTTGCAAAATTTCAAGAACTTTTCTTGTAGTATTATAATGTTCTTCCCCAACAATATTTGGATCTAATACTCTTGAATTTGATGCCAAAGGATCAACAGCAGGATAAATACCCAATGAAGCAATCTGTCTTGATAATACTGTAGAAGCATCAAGGTGAGAGAATGTTGTTGCAGGAGCAGGGTCTGTCAAGTCATCCGCAGGTACATAAATTGCTTGAACTGATGTAATAGAACCATCTTTAGTTGAAGTAATTCTTTCTTGCAATTCACCCATTTCATTAGCCAATGTCGGTTGATAACCTACAGCTGAAGGCATACGTCCAAGCAATGCAGAAACCTCTGAACCTGCCTGAGTAAATCTGAATATGTTATCAATAAACAGCAATACGTCTTGTTTTGAATAATCTCTAAAATATTCAGCAGCAGTAAGAGCAGACAAACCAACTCTCATTCTGGCTCCAGGCGGTTCGTTCATCTGTCCGTAAATCAAACCAACTTTATCAAGAACTCCACTTTCTTTAAATTCATTCCACAAGTCATTTCCTTCACGTGTTCTTTCACCAACACCACCAAACACTGAAACTCCATTGTGAGCCATAGCAATGTTGTGAATTAATTCTTGAATTAAGACTGTCTTACCTACACCGGCACCACCAAACAAACCAACTTTTCCACCTTTTTGATATGGTTGTAACAAGTCAATTGCCTTAATTCCTGTTTCCAAAATTTCAATATCAGTATTTTGATCAACTAATTTTGGTGCATCCCTGTGTATTGGCAAATAATTATCTGTTTCTATAGGTCCTTGTTCATCTACAGGATCACCTGTTACATTTAAAATTCTGCCCAAAATAGGTTTTCCTACAGGTATTTTAATCGGTTCATACGTATTTTCAACTTTCATACCTCTTTTTAAACCGTCAGTTGATGCCATTGCTACTGTTCTTACACGATTTGAGCCAATCATCTGTTGAACTTCCGCAATAATATAAGAACCATCTTCCTTATATATCTTTAAGGCATTGTATATTTCCGGTAATTCACCCTGTTGAAACTCTACGTCAATTACAGGCCCGATTATCTGTGTGATTAAACCTTCATTTTTTGCTAAAACTTCCATTTTTTCTCCTTATTTACCTATTAAAATAATTCTATAATAAACATTTTTATTTTTCAAATGACTTATTTTAAATGCTAACGATTTAAACTAAAAATTTTATTTTGTCAGCACATTTTTTACATGATATAATTTTTCTATGAAACAATTAAAAAATATTTTTAAAACAACTCAAAACAGATTAATTATATTTGGTTTATTGTCTACAACTATTGTTATGACAATACTTACCGGAGTTGCAGTTAATAATATTCAAAAAAATCTTGATAACGGATACAAAAATTTCGGACAAATTATATCCAAAACCCTTGCTATAGAATCTGTTGAAATAACAAAAGATATACCTGAACTAAGCAAATATTCGACATTACGTTCTCATTCTCTTTCTATTTTAGGAAGTAATGATGATATTGCATACATAGAATTTAAAGACAACAATTCCAAAACAATTTATTCAAGTAAAGAGGATTACTCTCAAAGAGCAGAAATGGCTCGTATAACAGTATCATCACCCATGATTTTAAAAAACGGAGTTTATTCAAAAACTGTTGGTTCAGTTATGGTTGGCTTATCAGGCACAATAATTGATACAATTACTAATACAGCAAGTTCGACTTTAGTTATGATATTTGCCCTTACTTGGGGATTAATCATGCTTGTTATGATTGCACAAACTCTACTTTCTACAAAAGAACTGAAACTTTTACAGGAAGGTGTTAAAAAGATTTCTTCTGGTAAATTCGGTATTCAAGTTGAATCTCAGGGCATGACAGAAGATACTAAAAAACTTTTTGATGCATTTAACGACATGTCAAATCGTTTGCATCAGTATGAGGAACAAAATATAGGACAATTAACTTTAGAAAAAAATAAGTTAGAGGCAATCTTAACCTGTATTGCTAACGGTGTAGTTGTTTGTGATAATTACGATAACATCATTCTGGTAAATGAACATGCTCAACAATTGTTAGACGTAGAGCCAAAAGAAATTTTAAAATCTAAAATCCAACAGTATTGTGATACCGATGGAGAAATGTGTTTTAAAGATAAAATAGAACAATTTAAAAACACTCCGCTTGAAATAATGGAAAAGAAACCGTTATCATTTAACATAGAAGTAAGCAAACGAATTATAAAATCTGTAATGTCGCCAATGTTTTCAGTTAATAGAGATTATGTCGGCTATATTATAGTTTTGATTGATGTTACAAAAGAAATAGAAATGGATAATTTACGTTCAAACTTTATTTCAAATGTTTCTCATGAATTGAGAACACCTGTTACTGTTTTGAGAAGTTATATTGATACACTATATAACTACGGAAATGATTTTGATTTTAATACACAAAAAGAATTTATCGGAGTTATGAATCAAGAAATAATCAGATTAAATCGTATGGTTAACGACATACTTGATTTCTCACGTTACGAATCACAGAGTGTAAAATTAGAAAAAACAAAACAGGATATAATGCCTATAATAGAAGATGTTGTTGATGAAATGAAAGTTTTGGCAGCTGAACATAAAATTACATTTTCAGTAATGAAAGAGCCGGATTTACCGGATATACCATTTAATAAGGACAGCATAAGACGTGTTATTACTAATATAGTTTCCAATGCAATGAAATATTCACCTGACGGAAGCCGTATAAAAATAAGAGCAGAACGTGCAATGGTTGGAGATTTTATAGAAATAAGCGTTGAAGACCAAGGTCCCGGTATATCAGAAGAAAATCAGAAAAAGGTTTTTGACAGATTCTTTAGAGTAGAAAACAGTACACATACAATAAAAGGTACAGGATTGGGATTACACCTTGTAAAAGTTTCTGTTGAAAAATTACATTCAGGACAAGTATTTGTTCATTCAAAATTGGGTGAGGGTTCAACATTTGGTTTTAGATTACCTATAAACCCTCCAATAGAAAAAGAAGAAGATAATGACGAAATGCCTAAAAAAGATTTAGAAAAAGAGGTTCGTCAAACATCAGAACAAAACAACGGAAACGATGGCTGGGAAATTTCTTTTGAAAAGAGATAAATTATAATGAAAAACATAAGAACATCAACTTTTAGCGCTCACAGAGATTCATGGGTAGAAGTGAATGTTGATAAAATTTCACATAATATAAAAGAATTAAAAAAATGTATTCCTGACGATAAAACATTTTTAGCTGTCGTCAAAGCAGATGCTTACGGTCATGGAGCGGCAATGCTTGCACCTATTATGATTGCATCAGGAGTTGATATGTTTGGAGTAGCTTCTGTTGATGAGGGGCTTAATTTAAGAGAAAACGGTATTGATACTGATATATTAGTTTTGGGAGCAATTCCTGTATGGGCAGTTCCTTCTGCAATTGAAAACAATATTACTGTTACTATTTTTTCGGAAGAACATTTAAAATCGTGTAAACTAGCTTATGAACGTATGGGCGAACCGGTTAAGGCACATATAAAAATTGATACAGGTATGAATAGAATAGGTGTTCCTCATAACAAAGCAATAGAATTTATCAATAAAGTTCAAAACCTTGACTATATTAATTTAAAAGGAATATTTTCACACCTTGCAAATTCTGAAAATTTTGATAAAACTCAACAACAGATTGATATATGGGAAAATATACTATCAAATATTAATACAACAGGATTAATGGTTCACATATTAAATACAGCAGGTATTATAACGAGTAATATATTTAAATGTACATATACAGGAGTAAGAGCAGGTATCGGCTTGTACGGTTTATACCCTGATTTAGTTAAAAATTCTCAAAAAATAGATTTAAAACAAGCAATGTCTGTTAAATCAAGGATTATAAATATACATGAAATCCAAAAAGGTGATGGCGTAAGTTACGGTCATACATTTATTGCAGACAGACCAACCAAAATTGCAACAGTTCCTTTGGGATATGCTGACGGAATACCAAGAGGGATTTCCAACAAATTTTACGGAAATTTAAACGGTAAAATAATTAAACAAGTTGGTAATATAGCAATGGATCAAATGATGTTTGATATAACAGGAGTAGAAGCAAAAACAGGTGATATAATCACACTCACAGATGAAGAATTGCCTCTTGAAAAGTGGGCAGAAGCTGCCAACACTATTCACTATGAGATTTTATGCAGATTAAAAGCAAGATTAGCCAGAGTTTATACAAGATAAAGGAGATATTATGAAATATGGTATTATAGGTTCAGGCCCTGCAGGATTTACATCAGCAATATTAGCAGCAGAAAAAGGTAATACTGTTGTTTTATTTGAAAAAGACGAAATAGGCGGAACTTGTTTGAACAAGGGATGTATTCCAACAAAAGTTATTATGCATACAGCAGAACTATATAGAAAAGCCAAAAATGCATCAGAAATTGGACTTGTTGCTGATAATTTAAAAATTGATTTTAATGCATTAATAAAGCATAAAGAAAATGTTATAACTTTATTACGCAACTCAATGACAAAATTTTTGGAATCGAAAAATATAAATATTGTAAAAGCATACGCAGAAATTACATCAGATAATACAATCACTGCAAACAATCAAGAATACAAATGCGATAAAATTATTGTTGCAACAGGTTCTATACCAAAGTGTCTTAACGGATATAGCTTTGACGGAGAATTTATATTAAATTCTGATGATATTTTTAAATTATCAAAAATACCTGAAAATGTTTTGATAATCGGAGCGGGAGCAGAAGGTCTTGAATGGGCAAGAATATTTAATGATATGGATTGCAATGTTACGGTTATTGAAGAAAAAAACTGTGCATTACCTGTAGCTGATAATGATATATCAAAATACATTGAAAACTTATTAAAACAAAGAGGTATAGATTTAAAAACTTCAACAACTGTAAAAAAATTAGAAAATAGGCAAGTTACACTTTCAACAGGTGAAGTATTAAACCCTGATTTTGTACTTGTAGCAATTGGAAGATTACCTTTAAAACCGGAAAAAGTAAATGGTAAAGTTATATATCTTGGAGATACAAATGCACAATTAATGCTTGCTAATTTTGCTATTTATCAAGCAAGAGCATTATTATCAGATATAAAATTTGACTCTGTATTTGTTCCAAATGTTGTATACGGAGAGCCGGAAATTGCATGGATTGGGGCTAATGAACAGGATTTACCTGTCGGAAGCTATGAAAAATCCGTATTTCCTATTAAAGCATTAGGTAAAGCACATTGCGAAAATGAAAAAAACGGATTTATAAAAGTGCTTTCATATCAAGGTAATATTATAGGTGCACACATTGTTTCTAAAGAAGCATCCGCTTTAATTCATCAATTTGCAGTTGCAATGCAGAACAATATTAAAACATCGGAACTTAAAAAAATATGCTTTGCTCATCCTACATATTCAGAGGGGGTTTACGAAAGTATTGTTAAACTATAATAAAAAAATATTAATTATAAATATTAAACGAGGTTGTTTAAAAAGCATTGACAACCTCGTTTAATATATTTTAGATTTTTGTTAATCTGGCATAATTGGCATCCATCGCTTTTTTACCCATTTTACCAAAATCAATTGTATACATTATACTATCACCAATCTGTTCGACATTCAGAACCGTACCTTTTCCTAATTGCTGATGAAACACATTTTCACCTTCGCTGAAAAAATACTGAACAGTTTGTGCCTGTTGAATTTGTTCTTGTTTTAACCTTTCCTGTTCAAGCCGTTTTTTATCACGTTCTTCAATCATTTTTTTAACTTTATTGTTTTTAAGAAATTCTTGAATTTTTCTATCTTCTTTTTCCTTATTAAGCTTTGATTTAACTACCATTTTTTTTAACGGAGTCCTTTTTGGCTCAGGAACAGGTTCATATTTTTGTCTGGATGGAGCAACAAAATTACTTCCAAAACCCTTAGACTGCATAACTAATCCGTCATTATTAAATGAAACAGATGAGTGCTTTGGATATTGATAGCTTTTTGTATTATTTTGCATATCCGATTTTCGTTTTTGAACAGCACTCATAAACGTTGATACAGAATTTCCAATATTTTTATCAACTGAAGTTTCACTATCCATAAGCACTGACGGTATTTCTTCTATAAACCTGCTTGGATTATAATATTTGTATTCTCCCCACATTTGCCGACGATTTGCAGATGATAAAAACAGTTCTCTTTCTGCTCTTGTAACACCTACATACATAAGCCGTCTTTCTTCTTCCATTTCACTAGGAGAATTGAAAGAACGCTGGTGAGGGAATGTTCCTTCTTCCAACCCGGCTAAAAACACCACAGGAAATTCCAAACCTTTTGCAGAATGTAAAGTCATTAATGTAACATTATTAGCAACTTCATCCATTCCGTCAATATCAGATACCAAAGCTATTTGAGATAAAAATTCTCCCAAAATGTTATCCGATTCTTCCGGCTCAAAGTCTGAAGCAGCATTTACAAGTTCCTGTAAATTTTCTATTCTAGCTTCATCTTCAGGAGTATTTTCTATTTGGAGCATTCTTATATAACCTGTCTGTTCAAGCATTAAACTTATAAATTCAGATAATTCATAACTTTCTGACATGTTTTTTAGCTTACAAATCAATTCTTTAAATTCTTTAAATTTATTCTGAACCTTACTGCTTATATCAGACTCTGATAACCTGTCAATAGCATCCATAAGAGAGATATTTAAACTATCAGCAAATTTTTGTAAATGACCGACAGAAGTTTCTCCTATTGCACGTTTAGGAACATTAACAATTCTTTTAAAACTCTGTGCATCACTCGGATTATATATCAATTTTAAATATGCAACTGCATCTTTGATTTCCTGTCTGTCATAGAATTTCATACCGCCATAAACTCTATAAGGCAAACCATGTGCCATACAAGCTTCTTCTATTGAACGTGATTGAGCATTTGTTCTGTACAATATGGCATAATCGTTATAATTTCCACCTGATTTAGCAGTTATAATATCTGCAATATGATTTGCTTCATCAGAATCATCCTGTGCCTCATAATAATGAATTTTTTCACCATCTCCTTTTGTTGAAAAAAGCACTTTATCTACACGTTCCTCATTATTTTCTATAATTGCATTCGCAGCTTTTAATATATTTTCTGTTGAACGATAATTTTGTTCAAGCTTTATGATTTTAGAATTTAAGAAATCTTTTTGAAAACCTAAAATAATACGATAATCAGCACCACGCCAGCTGTAAATAGATTGGTCCACATCACCTACAACACACAATGAACGATAATCAGGTATTTCATCCTCTAAATTGGTATAAAGCATATTTATTATTTTGTATTGTGCTATATTTGTATCCTGAAATTCATCTACTAAAATATGTTCAAATCTTGAATAAAAACGAGTTCTGACTTCTTTGTTCTGTTCTAATAATTTGACAGTAAGCATTAACATATCATCAAAGTCAATAGCATTATTATTATTTAAAGTGTTTTCATATTCTTCATATATTTCAGCAATTCTTTGAGATTTATAATCTCTTGCAAATGTTGCAAAACTATGAGAATCTTCCATTCTGTTTTTTGCATTAGATATAATACTTCTCACAACTTTTGGAACATAAACTTTATCATCTATATTCAATTTTTTTATGGAATTTTTTACAACCGTCATACAATCGGAATCATCGTAAATAGTAAAATTTCTATCAAGCTGCCTGCCTGATGGAAAAACATAATTTTGAATTTCCTGCCTTAATATTCTTCCGCAAATACTGTGAAATGTACCTACCCACATATACTTAACAGTATCTTCACCAAGAATAGAACTCAAACGTTCACGCATTTCTTTTGCAGCTTTGTTAGTAAATGTTACCGCCATAATACGTCCCGGCTTAATACCATTTTGTACGAGATATGCTATTCTTGAAGTTAAAACCTTTGTCTTACCCGAACCTGCTCCAGCTAATACAAGCAAAGGTCCTTTAACTGTTTTAACAGCTTCAACTTGACGTTCGTTAAGTTTATCTAATATATTTTCCATAACCCTATTCACAAAAAAAATTTTATGATATTATTATAATCAAAAACATGTATTTTGCAAAGGTAGGTAATATGACAGACTTAGAAAAAGTTATAATGTTGAGTGATGAGAATAAAAGCGAAGAAAGTCAAGGAAGTATAATGGTTCCTATTGATGATATGGATTCAGTATCTGATAGTTCACCTGATACGTTTGATGAGCTTGCAATGGAACTTGCAACCATTCAACAGTCTGCCAAAAGAATTGCTGTTATAGGCAGTCGAAACCTTGCAATTACACATCAACAAATTATTGAAACACTTGTAACAGCACTTGTTAAACAAGGCAACACCATTATAACATCAGGCGGTTCATCAGGAACAAACGCAGCAACGATTAGAGGTGCTATGAAGGCAAATCCTGATAAACTAAAAGTTGTTTTACCTCAAACAATAGGTCAACAGCCATCAGACGTACAAGACCAATTGATAGGTGTTCCAAATATTGTTGAACATGCTGACAGAGCCATGATGACATTAGCTGATGCATCAAGAGTATGTAATAGAGAAATCATTGATGATTGTAACCAATTAATATGTTTCTTATCGCATACAAGTAAAACATTGCACGGTGCTATAGAATACGCTGAAGAAGGTCATAAAGTTATAACTGCATTTTATTTGGATTAATGAATAACCTTATAAAAAAATTAACAAGTAAAAATCAAGCAGATTACATTGAAGCTGCACGGCATATTATATCAAATGCTGATGTTGATGCTTTTAAAGAACTTGTAAATCAAGATGATTTTTTGTTTGATTTTGTTAAAAATAATGTTGCTAAAAGATTAAAACAAGCATGTACTAAAGATAATTTTAAAAATCTGCTTAAGTTTTTAGAATTTTATTCACCTTATTATGATGAATTTATATCAGATGTATTATCTCAATTTTCTGATGAAGAAGTTCATAATGTAATGAAAAACAAATTATTCAACGGAACTCAAAATGAACAAAGCTACTCTGCTAAGTATTTTGAATTTAAACCGGATACTGAAACATTAGATAAATTGAGAGAATTATCATATTCAGAATTTGAACCGCTTGCAATCAACTCAGCAAAAGCATTATCTGCAATAAAAGATAGAGAATGTATAAACAGTGCTTTAAACAAATTAAAATCAAATGATGATTATGAAATACTTTTAGGAACAAAATTTTTATCTGCCTACGGCGAGAAAAATAATATCTCGGAAATGTTCAATGCAATGAAAAAATCTTCTTTCTCTGAATATATTGCACAAGAAATTGGCTATTTAGAAGATTTTTCCATTTTATTAAACAATCCTGCTTATCACAACAATACTCTTTTAGCCATAATGCATATTTTAAGCGGATTAGGAGAAATTATACCTATATCAAGTATTTTTACATTCAATTTATATGAAATTTTTGAAAAGCTTATTTTTTCAGAACCAAATTCAAAAAATGCAGTTTTACTTTTGTATGCTAAAAACAAATTTAATCAATTAACCGAAAATGATGAATACTTATTTGATGAAGATAAAAATACAAAAGAAGAAGTTAACTTTATAAAAACGCTTTTAAATGATAATACCGACGATGATTTAGAAAAATTTATTACACCTGAACTTGAAGAAACAAGTGAATTTGTAGAATTTGCACTTGATATGACAACAGATATTAATGCAATTAGAAAATTATTAAATTCTAAAAATCAAACTATAATATTAAAATCATTAGAAGTATTAAAATATTTAAACAAATTATCAGAAGAAGACAAAACTTATGCACTTAAACATATTACAAATGACAGCATAAAATCTATTGTAGATGCACTTTGAGGACTTAATAAATGGAAGAAAAGGATTTTACTGAAAAGACATTATCAACAAGAATAGCTTATGACGGAAAAGTAATACATGTTGAATATGATGATATCGAAACTGCTGACGGACATAAAAGTTTTAGAGAAGTAATAAGACATCCTGGTGGTGTTGTAATTGTTGCAGAAACACCTGAAAAGAAAATATTGTTTGTAAAACAATACCGCTATCCGCTTGCCCATACATCAATAGAACTTCCGGCAGGAAAATTAGAATATGGTGAAAATCCGGACGATGCAGCAAAAAGAGAATTGGAAGAAGAAGCAGGGTATATAGCAAAAAATTGGAAATCTCTCGGATATATAAATACAACTCCAGGAATTTGTGATGAAAAGTTGTATTTGTATTATGCAAAAGACTTAACTTATACCCATACACATCCCGATGAAGGTGAAATATTACAACTGTATGAATACTCTATAGACGAAGCATTCTCAATGATAAAAAAAGGTGAAATTAACGATTCCAAAACTCTTTGCGGATTATTGAGAGCATATAAGATTTAAAATTTACTTAAATTTTTGCATAGCTTGCATTGCTTTTTGTATACCAAATCCACCCATTTTTCCAAACTTGCCTTTCATTTTATTCATGTTCTTCATCATTGTACGCATCTGTTCAAATTGTTTTATATAGATATTTATGTCATGCAAAGGAATACCTGAACCATCTGCAATTCTCTTTTTTCTGCTTGAATTTAAAATCTGAGGATTAGAACGTTCTTCAGGTGTCATACTTTGAATAAACACTTCAATACGTTTCATTTGTTTACCGCCCTCATGAGATATTAAATCCCTGTCCTCTTTTTTTAAATTCATACCCGGAAGCATTCCAAGTATTTGATCTATAGAACCAAACATTTTCATCTGCTTTTGCATAGTCAAAAAATCATCAAAAGTAAACTCTGCCTTCTGCATCTTTTTTTCTAATTTTCTGGCTTCTTCTTCATCAAAAACTTCCTGTGCACGTTCTACAAGCGAAACAACATCTCCCATTCCTAAAATACGTGTTGCCATTCGCTCAGGATAAAAATCCTCCAAAGCATTAAGCTTTTCACCCGTACCTGTTAATTTTATCGGCTTTTTAGTACAATATACAACACTTAATGCAGAACCTCCTCTCGAATCTCCGTCTAATTTTGTTAATACTAGCCCTGTTAAATTGAGCTGTGCATCAAAATTTTCCGCAACATTTACAGCTTCCTGACCTGTCATAGCATCTATAACTAATAATTTTTCCTGCGGAGAAAATATCCTGTCAATCAAAAGAAGTTCTGCCATCATATTAGTATCGATTTGTAAACGTCCTGCCGTATCTAGAATTACAACATTAAATCCGTTTTCTTTTGCATAATCTAAAGAATGTCGCACAATAGATTGCACATCAGTTACACCTTCTTCTGCATAAACAACGGTATTAGTCTGATTTCCCAATGTTTGTAACTGCTTTACCGCAGCAGGTCTATATACATCACATGCAACAAGTAACGGATTTTTGCCCTCTTTTTTTAATTTTACTGCAAGCTTTGCACTTGATGTTGTTTTACCTGAACCCTGAAGACCTAACATCATTATTACACTTGGATGTCCTGTTAAATTAAGAGGTTTTAATTCATTTCCTAACAATTTTACTAGCTCGTCATGAACAATTTTTACAAGCTGCTGAGCAGGATTTACACCCTGTAATACATGTTCACCCTCCGCTCTGTCTTTTATGTTTGAAATAAATGCCTTAACAACTCTAAGATTAACATCCGCCTCTAATAATGCCCTTCTTATTTCTCTAAGTGCATCCTGCATATTTTCTTGTGTTAATGCATCATTTCCAGATGTATGTCTTATAATTTCCTGTAATTTTTCGCTTAGATTATCAAACATAAAAAACCTCGTGATATATTATTATCTACATAAATAATATATCACGAAGCATTATTTTTGTCATAAACTTACAGCACGACAAAAAGAGGTAAACATAAGCTTACCTCTAAATGATAAAAATTAATCTCAAAAACTAAGCAATAGTTCCTTCGTCTGAATTGCTCAAGCCAACTGTTGAAGAAGCCATTGAACCAGCTGTTTCTGCTGATGCAACAGTTCCTGCTGTTTCTGCTTCTGCTAATGATCCAGCTGTTTCTGCTTCTGCAATTGTTCCTGCTGTTTCAGTAGAAGCCAAAGAACCTGCGGTTTCAGTTGCTGCTGTTTTTCCAAAATTTGCGTTAAAATTTAATGCCATATATACCACCCCTTTTTGTTTTTAACATAATTACTGTTTGCTACTACTATTATAAAAACAAATATATTCCTTTTTTTTCACATGACCTATGAATTGTTACAAAAGTTTATCGAAAATGCATTTTTTAATCATTTTTATTTACATTTCTTAAAGTTTAGCTATTGTTTTATAATAATCATGTTCTTGTTCAAATTTATATGCGAAGTTAAACAAATCAGATTCCTTTAATTGCGGAGTCAATATTTGTAAACCAATTGGCATATTTTCGCTATCAAAACCTGCAGGAACACTTATTCCCGGAATACCTGCAAGATTAGCTGAAATAGTTGCAATATCAGTTAAATACATAGACAACGGATCTGCCATTCTTGCACCCATATCGAATGCAGTATTAGGGCAAGTCGGTGAAATCAATGCGTCAACTTGCTCAAACACTCTATCAAAATCTTCTTTTACAAGGCGTCTCATTTTTTGCGCTTTTTTATAATAAGCATCATAATAACCTGATGAAAGAGCGTACGTTCCAAGCATTATTCTACGTTTTACTTCTGCACCGAAACCTTCTGCACGAGTTTTTGTATACATTTCTAATAAATTGTTTGCATCAGCACATCTGTATCCGTATTTTACACCGTCAAAACGTGCTAAATTAGAACTGCATTCTGCTGTTGCAAGTATATAATAAATTCCGATAGAATACTTTAATGTAGGTAGTGATACCTCTACTACATCTGCTCCTAATTGTTTGTATGTATCAATTGCATTTTCAACAGCTTTTCTTACATCATTTGATACACCCTCACCCATAAGGTCTGTTATAACACCGATTTTTCTACCTTTAATGTCATTGTTCAAACTCTTTGTGTAATCTTCAACAGGAACATTCAAAGATGTAGAATCTCGTTCATCTAAGCCGGATATAACCTGTAAAAGCATAGCTGCATCTTCAACCGTTCTTGCAAACGGTCCAATTTGGTCTAAAGATGAAGCAAATGCAATCAAACCATAACGGGAAACTCTGCCATAAGTCGGCTTCATACCTACAACACCGCAAAAACTTGCAGGAAGACGTATACTTCCACCCGTATCAGAACCTAAAGCCAATGTTGCTTCACATGAAGCAACACTTGCAGCAGAACCTCCTGATGAACCACCGGGAACTTTATTTAAATTCCAAGGATTGTGAACTTTACCAAATGCAGAGTTTTCATTTGAACTACCCATTGCAAATTCGTCCAAGTTTGCTTTTGCAACAATTGGTACATAATTATTCAATAATTTTTCTGTAACTGTAGCATTATAAGGAGAAACAAAATTTTCAAGTATTTTACTTGATGCAGTTGTTTTAGAACCTTTAAAATTCATATTATCTTTTAATACAGTTGGTATACCTGCAAGCAAGGGTAATTCTTCACCTTTTGCTATCATATCATCTACTTTTTTAGCTGTTTCTAATGCGGATTCCTTTGTTAAAGAATTAAATGCCTTAACTTTATCTTCTACTTCATCTATTCTTGCAAATGATGCATTTGCAAGTTCTACTGCTGATATTTCTTTATTTAACAAAGCTTTACGCTGTTGTGATGCACTTTGCTTTAAAAGTTCTTCCATTATTATTCTCCTTTGTATTAATAAAAATATTATAATTCAAACAATAAAAAAGAACAAATATCATTCAAATAGAGGATTAAAATATAATATATTTTTTTTAGAATGAAACGTGTTATGGGATATATAGGGGAGTAAATTATGACAATCAGCATTAAAATCGTTAAAGATTACACAGATGAAGAATTTGAACCGCAAAATAACGGTGAAATATCGGAATCGATTACTCAAAATTGGACAGAACAGGCATTAGAATGCTACAAACTTGGATGTGATTGCTCAAGATGTTCTATTTCAAAAGGTAAATATTCTTTTGTATGTCAAATGCCTAAAGTAATAAAAATTCTTTTAAAAATGGGAAAACCTGCTGCTAATATCAGAACTGCTGAGGCCTAATTATTTTCAAGTTTTTTGGATAATTTTTGTGCTGCAGTAAGCATGAGGTCAATACTTGTTGAATATGGAGGAGCATAAGTTATGTCATCCCCTAAAAATTCATTTATTGTCATTTTCGATAATAATGCACTTGTAAGCGTATTTATACGTTTATCGGCATCTCCTGTGCCTATAGCTTGAGCCCCAAGTATTCTTTTTGTTTTTCTATCTGCAGTTAGTTTTATAACTACTTTTTTTACATCAGGCATATAGCCGGCTTTATCATTTTTGTTAATAATAACAGATACCGGCTCAAAACCGTACTTAAATCCTGTTTTTTCGGTTAATCCCGTTATTGCCATTGTTAAATCAAAATATCTTGTAACTGCTGAGCCGAGAACACCTTCAAATTCATCAACTTCGCCGGATACATTTATTGCACAACATCTTCCCTCTTTACCTGATGTTGAACCAAGAGGAATCCAACATGGAGCTTCTCCCACGATATGATATTTTTCAACACAATCACCACATGCGTAAATGTTAGGAATGTTAGTTTCCATTCTTGATGTAACTTTTATTGCTCCCGTAACTCCTAATTCTATTCCTGCATCCTTTGCTAATTCGACATTTGGAGTTACGCCTGTTGCAATAAGGACTAAATCTGTATCAATTTCTAAACCGTTTTTTGTAATGACTTTTTTTACCTTATCTAATCCAATAAACTTGTCTATAGTATCATTTGTAATTATTTTTACATGTTCTAAATCTTTTTGCATAATGTATTTTTGAACAATTTCAGACATATCATCGTCAAAAATAGACATTATGTGATTAGTTGATTGAATTAATGTTACATAAAGACCTTGTTTTAAAAACGCTTCTAAAGTTTCTATACCTATATAACCAACACCTAGAATAACTGCTTTTCTACTCCTCAAAACTGCATCTTTAATTTTTATACCATCCTGTAATGTTCTAAATTCAAATATATTAGAAATATTATCATTTTCGATTATATTTCTATATGGAGCTGCACCCGTTGCAATAACTAATTTGTCATAACAATCCTTATAGACTTCATCTGTTTTCATGTTTTTTATACAAATGCTCTTTTCATTTGGAAGAATTTTTTCAACTTTATGATTAATAAATACTCTTATACCTTTATTCTCATAATCTCTAACCGTTCTTATAATGAGTTTTTGAGCATTTGAAATATCACCTGCGATATAATAAGGCATACCACAAGCAGAATAAGATACATTTTCATCTGATGTATATATTACAATATCCCAATCAGGTCTTAATCTTTTTAATTTTGATGCACACTTTGAGCCGGCAGCAACAGCTCCGATAATAATAACTTTCATAAAAATAACTTACAACTAAATATTATTTTTACTATCGGATAATTAGGTATATTTACAAAAAAAAAGACCTCTCGATTGAGAGGTTTAAAATTTAATTTAAATTGAGAGAGAGAGTATATTATAAAAATCTTTCTTAGGTTGCATTTGTTATCTGTCAACCATCTTCGTACTTATATTAAGTGTTTTTATCGTCAAAAATTGCTTTATTTTCTGTTTAAGCTTAACATAAGTTAACATGAAAGATTTTAATTTTCCAGCTCTCTACGTATTTGTTCTACCGAAACATAAACAACAGGAGTGTTTTCATCCTTTTTCAAATAAACATCTTTTATACCTGCCTGTACGATAAAACGTTTACATAAAATGCATATCATCTGATGTCCCCATATATACATAGTGGCATTTTGACATCTGTCCTGACCTGCCTGAATTATAGCATTCTGTTCAGCATGAATTGAACGGCAGGTTTCGTATCTCGTACCTGATTGAATATTATTATCTATTCTATAGCATGAGCCACGTTCTGCACATGATTCAACCTTTGAAGGAGTACCATTATATCCGGTTGCTTTTATTTTTTTATCTTCTCCGACTATTACAGCACCAACCTGTGCTCTTAAACAATTTGAACGTTCGGCACAAGTACGTGCCATATCTAAAAAATATTCATTCCAAGGTTTTATCGACATTTTTATATTCCCTAAATCTTTATACACAAAAAAGACGGACAAAGAAACAATGACCGTCTTTTTTAATAAAACTAATTACGGACTAGCCAGCTTTTTGAACTTTATTTGCTTTTAAGCAAGAAGAACAAACTGTCATTTTTCTTACAACACCGTTTTCTATAACACGAACAGTTTGAAGATTTGGAGTTTGTCTGTGTACATTCTGCTTATGAGAAAATGTAAGTTTTGCTGCTTTTAAAGGTTTTTTACCGCATTTTTCACATTGTTTTGACATTATTTTATTCCTTTTTTCGCTGTATATAGTTAGAGATTACTTCAAATATACAATATTTGCAAGTGATAAATTTTAAACTTTACAAAAGAATTACATTATCTTCAAATAATCTTCTTATACGTCTGAAATCTTCATTGATAATAACAAAAGCATCCGTTATATCAGGATCAAATTGAGTACCTCTGCCATCATTTATTATCTTAACACATTTTTCATGCGAGAATTCTTCTTTGTAGACATGTTTTGTAGAAAGAGCATCATAAACATCTGCAATAGCCATAATCCTTGCGGCTAACGGGATTTCTACATCTTTTAATTTTTCAGGATAACCTGTTCCATCCCAACGTTCATGATGGTATTTAGCAATACTTATGCCCATTTCTATAAACTCATTTGCACCGAATTTTTTATGAACATCTTCCAATGTTTCTGCACCATATATTGTGTGAAGCTTCATTTTATCATATTCATCAGGGGTTAGTTTTCCTGGTTTCAATAATATTGAATCAGGAATTGAAACCTTACCTATATCATGCAATGGGGAAGCATATACTATATTTTTTATAAAATTCTTATTAATTACATCTTTAAATTTAGAAGTTTTTGACAGTTCTACAGATAAAGCATAACAATATTTCTGAACACGCTCTAAATGCCTGCCTGTTTCGTCATCTCTTGATTGAGCAAGCTTTGCCAATGAAAATATTGTTTCCATTTGAGTTTTAGATATTTTTTTCACTTGTTTTTTAACCAATGATTGCAAATATTTATTTTTGTTTTCTAATTCAGTAGTTAAATCATGAATTTTTAAATGCAGAGCAACACGTGTTCTTACTTCTGTTTTATTAAAAGGTTTTGTTATATAATCTACAGCTCCCTTTTGAAACCCTCTTGCTATATCCTTTAAACTATAACTTGCCATTACAAGTATTATGGGAATATTTTTTATAACAGGATCTTTTAATAATCGTTCACACAACTCAAACCCGCTTATTTCAGGCATAGCAACATCCATAAGCACTAAATCCGGCTTATAAACTAATACAGAAGCTCTTACTTTTTTTGCATCTTCAACCGTAATGGTTATATAATTATCTTTTTTTAAGATAACTTTGAGTTCTTCCAGATTTGCACGGTTGTCATCTACAACTAATATCTTCTTACTCATAGGAAAATTGTACCATAATTATTTGAAAATATATTTATTTTATATTTTATCTTTACATTATATAAAATTGAATTTGATTACAAAAATAGTTTTAACAAAACTATTTACATAACAATAATAATAAAATTAGGCAACTATATACAATTTTACATAAATAATATGTTCTCGTATTATATTTTTCAGCCAACTACTTTATTCACATAAATTTAAAAGTTCTTTTCCTGCTTGTTCTTCAAGAGCTTGTTCAGAGTATCCATAAGGTAAATCATAATTCTGTTTAAAAGCTAATCCATAATGAAAGGCAGATGGAACTTGCGATACGACCTGTTCATATTCACCCATTACTGAATTAACACAATGAGGCGTATCAGGTGGAATAACAGCCATTTCTCCTTCTCTTAAAACTTTTATTTGAGGTACACCATCACGAACAACAGTCAATGCGGCTGAACCACTTGTTATCATATAAATTTCGGTTTGAGATTTATCAGGAAATCCAGGATGAGTATGTAAATGTTCACCTTTTCTTAATTTTGACATTGGTGTCGGCTCAGTTCTGTTTGCTTGTACAATAGATGTACCTACAGAAGGCGCATTACCTTTTTTACTTGCTAACTCGGTTGAGTTTGTAAGCCAGCAACTCTTTTCCATTGACCAATTGTTAATTTTTTCATCCAAACAATAAACTGCAGCATTGTCATTAATAAATTTCAATCCTGTAATATCATAACCGATTTTATTATTATCATTCCAAGCATTAACAACTTTTTGCTGTTCTTCACCATATATTTCTTTACTATTTAAATCATCTCTTAAATGATACTCACTTTCATAGTTTGTTTTCCAATATATTTTATCTGTATATCTTTTATTATTATATAATATACCTTTATCCTTTAATTTTTGGATTGTTTCATTATCCATACTTGAAGCATCCGCACAAAGAGATAGTTTTGCATTCAACTTTGATTGACGGACTTGATTAAATACCGGTTCTATAACCTTTAATTCTTCCTCATTAAAGCCCTTTTGTGCTAATTGTTCTTTTTGATATTTCCATGTAGGGTAGTGTTTAAACTTACAAAAACCGCTTCTTTCATCTGACAAAAAACCAGTATCACGAAGTTTACCAACAATTCTATCATTTATTTCATTATTTGATGAAAACATGTTATATCTAAATTCACCGTTATATGTATGAGAATTATGGAACACCAATTCATTAAATTTATCTTTTAAATTTTTCGGCTGATTTTCCGCATTTGAATGTTTTGAATACCATTGATACTCATTTTTTGTCATTAATATATGAGGATAACCTGTTTCAATATTAACTTTTGCTTCCGTACCCTTATTTATCAAAACGGTAGAATTTTCTTTTATTTTTACCTCTTTTCCGTCAATAAATAAAGAACCCTTTGCTTTAACAGGAAAAGTTATTTGAGTATCATAATCAAATTTTGATGTTTTATTTAAGTAATTTATTGCATCTTTACCATATATTAATTCTGTTTGTGTTTCCGGCTCAACAATGTAACCACCGTTTTCGGTTTTAGGTATTACAGTATCTTGAGCAGTTGTAGTTACAATTGTAGCTTTTGTAACAGCAGGAGCATTACCTCTAAAGTTTACATAAGAACGCAATCCTGACGGAACAGTAACATAATTACTTTTTACAACACAATTATTTATATCATTATCTTGTTCCTGTATTTTAAAATTATAACTACTTTTAACAGGAACAAAACTATTTCTTTTTATACCTAAATTCATACTCCGAAGAAAGCATCTGAATATTAATAATTGACTTATCATAAAAAAAATTTAACATTTTTTTACAACAACATTAATTGTAAAGTTTTATAAAATTTTATAAATAATCATGCAATTTTTTAAATTCATAATCATTTATGTGCATGTAAATAAGTGATAGTGTGTAATTTTATAAAGGAGAAATTTTAATGTTTACAGGTATTCAGTATTATGGTTCAGGTTATCATCGTGAAATAGGTGAAAGACCGGAAGATGTTGCAAGAGCACAAGAATATCAAAGACAACGTCAACATCAAAGTGATCCTTTTGCAAATGAATATCGTGGACGTGAAATAGGTGAAAAGCCATGGGAAGTACCTTCTCGCTCTCAACAGGCAGAAAATTACAGAAAATCTCAATATGAAACTCCTTCATATCCAACAACAAACAGATATGAAACTCGTCCGAGAGAAATGGGAGAAACTCCGGAAGATGTTGCAAGAGCAGAACAAAATCGTCCTAAAAGATATGATGAAATGACAGAGCAAGAAAGACGATTAGACCTTTTTGCATAAAAAATTTATAATAAAAAATAAAGCGTTTTTCATTGAAAAACGCTTTATTTTTTTGTTTTTGATAATAATTAATATTACTGTATTTTTATAGCTCCATGTTGTTCTATCGGCATTGATTTTATAATAGATGATACATTTAACTCATCCCAAGTTGTTTTTACAACATTTTTAATATTTTCTAAATTATCATTTTTTGAAATAACTAAAATTGACGGCCCTGCTCCGCTTATAACAGTTCCCAATACTGTTTCATTATATTTAAACGCATTTTTAATCTCTTTAAAGCCGGTAATTAATTTTTCTCTGTATGGCTGATGTAATTTATCTTGCAGAGCATATTTCATTAAATTAGTATCTTTTGTATCAATTGCATGTATTAGCATCGACAAACATTTTGAATTAAATATTGCATCATCCATAGATACACTTTTAGGCAATACCGAACGTGAAATACTTGTAGGTAATTCAAAATCCGGCACACATACAGTTATAATCCAATCTTCACACCAATTTAACTTTTTATATAAAATAGAACCGTCATCTTGCATAGAAGAAAAAACTAACCCTCCTAAAATAGCCGGTACAACATTATCAGGATGTCCTTCAATTTCTGTTGCGATAGATAACATTGCAGCTTCATCAGCCGGATTACCTAATATATCATTTGCCGCGAGTAACCCACCTACAATAACAGATGCAGAACTACCTAAGCCCCTTGCAACCGGAATACCTGTTTGAATACTTATACTTATATTTCCAACATCTCTGCCTACCATTCCATAAAGTTCTTCCACTGCTCTATACACAATATTGCTATTATCTCTTGTAATGTTATCAATATTGGTTTCAATAGCATTTTCAATATCATTCATGAGATTTATATTAAGATTTTTAGCAGGAGCTGTAGTTTCTTCAATTGTAACAATGTTATATACAGGAAGTGCCATTCCCAAACAATCAAAACCCGGACCTATATTTGCAGATGTTGCAGGAACTTTATAACTAACTTTCATTTTAACTCCTTATTTTAGCATTGTAGGTTTTATTTTACCAAATTTAGCCGATAAATCATCTATATGATGAACTAAATACACACAAGGTTCTAAATCTTTTTCATTCAAATCAATCATTGCACCCCACTCTATGCGTCCATGATGTGCAGCTATCATTCTTGCTGCCTGCTTAAATCCGTTATTCATACATAGATTAAATCCATATTGAGTATGTGTAAGCCAATCTTTTTTAAAATCTTCATTATAATCTATCAAACCAGACTCTGTATCTATTTTATATTCAAATATTTTTCCTATATCATGTAAAATGCATGCCAAATATAAATCATCTGTATTAATCTTTTGAAATGCTGTTTCTACAACTTTATCAGCAAATTGTAAACATTCCAACGTATGAACAAGCAAACCTCCCATATAATTATGATGCATCATTTTTGCCGCAGGTGCTATCTTAAATTGAGATTCATGTTCTTTAAAGAAATTTATTAAAAATTCTCTTTTTTTATCTTCTTTTATTTTATCAATATACGTTATAAATTTATTATAATAGTCTGTTGTTTGTTCATTTGTTAAACCGATTAGGGCTTCTTCAACAAGTTCAATTGCTGAAACCAAACAATTATTATACTTTTCATTAAAACTTCCTGATACAATTCTTAAAATATTTCCGCTTCTAAAAATTTTAGAATCCATTCTTTTAATAGTTTCTTCCCACAAAATACAATTTAAAAGCGTATTATCTTCAGGATTTTTCAGCTGAAGTTTTCCCATTTTTGTTCCTGCTTTTGTATCACCTACAGAATAAGTTACAACTTCATAATTAATTTCCGTACTAAACATAAAACCTCATTTCCGAGTGAATTATAACACAAACAATTGAAACATATCTTTAAAATATTGAAATACGTATAAAAATAAGCTATTATATCAATATGAAAAGGTATTTAGCATTATTTTTAGTTTTACTTTTTACAAGTTCTGTACAAGCTGTTGAAATTAAACCACTAAAAGTACAAAACCCTATTGATAATGAAAAAACTATATCTGTAGAAAATAGAAATAGCATGCCGGAAACACCTAAAGCATTATTAAATGATGAAGAATATAAATTAAAAGGCAAAATTGAATATGATGCAGAAGGTGCTGTTTTTCTTGATGAAGATGCAATAAAACCAAAGATTATGGTAAATAAATCTAAAAAATATCAAGCAAAATCTATATTACAAGATAAAAGTGTACTTTCTGAAATACAAATACAAAAACAGTTAAATAATCCTCAAATTGATGAATACACAATTACTCCAACATTTGGAGAAGTTTCTTCAACAACGGGCAATATAACTTATGGAGCTACTTTCGGAACAGATATGGATTCTGCACAATTAGAATATCGAACAAAATTTTTTACAAGATATGACAACAAATATTTTGGTATTTTAACCGGCTTTGGCAAAGACCAATATACAACTTCAGGTATACAAAGAGAAAGTTTATACATCTCACCTGAATTAAAACTTGGTCATGGTCTTGTCTTAAAAAATGATTTAAAAATAAACCCTTCTATAAGCCGTCATTCTGATGATATAATACTTCAATTTACACCTACTATAAATAAAAAACAGAGTAATATGCAATTTGAAGCGGGCTTGGGACAAACCTATTATCACACAACAGGTAGTCAAAGTTATAACTTTAGTATATCAACGAAGTTTCAACTGTAAAATATGGTATAGGTATGGATAAAAGAAATAATAACAATATTACAGATATAAATTCCAAAAGAAAAAAAATTTTGTCAGGAGATAAAAAACAGGCAAAAAAGCAGGTTATTAAGTCAAAAAACAAAAAGGGAGGAAATTTTTATTACTCATTTTTAACAATTGTTTTAATTATTTGCTTAATACAAGTTGGTTTTAGTGCTATATTAAATATATCTAAGACTGTTGTATATCATAACAAAATTGTTAAAATAAAAAAGATAAGAAATGAAGCAGAAAGACGAAATAAAAACTTAAAAAATGAAATAAAAGAATTTTCAAAAACCGCAAGTTTAGAAGCTATTGCCAGAAATAATTTAAAAATGGCAGGAGAAGATGAAGTTCTTATCATTATAAATGATAATAATAAAGATAACAATACAAAAAAACAAAAGAAAAAGAAGGGATTTTTCAAATAATGAACAATAATGAAGTTATTGAATATATTACAAAATCATTCGATTTAAAAAGACAAGGTTATTATAAACCGGCAATAGAAATGCTTTACAAAGCTCTTAATATTGAAAATAATAATGTTGAAATTTTATCACAGCTTGCAGAATTATATTATTTACTTGGTAATTATCAACGTGCAAAAAATTATATAGAGAAAACTTTGGAACTTAATAATAATCACTTTTATTGCCTTGATTTAATGAGAAAAATTCTTGTTTCTGAAAAAAATTATAATGAGGCATTAAATATTGCAAATAAAATTTATGAAATATATCCTACAGAAGAAAATTTAATTGAAAAATTAAAAATTCTAAAAGAACTAAACGGAGAAGAACATTTTGCGGAAGTGAAAGAATTGGAAAATTCTCAAATAGATTTTAATTGCACTACACTATTTAATTTTGCTTCTATTCATTATAATAATAAAGATTATGATGGTGCAATAAAGCTTTTAGAAAAAGCACATAATCTCAACCCAGACAATATTGAAGTGTCTGTTTTACTTGCAGACAGTTACTTCAAAAATAAAAATTTTGATAAATCAAAAATGATTTTTGATAAACTAAAAGATAATAACGATAACCCAATAGTAATGAATAGCTTAGGATTATTTAAACTTGATGAAATGAAATATGAGGATGCTATTGAGTATTTTACGAAAGCTGTAAAGCTTAGTCCACAAAACTCGGAATACATATATAATTTAGCAAATGCGTATTTTTTTAATGGTTGGCTTGATGAAGCGGCTAAGTGCTATAACAATGCAATATGTCTAAATACTGATAATATAGACTACCATTATTCTTTAGCATATCTATACATACAAAAACAAGAATACAAAAAAGCATTAAATGAACTAAAAATAATTTTAGAGAAAAATTCTAATTATATACCAGCTATTGTTTTATCTGCAAAAATAAAAGCATTAACCGGCAATCCCGTACAAGCAGAAGATGATTTGAATAAAGTTATACAAGAAAATCCGAATAACTTGTTTGCATTATCCGAACTTGCAAAAATTTGTGTTGAACTAAATCAAAATGAGAAAGCAGAAAAACTTATGAAACAAGTTATAAATATTGATTCTGATTCTCAAAGTTATTTATCTGACTATGCAAATATTTTAATTACAAACAAAAAATATGGAGATGCTCAAGAAATTATTGAAAAACTAATAAATTTAAAACCAAATTATGTTGAGGGCTATATTTTGCAGGCAAAAAATTATATTGGTATTAATGATTATGAAAGCGCTTACAATACTGCTCAAAAAATTATAGATATTGATATGAATAATGCAGAAGGATATTTTTATAATGCAATTGCTTTATTTGAACAAGGTGATGTAAATTTTGCAATAGAAACATTAAAAAAAGCTATTTCTTTAGATGTCAACAATGCTGATTATTACGTTCAAATGAGTGAGTTTTATCAACACTTAGCCAGATATGAAGATGCACTTGCATATATCGGAGAAGCTGCAAGTATTGATGAAAGTGCAAAAAATAAAGAACTTTATTCTAAACTTGCAAATATTGTTAGAAAATCAAGGATAAGTTAGTTATTTTTCAAATTTAATATATATTCTAAAATACCTTTATTAATAGCTATTTCACTATATTCAACAATATTTTTAAAAATAAGATTTGCATATTCACTAAATAAAATCTTATCATCTTTTGTTTTGGTAAATATTTTCCACATACAAACAGCTTGCCGGTAATAAAATTTTGAGCCGATTTTTGCATAATCAGCAGTTTTAGTATCATATACAGGCATTAAACACAATGCATTTTTTGATAAATTATAAGGTGAAAAATCTTCATTAATACTCATTAAATTTTGATATATAACTATATCCGGCTTAAATGCGTGTAAACACGGTAAAGATTTTGTTTCAACATCCCAGCCGTCAATTGCCTGTATATTAAAATTTTTAAATGCTAACAACCGATTTTCAATCTCTTCATGATTAATTTTCTCTTGTATTTCATTCGGTAAAATTATTATAGGGTATACATTGAATTTTTCGTTCGATTTAATACTCCCATACAATGTTGCAAAATCATCTGAATATTTGTCATTACATAAAAATGCAATTCTCAGCGGCTTATTTGATTTTTTTATGTTTTTTATCTTTTTTATATAATTCATCTGAGAATATATTTCTTCTTTTCTTGCAAAAAAAGTATAATAAAGTGTTTTTATTACATTTCCTGATATAAAAATATATTTAAATAAGATAATTATCTTTTCTATAGTATTTACAAACCTATCTGTTAATGGTACTTCAACAAGCGGCTTTATTATAATATTTTTTCTTACATAACAATTGTTTATTAAGAAATTTCTTGATTTTTCAAATAAAACACTTGTATCTAATATGACTGAAATATTTAATGTTTTTATTGCAGCAGGGTTATATATATTAAAACCTTTATATTCTGATATGTCCGTATTTGTGGCTCTTTTATCACTTATACCAATAATATCTAAATATTTTCTTATATCATAATTGTCAAGAACAGCATCTAAAAAATACCCCGTACCAAATAATAAGACTCTTTTTCCATAATATTTTTTATTTAAACGGATAAGGATACTTTCAAAATTTATTGATTTTAAGTAATCAACGCATGAAATATATTCTTCATTCATTTTCAAGTCCTAACCTGTTTTCATTATTATCATCATTTTCAGATATTACAACAAGACTTGCAACTGCATTTATAGCTTCTGCAACAAGCATATCAGTTTCATAGTATTCAAATTTTCCTAATCTTCCGATAAATTTTATATTCGGATATTTTAAACTCTCTTGATAATATTTATTGTATATTTCATTTGAAATATTGTTATGTACAGGATATATACGCTCATTTTGTCCTAATTTAAAATCTTCAATAAATTCATATCCAATCGTACATTTCTCATTTTCATTATTATCAGTAAAATATTTATAATTATTTACTCTTATAAAATCAAAATTAACAGGTGTATTATATGAATGATAAGGTTTTGCATTATCTATTAATACATTTTTAGTTCGGATATTAACACTTCTATATTGTAGTTCTCCATACTTGTAATCGAAAAATTCATCAATAGAACCTGTATAGAATATCCTATCATATTTATCAGCATTTATATCCGAAAAATTCGTATTAAGCTTTAATTTTATATTTTTATGCTTTAGCATATTTTCAATTAGTTTAGTCCATCCATCTTCAGGGACAGCTTGATATTTATCTTTATAATATCTTGTATCTATACCTGTAAAGAATGGATACAACGTTTCAGAGCATGGTGGAATGTTTTCTTCTTTTACTCCCCAGCGTTTTATAGTATATGGTTTAAATAAATTTTCATAAAAATATTCAGCTAAAAATTTTAAATCCTCATCATAATTTTTATGAATATCTGAAATTGTAATTCTATTATTATATCCATATTTTGAAATCAATTTACTTTCAAAACTTTTTGCAAAATCATTAGGAAAAATCTCATATAAAGAAGTTAAACATAAAGGTATAGATACAGGCCGACCTTGAATTTCAGCTTTTGGTCTAAAATAAAACGGCTTCATCTCCACAAATTGGTTTAAATAATCCCATACATATTTAATGTTAGTATGCAACACATTATAATGATTAGCATGCACTAAATTACTCGTTTCACCGTCAAAATAATCATAATAAATCCCACCCAAATGAGATTCTTTTTCAATGACCGTTACCGACTCTCCGAGCTTTGATGCTAATCTTTCCGCTATTACAGCACCTGTAAGTCCTGCCCCTACTACTAAATTTTTCATTGTGTACTCCTAATGTTCTTCTAATTTATCATGGACAATAAATAATTTCAAATTAAGAATAAATTAAAAAAATAAAGCTTAGATTTTTCATCCAAGCTTTATTTTTATTTTAGTTTGAAACCCAATAACTATTGACCTGTATATTCTTTTATTTCTGTAGCTATAGACTTAGAATCAAGTTTAATTCCCGGTCCCATAGTTGTAGATAAATATGCAGATTTAATATAAGTACCTTTTGAAGTTGCAGGTTTTGCTTTCAAAATTGCTTCTGCTAAAGTTGCATAGTTTTTCATTAAATCCTCTAATGAAAACTGAACCTTACCAATAGGACAGTGAATCATACCCTGCTTATCAGCACGAAATTCAACTTTACCTGCTTTAGCATCTTTTACTGCTTTTGCAACATCAGGAGTAACAGTACCTGTCTTAGGATTTGGCATTAAACCTTTAGGTCCTAAAACACGTCCTAATTTACCTAACATACCCATACAGTCAGGTGTTGCAATTAATGTATCGAATTCAAACCAGCCCTTTTCAATTTTTTCAATAATATCTTCTGTTCCTGCAAAATCTGCTCCTGCTTCTTTTGCTTCATCAACTTTCATACCCTTTGCAATAACGCAAACTCTAACAGTTTTACCTAAACCTGCAGGTAATACAGTTGTTGAACGAACTTGCTGATCAGCATGTTTTACTTCAATACCAAGACGCATATGACATTCAACAGTTTCATTGAATTTTGATACTTGTTCTGATACTTCTTTTAATTTTTTCAAAGCTTCATAACCTGAAGAAGGTTGCTCGAAACCTTCCATAAGTTCTTTAACTTTTTGTTGTTTTTTAGTTAATTTTGACATTTTTCTTTCCTTTCGTGGTATTAGCGGACATATTGTCCTTCCATTCATTTACTGTGTTACTTACTCGATTTTATTCTTTTACCGTAACACCCATTGCTCTGCATGAACCTTTTATCATTTCAACCGCAGCATCCATAGTTGTAGCATTTAAATCGTTCATTTTTATTTTTGCGATTTCTTCCAATTGTTCACGAGTAATTTCTCCAACTTTTGTTTTGTTTGGAGCCGCAGAACCTTTAGGAATGTTAAGTGCCTTTTTAATCAACACAGGTGCAGGTGGTGATTTAGTAACAAAAGAAAAACTTCTGTCTTCATAAACATCAATAACTACAGGAATAATGTAACCTGCCTGTGATTCAGTTTTTGCATTAAACTGTTTGCAAAAATCCATAATGTTCACACCATGTTGACCTAATGCCGGACCAACAGGAGGTGATGGATTTGCTTTGCCGGCTTCAATCTGAAGCTTGATTTTGCCTACTACTTTTTTTGCCATTTTTCATCCTTTCTGTGGTAATAACGGGATACCCCTTCCACAATTATCTTATAATTGTAATTTATAATTTTTGAATTTGTTTATATTCAAGTTCAACCGGAGTTTCTCTGCCAAAGATAGAAATATTTGCTCTGATTTTTGCTTTGTCAGGATATACTTCTGTAATTTCTCCAACAAATTCTGCAAACGGCCCTGATGTAATTCTGATTTTATCTCCAACTTTAACATCAAGTTCAATCTTTTGTGCAGTTTCTGTAGTTGCTCTTCCGATAACTTTTTTGATTTCACTATCCTTTGCCGGAATAGGATATTTTTGTGTTCCTACAAATCTTGTTACACCTGTTGTATGTCTAACAACATACCAACTGTCTTCATCCATTATCATTTCTACGAGAACATATCCAGGAAATACCTTTTCGTCTTTTTCAGTCTTTTTACCACCCTTTACTTGAGTAACTGAACGCTGAGGAACTTCAACCCTGAATATTTTTTCACCCATATTCATATACTCTATACGCTTTTCAAGGTCAACTTTTACCTTATTTTCATAACCGGAATATGTATTTACAATATACCAACGTTTTTCAGCTTTTTTCTTAGGTTTTTCAACGACTTCCTCACTTACTTCAGCTTCTGCTTCAGAAACTTCCTCAGTTTTTTCCTTTTTAGCTCTTGGCTTTCTTTCTGTCTTAGGTTTTGCAGTTTTTGTTTTTTTAGCTTTTGAAGGAACGCCATCACCGACAACCAAATCTCCGACTAAATCTCGGCTGGTTGCAACAACTTCTTTATCCTCATCCATAAATAATTCTTCTTCTGACATCTTTTTCTTCCTTAATTACCGGGTATAAAACCTAATATCCACTTGAATATAATATCCATCAAATAAATGACAATAGTAAATGATGCAACTATGGCTATAACAAAAAGAGTTTCTAAAATAACCTGCTGTCTTTCAGGCCAATTAATTTTACCCCACTCAGCTCTTACTCCTTTAAAATACGAAGTTATTGCTTTTATTGTATCATTCTTTTTTACTGTTTCATTATTTGTACTCATAATAAGTATACCTTTTCCATAATTCGCGCCCTGAAGGACTCGAACCCTCGACATCCGGTTTTGGAGACCGACGTTCTACCAACTGAACTAAGGACGCTCATTATAATATTTACCTATTTTGTTTCTTTATGTGATGTATGCTTTTGACATCTTGGACAATATTTATTCAATTCCATTCTTTCTTTGTTTGTTTTTTTATTTTTTACTGTTGTGTAGTTTCTTTCTTTACATTCTTCACAAGCTAAAACTACCATCTTGTCTACTCTGCCTTTAATACCCATTTTTGTGTCCTTCTTTAATTCTTTTAGTTATTAAAATAGAATGTGTTTTTAAAATCACATTCTATCCGTATTTATCATAAATCAAACATTTTTATTTGTAAACGTCATGTTACAAATTTTATCATACGTATTTAACACTCATACAAAAAACGAGATTATCCTAATTTGATAATCTCGTTTTTTGTTAAAATTTTAATTGTTAATTATACACCTACAGTTTTCTTTTGCAATTGAGCTCCGGGAATTTGTTGCCAATTAGCTGACATTATCTTTTTGAATGATTTTAATGCTGTATCTTCTAATTCACCTAATTCATCAGCTTCCATTATCAATTCTCTTAATGGTAATAATGCTCTTTGATCTCTTAAAACACCTAATGCAGCTGCAGCACCTGCTCTTACCAATTCATTTTCGCTATGATTTTTCATAACTTCAATTAATGCAGGAACAGCTTTTGAATCACTTAATTTACCTAATGATGTTACAGCATAAATTCTAACATTTACCCATTCATCATGTAACATATTAATCAATTTATCTACGGCTTTTTTATTTCCGATTTCACCTAATGCCCTTGTTGCATCACAACGTACATTAACTTTTTCATGATCTAATGATGCAATTAATGCATCTGTTGCAACATCACCAATTTCAATTAATGCTTCTGTTGCTGTAATACAAACTTGAGGGTTTTCATCATTTAAAGCTTCAACAAGCGGTTCAACAACAATTTCTCCGCCTAATCTGCCTAAAGCTCTTGCTGCTCTTACACGTACATCAACATTTCTATCTTCACGTAATGATGAAATTAAATATTCTGTCGCTTTAGAATCGCCTAATTCACCTAATGCTCTTGCAGCATATAAACGTACAGAACCATTTTTATCATTCTTTAAAACATCTATCAATGGTTCTACAGCATTTGAATCTCCCATTTCACCAAGAACTCTTGCTGCATTATATCTTACTTTTTCAGAATTACTTGTTCTTAAATCAGTAATCAATTCTTCAAAAGATTTTTTAACCTGCTTTTTCTTGCGGTTTACACTGATAGTCATTGTTTAATTTTTCCTTCCTACATGTTCTAAATAATATACCGATATTTCTATAAAGAGTTTTTTTTATAAAAAATTGCTTCTTATTACAAAGATATTAAGTATTGTTAACAAAAATAAATCTTTTTAAATGCATGCTATACCTGTATTTGCGTACCACACATATCTTATAAGGGTAAGCCATACACTTTATACTTATATATTAACATTTTTTTTGCGTTTTGTCTTGTATTTATTTAAAAAAATCATATAATTAGATTAATTGTTTTTGTAAACTTACACATATTTGCATATCATAAAGAATTTACTACAATGGTAGTTTACATTTTGTTAAGATGCAGGTAAAATTATCGAAAATTCCGCACCATGTCCATAATTACTTTTTACATTTATTTTTCCGTTATGTTTATCCATAATTTTTTTTGCAATAGCCAATCCCAAGCCCGTACCTATTCCTGCACTTTTTGTAGTAAAACCGGCTGTAAAAATCTTATTAATATGTTCCGGTTTTATTCCTTTTCCGTCATCCTTTATTTTTACTTCTAAAATATTATTATTTACACTTGTTGTTATTTCTATCTTACCGTAATTCTCAATAGCATGGCATGCATTTACAAGCACATTCATAAAAACCTGATTAAGCATGTTCGGATAACACTTAATCATTGGAATATCTCCATAATTTTTTATTATTTGCGCCTTATTTTTAGTTTCATGCCTTATTAAAGCCAATGTCAAATCAAGTTCTTTATTTATATCTGCTTCTTGTAATTCTGCTTCATCTAACCTTACAAATTTTTTCAAAGAGGTTACGAGGTGATTAATTCTTTCTACAGCTTCATTATCTGTTTCATTAATTTCGGTAAACATTTCCTTTATATTTTGCTGATTTATTTTGTCAATCAACTTTTTCATAATAGAATTATTAGATTTTATAGATGCAAAAGGCGTATTAATTTCATGTGCAATACCGGCTATCAGCTGACCTAATGATGCCATTTTTTCTGAATTTATTAATTGTAATTGGGTATCTTTTAATTCTGATAATGTTTTCTTTAATTGAGCTACTGTTTTTACATTTTCAACATACAATTTTGCCTGTGCTATTGCGTTGCCGAGCTGTGCAGATACGCTTTCCAAAATATCCATAGCTTCTGTAATTTCTCTTTTTTGATAACTTATAAAAGCCATTATGCCTAAAAGTGTATTTCTATGATAAATTGGCAGTAATACACGCATCATTGGAACTTCAAACAATACTGCCTCATTAAATTCTTTCAAACTCATTGTTGAAACAGTTTGTTTATCATTTAAGAGTTTAAAAATTTCTTCATCATAGGATATTATCTTACCTTCAAAATCTTTTTTTTGTTTACCGTATGCTTGTTCTATTGTAAAGGTATTATCATCATTCAACGAAGCATAGTATGCTCTGTATGCACCTACAACAGTTGCAGTTTCAATTAATGCAGAATTAAGTATTTTAGATAAATCCATTGATTCTCTAATAATATTTGAAATTTTGTTAATTAAAATCATTTTTACGGCTTGTGTTTGATTTGATTGAGCATCTTTTTGCAATCTTTCTATTTCTTTAAATGCATTTTGGCAATTTTTATGAAGATTTTCTTTTTCTTGTTTTAATTTTTGCAGTTCAAACTGACAACTTACATCCTCAAATTCAAGAATAGTGTATTTTGAACGTTTATAAGAATATAAGTTAAAGTATAAAAATTCGCCTGCTTTGTTCTGATAATTAACAAGTGCAGTAAAATCTTCTTTTGAGTTTATTGCTTGATTTATAGGAAAAGCAGATTGTATATCTTCCGTATCAAGAGTATAAAAATCGTTGCTAAATTTATGAGAAAATTTAGTAAAATTACAATAATCTTTAAACACATGTTCAAAAATATTATTTTTGAATATAATTTCCTGCTTATTATTTAATACAAGGACAGCATTTCTAAATTTGTTAAAACTTTTAAATTTATCCATATCAATTTACATTATAAAAGAATAAATATAATTAGCAAAAAGTTAACAAAATTAAGTTTATAATATTAAAAGACTGTTCATAATATAAACGGCAAAGAAACATTTGCTAAAATGTTTCACAAACACTTATCCTCTTACAACCACAAAAGCAATTGCTTTCGTTCTATCATGAGAAATACTTAATTTATAATGCAGATGTTTATGTATATCTTTTAATACTCTTATACAAGGACAATTATTTTTATCATGATATATTTCAATATCTGTCAAATAAACACCTTTTATTCCGTAAGCAGTAAGAGCTTTAATAGTTGCCTCTTTAGCACAAAATTTACCTGCAAAATGCTGAGATGGCTTTGCCTGTTTAAGACAATACTCTTGTTCGGGTTTTGTAAAAATTTTATCTAATAAACTTTGCGAGCGATATTCAAACCTGTTGCTATCTTCTATATCTACTCCGATTTGCATTGTAATACCTCTTTATAAAAAAATTATGACTGTTTTATTTTATCATGGTAAAATTATTTTGTACAAGAGTAAAAAGGATAAGATATGAATAAAGAATATTTTCCTCAAGAAATAGAAAAAAAATGGCAAAAATATTGGGAAGAACACAACACATTTCATACTTCGGATGAAAGTGATAAACCAAAATATTATGCACTTTCAATGTTTCCATACCCTAGCGGTAAATTACACATGGGACATGTCAGAAATTATACTATAACAGATGTTATAGCTCGTTTTAAGCGTATGCAGGGATTTAATGTTTTGCATCCTATTGGCTGGGACAGTTTTGGTTTACCTGCTGAGAATGCCGCTATGAAGCATGGTGCAAATCCTGCGGAATGGACAGATGAAAATATTGCTTATATGACAAAGCAGTTAAAAATGCTTGGACTTTCTTATGATTGGGATAGAGAAGTTACCACTTGTAAGCCGGAATATTATAAATGGACACAATGGTTATTCTTACAATTATATAAAAAAGGACTTGCTTACAAAAAAGAAGCAGCCGTAAATTGGTGTGATAAATGTGCAACAGTGCTTGCTAATGAACAGGTTATAGACGGTAAATGCTGGAGATGCGACAGTGTTGTTGAGAAAAAATATTTATCTCAATGGTTCTTAAAAATAACAGACTATGCTGATGTTTTATTAAAAGACTTGGACAAATTGACCGGCTGGGGTGATAACGTTAAAACAATGCAGGCAAATTGGATTGGTAAATCTGAAGGTGCAATATTCAGATTTAAAGTTGTTGAAAATGATTTGGAAATCCCTGTTTATACAACAAGACCTGATACTGTTCATGGTATAACTTATCTTGTTGTAGCTCCTGAATATAAAGATATTGAAAAACTTACAACACCTGAAAATAAAGATGCGGTTGAACAGTATAGGGCTAATGCAAGAAAGTTAACTGAAATTGAACGACTTTCAACTGACAGAGTAAAAACAGGTGTTCCGTTAGGAACACATGCCATAAATCCTTTTACAAACGAAAAATTTCCATTATGGACTGCTGATTATGCATTAGCAGAGTATGGAACAGGTGCAGTTATGGCTGTACCTACACATGATGAAAGAGATTTTGCTTTTGCAAAAAAATATAATCTTCCGATGAAAATAGTTATTGCAAGTGAAGAAATGAAACAGAATATAAAAGACATAAATAAGATTTATTCTGCGGATGAAGTTCCTTTAAAAGAAGCTTATACGGAAGAAGGAACTCTTGTTAATTCAAATGAGTTTGACGGAATTAAAAATACTGAAGCTAAAAAAGCAATTACTCAATATTCAGTAGATAACGGCTTTGGAGAATTTAAAACTCAATTCAGATTAAGAGATTGGCTTGTATCACGTCAAAGATATTGGGGTGCTCCAATACCTGTTGTTTATTGTGATAAATGTGGTATACAACCTGTATCGGAAGATTCATTACCTGTTTTGTTACCTGAGGATGTTGATTTTTCTGTTGTAGGTAAATCTCCTATTACAACATCAAAAACTTTTAGAGATACAATTTGTCCTGTATGCGGTGGACATGCAGTCAGAGAAACTGATACTATGGATACATTTATGTGTTCAAGCTGGTATTATTTAAGATACGCAGATGCAAAAAATTCAGAAAAATGTTTTGATAAGGAACTTGCTGACAAATGGCTTCCGGTTGACCAATATGTAGGTGGTATAGAACATGCTATTTTGCACTTGTTATATTCAAGATTTTTCACTCATGCATTACATGATTTAGGACTTGTTGGATTTGATGAACCGTTTAAAAATCTTTTAACTCAAGGTATGGTATTAAAAGATGGTTCAAAAATGTCTAAATCAAAAGGCAACACTGTTGATCCTGATGAAATATTTGAAAATTACGGAGCAGATACAGCAAGAACATTTATTCTTTCAGATTCACCTCCTGCTCGTGATTTTGATTGGTCTGATGCAGGGGTTGAGGGATGTTATAAATTCCTTAACAGAGTTTGGAGAATGATTTCTGCAAATGAAGATAAAATTTCTTTAGATTATGTTATACCTGAAAATAGGACAAAAGTTAATGATGATTTAGTCAGAACTGTACATATTGCTATAAAGGGTATTACAAATGATATAGCAAATGATTTTCAATTTAACACTGTTATTTCAAAATACAGAGAATTAACAAATTCAATTTCTGATTGGGTTGGTAAAGCTCAATGGAATGATGAAGATAAATCAGTGTTCAGTTTTGCGATAGTTTCATTATTAAAATTAATGGCACCTGTTGCAGTTCATTTAACAGAAGAAGTTTGGACACAACTTGGAGCAAAAACATCTATTCATGATGAAAAATGGTGTGAATATGATGAAAATTTAGCAAAAACCAGCTCCATAACGTTGGTTATTCAAGTTAACGGAAAATTGAAAGATAAAATTGAAGTAGATGCTTCACTTGATGATGAAAAATTAAAAGAAACTGCTCTATCAAGTGAAAAAGTTAAGCAATTAGTTGAAGGAAAAACAATTGTTAAAATAATTGTCGTTCCTAAAAAATTGGTTAATATTGTTATTAAATAGAATAATAATTATAATAAAAAAAGAATGGCAACAAATTTATTGTTGCCATTCTTTTTTGTTTTTATTTTTATGCTTTTAGCATTTCAATAAATTCTTCAATAGCTTTTTGTTTTTGTTCTAAATCCGCAATTTTTGCCTTAGTTTCATCAACCAATTCTTTTGGTGCTTTTGATACAAAGTTTGGATTATTTACTCTACCCTCAAGAGGTGCTTTTTCTTTTTGAAGCTTTTCTATTTTATTTTTTTGACGTGCAACTTCTGTATCAATATCAATTAAATTTTCTAAAGGTATTATCAATTTAGATTTTGACACAACAACATTTGCTGATTTTTTTGAAATACTATCTGCGTTATCTAAGAATTTTACATCTTCGACTCTTGCAAGACGGTTTAAATAAGGTATTACTTCCTTAAACATCTCTTTATCATTACCTGATGATAATATTTCAAGATTAATCTTTACTGATGGAGATATGTTAAAACTCTGTCTAACATTTCTGAGTGAAGTTATAGCTTCAAATACAAGTTTCATTTCGTCAGCTTGTTTTTTGTAATCAAGAGTTTCATCATATTTTGGAAATTCAGCTTTTATAAGTGCATCAGAGCTACATTTTACTTGTAATGCCTGCCAAATTTTTTCTGTAATATGAGGCATTATAGGGTGAATTAATCTCAAAGACATATCAAGAACATATTTTAACATTCTCTGAGTGTTTAATTTTATATTTTCATCTTGCAATTGAATTTTTGCAATTTCCACATACCAATCGCAATATTCATTCCAGAAGAAATCATATAATATATGTGCAACTTCACCTATTCTATAATTTTCGATATTTTCGTTTGTAAGTTTTACAACTTCATTCAATCTTTGTAAAATCCATTTATCTGCAATAGTTAATTTGTCCTTATCTATCTCTAAATCATCAACACCATCTAAATTCATCAATACAAATCTTGAAGCATTCCAAATTTTGTTTGCAAAATTTCTTCCGTATTCAAATTTTTCATCAGAAATCTTTATATCTTGTCCGCCATAAGTACAAAGTGATGTAAGAGTAAATCTCAAAGCATCACAACCGTATTTATCAATAATTTGAACAGGGTCAATTGTATTACCTTTTGATTTTGACATTTTTTGACCTTTTTCATCTCTGATTAAACCGTGAATATAAACTGTAGAGAAAGGAGCTTTACCTGTAAATTCCAAGCCCATTGTAATCATTCTCGCAACCCAAAAGAAAATAATATCAAAGCCGGTTACAAGAACGCTTGTAGGATAGAATTTTTTAAAATCGTCAGTTTCTGTTTGAGGAAATCCCATTGTAGAGAATGGCCACAAGCCGGATGAAAACCATGTATCAAGACAATCTGTATCTTGAGTGAATTTTTCAGGATTAGGATTTTCCTTTGCAACAACCATTTCTCCTGTTTCATTGTTATAATATGCAGGAATTCTGTGTCCCCACCATAATTGTCTTGAAATACACCAATCTCTTATATTTTCCATCCAACCGAGATAATCTTTTTCCCAACGCTCAGGAATAAATTTAATTCTTCCGTCTTTAACTGCAGCAATTGCTTCTTTTGCCAACGGCTTCATTTTTACAAACCATTGTTCAGATAATAACGGTTCAATTGTAGTATTACATCTTTGACATTTTCCTACATTGTGTTCGTGGTCTTTTATTGAAAGCAAGAATTTTTGATACTGCAAATCACCTACTATTGCTTTTCTTGCTTCATATCTGTCCATTCCTCTATATTTTTCAGGAACTTCAGGACAATCTTTCATACAACCCTTTTCATCAATTACCCAAACCGGCTTCAGATTATGACGTTTACCTACTTCGTAGTCATTAGGATCGTGTGCAGGAGTTATTTTTACAGCACCTGTACCAAAATTTCTATCGACATATTCATCGGCTATAATAGGAATTTCTTTGCCCGTTAACGGAATACATACGGTTTTTCCTACCAAATCTTTATATTTAAAATCATCAGGATGAACTGCAATTGCAACATCACCAAACATAGTTTCAGGTCTTGTTGTTGCAATAAGTATTGCTCCCGGTTCATCTTTTAACGGATAGGATATTTCCCATAAATGTCCTTGTTCTGTTTCGTATTCCGTTTCAATATCTGAAATAGCTGATTGACAGCGAGGACACCAATTTACAATATATGCACCCTTGTATATCAAGCCCTTTTCATAAAGTTTTACAAAAACTTCTTTTACAGCTTGAGAACAGCCCTCATCAAATGTAAAACGTTCTCTGGTTCTGTCAAATGATACACCTAAACGTTTACATTGGTCAAGAATTGCAGATTTATGTTCATTTGTCCATTTCCAAGTTTCTTCTAAGAATTTTTCTCTGCCTAAATCAAAACGAGATTTACCCTCTGCTCTTAATTTCTTTTCTACAACTGCTTGTGTTGCAATACCGGCATGGTCTGTTCCGGGTATCCATAGTGTTTCATAACCTGCCATACGGTGATAACGGGTTAAAATATCCTGTAATGTTTCATCTAATGCATGTCCCATGTGTAATACTCCTGTTACATTTGGAGGTGGTATTACAAGAGAATATGGCGGCTTAGGAGATTTTGCATCTGCCTTGAAATATTCACCTTTTTCCCAAAATTCGTATATTTCTTTTTCTGTTTGTAATGCATCATATACAGTCGGTAAATTATTAACGTTTGTCATAATTATATAACCCTTTCCTATATCTCAAAATTAGCACAAACATGAATAATGGTAAAGAATAAGTATAAGTATTGCATATAAAAAATGACTTCTGTATAATACAGAAGCCATTTTTTATTTTTGCTTATTTATATAAATTATAATTTTTCAGCAACCATTAATGTAGTTTCAGCTAATCTTGTAGAGTAACCGCATTCGTTATCATACCAAGAAATAATCTTAACTTGGTTTCCGCCCATTACACGAGTTAATAAAGCATCAACTGTTGAAGATTGAGAAGTTCCAACATAGTCTGATGAAACTAATGGTTCTTCTGTATAGCATAATACATGTCCATCAGCACCTTCTTTTAATGCTGCATTAACTTCTTCTACTGTAACGTCTTTAGATAATTCAAATACAACGTCAACTAAAGAAACGTCAGGAGTAGGAACACGCATAGCAAAACCGTCCAATTTACCTTTTAATTGAGGTAATACTAATGCAACAGCTTTAGCAGCACCTGTTTTTGTAGGAACAATATTTAAAGCACCTGCTCTTGCTCTACGAGGATCTTTGTGTCCTGCATCCAAAATTCTTTGGTCGCCTGTATAAGAGTGAACTGTTGTCATCAAACCTTTAACGATACCGAATTTTTCATCTATAACTTTAGCTACAGGAGCTAAGCAGTTTGTTGTACAAGATGCCATAGAAATTACGTGGTGTTTTTCAGGATCGTATTCTTTATCATTTACACCTAATACAATTGTTTTATCTTCATTTGTAGCAGGAGCTGAAATAATAACTTTTTTTGCACCTGCATCTATATGAGCATGAGCTTTTGTTGCATCTGTGAAGAAACCTGTTGATTCAACAACAACTTCTACACCTAAATCTTTCCAAGGTAATTGTGCAGGATCTTTTTCTGCAAAGAATTTAATTTTTTTACCGTTTACAATAATGCCTTCTTCATAAGCTTCAACTGTACCGTCAAATTTACCCATTACAGAGTCATATTTGAAAAGTCTTGCTGCATCTTCAGGTTTTAAACCAGGATCATTGATTGCAACATAGTTGATTTTATCAAAGATACCTTCAGCAATAGCTGCTCTTAATGTGTTACGACCGATTCTACCGAATCCGTTAATTGCTACATTTACCATTTTTTATCTCCTTTATGTAATCTTAACTATTTATTTATAGAACAGACAAAGATGACATGCAAGTGAATTAACATTTTCTTAATTTTTTGAAATTGTTATGGATTTTTTTCTTGCTATATGCTAATATCTGTACATAGGACTTTAGAGGAGATATTATGGCAAATACAACTAAAAAAGTAAGTTGTCCGGCATGCGGAAAAGAAATGGAAAAAGTTTTTATACCAAGAACCGGCTTTACACTAGATATATGTATAAACGGATGCGGTGGAATATTCTTTGATAATAGAGAATTTAAAGAATTTGATGAACCGTTTGAAGATATTACTCCTATACTTGAAAAAGTTCAAGGAAAAACATTTGATGTTGTTGATACCTCTGCACCAAGATATTGTCCTAACTGCGGAGCAAAAATGGTTAAAAACTTTGCAAGTGCCAAAAAAGAAATTGAAGTTGATGATTGTTATAAATGCGGTGGAAAATTTTTAGACAACGGAGAATTAATAAAAATAAGAAACCAATATGAAAGTGATGAAGAACGCTCTAAAGCGTTGATGGAATATATAAACTGCACTGTCGGTGCTGAACTTGCAGAACTTAATGCACAAGTTGAAGAACAAAGACGAAACAGAAGTTTATTACAAAAACTTTTTTGGGGTATGATTGGCAATAGTTCAAAGATATAATTTTAATTTTTTATTATTGCTAAGCATAAATTATCAAAAACATTTACAGGTGATACTTTCGCTTTAATTTGTGATTTTGCATTTTCTACAGCTTTAATATCACTCATTAAACGTGCTAAAAAGGGCTTATTATTATAGTTACATTTCATTAATGATAAAATGTAGCATTGTATTTCATCTAATATTTTTATTTTATCATCAGAAATATCTGACAAATTTTGTGAAATTGTAAATGCATCACGTCTGTTTAATAAAAAATATTCTTCAATTATATCTTTTATCATATTGTAATTTTCCGACTCTCTTTCAAAATTCGGGACATAAAAACACTGTGAACGAGATAGTATAGTTGAAAGTAAATCCTCTTTCTCTTGTGCTAAAAAGAAAAACAAAGTATTCTTAGGTGGTTCTTCAATAGTTTTTAGTAAGCCATTTGCTGTTTTTTCCTGAAAGTTTATACTATTTAAACCTGTTACATTACCGTTATTATCTTTATCACAAAAAATAAAAACTCGATAATATTCAGAAGAAGTTAGAAGAAGTTGTTTTACCATTTGAGCTTGTTTTACGGAAATAACAGTCTTTGATGTATCATCAAGAGGTTTGTTATCAATATGTGAAATTGTAAGAACGGCAGGATGTTCATTATTTCTTATCCAATCACAATTACGGCAAGAGCAATCAAAACTTTTATCATTTGTACAATTTAGCATTCTTGCAATATATAATGCAATTTCATATTGAGTATTTAAATCATTTCCATAAAATACAATACTTTGGAACATTGCTCTGTTAGGATTGTTTACAAGATTTTGAAAATAATTTATAAGAAAACTGTATTTATCCGACAAAAGCATATTCTAACTCACTTTCAGGATTTGCAGATAATCCGCTTTTTATTTTGTATTCTGCACTTGTTATTTTTTCCTTTAATTTTACCAAATGTTTTAAACTCTGATTTTTAGAATTTTTTATAATAGCTGTTATTTGTTTTTCTGACATTGCTGTCAATTGCATAATTTCTTCAATCGGTTTATCAATATTTAATTTAAGTAAAATCCTTTTCCTTAAAATTGTTTGTATTGCAGTGATTATTTCAAGAGGATGTCTTTTAGAAAGAAGTTTTCTATATTCTGATAATGCATTTGCTGAATTATTAGACATCAACAATTCGGCAAATGCAAATAAATCCTCATTAGAAACACAATAATTTTTAACAACTTCTTCTGTAATAATTTTTTTAGGATGAACAAGGAGCTTTAACTTTTCTATTTCACTATTTAATAATCTCAGATTATTTCCTATTTGTTCAATCATATATTCTGCAACAGAAATATCAACCGAAACATTATGTTCTTTAGCACATTTGATAATCCATTGTGCTAAATCTTTCTTTCCGTAATAATTCATTTTATAAGCAGGAAATTCCTGTTTATTATATTTTGCAAATATTTTAAATATTTTTTTTCTTGTATCAATTTTATTATTACCATCTCTGTCAGTTATTGCGATTAAAACAATATCAATATTATCAGTATTTAATGCTAAAGTGTCTTCAATTTCTTTTAATTGACTGTCAGAAAAAGCCGTTTCTTTTTTTTCAAAATATTTTGTACAATTAATTACAATAAGCATGTTTCCAAACATCATACCTTGAGTTCTCAAAACATTTATTAATGTTGGAAAATCAGGATTATCAACTCTTTTATAATTCATTGCAAGAAAATTTTTATCAAGCTTATTTTTCTTTTCATTAATAGCTTGTTCTATATTAAAATCTTCATCACCATAATAAAAATATACAGCCATATTAAGACTCGGCTAAAAGACTTGCACCAATTACACCTGCACGATTACCAAGTTTTGCAGGTACAATTTCAACAGCTTCTGCTGATATAGGCATTGCACGTTTCATAAGAGTTTCCTTTAATGGTGCTAATAATAAATCACCTGAGCCTGCAACTCCACCGCCAATAATAATCTTTTCTGGATTTAATAAATTAACTACACTTGCAAGTCCTGTTCCCAAGTATTCACCCATCTTTGTGAATATACGTCTTGCAACTCCATCACCTTGTTCAGCAGCTTGTGCAACTATAAACGGTGTTATGTCAGGATTAGCCATTTCTCTATACTTTGTGGATTTTCCACCCTGAATATATTCTTCTGCCATTTGAACAATTGAAGGCCCTGAAACATAAGCTTCCAAACAACCGTAATCACCACATCCGCAAAGGTGTTCTCCGTTAGGAAATAACTTTATATGTCCGATTTCACCTGCTGCATTGCTTGCTCCTCGAACCAATTTACCGTTTACGATTATACCTGAACCAATACCTGTTCCGACTGTAATACATATAAGATTTTCACATCCTACACCTGCACCGTAATTTAATTCACCTAATGCAGCACATCTTACATCATTGTCTATTTTTGTTGTAATACCAAATTCTTTTTCAATAATATTTGAAATAGGAACATTTACCCAGCCCGGAATATTAGGTAATGCTTTTACGATACCTTCTTTATAATCAATTTGTCCCGGAAAACCGAAACCTATACTTTCAATATTTGAAGCTGTTAATTTCTTTTCTGTTAAAAGAGTTGAAATTGCCTGTTTCATATTGTTTATTGTATATTCGTAACCCATTTCCGAACGTGTAGGTATTGTATTTTATCAACAAGAGCTATCTTTATATTTGTACCGCCTACATCAATTCCAATTCTATTTTTTGCCATAACTTCCCTGCCTTTTCTATAGAATTATAATAAGACAAAAAATACCTTTTGTCATGTTTTCAAAAAATTTATTGTAAAATAAAATTAATATCCAAATAAAAAATATGAAAATTTTAATAACATAGTTATAATATGTTTATAAAAAGGAGATACTCTTATGAAAAAATATTTTATCGGAATTTTTGCGATTATTATGTTTGCTTTTTTAGCAACAGCAACATTTGCAGGTAATTTAACAACATCATCAGACATTTACGGAAATACAATGTATGGTAACAGACCACCTAAAGGGGCTTACGGTATGGTTCCACCACCTATGTACGGTAACTATGGAAATATGATGTATGGTAACAAACCACCAAAGAGAGGTTACGGAATTGTACCACCACAAATGTATGGTAACAGACCACCTAAAAGGGCTTATGGCATGGTACCTCCGCCTATGTACGGTAATTATGGCAATATGATTTATGGTAACAAACCGCCAAAGAGAGGTTACGGAATTGTACCACCACCAATGTATGGTAATAGACCGCCTAAAGGAACTTATGGTATAGTTCCACCTCCACAAAATGATAGCTACGGTAATGTGCAATATAGAATATTAAATAAAACTTATACAAAAAATGATTAATAAAAAAGCTTAACCGAATATTTAACGGTTAAGCTTTTTTATTTTAAACAATTATTCTTCCTCATCTTCAGCAGTTGCGTTCTTTATTGGTTCTGCAATTTTAATACCCATTGAACGTAATTGAGTTCTTGCTTTAGGAGCAAGAGCCGTATCTGCAAAGTTTTCTAAAATTGTTTGGAAACAATCTACTGCTTCTTGATTCATTCCTCTCATTTTATATAACTTTCCTGCCTTGTAATATAAAGGTGCTAGTGATAAATCAGAAGAAACAAGCATTTGATTATCTAATTTAATTTTTACTTCAATCATATTTTGGTTATCTGTAGGTGATAAAAGTGTGTGAGAATAAACTTTTTTTGTAATATTATCAATTGTTTCTGATATTTCATCCTGAGCTGCCGCATCAAGTTTTTTTGATGATTTTTTTGCAGCATTAGCATCCATTGTGAATGTTAATATGGCAAATATAGCAATTAATGATAATATAATAAGCTTTTTCATAGTTTTATTTATCCCCATTTATATTAAGTATTAATATATTACTTAAAAATTTGCATTTTGACCTCAATTAAATGTATGATTATTTTTATGAAAATAATTCAAAAATTGTATCAAATGTTTATTCTCGGAACAAGTGGAAATAACCTCGAAAGCGTTATCAAAAAAGGGCTTGGTGGGATTATTTTCTTTACTGATGATATCATCTCAACGGATGATTTTAAAAATAAGATAAAATATTTTTCCAAACAATCAGATACATCATTATTTTTTTCTATAGACCAAGAAGGCGGACGGGTTGAAAGAACTCAAAATATTTGGAACGGTAAAAAATACTTAAGTGCAAAATATGCATTTCAAAAAGGAGAATTGTTTTTAAAAGAACAAACTCAAGCCATATCTGAGGAATTAAAAAGCTATGGTATAAATTTAAATTTTGCACCTTGCTGTGATGTTGATACAAATCCTGATAATCCGATAATAGGAGAAAGAGCATTTGCAAATAATGCTGAAGATGTCATAAAGGGTGCTGAAACAGTTATAAAAACTTATCGTAAAAATGGTATTATCTCTTGCATAAAACATTTTCCCGGACATGGTGATACTAATTGCGACAGCCATTTAGTCCTTCCTGAAATTGATATGCCGCTTTATGAAATGGAAAATTTACACATAAAGCCATTTAAAACATTAATAAAAAAAGATTTAGCCGACATTGTTATGGTTGCACATATTCACTGTAAATGCTTTGATGAAAAGGTTATGCCGACATCTTTAAGTAAAAATACAATTAATTATCTAAAAACATTTTATAATGGTGTAATATGTTCTGATGATATGGTAATGAAAGCTCTTGATAATTTTGAAAACCCATGCGAAATGGCTATAAGAGCAGGTGTAAATATGTTTATATATCGCAATTGTAATGATGAAACAATAAATACAATTGAAACAATAGCTAAAAAATCAGAATTTGATACAGTTTTACAAAAAAATATTGAAGAATCTTATGAAAAAATAATTGAATTAAAAAGAAAATATAAAATTCTATAAAATATTACAATTAACAAAAAGACCGCTCTGCTGAACGGTCTTTTTTATATTAATAAAATTCTCTCAATTATGCATTTGCTTTAAGCTCTTTTTGTTGAGCTTTTTCAGCATCTCTTTTATTTAAGAAATTTGTAACTTTATCACCTAATTTATTTGCAATAGGTGTAACTGCAACAGGTGATAAGTATCTGTTGATGAAACCGCAAGTTACCAAATCAATTGCAGCTTTTGCACCTGATCTTAAAGTTTCTGAACATTTACCATCTCTTTTTGATACAGCATCTGCAAATTTTCCTACAAGCTTATTAGTAGAATTTTTCATTGCACCTAATGCAGTATATGTAATTGCAGTTGAAACAGCGAATGTTAATGCTTGGTTAATAGCAAATGTAATTTTTTGGTTTTTATCTTTTTTCTTATCAGTTAAAGTTTTGTATATGTATAAGCCGGTTGTTACAGCAGAACTTGCAGTTGACAAATTAGCCATTAAGTTTTTGCTGCTTCCGATTTTTTCCATACCTTTTACAAAAGCATCAGTATTACCTACTTTTGAAATTGCTGTTGCTACACCATCTGCAATTTTACCTGAAAAAGCAACATTTTGTTTTGGAGCTACACTACCGATTGCTTGAACTTTCATTATACTGTACCTCCTTTGAAATTATCTAAAACGGGACGTTGTGTTGCCTGAACTTCCACTGCTTGCGCTACAGGTTGAGCAGCTACAGGTGCTTTTGCTACTTGAGCTGCAGGTGCTTCTGCATTTTTCTTCTTACCAAATAATGCTTTATTTACATAACCTGACAATTTTGATGTTAACAATGCTCTAGGTACTGCTAATAAAATATCAGGTCCAAATGATAATACCTTGTTTACATTAGCTGCAAATTTAGGATCAGCTTTCATTTTTTCTGATAATTTAGGAAGATATTTTGGAGTATCTCCCATAACTTTCTTCAATCCTGCTGAAATAGGTTTCATAACAGTTGATGTTATAGCAAAACCTATTGCTGCAGATGCAATAGCATGTGCTGCTGCTGTTGCTTTATTCTTTGTTGCATTCTCTCCTTTACCAGGTAAAGCCATAATCGTTGCAGGTCTTAATACCCCTGCTAAAACTAACGATGAAGCTGCATTAAATACAGCAGGTTTTTCACCGGCGAATTTTGCAATTGTTTCAAATGCTTTGCTTCCTACAACCTTATCTACTACTCCTGTAAATTGAGGATTTGCAGATGATTGCTTTACTCCTATCGGATTGATTGCCATAAGATACATTTCCTTTTATTTCACTAACACACTCTTTACAAGTATGCTAAAAATAAAAATTGCTATCATCAACTCATGTTTGTTACATATCTTTACAATAGCATTAGAAATCATTTAATAAAGAGAGTTTTAAAACAATAAATAAATATATGAGCAAAATTTATCGGAATAAATAATAAAAATACAATTTTACAAATAAGTATTTACAATATTTTTTTTTTAGTATAATAATTGATATAGATAGAGGTAATACGTTAATGCTAATTGAAGAACTATTGGAACTGACAGTACAAAGTGGGGCGAGTGATTTACACGTTTCTGCCGGTTTGCCTCCCGTAATAAGGGTTGACGGGAAACTTGTCAGAACAGACAGACCTCCATTATCGGCTGATGATGTTGAAACTTTGTTATTTCCTATGTTATCTAATGAACAGAGAAGAAAATTAGAACAAGATTGGGAACTTGATTTTTCTTATGGTGTTCAGGGTTTAAGCCGTTTTAGGGTTAATATATACCGTGATAAGGGTAATTATGCAGCAGCGTTCAGAACAATTTCAGCTATAGTTCCTGCATTTGATAAATTGGGATTACCTGATATTGTAAAAAAGACAGCGGACAGTCCAAGAGGTCTAATTTTAGTTACAGGGCCGACAGGTTCCGGTAAATCTACGACACTTGCTGCGATGATTGACTATATAAACAGTACAAGAAGTGAACATATATTAACAATTGAAGACCCTATTGAGTTTGTTCATGTTTCAAAAAGGTCAGTAGTTCACCAACGTGAGTTAGGACAAGATACACGTTCATTTGCAAATGCCTTAAAATCTGCACTTCGTGAAGATCCTGATATAATACTTGTAGGAGAGATGAGAGATCAGGATACTATTGCACTTGCTCTTACAGCAGCAGAAACAGGACACTTAGTATTTGGTACGCTCCATACTTCATCTGCATCTCAAACAATTGACCGTATTATTGACGTATTTCCGGAAGGTCAGCAGCAGCAAATTCGTGTTCAACTTTCTGCCTCTCTAAAAGCAGTATTTGCACAAACGCTTTTACCAAGATTACAAGCAGACGGAACAAAAAAAGGTCGTGTTATGGCTCAAGAAATTATGCTTGTTACCCCTGCTATTGCTAACCTAATAAGGGAATCTAAAGCAGCTCAAATTTATTCAACATTACAAACAAACACGGGACTTGGCATGCAAACGTTAGAAATGGCTTTAAAGAGCTTATATAAACAGCATATTATTACATTGGAAGATGCGTTGGCTCGTTCATCAAGACCTGATGACTTAAGAAGATTATTATAATAATTAAAAAAAAATAAATAGGAGATTAAAAATGGCAGAGAAAAAACTTATAGCAACCGTACCAAGAAGTGCTACGGAAGAATTACATGTTGCAATAAGTGAATATAAAGGTAAATCATATTTAGATATGAGAATACATTATACTACAGATGACGGTCAAACTTGGCTTCCTACCAAAAAAGGTGTAACATGTTCACCTGAAAATCTTGAAACATTGCGTGATGCAATTGATGAAGCAATGAAAGAATTTACTTCTGAGGAAGAATAGTGAACAAATATGCCCTTGTTCTTGTTAATATAAAAGGACTTGGTATAAAAACATTCAGTTATCTAATCCCTGATGACATACAAGATACAATTTGTATCGGACAACTTGTATCTGTACCGTTTGGTCGTCAGGGATTTGTAAATGCATTTGTTGTCGGATTTTCAAATTATCTGCAAGAAGGTATAAAAGCAAAAAAAATAAGTAGAATATTAAATAAAAATCCGTTATTTACAATAGAATACTTAAAGTTATTAGAATGGGTTGCAAATTATTATTGTACGGATTTTATAACCGTTTTAAACATGGCATTACCATTAAGAATGATAATAAATACGAATTTAAAAACGGAAACGGTACTTGAATTTATTACTTTTGGAGATACTCAAAAAAGACAGCATGAAATTTTAGAAACTGCTAAAAAACTAAAAAGAATTAAATTATCGGAGTTTCTAAAAATTGCAAAAACGACTTCTGCAACTGTAAAAAAGCTTGAACAAAAGGGTTGTGTAAAAATATTTCAAGATGAAATTTACAGAAACCCATTAAATATTTTTTCTAATATAAAACAGGAAGAACTTTTTGAATTAACAGAAGAACAAAGCAGTGTTTACAATAAAATATCGAACCTTTCTCCGTCAAATTCAGAGCCGATATTAATACATGGTGTAACATCATCAGGCAAAACAGAAGTTTATTTTAAACTAATACAAGATACAATAAATCATGGTAAAAATGTTTTATTTTTAGCGCCTGAAATTGCCTTAGCATCACAACTTTCTAAACGGCTTGCAAAAAAATTCGGCATAAACGACATTGCAATATGGCACAGTTCAATTTCAGACGGAGAAAGATTTGATGTATGGCAGAAACTTTTTAAAAATGAAATAAAAATACTTGCAGGAGCACGATCTGCTGTATTTGCACCTTTAAAAAATATTGGTTTAATTATTATTGACGAAGAACATGAAAGTGCATACAAACAGATTTCTCCGGCACCAAGATATGATGCAAGGTTAGTTGCTCAAAAAGTTGCGGAATTTTACAATGCAAAACTTGTTTTGGGCTCAGCTACACCAGATATAACATCATACTATCGTGCATTAAATACAAACAGAATGTATGAACTAAAACATAGATATAAAAATGCTCCTTTGGCTAAAACTTTTGTTATAAATATGCAGGAACATTCTCATGCTGCATATAAAGGTATCATTTCAAAGCCATTACAAACAGAAATAAAAGAAACTTTAGACAAAAAACAACAAGTTATAATATTGATTAATAGGAGAGGATATTCAACATATACTCAATGTTTGGCATGCGGGCATGTTATAGAATGTCCTGAATGCGATATTCCTATGATATGGCATGAAGCAGACAAAAGATTAAGATGTCATTATTGTAATTTTACACTGCCATTTCCTGATGTTTGCCCTGAATGTCATTCTGATGCTTTAAAAATGTCAGGTACAGGAACACAAAAAATAGAACTTTATTTAAAAGAACTTTTTAAAGATGTAAATATTGTAAGAATAGACAGCGATTCTCTTGTTAGAAAAAATGAGCATATAAAAATATTAAATGATTTTCAAAATGGAAATATAAATATTTTAGTAGGAACCCAGATGATAGCAAAGGGTTTGGATAATCCCAATGTTACGCTTGTTGGTGTAATTAGTGCTGATGCAAGCTTTAATCTGCCTGACTTTAGGGCATCTGAAAGGGGTTTTCAACTGTTAACACAAGTTGCAGGACGTGTAGGCAGAGGTGATTTTAGAGGAAAAGTTCTTTTTCAAACATATAATCCTGATTTTTACGCTATTCAAACAGCAAGAGAACAAAATTATAACAAGTTTTACGAAACTGAAATTGCAGCAAGGGAAGAATTTGAATATCCTCCATTCTCAAAAATAGTTAGATTAGTCATTTCATGCGAAAATAAATTCAGAGTAGAAAAAGCATCCGAAGAAATTGCATTAAGACTAAGAACTATGACAGATAAATTAGGAATATCAGAGAAACTCGAAACATTAGGGCCTACAATATGTGTATTTGAGCGTTTACAAGGAATGTATCGTTATCAAATACTAATAAAAAACAGAATGGACGAAAAAGGTCATGACTTTATATCAAGATTTTTTCATCAAATAATACTTCCTAAGGACATCAAAATGATTATCGATGTCGATCCTATAGATATATTGTAATATGAATTATTCCATACCTACAAGTAATGATAATTCTGTATATTCAACATTTAAAGCATCTGCAACAGGTTCAGAAACGATATTACCATTTACGGTATTTGCTCCTAAATATAATGCCTCTGATTGCTTTACAGCATCATTAAATCCCTTATTTGCAAGTTCAATTGCATAAGGTAATGTAGCGTTTGTCAATGCTACAGTTGAAGTTCTTGGAACAGCACCGGGAATATTCGGAACTGCATAATGTAATACTCCAAATTTTTCATAATACGGATTGTCATGAGTTGTAGTTCTATCCATAGTTTCCGTTATACCGCCTTGATCAATTGCAACATCCACTATTACTGCACCTTTTCTCATATTCTTTACCATATCTTCTGTAATTAATTTTGGAGCTTTTGCCCCTGCATTCAAAACTGCTCCTATTACTAAATCTGCATTTGTAACGCATCTGTATATATTATCTTCATTAGCAACAAGTGTTCTGACATTATCATTAAAAATGTCGGAAATATATCTTAATTTTTTTAAGCCCCTATTTAATACCGTAACATTCGCTCCCATACCATAAGCAATTTTGGCAGCATTTATACCTACTGTTCCTGCACCTATTATGACTATATCCGCAGGATCAACACCAGGAACTCCTCCCGGCAAAAGTCCTCTACCGCCATGATGATGTTCCAATAATGATGCACCTATTTGAACAGACATCTTACCTGCAATTTCACTCATTGGTGTTAGCAATGGTAAAGAACCATCCGGTAATTCTACTGTTTCATAAGCTATGGAGTTTACTTTTGAATTAATAAGTTCTTGAGCCAATTCAAATTCTGCTGCTAAATGTAAGTATGTAAACAAAAGCAATTCAGGTCTTAAATATTTGTATTCACTAGGTTGTGGCTCTTTTACCTTAATTATCATTTCAGAATTTTTCCATACATCTTCTGCGTTATTGATAATTTCTGCACCTTGCTCAGCATAATCTGCATTAGTAAAACCGCTCTCCAAGCCGGCATTTGATTCTATTAAAAATCTATGTCCGTATTTTTTAAATTCTTTTACTCCTGAAGGTGTTATAGCAACACGATGTTCTGAGTTCTTAATTTCTTTTGGTACACCTACAGTTATTGTTTTCATACTTTATCTCCTAACTTATATTCTTTTAAATATTATCAAAAATTAAAATAATTTCAAAACATTATTTTTAAATGTTTATTTTTTACTGTTAGCAAATTTATTATATAGCAAATCTCTTCTTTTTTGAATATCAGGACTATTTAGATAATCTTCATATTTCATTTGGAAATTAATATATCCATAAGGTGATATTTCAACAATTCTATCTGCTACAGTTTGTATAAATTGGTAATCTTGAGAAGTAAATAAAACAGTTCCGTTAAAATCTATCAAAGCATTATTTAATGATGTTATTGCCTCTAAATCCAAATGGTTTGTCGGCTCATCAAAAATGAGAACATTACTTTCCGCAATCATCATTTTTGCAAGCATGCACCTTACACGTTCTCCACCTGATAGCACGTTTACGGACTTTTCTGCATCTTCACCTGAAAACAGCATTCTTCCCAAATAGCCCCTTAAATAATTTATATGCTGTTCTTTAGAATACTGTCCCAACCATTTTATCAAATCTAAGTTTGTTTCAAAATATTTATTATTATTTTTCGGGTAATAAGAATATTCCGCAGTTACACCCCAATTTACCTCTCCCGAATCTGCTTGAGTTTCACCAGTAAGTATTTCAAAAAGAGTGGTAAGAATTAAAGGATTTTTAGCAATAAATGCAATTTTTTCACCCTGTATAACATCAAGTGAAAAACTTTTAATCAACTGTTCACCATTTACGGATTTATTCAAATTTTGAATATGTAAAACATCTTTTCCCGGTACTCTGGAATATTTAAAATTTATACTCGGATATTTTCTTGTTGAGGGTTTTATATCTTCCAAAGTAAGTTTTTCTAACATATTTTTACGAGATGTTGCCTGTTTTGCTTTAGAAGCATTAGCACTAAATCTTGCAATAAATTTTCTGAATTCCTCTGCTTTTTCTTCTATTTTTTTATTACGTTCTTCTTTTTGTTTTAATATCAATGCACTTGCTTGTGTCCAAAAATCATAATTACCTGTATAAAGAGTTATATTTCTGAAATCAATATCCGCAATATGAGTACAAATTTGGTTTAAAAATTTTCTATCATGCGATACTACAATTACCAAATTTTGAAAATCAATCAAAAAATCTTCAAGCCATTTTATAGTTTTTAAATCCAAGTGGTTTGTCGGCTCATCCATTAGTAATATGTCAGGATTTGCAAATAATGCCTGTGCTAACAAAACCAAAACCCTTTTACTTTCAGGCAATTCCTTCATTAAGCAATGATGCAATTCATCTTCTATTCCTAAATCAGAAAGCAAAGTTGCAGCATTAGATTCAGCTTCCCATCCATCAAGTTCTGCAAATTCCGTTTCCAAATCCGCAACTCTCAATCCGTCCTCATCATTAAAATCTGGCTTATTGTAAAGTGCTTCACGCTCTTTCATTACATCATAAAGATGCTTATGTCCCATAATAACAGTATCTATTACAGGAAATTCATCAAACTCAAAGTGATCTTGTTTTAATACGGCAATTCTTTCGCCTTTTTTAATATGAACTGCACCTGATGTCGGTTCTAATTCACCTGAAAGAACTTTTAAAAACGTACTTTTTCCTGCACCGTTTGCACCAATTAGACCATAACAATTTCCTTTGGAAAATTTAATATTTACATTTTCAAAAAGCGGATTCGTTCCAAATTTTACGGTAAGATTTTCTGTTGTAATCATATTATAAATCCTTATATAAAATTGTCTTTTTTAGCATAACTAAATTATTTTATCATTATTGTATTACTAAAATCAAGTAAATGATTTAAACTGAATATATAAAAACTTAATCCATGTTAAGTTTTATTAAGATAATAATTGCATGTTTGTTATAAAAAGGCAATTTTTACCCCCAAAAATACTTTATAAAAGTACAGAGAGTTTTTAAGAGGGTAATATTAATGTCAGTTTCTTATAATGCAGGTTATACAAGCTATCCGCAAGGATATACTGATTCATCATCATCATTTGGTTCTGTTTTAACAGCCGGCTTAACTCAAACAGCGATTGAGGGTTTATCTTGGTGTAAAAAGAATAAAGGAAATTACAGACAAGCTATACAACCTTATGTACAACAATATCAAACAATGGCTGATGCATACAAAAGCGGTAATACATTCAGACAAAGTGCAGGAAACTTCTTAAAATCTCACGGTGCGTATGAACTTTTGGATTCAATGGCTGATGCAGAAAAGCTTAAAGGTTTGAGTCCTGATATAGTATCAAGATATAACAGTGCTCGTTCAATGGCACAAGCAGCAGCAAAAGGACAATGTTCTTACGCTGAAGCACAAAGAGCAGTTATGAGTTCCAATGCAGAGATATACCAAGCTACACATGCTAATCCTACTTCATTTTGGGGTAAAACTCAAAATGCATTAGGTATCACAAAAGCAGGTAATTGGATTAATAATATGGCAGTAAAACATCCTGTTTTTGGTAAATGCGTAAACGCATTCAACAAATATGGCGGTTCCTCTGTTGCATTAATGGAAGGTATTTCTGAAACATTAACAAACGTTGTACCTACATTCCAAGAATTGGGCTTTAAAGCAGGAATGAAGCAAGTTGGCAAATCTGTTGCTAAAGTAGGAGCTGCAACTGTTGGTTGGGTAGCAGGTTCAGCTGCCGGTACTGCTGTTGGTTCAGCAATTGGTACAGCAATTGGTACAGCAATTGGCGGTCCTGTTGGTGCTGTTGCAGGTAACTTATTAGGAAAAGTTGTTGGATTTATAGGCGGTTCTTTAATAAGCAGTTTATTCAAGAAAGGTGCTGAAAAAGTTGTTGGTGAAGATGAAATTACTATTGCTCAAAGAAAACAACAACAGCAATTGGCTCAACAACAAACTATGTCAATGATGCCTCAACAATCAATGTCATCTATGCCGTCAATGATTTCTCAACCACAATCATTTGAAGCATACGGTTCATCTTTCAATCCATATATGATGCCTCAAGGCATTCCTGCCGGAACTTTAGGAGTTTAAAATAAATAAATTTTAAATACAATAAAAAATAAAATTTTTAGAAAAAGAATCTATTTATAAATTATATTTTAAATAATACTTTCATTGCAGCGTTTAGCGTGGCAATCTATTTTTTTCGTCATACTAAGGACGTATTCCGAAGTATCTCCTTGTGGTCTTGTCCTTGAGAGATTCTTCACATTCGTTCATAATGACGATATTTTTATTTGTCTTGCACATACACTGCTCTTGAAAAAAATATATAATGAGTTATAATATAAATAACAGGTGCGAGGTCGCCACCTCGTAACCATATTTTTGAAAAAGCTTGCTTATCACTTTTTAGTGGTAAGCATTACTTTTTGACGACAATTAAAAGAATTAATAATATGAATAGTAAATTATAATCCATACGCAGATTCTCCTTTCTTTTTCTTGCCGACCTTTTAACAATTTTAAGTCGTTAGGCGGAAGATTAAAGAAAATATGGTTTGCACCTGTTATTCAATTTTCAATGTTCAGAATCCAATTATATTACTATTTTCGTATGTTATAAATACAATAAATGATTTATATTTATTCTATATTCTATGCAAATCCGCATTTCCGTCATGCTGAACTTGTTTCAGCATCTTTTTTGTTCGGGATTCCGAAACAAGTTCGGAATGACAATTGGTTTTTGGTTGTCATTGCTTTATAATTGTGAGTTTAATGTATTTATAAGCACAAAAATATGTACTACAATTACACTATGTACATTGAAAAATAAATAAAAACAGGTGGTTGCCGCAAAACCTTATTGATTGACGGTACTGACGTCAAGAAAGGGGTGATGCCTATGACGAAATCAATAATGCTGATTTTATTTTTTATAATATCAATATTATATAAAAATGAAAAACTAGCACTTGCGATTGCAGTCCTAGTGCTAGTTTTGTAAAACTAAGAAGGCATTAAATATTAGTAATACTAATAGCCACCTGTTATTTATATTATAACTTATTTTATATATTTTTTCAAGTGCAAGTCCGCATTACCGTCATGCTGAACTTGTTTCAGCATCTTTTGTTGTTAAGCTATGACAAAAATTGACCGTGTTTTAAAAATTTAATATAATAGATTTGTAGGTATGCTCCACGCTATCCACCGACATACACAACAGTGAAGAAATTGGTCGGAAAGGAGGGCAAAACTATGATGGAGAAAATAATAATGCTACTCGTAGCATTAACAATGCTCGTAGTAGCACTAAAATTCTAACATCGTAGGAGTGAAGCTCATCATTAAGGAAACTACCTCAAATCCTTAATGGTGTGTCCTACACTTATATTATTTACTATATTTTTAGTTTTGTCAAGTGCAAATCCGCTGTCTTGGATTATTGGCGGTTCATAGTGCTACTATTCGCTTTTGTTTTGCTTTCTCAAAACAAGTAAGCTCATTGGCACTATTTGGCACTATTCACAGGGACGTGTTTCGTTCACATTGTTCACTGCACACTTGCCAAAATCCGCTGTCATGCTGAACTTGTTTCAGCATCTTTTTTGTTCGGGATTCCGAAACAAGTGCAAATCCTAGAAAATCACCCCCTCTGTATCTGTCTTGGATTATTCGGGTACGCATCGGCTTGTTGCTCGTATAAATTGCTGTCGCAATTTTAGTAACTTCGCAATCGCCTATTGCTCTTACGGGTTTCACTCACTTACGTTCGTTTCACCCTAC
>CACYOO010000014.1 GCA_902776035.1 uncultured bacterium
AACAAAAAATATCCGTACCTTATTCCGATTATTCAAGAATTAATTATATTAAAACAACCTTTGAACGACTTTTTAAGAGGCAATGAACAAGAAAAGAAAGCCATAAAACGCAAAATCAGAAAAGACTTTTATAAAATCAAACAGGAACTAGGTTTAATAAATTATATGTTTGATGATTTGAGGTTCTGTCAAAAATGTGCAAATTAGTTTTAAAAGTCGTGTAAAAAATGTGCAAAACATGATGAAAAGTCGTGTAAAAAATGTGCAACTTGTGATATAATAAACTTATAAAAAGAGGATCAACACATGGAAAGATACGCTATAAAACAACTTATTGACTGGAAGAATAAAAAAAATCATAAGCCATTAATAATACAAGGAGCAAGACAAGTCGGTAAAACTTGGTTGATGCAAGAGTTTGGGAAAAAATATTATGAACAAGTTGCATATATCAACTTTGATGTCGATAAAAAAAGTAAAGAAATTTTTGACACAGACTATGATACTAACCGTATTATAATGGATTTGGGATTAGCAACAAAGATTAAAATTAATCCTGAAAATACACTAATAATACTTGATGAAATTCAAGAATGTCCAAGAGCGTTAACGTCTTTAAAGTATTTTAGAGAAAATGCTCCGCAATATGATATTATTGTTGCCGGTAGCTTGTTAGGTGTTGCTTGTCATGAAGGAACGGGATTCCCTGTCGGTAAAGTTTCTTTTATGAACCTTTATCCGTTAAGTTTTGAAGAATTTTTATTAGCAATGGACGAATCAAGATTTGTTGAACTTTTAAATAAAAAAGATTATAAAACTATAAAACTGTTTAATAATAAATATGAAAAGCTTTTAAAACAATATTGTTATGTTGGCGGTATGCCGGAAGTTGTTAGTGATTTTGTAGAGAACAAAGATTTTATGAGTGTAAGAGAACTACAAAATGAGATTCTAGCTGCTTATGAAGAAGATTTTACAAAACATATTCCTGAAAATACAGTTGCAAAAATTCGTTTATTATGGAAATCTATTCCTGCACAATTAAGCAAAGAAAATAAGAAATTTATATATGGGGCTGTAAAAGAAGGTGCAAGAGCAAGAGATTTTGAAGTCGCCCTGTCTTGGTTAATAGATAGCGGTTTAATTTATAGAGTAAATAAAATAACAAAGCCTGACTTACCAATTATAGCTTATGAAGATTTTAGTGCTTTTAAATTGTTTGTATTAGATGTAGGTTTATTAGGAGCAATGACCGATTTAGAAGCAGAAACTATTATTGATGGAAATCGTATATTTGAAGAATTTAAAGGTGCTATAGCTGAACAATATGTCCTGCAGCAATTTAAGACTATAAAAGATTTACCGGTATTTTACTGGTCGAACGAAACAAGTCGAGCAGAAGTTGATTTTGTTATTCAATTAAAATCAAATGTTGTACCTGTTGAAGTTAAAGCAGAAACAAATTTGCAAGCAAAAAGTTTAAAAGTTTATATGGAAAAATTTAAGCCGGAATTAGCCATAAGAACATCTTTGGCAGATTATAAAAAGGCCGATAATCTTGTGGATATACCATTGTATACTATAGAAAATGTTTAGTTTATATAAAATATGATTATTGGAGTACCATATGACAGTTCCCTTTTTAACAAAAGAAGATGTAATAGGAATCTTAAAAGACGATAGCATAATAGAAGTAGGACCGCAATTTCAAGGCGGTCAAAAAACTGTTATTCCAATAATTACAAACAATCATAAATATTTAGCAAAATTTATTGAAATTCCACATACGGCATGTTGTCTACTTGGTGATGATAGTGAAAACATTGAAGATGTATCTCTAGGTCGCTTAAAAAGAGAAATTGAGATTTTATATAAAACTAATTGCGACAATGTTGTGAAAGTATTTTCAAATAAACTCAACTATATTGAATATAATAATCATAATTTATATTATTATACAGAAGAATTTATTGAAGGCACTGATATTAAAAGATTAATAGAAGAAAAATATTTATTTTCTATTGATGAAATTTTCAATTTTGCATATTGTATAAACAACGCAATATCGTGTTTGTGGTCAAATAGAATAATACATAGGGATATAAAGCCACAAAACATAGTATATAATAAATCTAATAATAGATTTGTATTAATTGATCCTGGTATAGCATTTGATTTAGAAGATATTTCATATACACAAACAGGACAAATTGTAGGGACACCTATCTATATGTCCCCAGAACAGCTGAATTCACAAAAGAGAGATTTGGATTTTCGCTCAGACCACTTTTTACTTGGAATTTGTTTGTATTCTTTGGCAACGGGAACTCATCCCTTCTTTATGAATGCACGAGATATACGAGAAGTTCAAAATAATATTGTTAATACAAAACACCAATCTATTAAAGATTATAATCATAGTTTTCCTGCAGGTTTATCTAAAATAATCGACAGATTATTAGCAAAAGAACCATACAAAAGATATAGGACAAATCTTAATATATAATGTCAAATATCTCATAATCAATGAAAAGGTTTTCACTGCCTCGTGGTAAAGATAAAAGAGTCATTTTATCAATATCTTCTTTTTTTAAACTTTTATCAACAATCTGAAGATTTTCTTTTATACGCTTGTTAATTTTATTAATTTTATTAGATATGTCTATTCTAAATTTTTTCAAATTTGCTTCACTATCATTTTGTGTATTTCCAAAAAATTTATTATATTCTTCTTGTAAACTATACTTATTTTTTGAAACAGAATATATCAAATTAATCCAATCATCAGACATTTTTATTTGTTGTGAATTTAAGTAAATTGATAATACCTTGTCTCTATTTTCTTGTATTTTTATTGTATATTTTCTTGGAGTTATTTTTTGGGTTTTTGATATTTTTTTAGAAAACATTTCATTTATATGATTATCTAAATAATCATTCATGTACAATAATACTTCCCACATAGCAGAAGCAAAAAACAAATACATAAATATATTATCTAATTCTAAATTTTTTTGTATTAGAAAATTTATTAAATAAAATGATAGATTTTCTGGGGGATTTATAATTTTTAGGAGATCATTACTAAAATTTTCTTCGTAAAATCCGTTAATGCTATGTCCTATAATAGCAGGTTTATCGCCAGTATCATATATAATATTTAGTGAACTATATAGATAAAGCATAGGAACGTCTGTATACATATAGTTGAGTTGTTCTTCATCAAAATCATCATTATTTTTTTTAGAATTTTCTTCGTCATATATGTAAACATTTATAGCATTAACATCATAAAATTTTGTCATACTTGGAGTTATAATCCAGTTTTCATCATAAATTTCATTATCTTTTAAACTTGTTTTAATATATTTAAATATTTTTTCGGGTATTTTTTTTATTCTTTCGATTTCCTTTGTAGATACAGACTCTTTAAATTTATTTACGTGTTTTATAAAATCTTCACTTAGTATCGGATTTGTAATAATCAATTTTTTGGCAGTTATTATTGTTTTCATGATATTGATATTTATATCTTCTGCACCCTCATAAAAATCTTCTTCATCGTCATTAAAAATATCATTAACCTTTTCAAAATTTTCTATTTGTGCGTTTATTTTTTCTGACAAATCCATTAAATCCAATTTATTTTCATCCTTTCTTAATAAAAATATACCTACTTTGTATAAATATTTTACCATAATTTTTGCTATATATACCTTGTAAATAGTGAATATAAAAAGTGCATTTTTTAGTACGGTTTGAGGAAATTGAGGCTGGATAATAAAATGCCTCAAACACAAATAAATATCTGTTTTCTGACACATATCAGATCGCCACGAATTATTAAAAAAGCCCTTCAAAAATAAGGGTTTTTTAAAACGCACTTTTATTATATTTTCCTAATTTCTGAAAATTTCCTGAAAAATTTTTCTGAATTTTTTAATTAAAATAAAGGAGTGCAAAATGATATTAGAACAATTAGAAATTTTAAACCAAGTTACGGAAGAAAACAAAGATGTATTAGTACAACTTTTTAAAGAACACAAATATAGTTTGAAATGTTTAACTGTTGAATGTTTTATGAACTATGACTGTTTAAGTGATTCAATCTTTATGGCAAGACAAGTACTAACAAGTCTTGAAAAAGTAAAAGAAAGATTAGATGTTAAGTATGCAATTATAGTTGATGCTTCAACAGATGCATCATTTAAGGCTATCGTAAAACTTCATGATGAAGATGCAGTATTCAAAAATGAGCTGTTAAATTAGAACCGAATAGGAAGCCTCCGGACGATAGTAAGTGTTAAAACAGGTGTTAATATTGTTTATTTAAAACTTACTTCACCGGAGGCAACCGGACGGCTTTAAATTAAATCGCCGGTTAAAATCCTATACTTTTTTTATTTAATTCAGGAATCTTCTTCATATTAACTTCTTCCTGCAACAATTTGGTTAGTTCATTAACGTCAGTAATATTAAGAAAATCGGCTTTCTTTTTTACTGTTGCAAAATCACCTGCTGTTAATCCCTTTATACTTAAATTAGTGTTTTTAATGTTGAAAAATACATCCATTGCTTTATTAACCTGTTCATTAGTCATAAAGTTAAAACCAAGTTTAAAGGTAAATCTTCTTAAACTTGCTTCATCAAGTGAGTCCATAAGATTTGTTGTGCAAATAAACGGATATTCATGTGATTCCATCCAAGTAAGCATTTCATTAACCTGTGAAACTTCCCAAGAATGATTTGCATTACTTCTATCCTGCAAAAAACTGTCTGCTTCATCAAATATCAACATAGCACCTTTTGATTTTGCTTCTGCAAACGCACCTGCAATATTTTGTTCTGTTTCTCCAACCCACTTTGACATAAGGTCAGATGCTCTTTTAGATACTACTTCTAAGCCTAGTGTTTTTGCCAAATATTTACTGTATGCACTTTTGCCACTTCCGCTAACACCATAAAGACATAGCGAAAAGTTTAATTTACCTGATTGAGTAATTTTTTCCGTTAACTCATTCATATCCATATCTGTATTAACAAGACTTATATCATAGTTCGAAAGAGTTTGTTCTTTTTTCTCTTTTACGTCTTTCTTTTTAGTAATAACTTTTGCTACATTAACAATCAAATCTTCAAAATCGTCTTCACTACCGTTAATCATTTTTGTTGTTTGTACTGCATTCGCTATTAATGACGGTGGAATATCATAACTTTTGTTTAATTCTTCTATTTTTGTTTTGGAAACTTTTAACTTATTCTTCTGCAAAACCTTATTCCAAATATTTAATCTTGCATCTTCCGAAAGTTTTTCAAATTCTATGGCATAAGTCATTCTTCTTAAAAAGGCAGGATCAACATCAGATATATTGTTTGTTGTCCAAATAACAGGAACAGGTGTTGATTCCAATATTTTATTCAAATAACCTTTTGATGCTGAACCGTTAGAATCGAAACCTCTGTTCATAACATCTTCTGCTTCGTCAAAAAGAATACATCCATTACCGCTTCTTGATAATATTTGTTGTTTAGAGTATAAATCAGCAAGTCTGTCTGTTCTTTTGGCTTCATCACCGTTAGATAATTCTGTCTTAACTGCATATATAGGTGTTGATACAGTATTCGCAACAAGTTTGCTAAATTCGGTTTTGCCACTACCTACATTACCGTATAAAAGAATATTTATACCTTTTGACTTTTTATCTATGGCAGATTTAAGTATATTTACTACTCTATTTTTACTTTTTTCAATATGAGAAAAATCTTTTAAAGAAAGTGTTGATTTTTCTGACTTACCCAATAATGCAGCAATTATCTTATCCATAGAATTGCATTTTTCATTATTGAAAATTTTAATCATATCAGGATTTACGGTAGGATAATTTGATTTATTGGTAATAAGTTTGCTCAAAAAGAGATTATTGATAATTTGTTCTCTGATGCAGAATCTTACACCTAAATATCGTCTTGTAAAAACATCAAAACTACAACCTTTGATAGAATTATCAAATTCTTCAAATACTTTATTCAATTCTTGTATCATACAGAATAAAAATGCCTGATACTCATTTTCTTTAAGATTATATATTTCTTTGATAAGCAAAAATCTTTTTTCAAGTTTAGTAGAACGAACAGGGATTTTTTCTTTTAACTCTCTTACAATAGTCTTTAACTTTTTAACTATTTCCTGACGTTGTTTAATGGTTTCAGTCAGAAGAACACCGTCATCATCAAACTTAAACATAGTTCGTTTAATTTTAAACTGATAGAGGAAGAATTCGAGAACTTCATCAAAACTATAACTTCTTAAATCAACATAGTTGATCATTTTGTCCAAGTAATCAAGGAAAAGTCTTTTTTCAAAATTATTCATAAGATAACACCTGCTTTCTGCGTTATCATTATAGCTCTTTGGACCACGATCTCAAGTCTACATCAGTGTTTGGGACATAAAAATTTATATTTTAACAAATTAATGGAAAATTTGTTGGAAATTTTCATCTAAATTTTTAATTAAAATAAATTGCTACAAATAAAAAAAGAGTAAAAGGAGAAATTATGAAAAAACAACTTGTTGAACCAATAAAAAGTAAAAAAGATATACCATCATTATCAACAATTTAAAGATGCCGTGATTTTGCAGAAAATATTTAATCATAGTAGTCAAAGAATAACACTAATGTATATAGGTGTAGATCAAGATGAAATTGATTGGAGCTACAAACACTTTGAATTATAAGTTATTCTTTATATATTGCAACAAAATAAAGTTGCAACACACTGTATCATAATGTTGCAACTTGAAGTAATAATAGAATGAAAATAAGCCATTGTCAATAAAACAATGACTTATTAAGGTCATTAAGGCATAAAACAAATTCTACAAATTGATGCAATACAGCATTTTTTGATGATACTCATAAATCTACAAACTAGTAATATAGCCTAAACCCAAAATTTGCCACAATTTGATACAGAATGGGGCACGGACTCATTTTTATAGGAAATGTTATTAATGAAAATAAATAACACTATATATAGTGCGCGAATGACTGGTAATCAATTTTTGTACCACGAATTTAAGGTTATGTGTGATTTGGTCTTACAAGGTTTTAATAAAAAAGAAGCCACACAAAAAATTATAGATGAAAATTTATTTGATTATCGTTCAATGAAGGCTATAAATAAACATATTGGTGCTGTTTGGGAAAGAGTTCAATACATTGATGACAACCTAAAACAAAAAGTATTAAATTTACCAAACGAAATTGGACGATTAATTAATTTTTATTCAATTTTAAAATATGACTTATTATTTTACGAATTTATACAGGAAGTTATATCCGACAAAATAAAATCTAAACAATATGTTTTAAACAAATCAGATATATCTTATTTTTTTAACGAAAAAGCTCAACAAAGTTCTATTGTTGCTGGCTTTAAAGAATCAACTATCAAACGTTTGCAGTTAGCTTATATTGAGTGTTTGTTAGGTGCGGGATATGTAAATGAAAATAATTCCTCTATGAGTTTGGCAGTACCATTCGGAATTTATCAAATCCAAAACGATATAGAAGACAAGTACATTAAAGTGATGCTGGGGGAATAGATGAATAGTTTAGCTGAGAGATTAGACAAAATAAAAGTTATAGTTAACGAAGATTCTTTTTATAATCAGCAATCACTTGGTGGAGAATTAAATTTTCACATTTTTGACTATGAGCCAAAAGATGAACTAATAATCAGAAAATTCATAAAAACGTTTGTAGAAAATAACAGTTATGCAAATTCAAAAATAAGACCTGTTGCTTTTGATTTATTTGAAATGATTTTAGATATATTAAATTCAAGAAAAGCAGGTAGTAATACAATTTTAGATTTATCAATACAAAAAGAAGAAAAAGAGGGTGTTGATAAGTTAATAAAGGCTATTTCAGGAATATTAAAACCTGAAAGTTTTATAAAAATTATTCAGGAACAAATACAAGATAAAAACTTGGTCATACTGTATGGAGTTGGTAAAGCATATCCAATAATAAGATCACACACTGTATTGAACAATTTACATGCAGTATTGGATAACATTCCTGTAATTATGTTTTATCCGGGTCAATATGACCAAAAAGAGTTAAATCTATTTTGCGGTAGTACCTTTGAAGGTCTTAAAGACGACAATTATTACCGTGCTTTTAGGCTGTAAAACAACAAATCCAACTTAAGAAAGTGAGAAGTATAAATGATTAAATTAAGAGATTTATTTTCAAAAGACATCGAAAGAGATATAAACGGTGTAATCAAAGCTGAACAGGTAAACAGCGACGACGATAGAGTTAAGCAAGAATTAGAAGAATTTGTTGTAACAAAAGAATTAGTAAAACATTTCAGAAAATTTTATACAAACTATACCGATTCATTAGAAACAAAAACTGATAAAATTGGTGTCTGGATTTCAGGATTTTTTGGCTCAGGTAAATCTCACTTCTTAAAAATGCTTTCATTTTTACTAGAAAACAGAGAAATAAAAGGTAAAAGAGCAGTAGAATATTTTGAAAATAAATTTACTGACGATACAATTTATTCTGATATAAAACGATCTATCCAAACGCCGACAGAAACTATTTTATTCAATATTGATACAGAAAGTTCATCTGACGGAAAGATAAAACAAAGTGGGATAGTAGATGTATTTTTAAAAGTTTTCTATGCAAAATTAGGATATTCTTCTCTTTATCCGAGATTAGCAAGAATAGAACAAAGCTTTATCACGAATATTTCTTTTTGAATAAAAAACATAAACTTGTTGCACACTTTGAAAGTACAGAAGCTTTGCATGTTGAACAATTAAGTAAAGATGTTGAAGATATCTTTCATCTTAGTGTAACAACTTGGGATAAGAACAAAAGCAAAGAAAAGAATATTATTGTCAAAGTTAATCCTGATCTTACCTATGAAGTTTTACACAATATTGAAAATTATGAAAGTGGTATTGAAGATGGTGCTTTTGCAATCAAAAAGAATGGTCTTTGGGGTTTTATGGATGCATACGGTAATGAATTTATAAAACCTCAATATGAAAATTATGCCTCATTCTCTAATGGACTTGCTGGAGTATATAAAGATGGCAAATGGGGTTTTATTAATAAGCAAAATGAGTTGATTATACCTTATAAATATGAATTTCCGGAAAACGGCAGCTGTTTCTTTGTTGAGTATGAAAATAAACTGTATGTTTTAGTTATGAAAAATGGTAAGTGGGGCATAATTGACAATAATAATAATTTAATTATTCCATTTATATATGATGATTTGAGCTATGCAAATAAAATTATTTATGCCCAAAAAGATGATAAATACGGCTTTATAGATTTAAAAAACAATGTTGTTGTTCCGTTTGAATATGACAATTATGAAGAAGATTTTCAAAATTTTTGTGAATTAACGAACTATCATTTAATCGCCAAAGATGACTTAGTTGGGCTAATAGATAATACTGCCGAATTTGTTATTCCAATAGAATACAAAAGTTTGGCAGTAAGTAATGATAAAACCATTGTTGCAAAAAAGCAAAATGATAAGTACATACTGATAGATTTTAAAAATAAACAACTTTCTGACGAATTTGATTACATAAATGCTTTTATTAACGAGGGATTTTATGTAGTATTGAACTTCGTTAATAAGCGAAAAATGAAAGGGTATATAAACGAAACAGGTGAACTTGTAATACCTTTAAAATATTGGCTTACTCGAGATTTTGAAGGTGGAATTGCAGTCGCAGAAACTCATGATTTTAAAACAGAAGTCCTAAATAAAAAAGGCGAAGTTTTATATAGTGGTGATCACGGGGATATATTTAACCTTGGTGATGGCTGTGTTTTAGCAGAAAAAAATAATGGTGAATTTGAAATTATACGATTAACATAAATATAGGTCTTAATTTTTAGAATTTATTAACTTGCTATGACCTAATACTCCCAATAATCAAAGTTTTCTATTTTAAATCCAAGAGGTGGACCAAAGCTTTTGCCTTTTAAATTTTCAGACAACTCATTATTAAAATTGGCATTTTTCCTTTGATTAATTAAATTTATTAAATTCATGAATAAGTCATCAACATTATTGTCAATATTATTCTGCTTTGACTCTTTAAATACCAAATTATTTTGTATTTCTTCTGAATGGTTACTTTTTGTTAGTTCTTCATTGTTATTATCTGAATTTTTAGATAGGCTGTCAGGAAAAATAGTAGGACAATTTTTTATGTTTTCATTAAAATATGCTATTTCTTTTTTATATCGGTAACTTTTTCTTACCTGTTCAATATAAAAGTCTGTATTAACAGAACTACAACAGCCGACAGGCTGTATTGCATCTATTGCACAAACCATTTTTATATTCCTATCAAATCTAGCGTAAAATCTTCTTCTTTAATTATTACTCATTTATGTGATTTTTAATCCTTTATTTATAGTAAATATGCATTATAAAAAATATTTTAAAATAATTTGGCTAAAATTTTATACCTGACATACAAAACTGCAAATTGCATAACAAAATTTTTTGAAAAAATTTTGTTATGTAATTACAAAAATTTTCTTATGCAAAGCTGCTTGTTTTATAATAAAGTTATAGGAAATATCCATGAAAAAATGCAAGAGTTTTAAGCCATCAATAGATGAACATTCAACGGTTTTGATTCTGGGTTCAATGCCGGGAGTAAAATCACTGGAAGAACAGCAATATTATGCACACCCGCAAAACAGGTTTTGGAAAGTTATGGCTTCTATTTGCAATGAGCCAAAACTGTATGAATTCGCTTATGACTTAAAATTAAAAACACTTTTAAATAGCAATATAGCTCTTTGGGACACAATAAAATCCTGCAAACGTGAAGGGAGCTTGGATTCTGATATTCAAAACGAAACCCCGAATGATATTAAAGGTTTGTTGAAAAATTACCCAAATATAAAAACAATATGTTTAAACGGGAATAAATCATATTCTGCGTTTAAGAAATATTTTCCTGATTTGTTGGAAAAATATAATTGTCACAAAATGCCATCAACAAGCCCTGCTAATGCAAGATATAGCTTGGATATATTAATAAAGGAATGGTCTAGAGTATTATAAAACTTAAAATACTTTAGCCAATATGTAAAATAAATATTCGCCAATATATAAAATAAAAAATTGCCAAATTATAAAATATAGTTTATAATAACCACAGGTTAAAATTATGAAAAAATATAAAATAAGAATAGCAGATAAAATATTACAAAAGAAACTTGATGCAAAAGGTGCCGTTTTAATAGAAGGTGCAAAATGGTGCGGAAAAACAACAACCGCTTCGCAAATTGCTAAAAGTATATTAAGTATGCAAAATCCTGAAGAAAAAGAACAAAATATCAGATTAGCAGAACTTAGTCCATCAAGATTGTTGAACGGTAAAACTCCTAGATTAATTGACGAATGGCAGCTTGCTCCAAAATTATGGGATGCAGTAAGATTTGAAGTTGATAAACGTGATGAATTTAATCAATTTATTTTAACAGGCTCAGCCGTTCCTGCTGATTTAAAAGAGATAACACACACCGGAACAGGAAGAATTTCAAGAATGCTTATGCGGCCGATGTCACTATTTGAATCACAAGAAAGCAACGGAAGTGTTTCTTTATCAGAACTTTTTAGCGGTAAAACGGATATTGACGGAGAAAATACTATTGATATTGATGAACTTGCATTTTTAATTTGTCGAGGCGGTTGGCCTAAAGCTATAGACTTAAAGCAGAATATAGCACTATCACAAGCAATAGACTATTATGACGCAGTTGTTAATTCTGATATTTCAAGAGTAGATAATATTGAAAGAAATCCTGAAAGGGCTAAAAGACTTCTAAGAGCTTATGCTCGTTCTATAGGAACACAAACAAAGCTTACTTCATTATCGGATGATGTAAATGAAGATAATAATTTGGGAACAAATCCTACAATATATAATTATATAAATGCTTTACAGAAAATATTTGTAATAGAAGATTCTCATGCTTGGAATCCTAATTTACGTTCGAAAACAGCCATAAGAACAACAGATACAAGATATTTTACAGATCCTTCTATTGCAGCTGCAGCTTTGGGATTAGGTCCAAACGATTTAATAGATGATATAAAAACCATGGGATTTTTCTTTGAAAATCTTTGTATAAGAGATTTGAGAGTATATGCAGATTCTCTTGATGGTACAATATATCATTACAGAGATAAAAACGGACTTGAATGTGATGCAGTGATTCATTTAAGAAACGGAGCCTATGGATTAATTGAGATAAAACTTGGCGGAGATAAAGCTATTGAAGAAGGTAAATACACACTCAATAAATTGGCAAAAAATATTGATTATAATATTATGAAAAAACCTTCTTTTAAAATGGTTATAACCGGCACCGGTAAATATGCATATAAAGATGGTGATACATTTATTATTCCGATAGGATGCTTGAAGGATTAAATAAATCTTTGTGTTGCAATGTTTCAATATTTTGGCAAAACACTTGATATTGCTTTAACAGAGAGTTAAATTGTATACGATAACTGAATAGAACATTTAATTAATCTACTGAGTATCGCAGATTTTGATATAAAGTATCACGATTTTGACATGAAAAGTAGGAGAAATTAAATAAATAGTACCTATAATTAAATAATAACTATAAATTATTTTGGAATTTATTTAAATAAAATCTTTATAAAATAAAGTCAGGGAAGCGATTTTCCACTAAATTGAATTGGATTATTGCTTCACACTCCGTATTCGCTCATTTTATTTTGCTTTGCAAAATTGCATTCGCTATACTCCGTGTTGCTTCGGCATTCCGTCCGATTTTTATACTTCGCTACAATTCAAATGTTCCAAATAAACTCTATTAGTGCAAAAATTTAAAAATAAATCATTATATTAAAAAAGTGAAAAATTAAAATCAAACTATTATTGAGTTATAACCTATAATTGTTAAGTTTTGTAAAGTTACTCGGATAAATGTTTTTCCAGAGGTATTTAAACACTGTAAAAATTAATGAAACGAAAGGAGAGCATTATGAGCACAAAAATTAACACAATAAGACCTATTGATTTAACCCAATACAATATGATGATACCAAAAGATAAGCTTCCACAAAGACCTTGGGAAAAAAATTATAATTCAGATAAATATGGTGTTGTTGCAATGAACAGATATGGTAACAAAGCTGAAATTCAAGAAATGGCAAAACTACTTTCACAATCAAAAACAGCAGAAGCTAAAGGAGATGAAGAAACAAGCATTATTAAAAATAAAAAGAAACCGTATTTTCCTGTTGCATCTTTTTGGGGCTTAGAAGACTGATGGATTTAATGTAATATTCAAAAATATAAGATGTAGATGCTGTGTTAAACAATTCTTATTGTGAATTTGCATATTTACTTTAATAAAAATTTAAAAATTATAGTAAATACTAAAAACGAAAGGAGAGCGTTATGAGTTTAAATGTTAATTATAACAATTCAAAAGATACTGAATCAATGATTTACAAAAGAAAATTGATAATGATACCAAAAGATAAGCTTCCTCAAAGACCTTGTGAAGAAAATTCCAATTCAAATGAAAAATATAATATTGTTGCAATGAATAGAGATGGTAACAAAGCTGAAATTCAAGAAATGGCAAAACTACTTTCACAATCAAAATCAGCAGAAGCTAAAGAAGACAAAAAAATAAAAGTTGTATCAACAGCTGCAAAAGCAGGTGAAGGTGAAGAAGATGAAGAACATAATACTTCTGATAAATCAACTTTAACAAATATTGCCGGAGTTCTTAGTAAAGAAGGTCTTTATAGATACACCGGAAGTAAATTATTGAAACCAAATCCTTATATGGTTGCTATGTCCTTGTTGGGTGTTGATTTTGAAGAAGATGGCAATGCCTTAAAGAAAGGAGCAGAAACAGGTGAAATAGGCGATTTTGAAGGAGATTATAAAAACTATTTTAAAGATATGTGGGACAGATCTGATTCAGTATTGAATGCAGCACGTGAAGGCTTTAATTTGCCTGCCAACGTAATATCTATCGGTCTGCAAGACACTTTGCAAACAGTAGGTGTCGGATTATCTGAAGTAATTGGTAAAAAAATGACTGAATTTATTGGTTCAGGTGTTGCTACTGTTGGTACAGCATTTAATTCTATTAGTGATATAGCCGGAGATTCCGTAAAAGGTACTATTGATTTTTACAAAAATCTTTTTACAGGAGACTTTGATGGTGTTGGTGATTCGGTAATCGATATATGTAATGGAGTTAAAGACGGTGTTGTTGATGTTGCAAAATCAGTAGGTACTTTTGCAACTGATGGAGCAGATGCTGTTGTCGATACTGCAAAAAAAGTGGCAGATGTCGCTAAAAAAGTCGGTAATGGCATTACAGATGCCGCTGAAGAAGTCGGTGATTTTGCAGAAGATGCTTGGGATGAAGTTGAAGACTTCTTCGGTGGTATATTCTAATTAATATTCAAAGACTTTGAAACAGTGTCAACAACAAAATCCGTAGTTAGGTCTTCACTGTATTGTGAGGACTTAACTATTTCTTCTGTAATAAATTCTATAAATGATTTAATTCTTTCATAGTCTTTTTCGGTGTTATTACCATTTTTGATTTGCATTAATGAATATAAAAAATCTTCTTGCATATCTGATGAGTTTAATCTGTCTTCTGTAATTTGTTTTTGCAAAATTTCATTTGTTTTTCTTAATTTTTTCTGAGCCAAAGCTAGTTGTAATTGTACAGATACTCTGGCAACAACTTCGTCCGGCTTTATTGGCTTTGTAATGTAATCAACTGCTCCAATAGCCAAACCACCTGCAATATACTTTACATCCTTCAGGGAACTAACAAAAATAACAGGAATGGATTTTGTTTCATTATCTTTTTTTATCATTTTGCATAATTTAAGCCCGTTAATTTCAGGCATATTAATATCTAAAAGAATTAAAGCTGGTTTTGTATCCTTAATGATATCAAATGCAAATTTTGGATTAATTATTGTATCTGTTTTGAAACCTGCCTTTGTTAAAACTAAATTTAGTAATTTTAAATTTGTTTCATTATCATCAATTATCATTACTTTGTTAGTCATATTGAATTCTCCGTTTTAAATAATATCTATCAATAAAATTTTATCTAAAAGTTCCTGTGCTTCAATTAATTCACTTTCTATGTAAGAATCTTTATCTCTTAACAAATTATTTAAATCTCTTGCAGGAACAGAAATTTCATCAATTCTTAGATTAGCACTTGCACCGGTAATTGAATGAGCTATTTCATTTATTTTAGCATAATCCTTTTCTTTCATTGCTAATTGTAACATAGATTTTTGTTTAATAAAATCATTAATAAAGGTTTCAACTAAATCTTCAACATCTTCTTTATCTAAACACATTTCATTTGCAATTGCGTTAACGATTTTTTCTTTATATAAGGAATTTCTATTTGTTGTTTTATTTGCTTTAACTTCTGGAATAGTATCTTCGGTTACTAATTTTTCAGTATTTTCATTTGTTTGTATGTACTTATTTAATTTATGCACCAAATCTTCAATTTTGATTGGCTTAGTAATAATATCATTCATACCATAAGAAATACATTTTTCTTTGTCTGATTCAAAAGCACTTGCTGTTAGAGCAATTATTGAAATTGGTTCCAGATTACAGTTTTCTTCTTGTTTTCTGATTGTCAAAGATGTTTCATAACCATCCATTACAGGCATTTGACAGTCAAGCAGTATTAAATCGTACTTATTCTTTAAAAATAAATCAAAAGCTTCTTTTCCGTCTGATGCAATATCACATTCTAAACTAAGTTTATTCAAAAGTTTTTTTATTAATTTTTGGTTTGTTGTATTATCTTCTGCAACAAGTATCTTAGCAGATTTTACTGCAATTTCTTCTAAAGTATTTTCATATTCTCCATTTTCAAGACTATTATTAATACTGAAAGGTACTGTAAAGTAGAAAGTTGAACCTTTTCCGACTTCACTTTCTAGTTTTAATTCTCCACCCATAAGTGCAATAATTTTATTACATATAGCAAGACCTAACCCTGTACCGCCATATTTTCTTGTTGTAGACTTATCTGCTTGAATAAATTCTTCAAATACTTTCTGACGTTTTTCTTCCGGAATACCAATACCTGTATCAGATACTTTGAACAAAATTTTTACATTATCATTATCTTTATCCGTAACTTCTGCGGATATTTTTATATAACCCTTTTCTGTGAATTTTTTTGCATTATTCAATAAATTCAATAATACTTGGTATAATCTGATATTATCGCCAATTACGTTTTCAGGAATATTTTCATCAAAGTTGGATATTATTTCAATATTACTGTTTTTGTTTGATTTTGCATATACACTTAAATCTTTTATTAAATCTTTTAAATTAAAACTTACTTGTTCTAAAGTTATTTTATTAGCTTCTGCTTTTGAAAAATCTAAAATATCATTTAATGTTATGAGCAAAATTTCAGAAGAATTTTTAATTTCTTTTAAATAATCTTTTTGTTCTTCATTGAGTTCAGTTGTTTCAAGTAAATGTAAAAATCCCAAAATTCCGTTTAAAGGTGTTCTTATTTCATGACTCATATTTGCAACAAATATATTTTTAGCATTATTCTTTTCCATATATATTTTCAAATTGTGTGTCATAAGATTAAATGAATCTGCTAACTCGCCTATTTCATCTTTGTTTTTAATGTTTATTTCTTTGTCTAAATTCCCTTTTCCTATCAATTTGGCATTCTTATTTAACAATTCTAACGGTTTTATTAGAGATTTTGAAACTATATATAATGTTACTGCCAAAGAAATTATTACAAATATTATTATAAAAATACATATTAATTTATTAGGTAAATCAATTGATGCATAAATTTCATTATATGGAACACTTAACATAAGAATAATTCCATTATCCAGCATTGTAGAGAATTTAACATAAACTTTATTATCTCTTTTTATTTCTTCAAAAATGACTTCCCCTTTTACAGGCATTTTCTTGTATATAGGATTATAGTCCGTCCATTTTTTAATTTTTTTAGAAGATTGTAAATTTTTACCACATATAACAACATAGTTTAAATCTTTTGAACCAAATATGATTTTAGAATTTTTTGTAGGTTTTAAGTTTTCAAGTCCATCTTCAATATTTTCTATTAACCAATCTATTTCTATAACTCCAATAATATTATTTTGATAATCTTTAATTGGTTTAACGAATGTTATAATTGGTTTTGTGTTATTGCTCAAAATACCATAATACGCATTTAACCATACTTTATCTTTATTTTTATTCTGTTTAAATTCGTTTATTGAATATTTATACCAACTAGTATTAAGATAATCATAATTTTGTAATTTTGTCTGATTTTCATCTTTAAATTTTATTTTATTGTTAGAATCTTTATATGCAAAAAATATGACATTACTTTTATTTTTTACAACGGTATTAGGTTCAAAAAACACACCTGCGGATGCAAAACAAGGCAAAGCATTTACTGATTTTTTTAAATCATTTATAATAAATACTTTTTCTTTTTCATCAATTTTATCATCACGCAAAACACTTTCAACAGAATTTTGTAAATTCGTAGCTACATCTTCAACATTTGCAATGAGCTTATTTATCTTTTCAATATGGTAGTTTATTTGATTTGTTATAACCTGATTTTGCAACTCTCTATATTTTATATTAACGTTTGCCATATAAGTTAATAATGCAAATAAATTCATTGCAGAAAATATTAAAACCAATATAAAAAATTTTTTCTTCATAATACGGTTATTATAGTTATTCAAATTTTTTTGTAAATACAGTGGATTTAAGTTTATAGCAATATTACAATGTTGTTAATTAAGTAAAAATATCCAATTTTTTACCGGTAGGATTTTTATTATCTTGTTCTGCCATTGCTAAAATTTGACCTGATAAAATATTCATTGGCAAAGGCGGCATATCATCGGTTTTGTTATTACCGGAATTATAACTTCTTGAAATTATATTATATGGTTGTTGTAAAGTACGTTTTTTTTGAGTAAAACTTATAGAGTTTAAAAAATTAATCATATATTATTCTCCTTTTTCTAACAGTATTCAAATTCCAATAACATAATAAAAAAACAAAAAAACTTAATATTTCTTAACATTATCATCCTCAAACCCAATAATAGATTAATTTTATGATTAAAGTTTTTCAATATTTACTACTGAAAAATTAAATATCATTATTTTTAAAAAAGATATTTAATTAATACTTTCGCATAATTTTTTAATTTACATGAATTAATTGTAAAGATATTTTAATATTGGCTAAAGTTTTTTTTCTGCAGTGTCGATAAATATTTTGAGATTATGAAACCATGCTTGAAGGCATGTTAGGAGATTTTTATGGCAATAGACTTTAACGCTTTAAAATCAGCAGGATGGCAAGGATCGTCTGTACCTTCAGGGGCAACGAGCTATACTAAAAATAGCGACGGTTCTTTTACTTTTCAGATAAATGGTAAAGATGTTAAATATAATGCAAGCGGTAGTGTATTTGAAACATCGTCAGTAACATCAAGCAATGCACCTGCTGCAACAGGTTCAGGAAATTCTGCTTCTTTTAATATAGGTTCATCAATTTTTGGAGGCGGATTTGGTGTTGAAAATTTTGATTTAGGAGCGATGTCTTTATTGTCTTCTATGCCGGATTTTTCTTCTCCGGCTACATCATCATGGTTTAGTAGTTTTCCTTCCATAAATATTTTTTCAATGATTCAACAATTAATGTCTAATATTAAGATACCGTTTTTCTCCGGTAATGGAACACAGGTTGATGGTGTAACAGGTGCATCATCTCGTGTATCCGGTTCAAATAATAATGCATCAGGTGTTTTTTCAAGTGATAAACAAAAATATGGAGTAAAAGAAATGACTTTGCCTGATGGTTCAAAAGTCCTTGGTTGCCGTTGGACAAGGTTCAATAAATGTCAGCCGGAATGGTTAGATAAACAGAAATATATGCAACAGGCAGCAAAAGAACTTGGATTAACTCTTGTATACAGTGATGTTGAAAGAACTGTTGCTGAGTCTAATGCAGGTAGAGCAAGAAAGGGTTCTTTAGTTTGTAAGGGCGGAGAATCTCCTCATAACTATGGAACAGCTGCAGATATTGTGTTATATAAAGATGGAAAAGCTGTTGGTGTTGATTCGGCTTTACAAACTCAGTTTGCACAACGAGTAAAAGAACTCAGCGGTGGTACAATTACTTGGGGTGGAGATTGGCAGAAAAAGGGTGAAAGACATCACTTTGAATTAACGGGTTGGAGACAAAAATATAAAAATCCGGCTCACTTAGTTGGATAGTACTTCTTTATATGTTTTAAAATGCATTTTACAAACTTCATTCAATTTGTCTTTTCCATGTAAATTTATAAATTTTTTTGCAATGTCTTTTACTATACTGTTGCAGCCCTTTGGAAATTCACATTCGTAAGTTAATTTCATTTGGTTCATTTTTTGTACAAAAGTTGCTCTTGCAAGTACGCTTGCAGCTGCTACTGCAATATCTGATTCTGCTTTTGTCATTTGTTCTAATCGGATTGTTCTTCCTCGTTTTTGAAGTGCATTTAAAATTAAAGAATCATCTCCAAATTTATCTGATAGAGCATATTCACAAGTATTATTTTCCAAAATATTTTCAATAACTTTTGCATGTCCCCAAGCTAAAAGTTTATTTAGGTTTCCGAAATTTTTATAAAGTTCATTGTACCTTTCATTTCCTATTGATATTATTGAAAATTTTGCATTGCTTTTTATATCAACTGACATTTTTAAAATTGTATTGTCAGAAATTGTTTTTGAATCTCGGATTTTTAAATTTTTAAATAATTCAGCACTTTTATTATCAACCATTACACCTGCTATAACCAGCGGGCCAAAAAAATCACCTTTTCCCGATTCATCTGTACCTATATGTGTAATAAATGTATTTTCCATAAAATTATTTATTTAATTTACTCTTAACCCAATCTGCCAACATTTTTACAGGTGCTCTATTTATCATTAATGACCATGCACTGACTTTTTTTGTAGCAACAGAGCCGGCAGCTACAAAAGCACCTTCTTCCAACTCAACAGGTGCAACAAGAACTGAATTAGAACCTGTATTTGCATAATCTCCGATTTTTGTTTGAGTTTTTTCTTTTGTTATTGGATTATAATTTGCAGTTATTGTACCTGCTCCAATGTTTACATGTTCTCCTAATTCACTATCCCCAATATAGCTTAAATGAGAAACATTTGTATGTGATTTAATTTTTGATTTTTTTATTTCTACAAAGTTTCCTATTCTTACATAATCACCGGTTTCAACTTCACCTCTGATATGAGCCATAGGACCTATTTTACAGTTTGAACCGATTATATTTTTTCCTGATATATACACTGACGGATATATAATGGTATCATTTCCTATAATTGTATCTTCACTTATCCAGGTTGTTGCCGGATCAACAATTGTAACTCCTTGTTCCATAAATTTTTTCAAATTTCTTTGATTTAAGATTTTTGCTGCTTCTGCAAGCTGCATTTTTGAATTTATACCAAGCATCTCATCACTGTTTTCAAGTGTATATGCTTGTACACTAAGACCTCTCTTTACGCTCCATGAGATTATATCTGTTAAATAATATTCTCCTTGAGCATTATTGCTTTTTAATTCAGAAAACGATTTTTTTATTTTTTGCCAATTCAAGCAATATATTCCGGCATTAACTTCTTGTATTTGTTTTTCCTCTGAATTAGCATCTTTTTCTTCTACAATTTTATTTAATGTTTTATCAACATTTCTTATAATTCTTCCATAATTTTTAGGGTTATCAAGTATAGCACTCATAACAGTGATGTCGGCTTTATTATCTTTGTGAGATGTGATAAATTCTTTTATTGTTTTTTCTGTTATTAATGGTGTATCTCCACATAAAATAAGAACATTATCATTAAAATCGTCAAGCTCATCACAAACCATACTAACAGCATGACCTGTTCCTAATTGTGGAGATTGGATAACGGTTTTTATGTTGTCATTATAGTTTGTTTTAATAAAATCAGTTACTTGTTCTGCACAATGACCAACAACTACATAAGTTTCATCTATCATTTCTGTTTTGTTTATTGTATCTAAAACATAGCCCAGCAAAGTTTTATCAAAAATTTCATGTAATACTTTTGACTTTTCTGATTTCATTCTTGTTCCCTTGCCTGCTGCAAGAACTATTGATTTTATTCCCATATAATTTACTCCTACTTATTTCTTTCTAATATAGCACAAATAGAAAATAAATACCTATTAATAAAAATCATAATGTATGTTTTTTATTAAAATGTAACAAATTGTTAAAACTTAAATTAAAATATTAAAGTATTTGAAATTTATGTCGCTAATAAAAATGTAAGTTTGATAAATAATGAAAGGGATATATATATGTTAAGAAGAATTGAAATGCCTACTTGTAATGTTGATAACGGAGTTGAATTTATATTAAGAGGAGCAAAAAAACGTCGTGCTATGGCAATGTCAAATGCACAAATGATGCATAAAAATGCTGAAATGCCAATGCAAATGGTTATGGTTAAATAATTGAAAGAGAGTAATGTATGCAGAGTATGCATACTGATAATAGTTTGAGAAGAAAGAGAGTTTAAAAAAAGAAACCGTGAGGTTTCTTTTTTTATGTAAAATTAACCACCTGTAAGCTCCAGAGGAGTTTTATATAGAACAGCATATATAATTGCTGAAACAATCATGCAAACAGGAATAGTAAAAATCCAAGCAGAAATTATGTTTTTTACTACACCCCATTTTACGGCAGAGGATTTAGCCATGCTTCCTACACCTACAATAGCTGTTGAAATAACATGAGTTGTACTTACAGGAAATCCAAAATGCGATGCTGCAATGATTATACTTGCAGATGCAAATTCAACTGAAAATCCGTGAATTGGTTTCATCTTAATTACTTTTGAACTCATTGTTCTAATAATCTTCCAACCGCCAGTAACTGTCCCTAAAGATAACATTAAGGCACAAGTACAAATAACCCAAACTGGGATTTCAAAATTATGTTCATGAATAACTCCGTAAGTTAATAATGACAAAGTTATTATTCCCATTGTTTTTTGTGCATCGTTAGAACCATGACTGAATGCTAAAAATCCTGAAGATAAAAGTTGTAACTTCCTAAATGTCTTATTTAATATATCAGGTCTAACTTTGTAGAATATTTTTAATAATATTAATATAACTAGAAATCCTACAAGGAAACCTAAAATTGGTGAAACAATCATTGGTATTAATACCTTATTTAAAAGGTTATGTAAATTAATTATTTGTACCGCAGGATGTTCTATTCTCCAAGAAGGAATACTTATAATAAGTTCCTGCATTTTTTCTAAATTAATAAATGCTCTTGATAATGCAGCTCCTAAAAGCCCTCCTATTAAAGCATGTGAAGAACTTGAAGGCAGACCTAAAAACCAGGTTAGTAAATTCCATAAAACAGCGCTTAAAAGTGCTGATAATATTACCAACTGTGTAATATATTCACCTGAAATTAAACCTATACCTATAGTTTTTGCAACATGTGTTCCGAAAAATGCACCTGCAAAATTAAGAATAGCTGCATATATTATTGCATATCTCATACTCAATGCTTTTGTTGATATAACAGTTGCTACTGCATTGGCTGAATCATGAAAACCATTAATATACTCAAATATATATGCAATTATAATAATTAAACATAATAGAACTATAGATATTGTCATTTTAACTATTCTTTAATGCTACATTTAAAACTACATCAGAAACAGAATAGCATTCATCCATTGCCGTTTCTAAGACTTTATAAATATCACTTAATTTAATAACAGATAATGCATCAAATTCACCTAAAAACAGTTTTTTCATAGCTCTATAATGTATTTCTGCGCCTATTGTTTCTATTTCTTTCATTATTTCACAGCTTACAGTTATTTCTTTTGTTTTTGATAAAGTTTTTAGAAGACTAACGCTTGTTGAGAGTTCTTTTGCAGCTCTCAAAATAGTTAAGGATTGTTGTTCCAACTCTTCTGTGTAAAAATTTAATCTGTATGCATCCAATATAAAAATAGCATGTGATATTTTTTTAGTTATTCTTGCCAGCATGCTTGCAAGAGTTTGTATATCCTCTCTGTCAATTGGAGTGATAAATGTCGAATTTAAAAGCGATAGTATTTCATGCTCAAAAGATAATCCTCTGTTTTTAAGAGCTTTTGCTTTCATTATTATATCATCGGTTATTTCATTGCCTTTAATAATATTGTTTAATATCGCTGCAAGTTCGCCGCAATTATTTGCTGAATTTTCTAAACATTCATAAAATACATTATTTTTAGGTGGTAATAATTTTTCAAGTAATGACAATTTGACATTTCCTTAGTAATTTTTAAATTATTATTTTATACAAAACAAATGGGTGTGGAGGGATTCGAACCCGCGACCAATTGATTAAGAGTCAACTGCGCTACCACTGCGCCACACACCCATATTCATTTATTAATTTTGTGGTGGTAGCGCTTGCGCTACCTTCCTCTCAAAAACGATACTTAATCGTTTTTTCGGCAGAGTGCCACACACCCATATTCATTTATTAAATTTGTGGTGGTAGCGCTTGCGCTACCTTCCTTTCAAAAAACGATACTTAATCGTTTTTTTCGGCAGAGTGCCACACACCCATATTCATTTATTAAATTTGTGGTGATAGCGCTTGCGCTACCTTCCTCTCAAAAAACGATACTTAATCGTTTTTTTTCGGCAGAGTGCCACAAACCCATACGATTTTTGTAAATCTATTCTAACATAAAGGATTTTATTTTTTCAAGTTTATTTTTGAATTTATTGCCTGTCCTGAAATATATCCGGTTGACCAACAGTTTTGTAAATTGAAACCACCGCATAATCCGTCTATATCTAATACTTCACCTGCAAAATATAAATTATCTACCAATTTAGACATCATTGTTTTATTGTCAACTTCAGATAATTTTACTCCGCCTGATGTTACTGTTTCTCCATTTTTTCTTGTTCCCGTTATGTTAAAGACATTGTTTTGTAAAGTCTTTATGACATCTTTTTTGATTTCAGATTTTATATTGCAACCTTCAATAGATAAATCAATATTTTTTAGTAATTCTACAGTTATTGATTTTGGTAATAATTCTGAAACGATATTCTTTAAACTTTTATGTGGATTTTTATTAAATAAATCTTGCCAATCTATGTCTTGATTTATAAAATCTATGGTTATTTTATATGGAAAATTTTCCCTTGCCATATATGAAGACAGTTCAAAAATAGCAGGGCCTGTTATACCGTCATTTGTGAATAAAATATCTCCAATATAATTTTTTCTATTACAAGTTATTTTGCAATTACGAACAGAAACACCTTGTAAGTTTGTAAAATGAGGTGTTGTTACAAGTCCGCATAATGACGGGCATGGCTCAATTATTGTATGTCCAAGATTTTCTATTATCTTATAATTACTTTTTCCGCCTGTTGAAATTATTACTATATTAAAAAAATATTTACTTTTATTTGTTTTTATTGAAAACCCATTTTCTATATTTTCAATACTTATAACTTCTTCATGAATAAAATTACAATGATTTATTTGTTGTAAAAATTTTTCTCTGACATCTTTTGCACTGTTTGAAACAGGAAAAATTCTGCCGTTATCTTGTGTATATGACTTAATACCAATACTTTCAAAAAAATCTAGTGTATTCTGTATTCCAAATTTTGAAAAAACAGAGTATAAAAATTTTTCGCCCCTAGGATAATTTTTAACTAAATCTTTAATATCAAAACTGTCATGTGTAAAATTACATCTGCCGCCACCTGTTGGAAGCAAAGTCTTTAATGGTATGTTTTTATCAAATAAAGTAACATCAATATCTTTATCAATATTGATTGCTGACATGCAGCCCGCAGGACCTGCCCCGATTACAGCAACAGAAAGCATTAAACTCTTGTACCGTATAAGAAAACCATCTCTGGGTTTTCAAGTTCTTGATATAACTGCATCATTGTTTTTTTCAAAGTCGGATGCACAAAATCCGGAGCAAGTTCTAACATTGGAACAAGTGTAAATGCTCTTTCATGGAAAAATTTGTGCGGAATAATTAAATCCTCATCATTTAAGATTAAATCATCATAGAATGAAATATCTATATCAAGAGTTCTATCGCCATAATGACCTTCATTTTCTCTATCACGTCCAAGCTGGTCTTCAACTTTTTGACATGTTTTAAGCAATTGATATGGATTTAATGATGTTTTAATTTCAATCATGGCATTAACAAACCAATTTTTTGTATCTGTATGCCACGGTTCAGATTCATAAAAAGCCGATGTACGAACTAAGCTGACATCATCTAATCCGTCAAGAATGGATGTTGCCTGCTGTATATAACCTATTCTATCACCTTTGTTAGAACCTAAACTTAAGTATACTATTGCCATACTTTGATTTTTAAACAAAAATTGAATTGTGTCAATAATATATTTATACTATTTAGAATATAACTGTTTTATTAATTTTGCTGTTTTAAAAATTTATATTGCCGTAATCTTGTTCATATTTTTCAAGTTGTTCTTGAATTTTTCTTAAAGCATGTTCAAATTTTTTCCGTTTAGTATTACTTTTTGCATTTTTAATTTTTATATTTAATAAAATAGCATTCTCATCAAGTTGTCGAATTTTTTGTTTGTATTCTTCTCTTTTTAAAAATAACCACCCCTCGTATCCGCAATTATCAGGAATTTCTGCAAAAAAATCTTTTGGAAGGTTTCCGTTGCATTTTCCACATTTTAAACATAATTCTTTGGGTAATTCATTTTGAAATTCATTCATAAATTAATTATATGAAAAAAATATTTAAATAGTTGTTAACATTTCTTCATATTTTGCCCAAAAAGGCAATTTTTACATGGTTTTAGACTTTATATATATGTAGGTAAGGTTTAGAAATAAATCGTTAGGTAATAAAAGGTTAAGGTTTAAAAGTTAGTATGCAAAACGTATCACAATACGTACAAAGCAATAATGGAGCAGCAAAGGTAAATGTTACAGTTACAACTCCTTCAATGAGTAACAACTTTACAATGCCAAGAGTTGCAAACCCTAACATTGTATTAAACGGATGTTATCCTGCTGCATATTATATTACAACTTTTGCAACTCCTATGGTTATGAAATTAAACCAAGTTGCTTTAGCTTCTCAAATGGATACAATTAACAGAATAAATGCTGAAGCAAATGGAGATCCGTTACCAAAAGTTAAAAATGAAAATAAAACAGTTCAAAATGGTGTAAGTGTTGAAAGACAACAACAAGCTGTTGTTAATGAACTTCCTATCAAATCAGAAAAACCTGTTCAAAATGTAGTTAATAATGCTACATTACCTATTAAATCAGAAGTTGCAATTCCAAAAGAATTAGTTTCAGCAATGGAGCAAATTGCAAAAAATACAGCAAAACCTTCAAAACCAAAAATGGAATTGACAGACCATTATGTTAGAAATCTTGAATCATATTTAAATTCTCAAGATAAAAAATTAAGAATGATGGCTGGTCAAGATATTATTGAAAGATTGCAAGAAGATAGCGACAGAAAAGATAATCCTGCTTTAACAGCATTAACAAACAAAATGTTGCAAGATCCATCAGCTGAAGTTAGAGGTCTTTCATTGGCAGCGTTAGCCGGAAACTTGATTACAGGTGATGAATTGACACATCAATTATTGCAAAATATGTCAAAATCAGAAGGTCAAGAAGCTGATTATGCAAACAAAATTCTTTTAAGAATGTAATTAAATATAAAGAATAAAAGTTTTAAAGTAAAAAAGGAAAATAAAAAATGCAAGTTACAACTCCTGCAGCATTACCAATTAAACCGGTAATAGATTTAAAAAATTTAAGTTCAACTCCAAAAACATCATCAGGTGTAGGTTCAAAAGTTATGACCGGTGTAGCAAAAACAGTAGGTTGTTTAGGATTGGCTGCAATAGTATATGATGCTCATAAATGGGGACAATTAAGAGCAGGAGAAGAAAGAAAAAATGCTATTGCTGATAGCGGACTTGATGCATTTTTAGATTCAAGAACATTAAATAAACCAAGTTTTATATTAAGTGAATTGCAAGATAGACGTTTCGACAGAGAAATGAAGGGCGGAATGTTTAACGGTGTTAGAAACTTCTTTAATTCTGCAAAGGGTTATATTAAAGGATTTGCTGAATCAATAGTTTCAAATGTTATTCCTTTAGCATTAACAGCTGCAACATTATTAACAAAAGGTAAAGCTGCAAAACTTTCTGCAACGGCTCTTGCTGCTTATGGTACTGTTGAAGTTGCAAAAAATACTTTTGGTACTCAAAGAAATCATTACATAGGTTAGAAATAAGCTGTAATTAAGAATATTCTTCACTGAGCCGATATTGCAGGGCTTGAGTTAAGTGTGTTGAAAGTATTTTTTCTGAATTGTCCAAATCTGCAATTGTTCTTGCGAGTTTTAGTACTCTGTCATATCTTCTTCCTGACAGTTTATATTTTATTGAGGCAATTTTTAAAATTTCTTTTGATTGTTCATCTATATTGCAGAATTTTTTGATTAAATCACCGTGCAATTGAGAATTTGTTAGGATACCATAAGCTTTATAGCGTTCTTTTTGTATATTTCTTGCATTTATTACTCTTGTTCGTATTTGTTGAGAGGTTTCTGCTGTTTTATCCGTATCTATCAGTTCTTCTGTTGTTAGTCTTGGAACATTTATTTGAATATCTATTCTATCCATAAGAGGCCCTGATATTCTTGATTTGTAACGATTTATTTGATAATCACTGCAAGTACATTGTTTTTCAGTATCTCCTGAAAAACCGCATGGGCATGGATTCATTGCGGCTAATAGAATAAAATCTGCAGGATATTTTACAGAATGTTTAGCACGTGATATAACAACTTCTCCATCTTCAAGCGGTTGTCGCAGCACTTCAAGTACATTTCTTGGGAATTCCACAACTTCGTCTAAAAATAGAACACCTCTATGTGCAAGTGTGATTTCTCCGGGTTTAGGATTGCTTCCTCCACCTGTTATACCACTTGCAGATGCGGTATGATGTACGCTTCTAAATGGTCTTTGCGTTATCAATGGTTTATTGTGTAATAAGCCGGCTACACTGTATATTTTTGTAAGTTCAAGTGCTTCTGACAATTCTAAAGGAGGTAGGATTGATGCAAAACATTTTGCCATAAGCGTTTTTCCTGCTCCCGGAGAACCTGTCATTATAACGTTATGTCCTCCTGCTGCTGCTATTTCTAACGCCTTTTTAGCTTTCTTTTGACCTTTTACATTTTTAAAATCATCCGAGTATTCGTTTGTTGAATTGTTTATTAAATATTCTTCTGCGTTGGTTTTTACTATTGGAAGCGGATTTTCTGTAAAGTGATTTACAACTTCATTTAAATTTGAAGCACTATATATTGTAATATCATTAACCAGAGATGCTTCTTTTGAGTTTTCTTCAGGTACAATAACATATTTTATTCCTGATTTTTTCAAACATAAAATATGTGATAATATTCCATTTACACCTCTTAATGTTCCGTCAAGAGATAATTCTCCAATAAATGCCATATCTTTAATTAAATGTTCATCTATAACTTCATTTTCAACAAGTATACCTATGGCTATAGGTAAATCAAAATTTGTTCCTTCTTTTTTGATATCAGCAGGTGCAAGGTTTATAATAACTTTTTTACTATAAGGAAATGAAAGTGATGAATTTTTTATTGCAGAGCGTACTCTGTCTTTTGCTTCGTTTACAGAAGTATCAGGTAATCCGACAATTACAATGTTCGGTAATGATGATACCAAATCAACTTCTACATCAACTTTGTATGCATCTAATCCTATTATTGAAGATGTTATTATTTTACAAACCATATTATTTATGCCTTTTATAAAAATATACCATTAAATTTTTTATTTTGTTTCGTGATAATCTTTTTCGCTATTAACGTTCCATATTTTGTTCTTGTCAGTACCGTTTATATAGGAATTTACTGCATATATTGCTGTTAACATCGAATGGTCTATATTATTATATCGATGCTGTCCGTTTCTTCCTATGCAGTAAAGGTTATCAAATTTATTAAGATAAGTTTTTATTTCATCAAATTGAGTGTATGTATCAAAGTATGCAGGGTATGCTTTTTTAACTTTTATTCTGGTGCTGTCCTCTACATAATTAGGTTCTATAATGTCGATTTTAACCATTTCGGAAATAGCAAAATTTATAAATGTATTGTCGTCCATATTCCAATATCTGTCGTTTTCATTACAAAAATATTCTACACTTATGAAAATTTTATTTTTATCTCTGACAAGATAAGGCGACCAATTATTCATAATTTGTATTCTGCCTGCTTTTACTCTTTCATCTTGAATATATATCCAGCAATCATTTGTAAGATTTCCATTCTTATCTTTAAGATTTATATTATTAAGTTCTAATCCAACTAACATATAATCTCTGTAAGGTAGATTATTTGATATTGATAATATTTCAGAAGGAGTATTGCACATTATATTTAATAAATCTTTTATTGGCATTGATGAAAAACAAGCCGTACAATTTATATTTTCTATGTTACCATTTTTATTAACCATAACTGTTTTTATAGTATCAGAAGAATTTTCAATATTTATAACAGGACAGTTGTAATGAATTTCACCACCAAGAGAAATTATTTTATCGGACATAAGATTCCATAATTGTCCGCAGCCGTATTTCGGGTACCAAAATTTATCAATAAGAGAAGTTTCTTTGTGAAATCCGTTTAAATGCAGGGCATTTAAAATTACATTTGAAAGTGATAAGCTTTTAATTCTTTGTTCACCCCATTCCTTTGAAATTTTATTAGGATGTCTTCCCCAAACTTTTTCTGTATAGCCCTCAAAAAACATTGAATATAATGCCTTGCCAAATCGGTTAATTATAAAATCTTCAAGAGTTAATTCTTTTCTCTTAAATAAGCTGCTCTTTATATAATCAATACCTGATTTAAATGTTTTTTTTAACCCCATATTTTTAAATGTTTTAAATGAAAGTTTTATCGGGTAATCAAATAATTTTCTATCATATAATATTTCTGAAAATCTTTTTCTAATCAGCATTATATTTTCATTTTCATCTGTATTTTTATTTAGGGGTAAAAATTCAAGCCATAATTCTTTTATATCATTATTTTTAGAAAAAAGCCGATGTCCGCCTAAGTCTATACCATTTCCTTTGTAAAAAAGTGTTTTAGCTATTCCTCCGGGTTCTCTATCTGTTTCGAAAATAATTGGTTTTATATCATTTGTTTCTGTTAATAATTTATATGCTGCCGTAAGTCCTGCAGGGCCTGCTCCTATAATAACAACAATTTTATTTCTTGACATTTTTCCTCACTTGACAATTATATAAAAAACATTATAAATCAAATAGATGATATTTACTCAATTAACTTAAAAATTTTTCAAGTTTAAACGATAATAGTAATAAGAGGGAGCTAAAATGTTTTCACCGATGATACAAAATTTAATATCGTCAAGCGGTCAGCAATCAGCTATGGCAAGAGCTATTCAGCTTAATAATTATATAAATGCTCCTATGCAAGTACCACATGTCGGTAATGCAACAAAAACAGAGGGTAAATCATTTTCAGAGGTCTTAAAAAATTCTTCTGCTCAACAAACTTCAAAAATAAGTTTTGGAGGTATTTTAAATAATACTTCAACATCTAAAGTTCAAGGTGAAATTTTAACAGATAAAAATAAAGTTGGAAAGTTTGGTGCATTAACAGGACTTGGCAATATAAGCAAACTTACGGCAACAAATCCTATAAACGCTATATCAGATATAAACAGTAATATAGAAATTTCTGATGTTGCAAGCAATGCTCCAAAATCACAGATTATTGCAATGATAGATAAAGTTGCAAAAAAACATGGTGTCGATGAAAAGTTAGTCAGAGCCGTTGTAAGACAAGAGTCCGGTTTTAATCCTAATGCAACATCTCATTGTGGAGCTATGGGTTTAATGCAATTAATGCCTGCGACAGCTAAAGGTTTAGGTGTTACAGATCCTTACAATCCTGTACAAAATGTAGAGGGCGGGGTTAAATATTTAAAAAATTTGTTAAATAAATACAATGGTAATGTAATATTGGCTCTTGCTGCATACAATGCCGGCTCAGGTGCGGTTGCAAAATATGACGGTGTTCCTCCATACAAGGAAACTCAAAATTACGTAAAATCAATAATGGCGAATTATCTATGATGTGTTTTTATAATTTAGTATTGAATTTTATAAATTCAAAATTAAAAAAATTTTGTACAATTAAATAAAAAATTTATACACTATTTGTTTTTGAGAAATAGTTACTTTGTATAGTATATTTGAATAAAATATTATATTAAAGTATCTTTTTCTAAAGAATTTTTTATGATAAAATTCAAAATGTAGTTATAAGGGGTATAATAAGTATGAAAAAATCTTTAATTTTGTTATTTTCTATTTTTGTTTTTATGCCGTATGTTTATGCAAATGATATAGAAACAGTAAAAACACTTTTTAATAACTATGTATCAGGTGCAAATTCATACAGTTCATCAATAGTTGGTTTTTATTCACCAAATGCTAAAATAATAAGACAGGTAGTTAAGCCGGATGGACAGTTAGTTAATGCTACAACTAACATGAAAACTTATTCATATCAAATGAAAATAAGTCAAAATGTAGCAAAAGCAAGAGGGTATAAAAATTATTACTCGAATATTGTTGTAACTAAAGTTCCTAATGGAGTTAAGGTATCAGCTTTAAGGCAACCTACCGGAGAAAATTATCATTTAAAAACCTATCAAATATGGCAAAAACAACAAAATGGAAATTGGGTTATAATTGAAGAATTAATGCAAACAAAAGAACAAATATTTTTACGATATGCAGATAATAAATAAAAAAGGATACAATGAAAAATTTTAGAGTTTTAACATCGGGCGAAAGTCATGGAAAATGCCTTGATGCAATCATAGAGGGAATTCCATCAGGAATAAAAATAGATATAGAATTTATAAACAGTGAATTAAAACGCCGTCAATCCGGATATGGCAGAGGCGGCAGAATGAAAATAGAATCGGACAAATGTGAAATAAAGTCAGGTGTAAGATTGGGCTTGACAACAGGTGCACCTATCTGTCTTGAAATAAAGAATAAGGATTACGAAAATTGGAAAGTTCCTATGAGTATAGAGGAAGTCAATTTAAAAAACAGAGAAATCCTTAAACTTGTAGCAGATAAATCTTTTACTAAAGTACGTCCCGGTCATGCAGATTTTGCAGGTGCAATGAAATACAAGTTAGAGGACTTAAGAGATGTCTTGGAACGTTCGAGTGCAAGACAAACCGCAATAGAAGTTGCAGTAGGTGCAGTTGCAAAACAAATATTAAAAGAGTTTTTTATTTTAGGGTTTTCACATGTTATACAAATAGGAAAGGTAAAGGCAGAAGTTTTACCTCAAAGTTATACTTTGATTAAAGAAGCTGCGGAACGTTCAGAATTAAGATGTGCCGATGAAGTTGCAACGGAAATGATGAAAGAAGAAATTGATAGTGCAAGAGAAGCAGGAGATACTGTAGGCGGAAAATTTGAAGTTATTTTTGGAAATATTCCTGTTGGTTTGGGTTCTTTTGTACAGTGGGACAGAAAGCTTGACGGAAAAATAGCTCAAGCAGTAATGAGTATTCCTGCTGTAAAATCTGTTGAAATAGGTGCTGGAAATATGTCCGCAGAGCTTTTAGGAAGTAAAATGCATGATGAAATTTTTATTGCCGATAAAAAGGTATATCGCAAAACTAATAATGCAGGCGGAATAGAAGGTGGTATGTCAAATGGTGAAGCTATAATTGTTAAAGCGACAATGAAACCTATACCGACAATGAGATTACCTTTGAGAACAATTGATATATATAAAAAGGAAGCAGCTACAGCTCATTTTGAACGTTCAGATACCTGTGCCGTTCCGGCATGTGCTGTTGTTGCTGAAGCAAGAATTGCATGGGTTTTAGTAGATGAATTACTTGAAAAATTTGGTGGAGATTCATTGAAAGAGATAAAAAGTAATTATGAAAAATAATATTATTCTAACCGGTATGATGGGTGCTGGAAAAACAGTAATAGGTAAATTATTAAAAGAAAATATTCCTGATTTTAATTTTATAGATACTGATGAATTAATAGAAACAAATTGTCAAATGTCAATTTCTGAAATCTTTAAACAAAAAGGTGAAAAATATTTTAGACAGCTTGAACAAGATGTAATATCAGAAATATGTGAAAAAGATAAACAAATAATTTCTCTTGGTGGTGGTGTTTTTGAAAATGAAAATAACCGAAAAGTATTAAACGAAAATGGAATGACAATATACTTAAAAGCAACACCTGAAACGATATATGAAAGAATAAAACATGAAACACAACGACCACTTTTACAAGATGGATTTGGAAAACAGAGAATAGAAGAAATTTTGAAAAAAAGAGAGGAAAATTACTCTAAAGCGTTGTTAACAATTGACACTAACGGAAGAACACCTTATAATATCGTTAAGGAAATTTTGGAAAAGATAAATTATGTCTGATAAGGTAAATGTAAAAATCGAGGGAAAACAAAAGAGTTATCCGATATATATTGATACTGATCCTATTGATGAAATAAAAGATAGAATTATGCAGAGTATCGATTTTCAAAATTTTCTTGTTGTAATGAGTGAAAAAGTATATAAATTATACTCTGCTACTCTTGGTTTTGACAAAAATGATATTTTTATATTAAAAGACGGAGAGATAGAAAAAAATTTTCAGAATTATCAAAAAATTATAAAACGTTGTGAAGAAAAAAAATTAAACAGAAAAAGTGCGTTGATAGCTGTAGGTGGTGGAGTTGTGGGAGATATAACCGGTTTTGCTGCAGCTACGTATATGAGAGGTATAAAATTTATACAAGTTCCGACGACATTGTTAGCTTGTGTTGATTCTTCTGTTGGTGGAAAAGTTGCAATAGATACAAAATTTGGTAAAAACCTTGTAGGTGCATTTTATCAACCGGATGCCGTATTTGAAAATTTAAATTTTTTGAAAACACTTGATGAAAGACAATTAAAAAGCGGTTTGGCAGAAGTTATTAAATATGCGTTTATAGAAAAAAGCTGTAACGCAACTTTTGATTATGGTCTTTTTGACTTTTTATCCATACATTATCAAAAAGTTTTGGATTTAAACTTAAGATTTTTATCAAAAATAATAAGAGTATGTATTGAATTAAAAATATCAGTCGTAAGTAAAGATGAACAAGAAGCAAATTTAAGAAAAATTTTAAATTTTGGTCATACTTACGCTCATGCTATAGAAACAATAACTAATTATAAACAGTTTACACATGGAGAAGCTGTTGCTTACGGAATGTTTTTTATTTTTAATTATGCACATTACCTTAAGATTATAGATGCAAATTACAAAGAGGCAGCAACGGATTTATTAAAAAAATTCGGTTTTGAAGATAAAAAATTTAAATTTGATAAAAAGAAGATTTTCCAAATAATGCATTCCGATAAAAAAGCTGAAAATTTTGATATTAAAGTTATACTTCCATTGATGAAGGGCTATGTCAAAGAAGGAACTTTAGATAAAAATGCCGTATTAAAAGCCGGCTTGTTGTAATTTATTCTTTCGTGATTTTAATTATAGCATCTGTAATTCTATTTACTTCGGAAATTTTTATTTTTTCAAAGCTTTTATTTAAATTATTTGCCTTCGGAACAATTGCATGTGTAAATCCAAGCTTTTCAGCTTCATAAATTCTTTTTTCCAAATCATTTACAGGTCTGATTTCACCTGATAAGCCAATTTCACCTATCAATACTGTATGCATATTTACGGTAACATCATTTAGACAAGTCGCAATAGCAACAGCAATACCCAAATCTGCAGCAGGTTCTGATATGTTCATTCCCCCGATAACATTTACGTAAACATCTTGTTTTGAAAGGTTTAATCCGACTCTTTTTTCTAAAACTGCTAAAATTTGTAAAACTCTTGATGTATCTACACCATTTGTAATCCTTCGTGGTGCAGGATAAGGTGTTATGCCTACTAATGCTTGTATTTCAAGCAGTAAAGGTCGAGAACCTTCACTTGCCGCAATAATTACACTTCCGGGAGTTTCTATATGGTTTTCATTTAAAAATAGTTCGCATGGATTTGATATTTCAACTAAACCGTTTGAACGCATATCAAATATTCCTACTTCAGAAGTTGTTCCAAACCTGTTTTTTATTGCACGTAAAATTCTATATGATTTATATTTATCGCCTTCAAATTGAATAACTGCATCAACAATATGTTCAAGCACTTTAGGGCCTGCAATATTTCCTTCTTTTGTAACATGTCCTATTACAACAACAGTTATATTTTTTGTTTTTGCTAATCTCATTAAATAATTACAACATTCTCTAACTTGTCCTACACTTCCTGCTGATGACGTTAAATTATTTGTATATACTGCCTGAATACTGTCTACAACTACTATATCCGGCTTTATATTATTAATTTGTTCGTCTAAGGAATCAATGTTTGTTTGTGGATATATATATAATAAATCAGTATTTATTTTTAATCGTTCGGCTCTTAATTTTACTTGAGTAGCAGATTCTTCCGCAGATACGTATAAAACTTTTAGATTTTTATTACAAAGCTGTCCGCTTGTTTGAAGAATTAATGTAGACTTTCCAATACCCGGACTTCCTGCAAGAAGAACAAGAGAACCTTGAACAAGTCCTCCTCCGAGTACTCTGTCAAATTCTGATATATTTGTGCTTACTCTGACACTTTCATTGATTGGAATATCGTTTATTAATAATGGTTTCTCATCATTGATTGTACTAAGTTTCTTATTATTCAATGTATCAGAAACAACTTCTTCAACAAGAGTTCCCCAAGAATTACATTCAGGACACTTTCCTAAATATCCTGCTGCTTCATATCCACATTCTGTGCAAACAAATTTTGATTTAACTCTTTTCATAAAAAAAATTATATGCTAAACATTCATAAATTTACACAATTTTTTAAGAAAGCGTTTCATAAACGGTGTATGATTAATTTCTATATCTCTATAATATTTATTGTAATTTTTTATAATGTTTTTGGGCAGTTCATTACCTTTTTGCAATGTACGTGCAACCTGCTCAAGATAACTGTCTTGTTCGTCTTTGTACATCAAATCTCTACGTCTTAAATCTTCATCTGCCTCACGATGAATAAGTGCATGATATGCACTTTTAATAGACGAATCTTTAACGTCATGCGGAAAAAGTTTTATAGCTTCTCTCACAATAATTTTATCTGTAAGCACTGCAATAATTAAATTTCCGATATAAATTCTTGCAGATTTAGTATCAGTAAATTCAGGAACATTATCCATTAATTAAACCAAATCTAAACAGTTTGTTTCCATAAAATGAATCATATCAGTTAAGTTGCCGTCAAAAAAGCTTTTTGCTAATTCTTTTATGGCAGAAACTGTCATTTCATTTCTATCCATAACTGATCTGTAATAAAACTTTTTTCCAACTCTGTATCTTGCAAGTAAATCTTTTGAACTTAATCTGTCCATAACTGTTTTTACGGTAGTATATGCTCTATTTAGACCATTTCTTGACATATCTTCAACAACTTCTTTAACAGAAATGTTCATATCTTCGTCAGAAGTTTGTAAACTCCAAATAGAATTTAGGATTTCTAATTCTAAAGTACCAAGTGTCATAAAGTTCTTCCCTCAAAATTTAGTAAATTGAATGCTACAATTATAATAATAAAAATAAAAAATAAAATCAAGAAAAATATTAATATATAAAAATTTATTTTTTTAATACTAAAAGTCATTGACTATTAGTCAATGTTGTATAATAATATACTTATGACATATTTTATTAAATTGTGTCAAAGGGGTTAGGATTATGACAAAAAGGCAGGATAACGCACTTAGAACTCGTCAAAAATTAGTAGATACGGCAGAATCTTTACTGAAATCAAACGGATTTAATGCACTTTGTGTTGAGGATATTACAAAGGCGGCAGGTGTAGCTAAAGGAACATTTTATGTTTACTTTAAGCATAAAGAAGATATAGTATCTGAAATTTGCAGGGGATATTTTAAAGCCATTGAAGATAAAATTAATGAAATGAAATGTACTAACTTCATTGAAAAAATGTCATTATATTTGGACAATTTCATGGAAGCGGTTGAACTATATGGTATAAATATTTGCAGAGAATGGATTAGGGCATCAATTGATCCAAAAACTGCACCTGATAATACAGATATGAGCAAGTGGCAATATGATGTAAATATGTTAAAAAATATATTGAATAAAGCTATTAGTAACAAAGAATTAAAAAAGAATACTCCCGTAGAACTTTTGACACATATTATTATATCCGAACTTTATGGAATGATGACTTGTTGGTGTATGTCAGATGGTAGTTTCGAACCGAAAGAATGGACATGCAAGTTTTCAGAATTTCAATTAGAAAAAATTTTAGAAGATTATTTAATATAACAGTTAAGATGAAAGAAAGGTTATTCGTAAAAATAGGTAAATAAGTATGAAAAAATTAATAATATCATTCATTGTATTAACTATATTGGCAAATGGAACCGGTTTTGCATTAACAAATAAAACTAGTAAAAATAAAGAGGAAAGAAAAACTATGACAAACACAAAAATTGTACAAACAGCAGGCAGAGATAGTTTAGGTGCATTTGCACCTGAATTTGCACATTTTAATGACGACATTTTATTCGGTGAAAATTGGAATAATAAAGATTTATCACTAAAAACAAGGAGTCTTATTACCGTTGTTGCATTGATGTCGCAGGGAATAACTGATTCTTCTATAAAATATCATCTTCAAAATGCTAAAAATAATGGAGTTACAAAAGCAGAAATTGCTGCAGCTATTACACATACTGCGTTTTATGCAGGTTGGCCAAAAGCATGGGCAACATTTAATTTAGCAAAAGAAGTGTGGAATGAAAATACACCTGCTTTAAGCGAAAAGGATAAATATGCTCAAACAATAATGTTTCCGATAGGTGAACCAAATACAGCTTATGCAAAATATTTTATAGGTCAAAGTTATCTTGCACCTGTTTCAACAAGTCAAGTTAAAATTTATAATGTAACCTTTGAGCCAAAGTGCAGAAATAATTGGCATGTTCACAAGGCAAAATCAGGTGGTGGTCAAATGTTAATTGCTGTTGGAGGCAGAGGTTACTATCAAGAATGGGGTAAAAAACCAATAGAAATGAAACCTGGAGATGTAATTAATATTCCTGCAAATGTTAAACACTGGCATGGTGCAGCACCAGACAGTTGGTTTTCACATTTAGCAGTTGAAATAGATGGAACCGAAACTTCAAATGAATGGCTGGAACCTGTAGTTGATGAAGAATACGAAAATTTAAAATAGGAACTAAAATGAATTTAATTGACAGAAATAAAGAACTAATAAAAAAGTTTGAAATTATGATAAATACTGCTGATGAAAAATTAGCAGAAGAACTTATTTCAAATGATGCTCCATTTTTTACACCTGCAAGTTCTGAACCATTGTATGGCGGACAAGGTTATTTGTCAGTTGTATATTGGATGAGAAAAGGATTTTCGGATGTACAATGGCATATAGCTGATATGGTAGCTGATGAAGATAAGGTTGCTGTTAAATGGGATTTAACAGCAACGCATGATGGTGAGTTTATGGGAATTTCACCAACAAATAAAAAGATTTCAGTGTGTGTAATGAATTTTTATTATTTTAATAAAGATGGAAAAATTACAAATGACATAGCTGCAGATGGTATGATAGGCATACTTCGTGGTATTGGAGCAATGTAATTATGCAAAAAATATGTGTGAAAAATTAAAAAGTATCTTAATGCATGAAAGGATTGGTAATTAATGGAAGAAGTCAGAATTGATGTCAGGACACAAAGTCCGGAAAGAATAGCAGAAGCAAAAAGAAGTTCAGATTTATGTTTTAGGATAAATCACACAAACCCTACAACATCCGAATGTCAGGAACTTATAAATGAACTTTTTAATAATACTTTGGGTGAAAATACAAGAATAAATCCGCCTATTTTTACGATATTAGCAGATAAAGTTAAGATTGGTAAAAATGTTACTATTATGAACGGATTTCAATGTATGTCTGCGGGCGGTTTAACTATTGAAGATAATACTATGATTTCTCTAAATTGTGTAATAGCAACAAATAATCATGATATGTATGACAGGTATGTTATAACCTGTAAACCGGTTCATATTAAACGTAATGTGTGGATTGGAGTTAACGTTACTATTCTTCCTGGAGTTACAGTTGGTGAAAATGCAGTTATAGGTGCAGGTGCAGTTGTAACGAAAGATGTTCCTGATAATGCGGTAGTTGTAGGTAATCCTGCAAGAGTAATTAAATATTTAGATGCAGAAAAATTTGACCAAAAGGAGTAAACAATTTATGAAAAATGTAATTTTAGTTATTTTATCACTATTTATTGTTTGTACAGGAATTGTTTTTGCTGTACAAAATAATAAACAAAATGTAATACCTACAAACAAAGGAGATATAAAGATGACAGACAAAAAAGTATTAGTTGCTTATTTTTCAGCAACAGGAACAACAAAAAAGGTAGCAGAAAATTTAGCGAATGCAACAGGCGGTGATTTATACGAAATAAAACCTTTAAAACCATATACAAATGCGGATTTGGATTGGACTAACGAAAAATCAAGAAGTTCTGTTGAAATGAAAGATTATAAATCTCGTCCTGAAATGGTAAATGATAATTTTTCAGTATCAGATTATGATACTATATATTTGGGCTTTCCTATTTGGTGGTACATTGCACCTACAATTGTAAATACATTCCTTGAAAAACATGATTTTTCAAATAAAACAATTGTTCTTTTTGCAACTTCAGGCGGAAGCAGATTTGGTAAAACCGTTGAAAATCTAAAACCAAGTGTATCTTCTTCAACTAAGATTATCGAGGGTGATATTTTAAACGGTAATCCTTCTGTTGATGAATTGAAAAAATGGGTTAAAAACTTTTAAATTTATTTTTAACTGCAACACACCTGATACGTAAACCGTATCAGGTGTATTTTATTGATGTCGTCAATGACTCTGCTAAATGTCAAGTTTACTGAGAGGTGCGAACCCCGTATCACGTAAGTGATACCGAGTTCAATTCCTATAATAAAAAAGCCCTCAAACGAGGACTAATTAATATCGGCGGTAAGGACTCTGCCGAAGTAAAGTTGACTAAATGTCAAGTTTACTGAGAGGTGCGAACCCCGTATCACGTAAGTGATACCGGGTTCAATTCCTATAATAAAAAAGCCCTCAAACGAGGACTAATTAATATCGGCGGTAAGGGGAATTGAACCCCTGTTTGATTCTATTATAATATATATAAATTTTCAAGAATAATTTTATATATATTATATTTTGTAATAATAGAATTTGCAGATATTTTTATTATTTGATGTCGATTTACAAATATTACCGTCTGTTGTAAAATAAAGTTATGATAAAATTAAGGAGTAGGTTACTATGAGAACATTAGAGGGACAATTAACAACATCAGGCGAAAAGTTCTTTATTGTTGTATCTCGTTTTAATGAATTTATCAGTTCAAAACTTTTATCAGGAGCTTTGGATGAGTTAAAAAGACATGGGATTGAAGATAATAATATAGATATAGCTTGGGTGCCTGGAGCATTTGAAATACCTTTAGTTGCAAAAAAAGCTGCCAAAACAGGTAAATATAATGCAGTTATAGCATTAGGAGCTGTTATAAAGGGTTCAACTTCTCATTATGATTATGTATGTGCAGAAGTATCAAAAGGTGTTGCAAGCGTAAGTTTAGAAACAGAAGTTCCTGTGTTGTTTGGAGTGTTAACAACGGATAATCTTGAGCAAGCAATTGAAAGAGCAGGAACTAAGTCAGGTAATAAGGGTGCTGATGCTGCAAAATCTGCTATAGAAATGGCTAATCTTATAAAACAAATATAAATTACTTAAAAATTAGGAAGCAAATGAGTGAAATTATAACAGAGGGTGTTAACGGAAACACTCGTGATATAGACCTATTATCAAGTGTCGATATTGTCAAAAAAATAAATGAAGAAGATAAATTGGTTGCAATAGCTGTTGAAAATGAAATAGAAAGTATAGCAAGAGCAATTGATATAATCTCAAAACAGTTTTTAAACTGTGGACGTCTTTTTTATTATGGTGCAGGAACATCCGGCAGGTTAGGAGTTTTGGATGCATCAGAATGTCCGCCTACCTTTAGTGTTCCTTCTGATATGGTACAAGGTATAATTGCGGGTGGAGATTTTGCTTTAAGAAATGCAGTTGAAGGTGCAGAAGATGATTTTGATATGGGTGTAAAAGATGCAAAGATTTTAACAAAAGAAGATGTTGCAGTTTTAATTTCTGCAAGCGGTAATCCTAAATATTTGCAGGGTGTTTTACAGGAGGCAAATAAAATAGGAGCAAAAACAATAGCACTTACTTGTAATCCTGATGCAAAAATATCAGGTGATGCATATCATGTAATATGTGTAGAGGTCGGTCCTGAAGTAATTGCCGGTTCAAGTCGTATGAAAGCAGGAACAGCACAAAAAATGGTTTTGAATATGCTTTCAACCGGTTCTATGATAAAAATAGGTAAAACATACCAAAACTTTATGATAGATTTAAATGCTACAAATGAGAAATTAAAAGATAGGGCGGTTCGAATAGTTGTTCAAATAACCGGTTCATCTCAAGGTGCAGCAATGTTTGCCTTAGAAAAGAGTAAATGGAAAATTAAGCCGGCTATAGTATCAATAATGTTAAATGTTGATAATGATAAGGCAATTGAATTGTTAAACAAACATTATGGTGTATTGAGAAAAGTTTTAAAATATGAAAAAAAGGTGGTTAAGGAATGAAATTGACCGTATTAGGTGCCGGTTGCTGGGGTACTACTCTTGTTTGGCTTTTATCTGATAATTTTGAAAATATTTGTTTATGGGGCAGAGAAAATGATTTATCAGATGAATTAAAAATAAACAAACATTGTTTAAAACCATTTGATATTCAATTGGATAAAAAAATTGAAGTTACGTCAGATTTAAAATCTGCAATAGAGAATGCGGATATAATATTATCGGTTATTGCAACTTCAGGTACAAGGGATGTTTGTGAACAACTTAAACAAGCCGGAATAAAAAATTCTCAAATACTTGTTAATGCTTCAAAAGGTCTTGAGCTTCCGTCATTAAAAACAATGGCAGGAGTAATAAAAGAAGTTTTACCAGAACAAAAGTTGGCAATCCTTTCAGGCCCTACGTTGGCAAAAGAAGTTTTAAACGGATGTCCTACTGCCGCTTGTGTTGCATCTGAAGATATTGAAATTGCAAAGTTTGTACAAGAACATTTAAATGTAAAAAGCAGATTTCGACTTTATACAAACAGTGATGTAATCGGGGTAGAACTAGGTGGAAGTTTAAAAAATGTTATAGCCATAGCATCTGGATTTGCATCAGAAATGCATTTGGGTGATAATTGCAGGGGGGCTTTACTTACAAGAGGAATGGCAGAAATAGTTAGAGTAAGTGTAAAACTCGGTGCAAATTATTCAACATTATATGGTTTATCCGGTATGGGTGATTTGATAGCAACCTGTTCAAGCCCATTTTCAAGAAATTATACAGTAGGAGCAATGCTTGCTAAAGGTAAAAAAATTGATGATATATTAAATGAACTCGGTTCAGTAGCAGAAGGTGTAAAAACATCAAAAGCACTTTGTGAATTAGCAAAAAAGATGAATATAGAAGTTCCTGTATCTCAAGCTATATATGAAGCTTTGTATACTGATATAACACCGAAAGAAGTGTTGGAAAAGTTGATGAATAGAAAATTGAAAGAAGAAGAAAGATACTAATGAAAAAATATGCAGTAAGATATTTAAAGAATATGTATTATCCTGTAGATGTACCTAAAAATATAGAAGTACACTGTGGAGATATGGCTTTAGTAAAGACAGAAAAGGGTGAGGAAGCCCTGAAATTAATATGTATGAATAGCGAAATAGTAAAAATATGGGATAAAAATAAACATAAACCTGATGCTTTACCTTTTATAAGGATATTGGGGGAACGAGATAAAGAAGTTTTAAAGGAAATAAAACAGTTGGAAACAGAGGGCTTCTTTAAATGTAAAAATCTTGTTGAAAAACATAAATTAGTAATGAATTTGGTACAATGCAGATTAACATTTGATAAAAAGAAAATAACTTTTTATTATACAGCACCTGAAAGAGTAGATTTTAGAGAGTTGTTAAAGGATTTAACTCAAATATTCAGGCATATAAGAATAGATTTACGTCATATAGGAGTAAGAGATGAAACCTCTATTATGGAAGGTTGCGGAATGTGCGGACGAGAATTTTGTTGTTGTTCTTTTGTGAAAAAATTTGCTAATATAAATGTAAAACTTGCAAAAGATCAGGGTATGCCTTTAACTCCCGGTAAAATTTCAGGAACTTGCGGACGACTTTTGTGTTGTTTGAATTATGAATATCCTAATTACTTACAAGCAGCAAAGGGTTTGCCACCTGTCGGTTCTTCTGTTATGACACCTGATGGTTTAGGTAAGGTTTGTGCATTAAAATTTTTAAATGAAAATCCTATTCAAGTAAAACTTGAAGATGGTAAAATTAATGATTATTGCAAAAAAGATATAGAAATGGTTGATGCAGATGTAAATATTGAGATTGTAGCTCCTCAAAATATTGTTTATGATGATGATGATTCAAAGGATATAGATATTAAATCCTTAGAAGATGATAAAAATAGTTCAACAGGAAATATTTAGTTATTAGTTAAATTTGAGTTTATCCCATTTTTTTGCAGCTGATTCTAATATATTTTCTGTTTTAACATTGTCTATAAGTATCATTTGAACAGATGTATTAAGTAAGTCATTAACTTCTTTTTGAGATTTCTGTTGTTTAAGAACCGGTTCTATTTTATATAGTTGTTTTGCACTTTGTACTCTTGCTTTAGCCATTAAATCATTGTCATCAAATTTTTGGTAATAATCGCTTTTTAAGCCCTTTTCATTTGTAGTAAGAACATTAGTTAACTTTGCAAGTTTCAATTGATTTTCTTCATTAGTTAGAAATAACGCAAATTTTAAAGCATCTTCTTTATTTTTCGCTTTTGCAGGAATAACAAAATTCATTAAAGAGAAATCATATTGTCCTAGAGTGCCGGTAAGTTGAGGAGCAACTTCAGTTTTTTTATAAATATTTGGAGCATTTTCTTTTATAATGTTTAAAAAATTGGCTCCTGCCTGAAGCATAGCAATATCTCCCGACATGTATTTTTCAAGACTTTCTCTATGTGTTTGTGTAACGCTTTCTTTTGGTATTAAATCTTTTTTGTATAAATCTCTGTAAAAATTAAATACTCTAACGCTTGCTTTATCTGTTAATCTGTTTGGAGAATTAATACCATATTTATTTAATAATTTGTAAGTAGTATCATTTTCCGTAAGTGTAGGCATAAATATGTAACAATTAGTTTTATCTTTAACTGTTTTTGCATAATTTCCAACTTCTTCAAAAGTTTTTGGAGGATTTTTTATATCGGCACGATTTAATATATCAGTGTTATATATAGTAACAGCTGAAGTAGCATACCAAGGTATAGCAAATATTTTACCGTTAATCTTGAGTGCATTAAGTAATTCTTTATTATAAGATGTGAGCATTTCGCTCGGTATTTCTTCTAATGCACCTTTTTGTGCTAATACTCCGGAAAAATCGGGGTTTAGATTAACCAGAGAAGGCGGATTGTTGCTTAAAATAGCAGCAAGCGTTCTTTTTTCACCTTCTGAAAATGGAACATCAATCCATTTTATTTTTATATCCGGATTTTGATATTCAAACTTTGTAATCACATCAGTCATATAAGGAGTAAATTCGTTCATTTGCAAAGTCCAAAAAACGACTTCTCTTTCCAAACTCTGCGTATTTCTTGGTGAAAAAGATGTAATTGCAAAAATGCTTAATAATACTACTATAACTAATATTCCGATTGTAATTTTCTTTTTCATAAAATATCCTTACAAGTGGTATATAAATTATAATACGAAAAATGATATTTTATATAGTATAAACAAATGATTTTATAATATTGTACAAATTATTTTATTTGAGTTAGAATTTTTATATGTTTTTATGTAGCACTCTGCCGAATAAAAACGATTAAGTATCGTTTTTGTGAGAGGGGTAGCGCACCTGAGCAAAACGCAAGTTTTGAGAAGTATAATTGAATATCGGGATGTAGCACTCTGCCGAATAAAAACGATTAAGTATCGTTTTTATGAGAGGGGTAGCGCACCTGAGCAAAACGAAGGTTTTGTGAAGTATAATTGAATGGTAGCGCACCTGAGCAAAACGCAAGTTTTGTGAAGTATAATTGAATGTCGGGATGTAGCGCAGCTGGTAGCGCACCGTGTTCGGGTCGCGGGGGTCGCAAGTTCGAATCTTGTCATCCCGATGTTTATATTTGAGTTATTTATAAATTGCATAAAAGTTCTTGTATTTGAACAATTTTTTTATTAGTATAAGTGTTGTTATGGTTGATGTAAAAAAGATAAGCTTGAACAATTTTGAAATAGGTGGAGATAAATTAACAATACTTGCAGGTCCTTGTGTTATTGAAAATCAGGATATGCTTTATGAAACTGCAGATGTATTGAAAGATATAACTGAGAAATTAGATATAAATTTCGTTTTCAAATCTTCGTATGACAAAGCAAACCGTTCGTCTATATCCGGCTACAGAGGTCCTGGTAAGGAACGTGGGCTTGAGATGTTGAACAAAGTAAAAGAAAAGTTTAATGTTCCTATTGTTACAGATATTCACCTTCCTGATGATGCTAAAGAAGTGTCAATTGTAGCGGATATTTTGCAAATTCCTGCATTTTTATGTCGTCAAACAGATTTGTTGCTATCAGCAGGTGAAACAGGAAGAATAGTAAATATAAAAAAGGGGCAGTTTTTAGCACCTCAACAAATGAAATCAGCAGTTAAAAAGGTTGAAAGTACAGGTAATTCAAATATACTATTAACTGAAAGAGGGGCAGCATTCGGATATAATAACCTTGTTGTTGACATGAGAAGTATTGAAATAATGAAACAAAGTGGTTATCCTGTTGTATTTGATGCAACACACAGTGTTCAGTTACCTGGAACAAGGGAAGATGCAACAGGTGGAGATAGAAGATTTGTACCTTTATTAGCACGTTCTGCTGTTGCAGCAGGAGCAAATAGTCTTTTCTTTGAAATACATCCAAATCCTGATTGTGCAATGTGCGATGGTGATAATATGATTGCTTTGAAAGATGCAGAAAAATTGTTCAAAATGTGTAAGCAGATATTTGATTTAGTGAGAAATGATTTATGATAATAAAAACTTTTGTATCGGGAATGTTAGATAATAACAATTTTATTGTTATAGATGATGTGTCAAAAGAGGCAGTTTTAATTGATTGTTCTGAATATTTAAAAGATTTCAAAACAACATTAGACAGATATAATGCAACATTAAAGTATGTACTTATTACACATGGGCATTTTGACCATGTATTGGGATTAAATGAGTTTCATGAAAACTATCCTGAAGTTCCAATATATGTACATAAGGATGATGAAGCACTTGTAAAAGATATAGGTTGTTTTGTAGATAGATTTATTGGTGGTTTGGGTACGGTTACTATGCCTCCAATAAGTGAATATATTGATGAAAATAAAGAATTATCAATAGGTGAAATAAAAATAAAGATGTATCATACACCAGGACATACAAAAGGGGGAGTTTGTTATTTGATAGGTGATAAATTATTTTCAGGTGATACAATATTTTATGGAAGTGTTGGAAGAACAGACTTACCGGGTGGTAGTTATGAACAAATAGTAAAGAGTGTAAAAAATTTACTTGAAACACTTGATGAAAAGGTTGAAATTTATACAGGACACGGTTCTAATACAAATGTTGCGTATGAAAAGAAGTTTAACCCTGTGATGTAATATAAGGCAAAGGATAATTATGAAAGACCAATTACAAAAAATTTATGACGAAGCACAAGAAATGTTGGCTCAAGCTAAAAATCTTGAAGATATTGAGAATATTAAATTAAAATATTTAAGTCGTAAAGGTGAATTAAATTCTATAAAGAAAAATTTAAAAAATCTTTCAGATGAGGATAAAAAGGTTGTAGGTGCATTTGCAAATGAAGTAGCTAATAATCTTGAAAATTCCGTAAAAGAAAAATACGATATATTTTATAAACAAGAGCTTGATGAAAAATTAAAAAAAGAAAAAATTGATGTAACTTTATCAGGTAAATATATTCCAAGAGGACATGTTCATCCTGTAACAGATACAATAAATGAAATAACTGAAATATTTCACGCATTAGGTTTTTCACTTACAACAGATGAAAATTCTCCTGAAGTTGAAACTGAGTATTTCAATTTTGATATGTTAAATTTCCCAAAAGACCATCCTGCAAAAGATATGCAAGATACATTCTATACAAAAACAGCTCCTCATGTATTGTTGAGAAGTCAAACTTCCGGTTCTCAAGTAAGAACAATGGAAAGTATGAAACTTCCTATTAGAGTTATTGATCCGGGTAGAGTTTACAGAAATGAAAATATTAATTCAAGAAAGAATAATTTCTTTCACCAAATAGAGGGATTGTACGTAGATAAAGGTGTAACATTTGCAGACTTGAAAGGTGTCTTAACAGAATTTTTGAGAATATATTTTGGTTCAAGCAGACCTACAAGATTTAGAAGCAGTTATTTTCCATTTACAGAACCATCGGTGGAAATAGATGTTCAATGCATAATGTGTCATGGTAAAGGTTGCAGAACATGTTCAGGTACCGGCTGGTTAGAAATTTTAGGAGCAGGTATGGTAGATGTTAATGTACTTAAAAATTGTAATATAGATCCGGAAGTATATAGCGGATTCGCATTTGGAATGGGTGTAGAACGACTCTCAATGTTAAAATATGCAATAGATGATATTCGTTTGTACTTCAATAATGACCAAAGATTTTTAGAACAATTCTAAAAAAATAAAATATGTAATAAGAAAATACCTGCGGCCGGTCCGCAGGTATTTTTTGGAATTTTTTAATTTCTTATTTCCATTCCCTAACAATAAAAGATTAATATATTATTAATCAGTTGCTTGAAGCTGTTTCTTTTGATAGTTGTGTATAACAGATGCTACCAAAAATTCATAAGATTTTTTGTTCTCTATACCAGGGAACTCTTTTCTTAATTGTGCTCTGACCATTGCTTCCAGCTTTTGAGTGCCAGATACTCTTACTTCTGATGAAGTTATCATATTTATATATTCAGCACTGTTTTTATTTTGATTTTTTGCATAATCTAAAAAACGTGCTTGTAAATTTTCTTGTTGTTGTTCTTGTCTTTTTAAATTGTCGTTTTGCATTGGGGAAACCTTTCTTATTCTAATGTGTTATTGTTTACTTACTTCTGATGTCTTTATAAAGCATCCTGAAAAAAAAAATTTACTTATTTTGGATTTTTGTTTACAAAAGTTAACAATATTATTGCAAAATCCTTTATTTATAATGTTTTTAGTTTTTACATTTTTGAAAAATCACATAATTTTTCAAATTTTTCAGTTAATTTTGTAAGTAAAGCAAGTCGGTTATTTTTGACATTATCATCTTTATCAAATACAAGTACATTGTCGAAGAAAGCAGTTATACTTGGAACAAGAGTATTTAAATCATTAATGTATTTTTTATAATCTCCTGAATATTCTATATTAAGCATGTTTTCATATAATTCATGTTCAGATTTATCTTTAAATAATTCCGGTTTAATTTCAGAATTAACACGCTCTTTCAAAATTTTTACTACTCTGTTTGCACTTTCTGTAAGTTCTGCAGGTATACCGTCTGTTATTGTTTTTATTCTAAGAACATAATCTGTTAAGTCTTTTAACGGATTATTGCATGCACATGCATCAAGTATATTTTTGTTATATTTATCTTTCAAATAAATTGTCATACGTTGTATAAAGAATTCTTGTATATCATTTATACAGTCTGTTTTTACAGGTAAAAGTTCCAATGATTTTTTGAAAACTTCTAATAAATCAATTTTTAAATTATTTGCAAGAACAGTTTTTATAATACCTAAAGCAGCACGTCTTACGCCTAATGGATCAGATGAACCGGTAGGTTTTTTACCTGCAGCAAATACTGATGCAATAGTATCAGCTTTGTCAGCAATACCAACAATTTGTCCTTCAATTCCAGAAGCTAATTCGCTATCTGCATTTATAGGGAAATAATGTTCTTTTATACCTTTTACGACTTTATCATTTTCTCCTGATACTCTTGCATAATCAGAACCTATATAGCCCTGAAGTTCTGTAAATTCAAATACTAAGCTTGTACTTAAATCAGCTTTACATAATAACGCAGTTCTTTCTATATCAGGTGAATTTTGACCTAAAGCCACAGCAATCATTTTTGAAAGTTCTAATATTCTTTGTGTTTTATCGTAAATAGAACCCATTTCTTTTTGATATGTCATGCCTTTTAAATTTTCAACATAATCTGCTAAAGGTTTTTTGGTATCTTCATTAAAGAAGAACACTGCATCATCTAATCTTGCTTTTATTACACGCAAGTTACCTGCCTTAATGTTTTCAAAATCATCTCCAAGATAATTTGTTATAGTAATAAATTTATTTAATAATTTACCGTCTTTATATAATGCAAAGTATCTTTGATGTACTGCCATAACCGTAACAGTTACTTCATCAGGTATATCAAGATATTTTTCTTCAAATTCACTTGTTACTGCAACGGGCCATTCGCAAAGTTCAGTTACTTCTTCTAATAAATCATCGCTATATCTGCATACAGCACCAACTTTATCCGCTTCTTCTTTTGCTAGTTTGACTATAAGTGCCTTTCTCTCGTCTTGATTTACAATAACGTTTGCCGAACGCATTTTTTCAACATATTCATCAGGATTATTGATTTCTACAGTTTCGTTTTTTGAAAATCTATGTCCATGTGATATTTTACCTGATTTCACATTTATTATTTCAACAGGAACTTCTTTATCATCCATAATTGAAACAATCCAACGAATAGGTCTTTGGAATTTTTCTTCAAAATTACCCCATCTCATAAAGTGAGAACCTTGCATTTTTAATACAATTTGAGGAATATTATTACTTAAAACTGATGTTGTTTCTTTTCCTTTTATTTCAATTTTTGCATACAAATAATCATCTTGAATATATGCACTATTTATATCAGCTCCATTTTTCTTTAAAAAACCTTCACCTGCTTTAGATAATGTTCCATCTTCATTATATGCAACACGTTTTATAGGCCCTCTCACTGTTTTTAATTCGTCTTCCTGTTTTTCTGCTAAACCGTCAACTATAACGGCTAAGCGTCTGGGAGTTGCCAAAACTTCTATATTATTATATTTTATCGAATTATTGTTAAATAAATCCGAAAAAGCCGTTTTTAATTGATTTCTTGCTGAATTTATAAATTTATATGGTAATTCTTCACAACCTAATTCAAGTAAATATTTACTCATTTTTTCCTTCTTCCGTATTATTCTCATTACTTTCTCTGAATTGCATTTCATAAAGATGTTTGTATTCACCTTCCGGAATATTCATCAATTCTTCATGAGTTCCTAGTTCAACAATTTTACCTTCATTTATGACAGCAATTCTATTTGCGTTTTTTATTGTTGTAAATCTGTGTGCAATTAAAATAACAGTTTTGTCTTTAATCAAATTATCCAAAGCCAATTGTACAATAGCTTCTGATTCGTTATCAAGTGCAGATGTTGCTTCATCAAGAATAACAATAGGAGCGTTTTTAATAATTGCTCTTGCTATTGCAACACGTTGTCTTTGACCACCTGATAATGTTACACCACGTTCTGTCAGTGTTGTGTCTATGCCATTTGGAAGTTCTGCAATCATTTCATCTAAATGGGCAGAATGAATGGCTGTTTGTAGTTCTTCTTCTGTAGCATTTTTATTTCCCAGCATGATGTTTTCTCTGATTGTTCCTGAGAATAAGAAATTATCTTGAAATACCATTGCTATATTATTACGTAAATCAGTTATATCAATGGTTCTGATATCAATATCATCTATTTTTAAAGAACCGGATTTTATATCGTAAAATCTAGGTATCAAATTTGCTATTGTCGATTTGCCACCACCGGAATTACCAACTATTGCAAGAGTTTCTCCTTTTTTAATATCTAAATTAATATCATTTAAAACAGGAACATCTTTTACATATTCGAAATCAACATGCTCAAATTTTATACCATTATTTACAGGAGGCATTTTAACCGGATTTTCACAATTTGAAATTTCCGGTTTGTAATCAAATAATTCAAATACACGTCCCATCGCTACAAATAAATCTTGTAATTGTTGTAATGCTCTGCCTAAAGTTTTTGTTGGCTTATATAAAAGTAATAACGAAGTTACAAATGAGGCAAAGCCACCGGCTGTCATTTTTCCTGTATAAATAAGGTTTGTACCGTAAGCCAATACTATTGCAATACCGACAGATGCAATAGTGTACATAATAGGTGTCATCCACCCTGCACGTTTTACAAGTGCTATATTTACATCAAAAGATTGTTTTAATTCTTCTTTAAATATACCTAACTGCCTATCTTGTAAATTATATGAAGAAACAATTTTATTTCCGTTATAGGTTTCGTTTAAGTTTGTAGTAATTTTACCACCTATGACTATATTTTTATTAGATGTCTTTTTTATCCAATTTCTAATTAAAGCGACAGGTAAAAAAGCAACACCCAAAACCAACACACCAATTAAAGCCAATCTCCAAGAACTGTAAAGCATAACTGCGATTAAACCTAAAGCACCACATACGCTTGTAATAATATCTTTTATTTTATCAATAATTCCTCTTGATGCAAGATCAGGGTCTGAAATAAATCTTGCAATAACAATACCGGATGTATTTTCATCATAAAAACTTGAATCCATATAAACAAGACGTTTAAACAAATCTTCTTTGACAGCAATCGTAATTTTTTGGCTCGTCCAACTTGTTAGATATTCGTTAAAGTAATTTAAAATACCTTGACCTGCCGCAAATAAAACAATTAAATATGGAATAGCAAAAGCCATCATTTGATATGAGATTGTAAATCCCCCAAATAATAAATCGTGCTTTCCTATAACATAATCCATATATGGTTTTAGTGCAAATGCTGTAACACCATCTAAAAGTCCTATAGGTGCTGCAATTAAAAAACCTAAAATTATCCTAAACATTACGGGTTTTATATATGGAAAAATTCTTTTTAATAGCCATATATATCTGTATGAGTTTTGTGCTGTTGTTGCTTGTAGTTTCATAATAAAAGTATTATATAACAAATACAATTATTTATAAAGGTATGTTGTATTCACAAAAAAAAACTGAGTTAAACTCAGTTGTTTTTAAAATAAGAATAAGGAATAGGAAATTTATTAAAACTTATTAAAAATCAAAATTAAATCTGCTGCCATTTGCAGGTGATGCATTATTTAATATTTGATTTGTATTGAATTCTTGTACAGCAAGACTTTCTAATTCTCTTTGTACTGAACCGTCAAATACTTTTTCATTCTTTGCTAAGTAGCCAAATATACCCGAAACACCTGAAGCTGCAGCTGCACCTTCAGAAATGGTTTTGGAAATTTCTTCTATTGTTCTTTGAGGAATTATATGTTCAGCAACAGCTACGTTAAAACCAAACGGTTTCGATGGACGTAAATTATTTAAATTTGTGTTGATATCTGCCATAATCTATTTCCTTTAACTACCTACATGTTATATATCGGTTCATTCACATTAAAAGTTTAATGATTTATTTAAAAAGTCATAAAAAAGTTTACAAAATTTTACATTGGTCGTCAAGAAAAATTATTTATGTTTATAAATAACGTATGTAAAGTCCCCATTTAAGCGGGTTTCCAAAAAATACTCTTTTTTTACAAATTCACAAAATGGTTTCATGTAATCATCGCAAATCATACTAAAGTAGTAATCTTTTGAATTCCAGCTTGTAAAAATTATGTAATTAGGCATGTTGTTTTGATAATGTTTTATTATTGTTTCAGCACCAAATGTTTCTTCGTATAAAGGTAAAAGTGAATTATAAAAATCATCTGTCTTTGTTGAAGATAAAAAATTTATCATCATCCCTTCAGGTAATATTAAGATTTTATCAGTGCTTTTAGAGTTTTTATTTATAAATTCTAAAAGTTTAGATGTTGTATTGTAAAATTCTTTTTCTATATATAATTTACCTTTTGATGTTGATATAAGTTTATTTTTATCTTGAAAGATAAATATTTCAAAACAACAAATTAATAAAGAAACAACTATTATATATATACCTAATTTTTTTGATAATACTTCGTTAATTTTACTTTTGTATATTGCCATGATAGCGATTAAAAGCAGAGGAAGATAAAAAATTCCGTATGAGTTAATCAAAAGTCCGTTTGTTACTTTTAAACCGGTTAAAATTGCTGTTACGACGAGAATAAATAATGAAAAATCTGAATAAATTTTTTTTATATTAAAAACGAATGATATAAATAAAATAATTGGTATTGAGGCAAAAAAGCTATTCGGAGTATATTTAAAAAATATAAATAATAAAACGAACAAACATGTTGAAAATGATAATATGTTTAATAATTTATACTTTTCTAAATGTTTTATTTCCACTGAAAAAAATGTAAATAAAGGAAGTATAAACATAATTCCTGAAAATATTAAAAATGGAATAGTATATTTATGAAATAGTATACCGGAATGCATGTAAAAATATTTAAGAGTTTGGGTATGTGTCATTTTATTTATTATTGATAGAAAATTAGTAAAATCATGTACATTCAAACCTTGAATATACAATGTTATTAAACAAAATTCAGGCACAAGGAAAAAAGATATAACAGATAAAAATATCTTTAAAAAATCAGATTTCATTCTGATAAAAACAGGTATATAAATAAGAATGTACGGTATAAATTCATATTTGTTTGCAACTGCAATACCTGCGAATAAGCAACTCAGGTATAAACATAATTCATTCTTTTTATCTATATAATTTATAATAAATAATAAAGAAATCAGGCATGATAAAAGTCCGTATGTTAAACCAAAAGAATAAGGATATACAAAATTAAAGTTGCCGCATGGCAAAACACATACTGATATAGTAAGTAGGACTAAAGAAAATGATACAAATTCAGATAAAAACTTTTTTGCTATAAAAAATAGGCATGTAATTATGCCAAACGAACAAAAGCATCCTGCTAATCTTAAAACATCTAAATGTATTCCAAAAATTTTAAATAATGCTGCATTAAATAAATATGAAAACGGTGCATATATTGAGAATAAATCTTTATATAAAATTTTACCGTTTAAAATTTCCTGCGGATAGTATGCTTCTCTGCCGCTATCAATTATTAATGTCCCATAACGATAAAAATTAAGGTATATTACTACAAATAAAATACACCATAAAGGTATTAGATATTTAAACGAATTATTATATTTTGACATTCTGTAATATAATTTAACAAATAAAAATTTTTTAGGCAATTTTTTTATAAAAAAATACTTATATAAAGAGTAAGGAATTTAACAAGGGTTAGTTTAAATGGCATTACCACAATCGGTTAATTATTTAGCGACAAACGGGATTGTTACTTTTGATGTTGATTCATATTTGAACATGCCGATGAATGGTTGTAATCCTTGTATGCTTGGTGGTGCTACAATGCCAATGCAGCCGGCAAAGGACACATTTGCTTCAAAAGCAAAAAGTAAATTATCAGATAAAAATTTCTTAAAAACAGTTGCAGCAGCAGGTATTTCTGCATTATTAATCGGTGTAGGAATATTTAAAGGTAAAAAAATTGTTTCTGCTGTTAAAGATTCTAATTTTGCAAAATCTATCGGAACAGCTTTTTCAAGTGTAAAAGGTGCCGTTATGAATTTCTTTGCAAAATCAAAAAATGTTTAATTAAACCAAACCAAACCAAAATAACCAATAAACCAAAAAAGAGAAGCTTAAGACAGACCATTGAAAAATGGTCTTTTTTATTATATGTAGATATGAAAAATATTTTATAATATAATGTTTCTAAATTGATTAGGGAGAATATTATGAAGCAGTTTTTAAAAATATTTGGTATATTAGTTGGTTCAGTTGTACTTATAGCGTATTTATCATTTTTGTTTATACTACCAAATGTAGTTGATTTAAATAAATATAAACCAATGGTACAAAATCTTGTAAAGGAACAAATACCTTTAAATGTAGATTTTAAAAATCTCAAAATTACTACAACTCCAATGCTTTCAATTGGCGTAAAGGCAGAAGATTTATCGGTCAAATTTGAGGATAATACAACTTTATTTTCTGCTGATAAGGCAAAATTTAGGATAGCGTTACCAAGTTTGTTATTATTAACGGTAAAAGTTTCAAAATCTGAAATTGATAATCCATATTTGAATTTTACAATTGTTGACGGAAAGCAATTTAAAATATTAAAGATTGTAGAAAAAATACTTCAGGAACAAAATTTATCAAATGAAGAAACAACCGAAGAAAAGGTTGAGGATTATAATATCAATCCTGAATTAATAAAAATAGTAGTTCCTAACTTACAATTTAATAATTATAATATATTAATTACAGATTTGAAAACTTCTCATAAATTGCAATTGAAGGGTGAAAAATTAAGTTTAGCATATTATAACGGAAAAACTGCTAAAATAAAAACGAATGCAGAATTCTTAAGTGATGATAAAAAGAATATAACAGCGGATATTAATATAGATTCTTTTTTACCTCCTTTTGAAAAATCATTGGATGAAGAAGATGACAAACCGGAAAAAGTGGAATTACCTTTTATAAACCCTGTTTTAATGTATCAAAGATATAATTTGACATCTGCTATTTCAACAAAATTGAAGATAAGGGAAAAAGAGGGTATTTATAAGATTAATGGTTTTCTAAATATTGATGATACTGCACTTACGTTAGATAACTATCGACTTCCGAAATGTTATTTTCATGGAATATTTAAAGGTACAAAAGCATATATAGATACAAATTTAGCAGTTGCTAAAAATGAGAACTTAGCACTCAAGGGTATGATTAAGTATGATAAAAATGCCAAAATTGCTATGAATGTTAAATCTGATAAAATATATTTTCACGATTTAATTAAATTGACAGAAGCATATTTAAATTCATTACATATTAGAAATGATTTAGATTTAATAAAAGGAAAAGGTTATATTGAGGCAAATGCAGATATTCAAAGTGATAATAAAAAATTCGTTTCAAACGGTAAAATTTTAGTAAAAGACGGAGCAATTATTAATAAAAATATAAATTTAGGAATAACAAATACAAATGCAGAATTTTTATTTGATAATAACAATTTGATTATAAATAATGCTTATACATATATAAATAATGCTGTTTTAAAAGTTAGCGGCAAGATTGATGAGCTTACGAATGCCAATGTATCAATTACAGCAAATAGTATTCCTATAGTGGGTTTATACAATGCATTTGCACCAATACCTCTGAAACATTCAATTGCAGTAACTTCGGGTAATATTACTATAAACGGTAAAATTACCGGTAAAGTTCAAAATGCTTTGCTTGAGTCAAAAATAAAACTTACAAATTTTGTAATGCGTGATAATAAAAATACCTTTAGAGTTAATAATGATTTAGTGGAAATTAATGCAAATATAGATACTCAAAGTCAAAAAGTAAACCTTATCAATACCGGCTTAAAAGTGTCTGTTCCTGCTACAAATTCAATATTAACGAATAAATCTATAAAGGTGAATATTAATGATTCAAAAATAACTATTCCTGATACAACTTTTAATTTTAATAATAATTCAGATATTAAAATATCCGGAATAATAGACAGTAAAATAGATGAACCGATATTTAATGTAAAAGCAGATGGTCATTTATCAGCTATGGATTTGAAAAAATTTGCAGGACATGAAGCAGCACCGTTTATAAAGGCAAATGGTTCATTACCTGTTACTATGACAATAAATGGTGATACAAAACGTCAAAATCTTGTATTTAAGCTTCTTACATCTCCTGCTAATTATATAACATTTACTGATATAGAAAATATGCAAGGTAAAAATTCTGTTTTACAAGCAAAAATAGATTTCAAAAAGAACAGAATAAAAATAAAAGAAACCGGATTTTACAATCGTTCAACCGTTACTAATACAGATGGAACAATTACTGAGCATTTAGATAAGATAATAGGTTTATCCGGTACTATTACAAGATTAAATACTCCAATCCCGTTCATTAATGTTATAAAAATAGATATTCCAAAATCATTAAGAGGTTCTTTGTGTGCATTTAGAAATTCCGGCTACACACTTAAAAACGGAAGATTATTTATATTTGGACATTCTAATTCACCTTATTTTAATGGTGAGTTTGAGTTAGATAACTTGTATATAAGAGATTTATTAACGAAACTTGATAAGATTGTATTAAGTTTTAATGGAAAAAATTTACATTTTGCAAGCAGTAATTTAAATTTAAATGGTTCTGATTATAATTCAAGTTTTGATTTTCCTCTTGAAACATCATCAATCTTAAGAATTAAAAATTTGAATGTTAAATCAAACATGACGGATGTTGACAAATTAATGATGGTATCAAAAGCATTATCAAGAAAATTCCCTGCTTCAAACAATTCCTCAAGTGCATCTTCTGCAAAACCGTTACCTGTACGACTTGTAAATGGTCATATAAGATTAAACACTATAAAAACAGGTAATATATTGTTGTCTAATACCACTACAAGATTTGGTTTAGTTAGAAGCAGAGTTTTATTGGACAATATAAGAACACATGCATTTGACGGTGAAATTAACGGTAACGTTGTAGTTAATTTAATGAACATGAAAGTTCAATCAAAATTTGAAGGTAAAAATATAAATGTAGATAAAATGCTTGTTTCCACCGCAAACTTGAAAAATACATTGACCGGAACTTTATCTTTTAAGTCAGACTTAAACCTTTCCGGTGCGGCTTCCAATTATGAAGAACAGATTAAATCTTTAGACGGAAATATTAATTTTAATGTTAAAAACGGACAAATAGGGCCTTTTGGAAAATTTGAAAACTTTATTTTGGCTGAAAATATAAGAAATTCTGTATTTTTCCAATCTGCCTTAGGTGGTATTATTAATGGATTAACTTCAATAGATACAACTCACTTTGAAAATTTGCAAGGTATCATATTATTAAAAGATGGAATTGCTGATTTTAAACCTATAAAAACAAATGGTAATGTATTGACAATTTATATAACAGGAAAATTTGATATTTTAAATAATGTAGCAGACATGCAGGTAAGAGGACGATTGGCGTCAATGATTTCAAATATGCTTGGTCCTATATCTAACTTAAACCCTGTAAATTTACTAAAAGTAACACCCGGTTTGAATGTTGCATCAGCAAAGATGTTTATGTTATTTACACAACCTGTTACAAAGTCTGAATTAGATAAAATACCTCTATTTAAAACAAAAACTTCTAATTTTAATGCAACAAATTTCCAAGTAGTTTTAAACGGAAATGTTGCTAAGCCGTTAAGTTTAGTTAAATCATTTAAGTGGCTTGCATTACAAGACCAAATATCTCTTGCAAGTTCATTTGTAAATACTCTGCCGGAACCTGAAACAATGACATCAACACTTGGTGAGATGGAAGAAATAGAAAAAGAACAGGAAACAAAAGGTTATAAGATGAAACATTTGTTCTCAAGAAAAGAAGATAAATTGAGAGAACAAAGTAAACTTGAAACTCAAAAAGCACTTGAAGAAATGGCAAAATCAGGTAATACAAGTGTTAAACAACTTGAACAAGATTTACAACAAAATGTAAAAGAAGTAAATACTGTTAATACTACACAAACATCAGAAGAAAAAATACAGGGTATTGAAGAAAATAAAACACCTGAAAAAAATTCTGAAAAATAAAATATGAACTACTTATTATCGGTAGTATTGTTATCTGTATTTTCTATATTTTTAGAAAGTCCCATTTGAATGCTGACATTTTGCAAAAATTCTTTTGTTGATTGTACAGCCATATCAAATTGTTTTTGAGTTATTTCATTCCAATTCGGTTCATTTTCTCTTGTTATTTTACCAAGTTCTTTTGTTGCTGTAAAATTGTCAGCAAATAATTTCATAGAGTTTCTTGGTTCAGTATTTGATGTTTGACAATTTTTAGTAAAAGTATCTAAATTATCTTCTGCAAATTTTTCGTAATCAGTATGTATTTTTAAATCTACAGCTTTGCCAATTGTAGATGTTTCTTCAATGTGTTGCGGCTGAGTTATATCCTGAAGAAAATGGCATGCTCTTGCGGCATTTTGTATTGCAAATTCTTCATCCTCATCTTCAATTGCTGTATCCATTATTTCTATTTGGTCTTCGTAGGCAGCTTTTGCATTATTTCTGCCATTGTAATCCATAAAGCTTACACCGTCGGTATTGAATATTTTTTTAAAAATATTAGTTACGCTGTTTGCTACAGGAGTATTTAAAAATCCAAGTTTATTAAGGTTAACGGACTCTTTAACAAATTCATCATTTGAAAAGTTTTTTTCAGGTATTTTTTCTCCAAAATAAAAATGTTTATTTGCTAAAAAACCTATATCGTCATGGTCCGGACGTTGTACGTAATCTTCAAGGGTATTTCTATATTTTTCAAATTGAGGCAAATCTTTTATAGCTGCAGACATAATCTGTCTATGCGTTTCACAGCTCCAGCCAAAATTTATACTGTTGTTACCTTGTATTTTCATGTTTTCTAACCTATACAAGTATTTTAAATGTCCTGAAAAAAATTATTGCTAAAATATAAAAAATTTTTTACTATTGTTTACATAGCATCAAGAATTATTAAAATTATAAATTATTCTTTTTTTCTCTTTGATTTAATGTATCTTCAAATTGTTTGAATATATCTGAGCCGACAAGTTGTTCTAAAGCTGCTCTTTTAGAATAAAATTCATTTTTAGCTTTCATTTGCATATCAAGAGAATCTCTGTAATATGCATCAGAAATTAAAAGATGCTCATCTTTTTTGTTCTGTGCAAATTTATAATTATTTTGTCTTTCTTTTACCATTTTTGATACCATTGCAAGAGTTTTTCTGGCAGTCATGTAATCATAATATCTGTTAATGATATTTTGTTGTAAATCCTCTATTTTTCGGACTAAAATAATCATATCCGCATCATTTACTTTTGTGTATTTATAGTTTAAAGCTTTTGTATCTTGTCCCATAATACCCATGACAGAACTTGTAAAAAAAGAACCTGTTGCAAGTAATGGATTGCCTGAACCGGCACCGATTAGTGTTGACATATTTGCGATTGTCATTAATACATTTTTAACAGATTTATCATCCGGTTTATCAGCATCCGGATTAGATAGTTTGTATATTGCAAATTTTATGGTATCACTTTTTACGGCAGCGCCTTGCCATAACATTGATAAATCACCCATTGTGTCTTCACTTTCCATTTGTAAATCTTTTGATATTTCAAGTGAAATTTTCTTTATACTTAAATCTGCATAAGTTAAACCGGCAGTATTTAAGTCATCATTTTTTTTATTTTTAACTTTCTTCTGTTTTATCAAATCTTTAACTTTATATTCTTTTTCTATATCATCTGTTGTTCCTACACGATAAGCAGGATTTTTTGGCTCTTTTACATTATCAAGTTCTACTGCAAATGAAAATGATGTAAGTGAAAATATAAATAACACTGTTATAAAAATTCGTTTTATCATTTAATACCGCCTTTGTAAAGTGTACTATTTATATTAAATTGATACAAATTTAGATTGTCTACAGCTTTTTTACCTGCAAGTCTTTGTAGTTCAAGGTGATATTTTTTAGCCGCTTGTTCTGCCTGATATTCCTGTAAAACCATATTATCGTACATTGAGGAAGATATGGTTATCTCAAGAATATTTCCGTTATCAAGGGCTTGTGTATAGTTTTTATTGTAAAGTAATAGCCGTGAACGAGTATCTTTCAATAAAGATAATGAATTTTTGTAATTGTAATAAGAATCGATTAACCTATCTTGCAAATTTTCAACAAGTCCTGCAAGTTCAATTAATTCTGTATCTGTTAAAGGAACTTCGTGAGGGACATTTTTTTTATTTAATAAATTTTGTGCTAATTTTCCTATAGCAAATGAACTTGTTTGAATATAAGCATCTCCGCCTACAAATGCAGGAATAAATGAAGCTCCGCTTATAATTGCAGATAAAGTTTTTGACATCAAAGACGAATGAATACGTCTTTGACTTTCCGGTGTTGAAAGTTTTTTTAATGCAAATTCTATAACTTTATCATTTTCAACAGTTCCTTTCCATAGATTTTCTATATCTTCAAGATCTTTTTGTTTTTGAAGTTCTATTAAATCTTCTATAATCTTTTTGTCTTTTATAACAAGAGAACCGTTTAATTTTTTTACAGGTGGCTTTAATTTTACAGCAGGTTTTTCAACTTTATTCAAGTTGACTGGTTCTTCCGCCTGTACGGGAAAGAATGAATAAATTATAAATAAACATACCCACAAAAGCTTCTTCATAACAAATTTATAGCACATAAAAAATGATAAATCCAACGGTCTATAAAAATACATCCTTTGATTGTTATAAAATCCTAAAAAAATTTGTAGAATATTGAAAAAGAGGGGTAAAAGTGGAACTTACAACTAATAATCAAAATAAAGAATTAATCTCGGATTTAGTCATAACATCACCATTAACACATGATGAATCATATACTTTTTGTGTAAAGGGTGATGCTTTAAGATTGGCAAATATGTTTAAGGAATCTGTTCCTAAATATTTACGTTCAATAATGATAAATCATGACAATGATGATGCATATTACGGATTAGCATTATCTTACAAGGGGTTACAAAATTATGTAAAAGCCATAGAAATATTAAAAAGATTAGAAAATTACAGACCTGATGATTTTTCGGTATACTATGAACTTGGTATTTGCAGTTTGATGAATGGTGAGCCGGTTAATGCAATAAAGTATTTGATTAAATCTATAAAACTTAATCCTGACAATTTTAATGCTCAAGTACAATTAGCACTTGCACATGAACTTGTTGGAGAACAAGATATGGCATTGATGATTTATCAGAGGATAATAGAATTTGCTCCGGACTTTTTAAAGGCATACAAACATAAAGCAGCATTACTGATGAGTTTAGAAGAATATAAAGATGCAAGTTCTGTTTTTAATGAAATCTTAAAAGTTCAGCCGGCTTATACAAAAGCGTTATTAGGTATAGGAATTTGTTTTGATAAATTAAAACGAAGCGTTGATGCAATGAGATATTATATTAAATTTGTCAATAACAGACCGGATTCAGCACATACACCATTTGTTAAAAACAGATTAACTGCTCTTAAACGAGAACGTCCACAGGATAAAAAACTTTCACTTGTTACAAACCCAATTTAATAAAAATACACCATTGTTTTTAAAAGCAATGGTGTATTTTATTAAAATAACTTATTAAGAAAATTGTTAGTTTTAAGATTTAAACATATCTTTTTTATCATTAATGAAATCTTGAATATTGCTCATAATTTCATCACCTTTTTTTTGCAAATCAGAAACAACATTTTCAGCTTTTTCTTGTATGTCTTTAACTCTTTCATCTGTTCTTTCCATAACCTCTTTTGCTGTATCAGATAACATTTCTCTAGTTTCTTTTCCTGATTTAGGTGCTAGTAATATTCCTGTTACAGCTCCCAATGCTGCTCCTACTGCAAAACCTATAAAAAATTTTCCTGCTGACATAATTTTTCTCCTTTATAATTTTTATTACATTTTACTTTTAACATACCCGATGTTTTTTTACTATTAGTCTTTTTGGTTATTTGATTTAAATATTTTTACAACTGTTGTAAAACCTTTGAGTATGCCATTGAACAATGAACCTGAAATAAATTTTAACTTAGATATTGTGGCACTACTAAAACCAAATACATCACTCATTGTATCACGCATTTTATCTATGCCTTTATCGGTTGATTTTATAAAATCATTTACGGTATGTAAAGATTCATTTATTTCTCTCAATGTTGGTCGTAATTCATTTCTTATAACAGTTGCAGTTTCATCTACATTTTGTGCAAGTTTTGATAAATCAATTATTAATTTAATCAAAAAACCTCCTACAATTAAGAACATAACACCTGTTACTGTTACTAAAAATGTTATTCCGTTATTTAATAATATTTGTGATGATTCCATTTTACTTATCCTTTACTTTCTAATTAATTTCATACTCATCATTTGATTCTTCAAGTCTTTTTGCTTTTTCTAATCTATTAGATTTTAGAGAATTAGCCAATCTTTTAAATTGTTTTTCCATTTTATATTTAAATAAATCTATAGCTTCTAATGCTTGTTTTTTTGCACATTTTACTCTTGGTGCTTGAGTTTCTGCTAAATTCTCTATAACATCTTTAATTTCTTTTCTTGAGTCTTCACCTTTTTTAGGTGCAAGTAATATTCCTGCAATTATACCTGCTGTAACACCTGCAAGTATTCCTATACCAAAACACAACGAATCATTCTCTTTACACACTGTATAACACCTCTGCTTTCTATATATATCACACTGTACATTCCGATTTAAATACATCATATATTATCAATGCTAATTCCAGATATAATAATTTCTTTTTAAGTGATGTATTTCTAAAGAAAAATAAAAGAGCTGTCATTAATACACTTCTAAGCATATTACGCAAAAATTCTTTACGTTTTTTTATGAAGTAACGTTTTTGACATAAAACATAGTTTTTGGTTGTGTTTGCAATATCATACACTGCTCGGAGTTTGAATTTTAAGGTATGTCTGTTTACCTTGAATTTTTCAGATAAAACTTTAACTTTCTTATCCAATAAAGATATAAAAACACATACGGTTACAGCCGCAAATAATTCAAGTATAAAAAATATTACAATTAAATATATCATTTCAAATTTTATCTTTTTATATTATTATATAGTAAAAATAAAAAAAAATAAATACCCGAAAAGAATAATTAATTAATGAAAAATTTAAAATTTTACATCTCAATATTTTTAGCAAGATTTGTAAGAGTTTGCATAAAGTTGTTTTCAAAAAGTTCAGGCACATCTCTTGCCGGCATGATTGTTTTGAAAGTTTATCCGGAATTTTTAAAACATTGTTCTAAATATATCTTAAATGAAAAAATAAGTGTAACCGGAACAAATGGTAAAACTACAACTTCAGGAATGCTATCTCAAATTTTAATAGAAAATAAAAGACATATTATCCACAATTCTATGGGAGCAAATATGCTTACAGGTATTGCAAATGTTTTTGCAACAACTGTTTTACCTGGTTATCGCTATGACAATTGTGTTTTAGAATCGGATGAGGCATATTTATCAAAACTTTATGATTATATAACTCTTGATTACTTAATAGTTACAAATCTTTTTCGTGATCAGTTAGACAGATATGGAGAACTTGATACAACCGCAAAGAAAATTCAATCGGCAATTGATAAAAATAAAAATCTTACTCTTTTATTAAATGCGGATGATCCTCTTGTTGCAAATCTTGGAAAAGAGAATAGAAAAATTTACTATGGTTTTGAAGAAATAGAACTTTTTACAAAAAATAAAAAATCTAACGAACCGTCAGAGGTTTTTAATTGTGTCTGCGGTAAAAAACTTCAATATTCAAAAACATTTTATGCACAGCAAGGTCATTATTATTGTGATTGTGGTTATAAGCGACCTGTTTGTAATTATATGGGATATGCAAAAATTTATGATGAATACATTGAATTAAAGATTAAACATAATGAAAATATAACAGAATATAAACTTAATACTGTTGGTATTTATAGTGCTTACAATATGCTTGCATCTATATCAATGGCATTGGAACTCGGATTTAATCAAGAACAAATTCAATCCGGTTTAAATAATTATAAAGCAATGTTCGGACGAGCAGAAAAAACTAAAATAAATGGACATGATACGATAATTCAATTGATAAAAAATCCTACAGGAGCAAGTGAGGTATTAAAAACTGTCGACTTAAATTCTCGTATTTTAATAGCAATAAACGACAATTTTGCAGATGGCAGGGATGTATCATGGCTATGGGATGCAGAATTTGAGTTATTAAAAGATACTAAAAATGAAATTATTACATCAGGTTTAAGAGCGGATGATATGGCACTACGGCTAAAATATGCGGGGGTGGAAAAAGAAAAAATAAAGGTTATAATGGATTTAAATAAAGCGGTAAAATATGTTGCAAAAAATTGCAAAAATGATGAGAAAATAACTGTTTTACCGACATATACAGCGTTGTTAGAATTAAAAGAAAAGAAGGGTAAAATTTAAATTGCTTTTAAATGTAAATATAAATTATTTAGCAAATTTAAGAAGTTCTATTGGTGCAGAACCTGATATACTCACTTGTGCCAGAAGATGTGAACATTCAGGTGCAGACGGTATTATTTTATACATTTCTGATGATATAAAATGTTTAAATAACTATGATATTAAGTATATAAGAAAACATCTGAGAACACGTTTTATTCTAAAAATACCCATGTTAGAAAAATACAGACAGCTTGCATCAGATTGTAAACCGGATATAGTTTGTCTTGTACCTGAAACAAATGAACCATCTCCGTCTACAGGTGTAAATGTAATAAGAAATCAAACTGAAATAAATAATTTTATGATTCATGTAATGTATGAGGGTTCTATGTCTTGTGTATTTATAGAACCAAAATTGGAACAGGTTAATTCTGCCTATAAAGCCGGTATGCATTATGTTGAATTTAATACAAAAAATTATATTGAGGCATTTAAAACAGGAAATTGTGATAAGGAATATAATGATTTAAAAGAATGTACCGCTCTTGCTAATACATTAGGAATGAAAGTTATGATTGGTAAAGGTTTAAATTATCAAAACGTTACGAAAATTCGTGAAATAAAAGGTATAAGTGATTTTAATATAGGACACAGCATTACTACAAAAGCTATTTTTACAGGTTTAGACAATGCTGTCAGAGAAATGAAAGAGTTAGTTAATGAAAGATAACGATAATAGAACAAAAGAAGATATTGTTGAAGAAATGACTAAGGTTGTAGAACAAATGAAGATTGATGATTTGGAAGAACGACCTGAACTTATAGATGAATATTTTGACTGTTCCTGCTGTGGACAGACAAAATCTTATGCCGGTTCTATTCAATATGGAGAATATCGCCTTTGCAATGATTGTGTTCTATTGGCTGAAATTGGTTTTGCTTTAAACAAATTTAAAGATATTAATGAACTTATTGAAGCTATGGAAGATAAACGTCTTGAAGAAATATGCAATTTTATTAAACAAGATGAACTAAGACATAGAAATTAGTATAAATATGATTGGTTTAAATTTTGACATAATATAATAAATCCTTAAATTATATTTATGCAAAAATTTAAGTATATACTAGAAAAATTATTTAATCTTGATATTGATAAATTTGATTTTCTTGAACAAACAGAAGAAGGAAATTATGTTTTTTACTGTTCTCCTTATGAAAAAGGAATAGAGGTAAAATCATTAAAAGAGTTACAGCCGATTCTTATGTATTTCAGATTATCTGCAACATTCAATGTTTTTCTTATAATGACGTTATTTATTATTCTTGTAATTTTTCTTCACCAATTAATAGATTTAAGTCGTTTTTTTACAGTCATAATATTGACACTTTGTATTACATCATGTGCTATAAGCGGATTATTTAAATGGCATTTAAATAAGTTAAAAAAAATACCTGTAAAACAAAAAATTTCTAAAAGTACAAAAATTATTACTGCTATGTTTGTTCTTGCATACATATTGATGTGTTTATCTGTTTTTTATATCTGTCCTTGTCTTGTATTCGGACAATTTATGGATAATAATGAATGGCAAAAAGCTTCTGATATTATTAGTTTTTATATTAAATTACAACCTAAAAACGAATACCTGTATGAAAGCAGGGCTGTAACAAAATATAATCTAAATAATATTAACGGTGCAATTCAGGATATTGATAAATCTTTAGAACTTAAACCAAACAACAAATGTTCATTATCTATGAAAGCTTATTACAGTTTTATGCAAACAAAAAAAATAACACCTGACGTTTTAGAAAATATTAATAAAATTGAAAATTTGAACAAAGATGACGTTGAATTATGCTCAGTAAAAGGAAAAATATATTTCCTTTTGAATGAAAATGATGAAGCCGTAAAATATTTTGAAAATGCCTACTTAAAATCAGGTAACGAATATTATAATTATCTATCAGCACTTGCATACGAGCATAAGGGTGATTATTGCAAAGCTTTTGCTTATTACAATACCGTACCTCAAAATAAATATTTTAAAATATCCGAGTTAACAATTAAAAAAGAATATGCAAAATTTATGTGTAAAGATTAGGTATTTAAATTACTATGTATTGAACCGTAATTGTTTTTCTATTTTCAAACTTGAACTTTCAGGGTTTTGACTATTATATTTAATTTAAAATTTTATTTTTGTAATTTGATAATAATTGTAATTTGAACATTTATTTTGTTTATATTATTATATAAGTACGGAGGTACTAAAATGCTAGAAGATGGTTTAGTAGTTACATTAGTAGGTATGTCTACAGTATTTGTATTTTTAATAGTGCTTGTATTTTGTGTAAATTTAACATCTTTTATTATGAAACTTATTAATAAATATTTTCCTGAGGTTGTTGAAGAAAAGGAAAAAGTTTCTGTTGTAAATGAAGATGATAATATAATTGCAGCAATTGCGGCATACAAGTTTAATGTTTAACGATTAGTAAAATAAGGAAAAGGAATATGTCAAAAAAAATAATTAAAGTAATGGATACATCGTTTAGAGATGGTTTTCAATCTGTATTCGGTGCAAGAGTCTTGACCAAAGACTTTTTACCTGCGTTAAAATCAGCAGTGGATGCGGGTATTAAACATTTTGAAGTTGCAGGAGGTGCCAGATTTCAAGTGCCAATTTTTTATTGTAACGAAAATGCATTTGATATGATGGACAAAGTTAGAGAAACTGTAGGACCGGATGTTAATCTTCAAAGTTTATCAAGAGGTGTAAATGTTGTAGGTTTAGTTTCTCAAACAAGAGATGTTATTGATTTACACGCAAAAATGTTTAAAAAACATGGTGTTACTACAGTTAGAAATTTTGATGCATTGAATGATGTTAACAATTTGATTGATTCCGGTAATTCAATACACAATCATGGATTAAAACATGAAGTTACCATTACAATGATGGATTTACCTATTGGATGTAAAGGTGCTCATGACGTTGATTTTTATGAAAGAGTTTTGAGAAATATTCTTGATGCGGGAATACCTTTTGATTCTTTAGCATTCAAAGATGCATCAGGCACATCTCATCCAAGAAAAGTTTATGAAACAGTAAAAAGAACTCGTGAAATATTGGGTTCAGAAGCTCATATACGTTTTCATTCTCATGAAACAGCAGGTACAGGTTTGGCATGTTATTTAGCCGCTTTAGATGGTGGAGCTGATGGAATTGATTTGGCGATGAAACCTGTATCCGGTGGTACATCTCAGCCAGATATGGTGTCTATGTGGCATGCATTACGTGATACAGAATACGATTTAGGAATTGATGTTAAGAAAATTATTGAAACAGAACATCTTTTCAAAGAATGTATGAAAGATTACTATTTATCACCGGAAGCAATGGCAACTAATCCATTGGTTGTTCAATCACCTTTACCTGGTGGAGCGTTGACAACAAATACTGTTAAAATGCGTGAAGCAGGTATTATGGATAAATTTCCTGAAGTTCTTGCTGCTATGGAAGAAGTTGTAGAAAAAGGCGGTTTTGGTACATCAGTTACACCTGTTTCTCAATTCTATTATCAACAGGCATTTTCAAATGTTATGCAGGGTAAATGGAATAAAATAGCAGAGGGTTATGGAAAAATGGTTTTAGGATATTTTGGTAAAACTCCTTGTGAGCCGGATCCTGAAATTGTAAAACTTGCATCTGAACAATTAGGTCTTGAACCAACAACAGAAAAAGTTGTAGATATAAATGAAAAAGACAGTTCAAAAGGTGTTGAGGCAGCTAAAAAAATGTTAAATGAAGCAAATCTTCCTATAACAGATGAAAATATCTTTATTGCTGCATCTTGTACAAATCAGGGTATAGATTTCTTATTAGGCAAAGGTCATCAACAAATTGAAACTGTTTCTTCAAAGAATGCTAAAGCTTCTTCATCAGAAAAATATGAAAACGGTGCTTCTATTACTGTAAATGGAAAAGAATATCTTGTAAAACAAAATGGTGATAATATCATTGTAAACGGTAAATCTTATGAAGTATCAATGAAAGCGCAAGATGTAAATGATGTTCAAGTATCAAGCGGCAGTGGTGAAAGTGAAGAAATAAAAGCTCCATTACCGGGTGCAATTCTTAAAATTGTTGCTAAAAATGGCGATAGCGTAAAAGCCGGAGATTTACTTATATTGATGGAAGCTATGAAAATGGAAACTGAAATAAAAGCTCCAAGAGATGGCGTTGTACATTCCGTAAGAGTTGATGTGGGTGCAACAGTTAATCCGGGACAGGTGCTTGTTGTTTTAGATTAGTGAGGAATATAAAAATGCAATTATTAGAAAGTTTAAAACAGCTTAACGGTATAACAGGATATGCAAATATGGTTAAAGAGCCATTGCAGGATGTAAATTGTGTAGAAAACTTTTTACACATGTATGGTTCTATAATTATGTTTTTTGTATGTTTATTATTGTTATATCTTGCTATAAAGAAAAATTACGAGCCACTATTATTATTACCAATTGGCTTTGGCGGTATATTAGCAAATATTCCTGTAGCAGGAATAGCAGAACCGGGTGGTTTTTTATATACTGTTTATCATATTGGTATTGATGGTGGTTTATTCCCATTATTCATATTTATGGGTGTTGGTGCAATGACAGATTTTGGACCGTTGATAGCTAATCCTAAAATGGCTCTTTTAGGTGGTGCTGCACAATTCGGAATATTTGGTGCTTTATTGGGTGCGTTATTGTTAGCAAAATATGCCGGATTTAATTTTGGTTTGAAAGAAGCCGCATCAATTGGTATTATTGGTGGAGCTGACGGCCCTACATCTATATTTGTAACTTCGCATTTAGCACCAGATTTACTTGGTGCAATTGCGGTTGCTGCATATTCTTATATGGCTCTTGTTCCAATTATACAACCGCCTATAATGAAATTTTTAACAACAGAAGAAGAACGTAAAATTGAAATGGTGCAATTGAGAAATGTTTCAAAACGTGAAAAAATTATGTTCCCGCTTGTAGTTCTAACTTTATGTATTATCTTTTTACCTGATGCTACACCATTATTAGGTGCATTAACATTTGGTAATTTGGTTATGCAATGTGGAGTTACTGATAGATTATCAAAAACTTTGCAAAACGAGTTTATTAATATTGTAACGATATTATTGGGCTTATCTGTTGGTTCAAAGTTATCTGCTGATAAATTTTTGACACTTGAAACCTTAGGTATTTTATTCTTAGGTTTGTGTGCATTTTCTATTGCAACTGCCTCAGGTGTTATATTTGCAAAGATAATGAACTTATGTTCAAAAGAAAAAATTAATCCGCTTATCGGAGCAGCAGGCGTTTCTGCTGTACCAATGGCAGCACGTGTTGTTAACAAAGTAGGTTTAGAAGCAAATCCTAATAACTTCTTGTTAATGCATGCAATGGGACCTAATGTATCAGGTGTAATCGGTTCTGCTGTAGCTGCAGGTATTTTGCTTGCACTTTGCGGTTAATATAATATTATATAATTATAATTTTGTAAAAATAAAGGAGAAAAAATTATGGCAACAAAAGAGTATTTTACAAACTCAGAAGAATTAAAAGAATTAATGTCAGCTGCTCGTGCAACAATTATGGCTCCATTTTTCGGAAATAATGTTGAAAAAATCGAAAATGTAACAGAAGCTTATGAATTAGCTGAAGAAAGCTGCGGAACTATTGTATTAACAGGTATGCCTGTTTATGAACCTGAAAAATTGGGTTTACCTAACGGAGCTTATCAATTATTGTTTAATGATGGAAGCACTGTAGGCAGATGTGCTGCTGCAAGAAGAATTGTTGGTGAACCAAATTGCGATTTGAAAACAATACTTCCTGTAGTAAGAGATGCTGTTTATGAAACAAGAGATAAATTAATGTATTCTTGTGAAACTGTTGTTGGTTTGGATAAGGACTTTATGGTTAAAGCACACTTATTAATTCCTGAGGGCTTTGAAAACATTATGTATTCTTGGATGTTAAACTTCCAATATATGAATGATGAATACAAAAAAATGTATAAAGATTCTCGTGCAATTCCTGAAGGAGATATATATGTAATATCAGATCCTGATTGGTCGCATCCTGATTTCCCTTACGGATTAACATTCTTTGATCCTGAACATAACTGTGCTGCAATTTTAGGTATGAGATACTTTGGTGAACACAAAAAAGGCACATTAACATTAGCTTGGGGAGCTGCAGCTCGTAACGGTTATGCATCTTGTCATGGCGGTATGAAACGTTATAACAATCTTGAAGGTGGAAAATCTTTCCAAGTTGCTGTATTTGGTCTTTCCGGTTCAGGTAAATCAACTATTACTCACGCAAAACATGGTGGTAAATATGATATTACAGTTTTACATGATGATGCATTTATTATTAATACCAAAGATAAATATACTATCGCATTAGAGCCGGCTTACTTTGATAAAACTGCTGATTATCCTATGGAAAGTGAAGATAATAAATATATCTTAACTCAACAAAATAACGGAGCCATAATGAAAGAAGACGGTAACGTATATTCTGTAACAGAAGATATAAGAAATGGTAACGGACGTGCAGTTAAATCAAAATTATGGTCGCCAAACAGAGTTGATAGAATTGATGAGCCAATTAATGCAATATTCTGGTTAATGAAAGACCCTACTATTCCGCCTGTAGTAAAATTATCAGGTGCATCTTTGGGTGCTGCAATGGGTGCAACTCTTGCAACAAAACGTACTTCAGCTGAAAGATTAGCTGCAGGTGTTGATCCTAATGCATTAGTTGTTGAACCGTATGCAAATCCATTTAGAGTATATCCGCTTTCAATGGATTATGAAAGATTTAAAAACTTAATAGTTGATGGTGTTGATTGTTATATCTTGAACACCGGTGAATTTATGGGTACTAAAGTTAAAAAAGAACATACTTTAGCAATAATAGAGGCAATTGTTGAAGGTAAAGCAACATTCCATAAATGGGGTAATTTAGATGATATTCAAATTATGGATGTTGATGGCTTTGATGCATCTTTTGATAATAAGGAATACAAAGAACAATTTACTGCTCGTATGAACGATAGAATTAACTTTGTAAAATCAAGAGAAACTGAAAAGAATGGCATAGATAAATTACCTGATGACGCTTTAGAAGCGTTACAAAGAGTTATTAATCAAATATAATTAACTTCTTATTTTAATAAAAAAACCGGCGATTTCAAAAAACGAAATCACCGGTTTTGTGTATTTTATTTATTTGAGATTATGCTTTTTTTGCAAATAGACCAGCTACAAATTTTATTGCTTCACCTGCATATTTAGCACAAGTACCATAAACTTTCTTTTGTTGGTCTTTTGTTAAAATTGTATCAAGAATAGCTTTACCGTCTTGAACAAGTGTAACGGTACTGTATACATCATCAGCAAATTCTCTTACACTGTCGTTACGAGAAATGTTGCCAACTGTTCTTGCCATACGTCCAACTTTATTTGTTACAGCTTCAAAAGAATCACCATCTTTATTTGTTTTTACATTCTTACGTTTTGCTTTACCTGTTTTTCCTGTAGGGTTAGTAGTATTACTTCTTTTTGTTTTTTTGCTTTTTACTTCTTCTTTTTCTCCATCTTCACTTACTTTTTTTGGATTCAAACCTACGATACGTGTACGTGGTGCTTCTACAGACACTGCCATAATTTAAAATAACCTCCAATATATATTAATAACCAATATTTACATATATATAAAGTAAAAAACATCATGGAAATTGCCTTTTCCATGATGTTTTTGTAAAAAAAAGTTAATATAAGTTTTGATTTTTATAAATTTAGCATTGATTTTACATCTCTGCGTTTAATTTTTAATGTTGTAGTTTTAGGTAATCTTTCACGATTTACAACTATATTAATAGGTCTTTTATATGGAGCAAGTTGTTCGGATAAATGTTTAACTTCATCTCTAACAAGTTTGTTAAGTTCATCATCGGATTTATTTTCCATATACTGTTCTTTTGGTACTATTACAGCAACAATTTCTTCCGTACCTTCTTTTGTACCTGTTGAACGGGATGAACCTAAAACACATACTTCTGCAAAGTTTTCACTTTTTTCTAAAACAGATTCTACTTCTTCAGGAAATACTTTTTTACCACCTGATAAAACAATCATGTTTTTAATTCTTCCTGTAATATGTAAATGACCATCTTTGTCAAGATATCCTATATCTCCTGTATGAAGCCAACCATCTGCATCAATTGTTTCTGCAGTCAATTCAGGTTGATTGTGATAACCTTTCATTACAGAACCGCCTTTTAATTGAATTTCTCCTGTTTTTTCATCTATTCTACATTCAAAACCTTTTAATGGCTTACCTACAGATGTATAATCCCTTCTTTTTTCTATATTTACACTTACAACAGGACTTGTTTCAGATAATCCATATCCTGCATAAACTTTTATACCAATTGTTTCAAAGAACATTGCTACTTGCGGATCAATAGGAGCTCCTCCTGATATGCATCCCATAAAGTTACCGCCAAAATTGTCATGTATTTTCTTAAACATGATTTTTTTCAATGCTTGGGATGGAATTATTTTTGCAATGTTAAACATTATAGGGAATAATCGTTTTGAAACAGGGTTTGATTTAATTTCATTTTCAATACCTGATTTTAATAATTTTAAGAAAGCAGGTACTACAATCATAAAGCTTACATGCTTTTCTCTCATTATCATTAAGATATCTTTTGGTTTTAAACTTTGAGTGTAATAAATTGAAAAGCCGAAAAATAAAAATATACAAAAACCAACTGTTAATTCAAACAAATGATTCATTGGCAATATTGAAAGTATGGTTGTAATTTCCTGACCGTTAAATACATCATAATATAAACCTTCCATAGCATTTAGTTGAGAAAGCATGTTTCTGAAAGAAATTTCAACTCCTTTAGGGCTTCCTGTTGTGCCTGATGTATAAATTATAAATGCTGTTGATTTAGAACTTCTATGACGCCATTTGCAATTAGGGTAATTCTGAACTGTATAAACACATGGTAGTGTCATATTATAAGACGGTTCATCCATAACTATGATATGTTTTATTGAATCAACTTCTTTTTGTATTTCAAGTGCCTTTTCTAAGTAGTTTTGAGATACAAACAAAACGTATGGCTGGCAATCTGTTAGTATTGAAACAAGTTCAAATTTTGTTAATTTTATATCTAAAGGAACAGTTGTAGCTCCGGACATAATTGAAGCAAATACACATGCTCCATATTCAGGTTTTGATTCTGATAAAATGGCAATTCTGTCATTTTTTTGAACATTTAATTCAGTAATCAAATAACTTGCAACACGTCTTGATAAAGTACCTACACCTCTGTAAGTAAATTCTTTCCAACCCATTGGCGTTCTCATACCGAGAGCAACTCTGTCTTTATAATCGTCTGTTTTGTTTTCTAATAACAGTAATACGTTATTTTTTCTGTATTTCATATCTTCCCCTACTCCTAATCAAATAGTATTGTTTACTATTTGTAACAGAATTATATACCAATACATGAGTACATGTCAATTTATTTATATAAAATGGCTCAATTATGATATAATGTCTATATGGCAAATATAGAACGTTGGTATGAAAGTAATAAAAACTTAAATGAAATTATACAATTTATTGAACTTTTAGAAGAAGATAAACAAAAAATTGTAGGACAGCATTTGCTTCAAATTTTATTCAATGAGTGTAATATAAATCTTGATAAAGAATTAGATGAAATATTTAAAAAAAAGTATTTATACAACAGGGATTATGATAAAAATTATGACATATCAACTTGTCTTGAAATTTTAAAAGAACTTTCTAAAGAAAAACAGGATTTTGTTATACAAAGAATTACGACAGAAATTTTAATGTCTTTTGTTAAAGAGGAAATATAAATGAACAAAAATATTCTCATAACTGGTGGTTCACAAGGCATTGGTAAAAATATCGCAGATACGCTTAGTGTTAATAGTGATTATAATGTTTATGCAACAGCAAGAAATGAGGAAGCCCTAAAAAAATTAAAAATTAAAAATTATTGTGTTTGTGATTTAAAGAATTTGGAACAACTTAAAACTTTAGCAGAATTTATTCAGGATAATAAAATCAATATTCTTGTAAATAATGCGGGAGAGTACATTTATAGTGGCATAGAAAAAATGACTTATGAACAAATAGATGAAATTTTTAAAATAAATTCTATAGCTCCGTCATATTTAATATCAAAAGTTGTCCCTTATATGAAAGAAATAAAATGGGGAAGAATTGTAAATATTGGTTCTATAAGCGGAAATATGGGGGAAGCGTATGCTAGTATGTATTCTGCAACAAAGGCCTCTTTAGCAGGTCTGACAAAGGCATTGGCTTTAGAACTTGCAGAATATAACATTACTGTAAATACAATAAACCCCGGATGGGTGGATACAAGTTTGGGTGAAAAATCTATTAATGATAGTGAATTTTCTAAAGATGAAATTATAGATATGATTCCTCAAAAAAGATTTGTTGCTCCTTTAGAAATCTCAAATATGATAAAATATATTATATCAGATGAAGCAAAGGGTTTAACAGGGCAGGTGATAAATCTTTGTGCCGGATTGAGTGTAGGTATTTAAGAAAAATAAATATTCACTTATTTTATATTGAAAATGTACTATGGCTAATATGTGTTTGAACTAGAACATTTTGCATACTTTCTATAAAATGCTGTAATTCTCAACTGTTATTATTTGTCTTTGATATTTTTTATAAATCAAAATGAAATGTTGACATTATATGAAAAAATCGTTAATAATAAATCATTATGAAACGATTTTACACATTTATATTTTTATCTATTCTTATGTTTTCGGCTAATGTACAAGCTGAGATAATTTCAGGCGGAATATCTTATGATGCAAATTCTGCCAGAGAAGAATTATTAGATGGAATTAGTTATACAACCGATTCTACATACATAAATAATGCTTTTTATGATAAAGATTATGAACAAAATTCAGCTTACATACTAAAAGGAATAACAAGTTTAAAAGATAGAAAACTTGCTTATTTTTCAGACGGTTCTTATGCAGTATTAAATTACTCCGATATGAAACATGTTTATTATTATGCATCAAGCGGAATTTTGATGTATATTGAAAATCGGTCAGGTAATTCTTATCCTTATAAATGCTATAAATATAATACGCAAAAAAAGCTTGTAAATATGAGTTTAAGAGTTTCAGAAAGTGAAACATTTATTTATAATCCTGCCGGAGAACTTGTTGCTCATTGGGTAAAGGATAAGGCATACGATAAAGACGGTAATGTAATTATGAAACGTAAATATGTTGAATAGTAATGTTAAATCGGTTTTATAAAGTATGACTTTTGTAAAAAAATTAGTATAATTTTGTTATGAAAAGATTTCTATTAGTTTTTATAGCTGTTATATTTACTGTTAATGCGGGTTACTGCGTAATTGATGCTGCAACAGGAGAAAATGTAAAAGGATACAAAGGAGATTTGCCCGATGTATTAGAACGTTTTGACAAGATGCTTCCAAAAACTTCATCTCCGCAATTTCAATCAATTGATGCGTTTAATACTTCTCGTGGATATAAGCCGGTTCCAAGAGATAATCCGACATTTGTAAATACAATGATAAAAAAAGCAAAGGTTTCAGAATTTGTAAATGATATAAATGAAATACTCCCTATTGTGGAAAAGTTGGTTTATTCTATTGAAAATAATGAAAATGAACAGCTTTTTACTGCACGTGCAAATTATTTGTATGATGATGTGGAATTTTTTAGAAAAAAATATGCTGATGCCCCTGAACACTATTATCCTGTGTATAGTGCTTTAATAGCAGTAAGCAACAGGGCAAAAGGTATTGTAAGTATACGTAATGAAGCAAGAGTATATGCTTCATACCTTCCTTATCAAACAGAGGGATATATGTATAGTCCTCAATATATAAATGAACAACTTTCACATTTAAAAGCAGAATTGCTTAATGCAATAAAATTAATGAAGGATGTTGATTAATTAAAATATATTCAATTCTCTTATTATGTGTTATGATTGTTTCATAAAACTACATGTATAAAGGAGATTAGTATGCACTTAGGAAATGGTATAATATGTCCTGTTACAGGAATACCAATGATGGTTGTTACAGGTATAGCTGCTTTTTACGCTTATAAAAAATCAAAAGATGAATTTACAAAAGATAAAATTTTTCCGACAATAGCATTATCATCACTTGTGTTTGCGTTGCAAATGATTAATTTTTCTATACCTCAAGTTGGTTCAAGCGGACATATTATAGGAGGGATTTTACTTGCATCGTTATTAGGACCATATATTGCATTTTTGTCAATCTGTTCAATATTACTTGTACAATCTGTATTTTTTGCTGATGGTGGCTTGTTGGCATTAGGATGTAATATTTTTAATATGGGTTTTGTATCTTGTTTTATTGTTTATCCTTTATTGTATAAACCTTTATCAGATAAAAATAAACCTGTTTTAGGTGCTGTTTTATCATCAATTATTGCACTTGAATTAGGTGCTTTTAGTGTAGTTGCAGAAGCAATATTATCGGGTTCTGTAACAGGAAATTTGTTGATGTTTATGGGCTTAATGCAAGGTATTCATTTAATAATTGGTATTGTTGAGGGTGGTATTACAGGTGGAATTATTCTTCTTGCAAAACATATAGAGCGTAAAAAATTATCTTTTATTTTTGCAGGAACAGCGGTTATATTAGGCGGATTTATTGCTAAATATGCATCAACAAAACCTGATGGGCTTGAATGGTCTTTATTAAGTATTTCAGACAGTGTAAATTCTCAAACACAATATGTACTTTATAATATATTTGAAACTATTCAGGCAAAATCAGCAATATTTGCATCAATGCCTTCTTTAATTGGAAATTTAGCAGGTATAGCTGTTCTTTCTATGATAATGTACTGTATTTGTAAAATGTTATCATTCAAAATGGTAAGTAATGAACAATAAACAAAAACAACTCAGGGAATATTTAAAAGGTTTGAAAAAGATTGCTGTTGCTTTCTCATCAGGTGTAGATTCAACCTATATTTTAAAAGAAGCCCATGATATATTAAAAGATAATGTAATTGCAATTACTGCTTGTTCTTGTACTTTTCCTAAAAGAGAATTAAAAGAAGCAAAAGAGTTTTGTGAACAAGAAAAAATAAAACACATAACTTTTAATTTTAATCCGTTTATAATTAACGGATTTAGTCAAAATCCGCCTGACAGGTGTTATTTATGTAAAAAAGAACTGTTTAAGAATATATTTGAAATTGCAAACAGAAATGGTATTGAAAATGTAGTTGAAGGTTCAAATATCGATGATAATTCAGATTACAGACCGGGAATGAAAGCAATTAAAGAACTTGGAGTAAAAAGTCCTTTGCAAATTGCAGGATTATCAAAGCAGGAAATAAGAGAATTATCACAGGATTTAGGTTTAAAAACATATAACAAGCCGTCTTACGCTTGTCTTGCTTCTCGTTTTGTTTATGGACAAAGTATTACTGAAGAAAAACTAAATATGGTAGATAAAGCAGAACAATATTTGCTTGATATGGGTTTAAACCAAGTCAGAGTGAGAATAAGTGATAAAACAGCAAGAATAGAAGTTATGCCGAATGATTTTGAAAAATTAATTAATAATAGAAAAAACATAATTAAAATTTATAAAAGTTATGGATTTACATACATATCTATGGACTTGCAGGGGTATCGTACGGGAAGTATGAATGAAACATTATAAATCATAATATTTTATTTATAATTTGTTTCAGTAAATAAGAATGTGATTTTAAAATAATATTTTGTTTTTCTTTGTCATTTATAAGCCGATATGTTTCATGCCTGATAACAAGATTGTTTTTAACATTTATCCAAAATCTGTTTTTAATTTTTCCTGCGTTTTTAGAGTGTTCTCGTTTGTAAACAAGTTTATCTGTTATATTCATAGAATTTCCCAATAAATGTGCAATATTAAATAATAGTTTATCGGGACATATTTTCCATAAATCAGTATGTTTATAATTTAAAATACAGTTTAATACGTTTTTTTTAAACATCCCATTTGACATCGGTTTCCAATACCAGCCGCCAAACGGATGTGTATTACAATTCAAAAATTCTTGTTTTTCCGCATTACAAACAACAAGTGAAACATCATTTGTATTTAAATAATCACTCAATACTTGTGAATATTCAGCCAAAATAACATCATCAGAGTCAATAAAACTTATATAATCACCGGTTGCTTCTTTTAATCCGGTTATAATTGAAGCCAGCTGACCTGAATTTTTATCGTGTTTAATAAGCTTGATACCGTCAATTTCTTCAAGTATCTTACAAGAATTATCTGTTGAATAATCATCAACTACAATAATTTCAAATGGTTGTATTGTTTGATTTTTAATGCTATCAATAGTTTCTTTTATATATTCAGCATAATTGTAAGATGTTACAACAAAACTTATATTCATATAAAAGTTTATTCTTTCTCGATTTTATCTGATTTATCTTGTTTTTTGTTGTGCATAATAGAAGAAACAAGGGCTGAAAGTATAAAAAACAAACCTAAAAGTCCTGTTACAACTTCAGGAATTTGAACTGAAGTTGATGCAAACATAATAATAGCTAAAGCTCCTATTGCCCAATGTGCACCATTTTCTAAATATAAAAATTTAGATAATATTTCTTTTTCAACAAGCATAATGGTTAATGACCTTACAAACATTGCACCTATTGAAAGTCCTATTGTTATGATTATAATATCCTGACTTAAAGCGAATGCTCCTAATACTCCGTCAAGAGAGAATGAAGCATCAATTAATTCTAAATATAAAAATGCAATTAATCCACCGCCCTTAGCTGCTTGAGCAAGCTTTGCAGCTCTTTCTTCTTCATGTTTTTCAAGCCAATGGGTAATACCGTCTATTAAAAGATATATTACAACACCTATTACACCGGAAGCTAAGACTGCGGCTTTTGTTGTAGGGTGAACATAATGTTGTGTTATCAATACCAAAATAAGAGTAATAATTGTTTCAAGTCCTTTAATATTACCTAAATGTGTGCAACTCTTTTCTATAAACTTAATCCAATGTACATCTTTTGATGAATTAAAAAAGTACGATAAAAATAACATAGAAAGAAAAGCTCCACCGAATGTTACAATTGGAGCATGTGTTTCATGAAGATAGAATGCATATTTTGCAGAATCATGAAGTGCAATATCAAGTACAGATAATATATTTAACTTTGCAAAAATACCTACAACCAAAAGTGGAAATATAAATCTCATACCAAATACTGCAATCAATATACCCCAAGTTAAAAACCTGTGCTGCCAAATATGTTCCATTTTTTTTAGTTTAACAGCATTAACAACAGCATTATCAAATGAAAGACTAACTTCCAATACTCCTAAAACTATCGCAATAAATACGGAAAGAAATCCCTGTCCCTGATGAACATGTTCTCCCCAAAAATATGCAGCTATAATACCTATTATTGTAACAATATACGAACCGGCAAAATATTTCATCAATTTACTTCCTTATTTCTTTTATAATTTCTTCTGCTTTTTTTTCTAAAGATATTATATCAGAATCATTATTAATTATAAAATCCCAATCTGTAATATCATCCAAACCAATTTCTGTTATATCGGTTTCGCCAATCAAATTTCCTCTTTGTTGTCTTATTTCTCTTGGACAATTAACTCTTATTGCAATAGCACCTGCGGACTTGAACATATTATATTCAAATGGTACTCTGACATCAGTTACCATAATGTTACCGTTTTCTGCAATAATCTTTTTAATCCAATAATCATCACTTTGGCTTCTGCCCCAATTTCCTAAATCAATAAGTCCTTGTCTATACTGAGATTTATTTTTTTCTATTTCATCATACGTTAAATTGTGTTGTCTGCCATATTCAAGTTTTATAATATCGCCCATAGCACATCTTCGATAATCCGGCATTGCTTTTAGCATTATTTTTGCCAAAGTATCTTTTCCTGAATACTGCTTTCCTGAAAATATAATAATTTTATCTGCCATAAAAATCTCCTGATTTTAGAGTTGATATTTAATATAATTAAAGCATAAAATCAAAAGAGGTAAAATTTTTGTTTACCTCTTTTATTTAAAACATTTTATATGTTAAATCATTATTTTTCTTCTTGATTTGAAGTTAAAACTTTATCAATCAAACCATATTCAAAAGCTTGTTGTGCTGATAAATAATAATCACGTTCACAATCTTCAGTTACTTTTTCAAGCGGCTGACCTGAATTTTCTGATAAAATTGTTGTTAATTCTTTTTTCATTCTCATAATCTCTTTAGCTTCAATTTCAATATCAGTAGCTTGACCTTGAGCTCCGCCAAGAGGTTGATGAATCATTATTCTTGCACTAGGAAGTGCCATTCTTTTTCCTTTTGCACCTGATGAAAGGAGGAATGCTCCCATACTTGCAGCTTCACCTATACAAACAGTTGCAACATCAGATTTTATTAACTGCATTGTATCATATATAGCCATTCCTGCTGTAATTACACCGCCGGGACTGTTTATGTACATCATTATATCTTTTTCCGGATTTTCACTATCTAACAATAGCAATTGAGCAACGATAGAATTTGCCAAATCGTCATCTATCTCATCTCCGAGAAAAATAATTCTTTCTCTTAATAATCTTGAAAATATATCAAAAGAACGTTCACCTCTGGAAGATGCTTCAATTACAGTAGGAACGTAATTTAAAATTTGAGAACTGTTTGTCATATTATCTCCTTTTAGTATATTTATATAATACAACAAACATTAGAAAATAAAACTTTTTTACATTAATTAAAACAATTTTATTGTTTATTTTTAAATATTGATTTACAAAAATTGTTCTTCTGTTAAAATAGTAATATTATTAATTAAAAAAGGAAGGAGATATAAAATGAAATTTGTATGTGCAGTATGCGGTTATGTTCATGAGGGTAGTGAAGCACCTGAAAAATGCCCTGTTTGTGGTGCTTTAGCAGATAAATTTAACAAAATGGAAGAAAATTCAAAAACTTATGCTACAGAACATGTTATAGGTGTAGCAAAAGATGTTGATAAAGAAGTATTAGACGGCTTACGAGCTAACTTTACAGGAGAATGTACAGAAGTTGGTATGTATCTTGCAATGTCAAGACAAGCTGAAAGAGAAGGATACCATGAAATAGCTAATGCATTCAAAGTTTATGCGTTTGAAGAAGCTGAACATGCTGCAAAATTTGCAGAATTATTAGGCGAAGTTGTTACAAATTCAACAAAGAAAAATGTTGAAATGAGAGCAGAAGCTGAATTTGGTGCTTGTGCAGGTAAATTGCAAATCGCTAAAAAAGCTAAAGAATTGGGCTATGATGCAATACATGATACAGTTCATGAAATGGCAAAAGATGAAGCAAGACATGGTAAGGGTTTTGACGGTCTTTTAAAAAGATATTTTTCATAGTTAAAATATGTATTATTTGAAATCGAGGTTGGCTTATTAGCCGACCTCGATTTGTATATAGTTCCTTTACCATAATATTTATAAATTTTTAAATTTGCATTTTTTTACATCAAAATTCATTTCAGACAATTTTTGTTTTAAAACATTTTCTGAACCTTCAAAAAAAGTAAAAAATCTTATTCTCTCACCATTTTTTAAAACAAAATAAAATACAGTCGAAAATATTGTATATTTAAATGGTTTTAAAAAACCATAATTGTATTTTATTAGCTCAATTTCATCAAACGGAATTATTTTATTTTTAATTTTAAAATATCCGTCGTATATATTTATATATAATTTATCGGCTTTAAATATACAAAATGGTGCTGTAAATAATAAAAGTAATAAGAATAGGAATTTTGCGTGATAATCAATTCCGTAATTAGCATTTAAAATTTCATCAATAAAAATATATGTAAAATATAAACCTATTCCTAAAAAAAATATTGCAACACCATAGGTATATAAATACCAAAAACCGTTAGGGAAAAATAATGTCTTAAAACTTCAGGAATAATAATTGTACCGTCAGCTTGCTGGAAGTTTTCTATTATAGCTGCAACAGTTCTTCCTACGGCAAGTCCGGAACCGTTAATTGTATGTACAAATCTTACTTTTCCTGAGGATTTTTCTTTGTATCTTATATTTGCACGTCTTGCCTGATAATCTCCAAAGTTTGAACAGCTTGAAATTTCTTTATAAGCATTATAAGAAGGCATCCAAACTTCCAAATCCCAGCATTTATTTGCAGAAAAACCAATATCTCCTGTAGAAAGTGCTACTTTTCTATATGGAAGATTTAATTTTTGAAGCATTTCTTCCGCATCAGCTGTTAGCTTTTCATGTTCTTCCTTACTTGTTTCAGGTGTTGTTAATTTAACAAGTTCAACTTTGTTAAATTGGTGAACTCTTATTAATCCTCTTGTATCTTTACCTGCTGAGCCGGCTTCACGTCTGAAACATGGCGTGTATGCAGTCATATATTTTGGTAAATCATCCTCTGATAAGATTTCACCTGCATAAATATTAGTTACAGGAACTTCAGCTGTTGGTATAAGGTATAAATCTTCGTCAACGCATTTGTACATATCTTCTTTAAATTTAGGTAATTGACCTGTACCTGTCATTGTTGCTGCATTTGCCATAAATGGAGGAAGTATTTCTTCATAGCCCTGATGTTCCGTATGTTCATTCAAAAAGAAATTTATAACAGCACGTTCAAGTTTTGCACCCTTGCCTCTGTATAATGTAAATCTTGATTGTGAAATTTTTACGCCTCTTTCAAAATCAACAAGATTTTTTTCTTCACATAAATCCCAATGTGCTTTAAATTCAAAATCAAATTTTGTTGGTTCACCCCATTTTGAAACTTCTACGTTTTCTGCATCAGATGCACCAATAGGTGTTGTTTCATCAGGAATATTTGGTGTTCTTAATAACAAATCTCTTTGTTTTTCATCTAATTCAACCTGCTTTTCTTCCAAAACTTTTATTTCATCACCGATTTTACGTACATCTTCTTGAATGGCATCAGTATTTTCGCCATTTTTTTTCATTATACCTATCTTTTGCGATTCATTTTTTCTTTTTGCACGTAATTCATCTGCCTTAGTTTGTATTTGACGTCTTTCTTCGTCTACTGCTAAAATTTCATCAATGGATAATTCTTTATTACGTCTTTTTAATAGTTCATTTATTTTTTCAGGATTTTCTCTAATTAATTTAATATCAAGCATTTTTACCTTCTTTCCAATTTATAATTTATAAAAAACATGTTCAATAATCAAGAATTTATTATTAGATTGTTATAATGTAAACTTTTGTAAAATTTATGTCATGTTTCAGGAGAAAAGTAGCAATAATCATGCTTTACGAGTTTTGTATTGGTGTGTGTAAAATATAAAATAAAGGACATGGGTTAAATGCCTGTAGATTCAATATGTTTGGCTCAAAATTTAATAACGGGTAATAGAACATCAAACAAAAATGTAAACTTTAAAGGTTCTGCTCCTGATTTGGAAGCTTTAAGGCAAAAACAGGATGAATTCAGACGAATGTCTGAGCAGACAGGTGATAAAGGAATTATCGGTAAAATAGGTAAATTTGCAACAAAAGCAATAGGTGTAGTAATTGCATTTACTGCAACTAAGATGTGTTTAGAAAAAGTTTCTAACATGATAACAGGTAAGATGTCTGAAATGGCAGATAAAGCAGTAGCTACAGTAGCAGAAAAAGCTGCTGAAAAAGCTGCCGGTAAAACAGCTGAAGAAGCTGCAAAATTGACTGCAGGTACTGATAAGCTTGCAAAAATTTTAGATAAAATCAAAAAATCAAAAATCGATAAGTATGCTGTAAATGTTGTTGCGGCAGGTGCAGCTGTGGGTGTTGCAATGCAGGATTTCGGTTTAGTGAAAAAGAATGTTTCTTCAAATGCTGAAAATCTTGTAGATAATGCGGTTGACAAAGCAACTGATAACGGTTATAATTCTGGTAGTTCATCGGGTGATTCATCAGGTGATTATAATATCAGCGATAGCGAATTTGATGTGTAGACAAAGGTTAGGAGGTCTTTTAAATTATGATGGTTAGTCCTATATCAAGAGTTTCTTTTAGAGGTACAAGTTCAGTTCCTACTACAGACAGAACAATGGATGCGATTGAAAAAACTCAAAAAGCTATGAATACATTTGCAAATGTTGCAGAAGGCGCTGATGAATTTAAAAAGAATATGAAGACTGATTCTGAAGCTTATTCTGATGCTGTTAGTTCAGCGTTAAAAGAAGCTGCTGAAGAAAATAAAAGTTTAAAACCGCTTGCAGATGTTGCAGATTCAAAAGTTGGTAAAGCTGCTACAAGTATATTTGGTAAATTTACAGCTTTCTGTACTAGTTTAGCAGGTGCAGCAACTTCTATAGCAGGCACAACTGATGTTTTTAAGTAATTAGAATTATTTAAACTATTATAAGCAAAGAGAGCCGGACATTGACTATGGTGTTCGCTCTTTTTTTATATTAAACTGTTTTTATGAAAAATTTTGTTATTAAAAAGTTATCCTGTTTAAATATAGAACAAGAATTAAAAAATATCGGTTTTGATAAATCGTATTTGAATCAAGGTGTTGAAAAGTATAATTATATAAATTTAAAAATATTTGATTTAAGTTTACCTCAAGCAAACATATTAAAACAAACAGCACTTACGTTTGGTGCTGATTGTGCTGTTAATAAAAATATATTAACAGCACAAGTAAAATTTACGGATTGCATATTGGGCGGTAGTTTATCTCAATTGAGAAAAATAGCGTATAAATTAAAATTCCAGCCATTTTCAATGAAAAATTTATCAGAAATGATTTTATCAGAATTAAATAAACAAAAAGAATATTCTCCTAAAATTGTTGGAATACTAAATCTTACAAAAAACTCTTTTTCTGATGGCGGGATGTTTTATGACTTTAACAATGCAGTAAAACATATTGAAGAAATGGTTAGTGAAGGTGCTGATATAATAGATATAGGTGCTGAAAGTACAAAACCGTATTCCAAACCGGTTGAAGATGATGAACAGTTAAAACATATATTACCTGTTTTAAAATATATAAGTGATAACAATATTGATATACCTATAAGTATAGATACCCGTTCTGCTAAAGTTGCTTGTGAAAGCATTAATGAGGGTGCAAAAATAATTAATGATGTATCCGGTTTAGAATATGATGAGAAAATGATTGATTGTATTCTTACGAATAAAGATGTAAAAATTGTTATTCAACATTCTTTAGGTACACCTGAAAACATGCAGGTATCACCATGTTATAACAATGTTGTTGATGATATATGGAAATTTTTGTATAACAAAGTTGAAATGTTAACGCAGCAAGGTGTAAAAAAAGAAAATATTATAGTTGATGTAGGTATTGGTTTTGGAAAAACTCAGGCAGATAATTTTGAACTTATAAAAAGAATTGAAGAATTTCAATCTTTAGGTTGTGAAATAATGCTTGGAATTTCACGCAAGAGTTTTTTAAATATGGAAACAGATTCTAATGAAATAAAGGATATTTTTACTGTAGCAATAAATTCACTTGCTATTGAAAGGCATGTAGATTATTTGAGAGTACACAATGTAGGGCTTCATAAAAAACTTTTAACATTAATGAAAAATTTTAACTTTTAGTCTTAATATAAAAACTAATCAGTCATAAACCAAAATATTGTTGATAAAAGTTTTCTGCCAATAGGCGCTCTAAGGTGTGAACTCATTATCTTTTTAAATAAAAAGTTTTTAAACCAAAATGGAACATAATGTCTTATTTCACGATTTCTAGTATATGACAAATTGTGATTTATCATGTTAACTTGATTTTCAGTTAACAAATTTTCCCAACCTTCGATTGTTGTATGTAAAACATTTTTTAGTCGTAATAAGGAACATTTTATAAAAGGGAAATCAGTTTTGTTATAAAAATCTCTCCAAAAGAATATACTTGGATTATTAAAGTTATAAAAATCGTGATATACAAAATCTGATACATACTGTTTTTCTTCTAACAGTTCTGTCATTCCTATTTCATACTTTTCAATAATTATATTTTTATTATCTTCATGTTTTACGGATGTAATAAAATCTTTAAAAACTTTTGAATCAAAAACGGATGGTCTTAATACAAAAAAGTAACTTTGTATATGTGGTCGAACAGCATCAATACAATTCGATTTAACTAAATCTAATGCTTTACCGTTTTTTAAAATAAAACCCCATTGGTTTTTTGTAAGCCCCCAAAAATCACATCGACTTTGTTCCATTCTGTCAAAAATTGGTTTTAATGGCTTAAACGGACCAAAACAACTGTCATTAGCAAAAATAAGCTCTTTACAATTGTCAAGTAAATGGTTTTCTTTAGCATATAGAAAGCCCCTTTTATATGAACCAAAGTCATATTCATCATGTGGTTCGGAAATTACAGTTTTACACATACAAAGTTTTTGTTTCTCTTTATCAGATAAATTTCCACAAGAAACAAAAATAATGTCATCACATACTTTTAATAATTCATTAAGATAAAATAAAATATAGTCATCTACCGTATTATTTATGTCATAATGCGCAAATACGGCAACTCTGTTCATAGTTGTTAAAATTCAATTCCCTCACGAGCCATAACACCCTCGTTAAAGTAATGTTTTATTGGCTTCATTTCAGTTACAAGATGAGCAATAGAAACAAGCTCAGGACGAGCATATCTGCCTGTTAAAACTATTTCAACATTTTCCGGCTTGTGAATTAAAGCATCAACAACATTCGATAATTTTATCATATTCATATCTATAACAATGTTTATCTCATCCAAAATAATAAGTTGATATTTACCGCTTTGAATAGCTTCTTTTGCTATTTCCCAGCCCTTTTTTGCCTCTCTTACATCATCCATACATACATTATGTGAGTAAACAACTCTATCCATTCCGCATTGGATAATTTCTAAATTAGGAAACATTCCACCGGAAACAATTTCTCCGTAAGAGGTTGCACTATCTCCTTTTGCAAATTGGATTATCAAAACTTTCCATCCATGTCCCAAAGCTCTCATTGCAAGTCCAAGTGATGCGGTTGTTTTACCTTTTCCATTACCTGTATATATTTGGATATATCCACGTTCTAACAAATTATCGCCTCCGATATATTTTTTTAATGTTGCAGACAAACAGTATTTTAATACTGTTGTCTGCTATGCTATTTTTAATTTAGCGGTGAACTAACCCCGCCTCCCAAGATTATATTTTTATCGTATCACTAAACAAACTTTTTGGCTAAATATTTTACCTTACATGCTAATCTTTTTACATTAATTTTTGTTAAAATACGGCTTTTTAGCACCTAATCGTATTTAACTGATTTGTACACTAAATTTAAAAAATTTACTTAATTTTTGTAAATTTAATGTTAATTTCTCTTGCAATCATGAATACAAAACTATTTAATGCCAATTTATAAAAACTTAACTTAATAAATTTTTGTAACACATATACTTTATTAATAAATTTAGGTAACAATATATTAAATACATATTTTTGTTTTATAATGTAAAAAAGGAGTAAATAATTATGACAATTGAGATAAAACCATTGAATGCAATTTTATATAATCAAGAAAAATGTAATATGAATGATGTTATAGCTCCGCCTTATGATGTTATAACAGAGGCATACAGAAATGAACTTCTTAATAAAAGTGCATATAATATTGTAAATCTTATTCTTCCGGATGGTTCAAAGGATGTAAATGATGAAAACAATTGCTATAAAAATGCAGCAAAAATTTATAAAAATTGGATTGATAATGAAATTTTGATTAGTAATGATAAACCATGTATTTTGTATCTTGTTCAAAAGTATGAAAAGAACGGAAAACATATTACAAGAAAAGGGTTTATCGCAAGAAACAGAATAGAAGATTTTTCAACAAAAAACATACTTCCACATGAGTATACTATGAGCGGGCCAAAAGAGGATAGATTAAATCTTACAAAAAATTGTAAAGCAAATTTCTCTCAAATATTTATGGTATATTCCGATAAACAAAGACAGATTGAAAATGCAATAGATTACTCTCAAAAACCGTTTATAGATGTTACTGATGATTTTGGAGTTCAAAATATTGTTTATAAAGTAGAAGATGAAAAAACATTGAAATTAATTGAAAAAGTTTTATCTGACAAAACACTTTTAATTGCAGACGGACATCACAGATATGAAACAGCCCTAAATTACAGGAATTTTATAAAACCTGAAAACCCTGATGCACCTGAAAATTTTGTAATGAGTTATTTTACAAATTTAGAGGATAATTTGTTAATATTTCCGACTCACAGAATTTTAACAAGAAGATTTGATGCTTATACTTTGCTTGAAAAAATTAAAAAATACTTTGATTTAAAGGAAATGATTTTTAACAGTGCAAATAAGGAAGCAACAAAAAAAGAATTTTTAAGTGAAATTGAAAATTTGTCAAAAGAAAAAATTTCAATGGGGTTATATCTAAAAAATGTTAATAAATTCTATTTATTAACGTTACGAGAAAATGTAAATGAGATACTTGACGAATATAAAGTACCTGAAGTGTTAAAGACACTTGATTTGATAGTATTGCACAAAGTTATCTTGTCAAAAGAATTGGGATATACCGAGCAGGAACAAATGTCGCAAGACGGTATTTTATATATAAAACAGGAAGAAGAAGCTTTTGATATGATAGATAAAGGTACGGCTGAGGCATCATTTATAATGGCTTATCCAAAAATAGCCGATATAAAAAGAATATCGGAAGCAGGAGAGAGAATGCCTCAAAAATCAACATATTTTTATCCTAAATTATTATCAGGGATTGTAATAAATCCTCTTGATTAGTTTTAATAAAAATATTGGAGTGTCATTATGGATTATGCAGAAGAAAAAATAAACCAAGCTGAAAAATTTGTTGAGAAACAGTTTGAATATATAAATGAAATACGAGATTACAATCAAAAGAAAGTATTACAGGCATTTATTGATAACAGGGTTGCTCCTGAACATTTTTATACTGTTTCGGGTTATGGACATGACGATTTAGGCAGAGAAGTCTTGGATAAGGTTTATGCTAGTGTTTTTAAATCAGAAAGTGCAATTGTAAGAAATCATTTTACAACAGGCACTCATACTCTTGCTTGTGCATTATTTGGGAATTTGCACAGCGGGGATGAACTCATATCAGTTGCAGGCAAGCCCTATGATACAATGAGAGAAGTTATAGGTTTAACAGGATGCGAGTTAAGTAAAAGAAATTCTTTAATCGGAAACGGTGTGAAATATAATGAAGTTCCATTGCTTAATAACAGTGATATAGATTTTGACGGAATAAGACAAGCCGTTGGTAAAAATACAAAAATGGTAACTATACAGCGTTCAAGAGGATATGATTTAAGAAAATCTCTTACAATTGATGTGATAGCACGTATTTGTGATATAGTACATTCACAAAATCCCGATTGTATTTGTTTTGTAGACAACTGTTACGGAGAATTTACGGAAAAATATGAACCTATAGAAGTTGGAGCAGATTTATTGGGTGGCTCTTTAATAAAAAATCCGGGCGGAGGTCTTGTTGAAACGGGTGGATATATTGCAGGTAAAAAAGATTTAGTTGAAGCTTCTGCTATACGATTAACCGCACCGGGTGTAGGAAGTGAAGCCGGTGCAATGTTAAATCAGCATAGGTTGATATTTCAAGGTTTATTTATGGCTCCGTCAGTTGTATCAGATGTTTTAAAGGGGCTTGTTCTTGCAGCAAAAGTGTTTGAAGATATGGGTTTTGTTTCTACACCTAAATATGATGAAAAAAGAACGGATATTATTCAAACAATAGCATTTAATGATGAAGAACATTTAATTAATTTTTGCAAAACTGTACAGTCATTATCTCCGATAAATTCTTATGTAACACCGTTTCCTGAATTAATACCCGGATATGAAGATAAAGTTATTATGGCAGGCGGGACTTTTATTGAGGGTTCTACAATAGAACTATCTGCTGATGGTCCAATAAGACCGCCTTATGCGGTTTATATGCAGGGTGGATTAAATTATGCTCATTTAAAATTAGTTGTCGAAGGCATTTATAGAAATCTTGCTGTTAAAATACGTTAAACAGATGATTTTCAAATCTTGTATATAATATAATATGTTTTTGTTGTTTATATGTACAAGGGAGTATTTAATGCCGCAAGCACAACAAAGGCGTACAATCTACAGTAATCAATATACCTATCCGGCATATCCAAGACCATATTCTCACACGGATGTTCCTATCAGAAAAAAAACGTTGATAGATGCAAGAAAACAAAAACAACATCAACATCAACGTGTAAAAAAGGTAAGCTTTTTTTCAAGATTAGTGTCATTAATATTCATGGGGCTTGTTGGATACTATGTTATGCCTTTTGTGTTTCATGCTATTTCTATGCCGTTAATACATGGGCATCAGAATTATGAAAATATAAAAATTGATACATATAGTTTTGCTTACCCTACATCGAATTATTTAAATAACACAATATTTCAACACAGAAGAACTCTAGCCGGTGCTGTATCCGGAAAACCTATGATGTCTGAATTGTATAAAACGGAGAGAATGGATTTCTTAGAAACAAAACTAAGAGGTCTTATGTCAAAATATCCGACAATTCAATCTGCAATTACAGTTTGGGATTTTAATACAGGAAAATATGCAGACATAAACGGTTCAGAAATTTATCCTGCAGCAAGTATTATAAAAGTACCTGTATTAATTCATTTGTTTAAATCAATAGATAACAATGAATTATCGGTTTATGATGAAATGAAACTTACAGATTATTTTAAAGCATCGGGATCAGGAAAACTTCAGTATGCTAAAACAGGTGGTATATATACTATTGATAATCTGGCAAAAACAATGATAGAGGATTCTGATAATTCTGCTACTAATATGTTAATGACAAAACTTGGCTCTATGACTTCAATTAATGCTGCATTAAGAGCTTGGGGTATAAAACAAACTCACGTACAGACTTGGCTTCCTGATTTGAGCGGTACTAATTATACAACAACAAATGATATGGCAACAATGCTTTATAACCTTGATAATCCTAGCTTTTTAACTATAAATTCAAGAGAATATATAGTTGATTATATGAGTCATGTTAAAAATGACAGATTGATTCCTCAAGGATTAGGAAAGGGTGCTTCTTTTTTACATAAAACAGGTGATATAGGTTCAATGCTTGGTGATGCAGGTATTGTATTTATGCCTGACGGTAGAAAATATATTGTTGTGATAATGGCAAAACGACCTTATAATTCGCCTTTAGGAAAGGATTTTATCCAACAGGCATCAAAAATTATATACAATGAAATGCTTAATACAAAATAATATGTATTTGACAATTATGTAATATTAATGCAAATAAAAGTTGAAGGTTTTGCCGTTGCACACCTCGTAGAAACAATGTTTTGAAAAATTTTTCTTAGATTGGTAAGCTTAAATTTATTATACGTCGTACTGAGCGTTAGCGAAGTATCTCTTGTTGTTAAGCTATGACAAAAATTGACCGTGTTATAAGATTTTAATATAATAGATTTAAGGGTAATACCACACCCACCACTGACACACACGATTATAATGAAGTTATCGGTCAGAAAGGGGGTGCAAAATGATAAGCAAAATAATAATGCTACTGCTAACAATAGCAATTGTAGCAATAGCATTTAAAATTTAATGCTTACAGGGTATGAAGTCAAGTCCTAATAACGATTTTGCAAGTCTATTAGGGCTTGCCCCTGCATGAATATTATTTACTATTTCACAACATTTGTCAAGTGCATAAACTGGCACAAACACTTGAAAAACATATAAAATATGTTATAATAAAAGAGTAGGGAGAGGTCATTTGACCTCTTGCTCAATCCCTACAATATGCTAGCAACAGCAAGTAATAAATGCCCTATGACAGTAAGGGCATTTTTTGCTAATGCAAGCACTTCTTGTTTTGTCATGGTTTCCTCCTTTCTTTACACCTTTGCTCAATAGAAGTTTGTCGTGTGTAAGTAAAGGATTGACCATCAAGGGATACCCTACAGATATAAGTGTAACATACTGTTTATTGTTTTGTCATGCTGAACTTGTTTCAGCATCTTTTTTGTTCGGGATTCCGAAACAAGTGCAAGTCCTAGAAAATCACCCCCTCTGTATCTGTCTTGGATTATTCGGGTACGCACCGGCTTGTTGCTCGTATAAATTGCTGTCGCAATTTTAGTAACTTCGCAATCGCCTATTGCTCTTACGGGTTT
>CACYOO010000015.1:0-37121 GCA_902776035.1 uncultured bacterium
AAAGTCATATTGATTGAAGCAAATATAATAATTAAATATGAAAATTCATATAAAAACACCTGCAGATGTTGCAAAAGAAGCAAGCAAAATAAAGTATTCCTATGACAAAGAAGAACCACGATTTCAATTTTTATACACATTTATGAAAACAATAAAAGTATTATATTTAATATGGAGATTTTAAAAATGGATATTATAGATAAAACAACAGATTTAATAAAATTTGTAAAAGACCATGAGCGAGAAATAGATATATTCAAAAAGATTATAAAATATGTTAAAGAGCTTATAGAAAAGAAAGAAGATTAATAAATATAAAAGGAGGTAGTCCCATGTTATATTACACAAAAAAAATTATTAAAGGTTTAAATATTGATTTATTTGTGAGCTGTTATTTTAACAGTTTACAGGGTGCTGCAATTTTTGTAAAAAATAAAAGTCTTGTAAGTAAGTTAGTAAGTAGTTTTTGCAAAAATAAATATCTTAAATACAGTAAATTATGTGAAGATTTGATTGATTTTACACCTTCTCACATTGCATCTGTATACAAAGAAGATGATACCCTATATTTATTAGATATAAAACCTCCTAAATCATCGAAACAGTTATTAATAGAGTATTTAAAGAATACAACCGATGATTATATTTTAATTTTAAGACGTGAGAATATAGATTTGGACAAGTATAATAAATATATGCAAGAGCGTGTTGGTTTGTGGTATGGTCTGTGTTCTGCAATTCAGAGTATTTTTAAATATATAACATTTGTTCATGGTATGCATTGTTCTGAAAATTATATTTACGCTTATAATCAACAAGGTTATTACTATGATATTAATGCGAATAAAGCCACACCATTGGATTTGATGTATTACTTATTTAATAAATATAATTTAGGAGGTTAAAGATGAATTTATCTAATAATGGCAAAAAATTAATAAAAAAGCATGAAGGTTGTCGATTAAAAGCGTATAAATGCCCTAGAGGAGTATGGACAATCGGTTACGGACATACAAACAATGTAAGACCTGACGATGTTATAACTCAAGATGAGGCGGAAGAATTGCTAAAACGTGATTTAAAAGTTCATGAGGATAACGTAAAGCGGGTAGTAAAGATTGCATTAACGCAAAATCAGTTCGATGCACTTGTAAGTTTTGAATATAACGTTGGATATGGAGCATTTGCAAATTCAACCTTGTTAAAACTTTTGAATGCCGGAAATTATAACGGTGCAAGTAAACAGTTTGAGCGTTGGGTATATGCAGGGGATAGAGTTCTTGAGGGCTTAGTTAAACGCAGAAAAGAGGAAAAGGGATTATTTTTAAAACCTGTTTAAATACTATTTAATTATATATTAATATTAATTTAAAATATGAAATTGAACGTTGAAAATTAAATAATAAAAATCAATATTTAAATAAAATTCTTATTTTAATATTGGAATTAAAATAAGAATTTTATTTTGAATAATTTTAATAAAATTTCTCAAACCTCAGGGAACAAAAATTATAAAATATTAAGTTATATTACAGAAAAATTCTCAAACCTCAGGGAATTTTTTCTCAAACCCCTCGTTGCGTAACATTTATATTGTCAAATATTTAAAGAATATTATAGACCTTACTATTATAAATATATGAGTAAATGATAATAAAATATGACTTATTGAATTATTACATATTCCATTAAATTTAATTGTTTTAAAACTTCACTTATCATATATAGTGAACCGCAAATTACGGTTAATCCGTCAAAATGAGGTAATGTTCCCTTAAATTCATTTGATTTATAGGAACAAACAGATGATAGTTCCTCATAGCTTGCCGAATTTTTATGTGAAAATTGATTAAAATATATTATATCATTTTCTTTAAAAAGTAATTTTATCATTTGCGGGTAATCTTTATTCTTTAAACAACCGAAAATAAATCTTTTTGGTACATCTTTAAATAATGTATCTAAACTTTCTCTTAAAGCTCTTATACCGTTTGGATTATGTCCGCCGTCAATAAGTAAATTTTGCTCTTTAAAATATTGAAACCTGCCAAAGTGTTTAACATGCTGTAGTGAATTTAACATATCCACTAAAGGAATTTCAGGTAATATAATACTTATTGCAGTAAGTGCAAGATTAGCATTTGTTTTTTGATATTCTCCTTTTAAGCTTATATTATTTACTTTAAAATCTTTTGCTAAATGTAATTGTTCTTTTGTACAAAGTGATTTTACTGTGTTTAATCCTCTATTATCAGGACTTATAACAACAGGGCAATTTTGTTTTATAATACCTGCTTTTTCAGATGCAATCTTTTCAATTGTATTTCCTAACCTTTCTGTATGGTCAAAATCAATTGTTGTTATGACAGAACACAAAGGTTTTTTAATAACATTTGTAGAATCATATCTTCCGCCTAAACCTACTTCTATAACTGCAAAATCAACTTTATTATCAGCAAAATATTTAAACATAACCGCAGTCAATATTTCAAATTCAGTTAAGTGAATTTGATTTTCGTCTGCAAGTTTTAATATTTCAAAAATCATATCAGCAAAAATATTTTTCGATATATTTATATCGTTTATTCTTATTCTTTCTGTATAATCGAAAATATGCGGACTTGTAAAAAGTCCTGTTTTAAAACCTTTATCAATTAAAATTTTATTAATCATAGAACAAACAGAACCTTTTCCATTTGTTCCTGCAACATGAATACATTTTAATTTATCTTGGGGATTACCTAATAATTCAAGTATCGCAGAAATTCTTTCTAATCCGAGTTTTATATAAAATTTTCCGCTTGATGTAAGTAAATTTACGGCATCGTCAAATTTATTCACCTGATGCCACCTTTTTTAATTGTTCTACAATTTGTAATGTTGCATCCGGCTTGGCAAGTTTTCCTGAATTATTCTGTATATTTAAAAGCTTTTCTCTATCATTTAATAATTCTGATATTTTTTCAAGCATTGTATCACCTGTAGTTTCATCATCTTCTAAATACAGGCATGCTCCCTGATTAAGCAGTGATTTTGCGTTTTTTCTTTGATGGTTTGATGCAGCATAAGGATAAGGTATAAGAATAGGTGCAATAGAACAAGCACACATTTCTGATATACTTAATGAACCGGCTCTTGAAACTGCTATATCACTTGCTTTCAAAATTGTTACCATATCATCAAAATATGGCTTTACTATTAAATTTTTATTTTTATCAAAATCAGGATATACTTTTAGTAAATCTTCTAATGTTTTTTCATAATGCTTTGCACCTGTTTGAAAAATAACTTGAACATCAAAATTTTCAAATAATTTTTTAAGCATATTTAAAGCCGCATTATTAATCGATTTTGCTCCTTGAGAACCACCCATTATGCATATTGTAATTTTATTCTCATCAAGCATTAAATTTTGTCTTGCTTCTTGTTTAGTCAAAGTTTTAAATTTTTCTCTTATAGGATTACCATTTATACTTATATTATCAGAATGAATGTAGTGTTTTGAATCTTCAAAAGCAAGTGATACTCGTTTTGCCATAGGTGCAGTAAATTTTGAAACAATACCAGGTTGAGCATCACAATCATGAATCATGTAAGGTGTTTTATATATGTTTGAAGCAAATAACGCAGGTGCTGAAACGTATCCTCCTGTACCTAAAACTGCATTTGGTTTAAATCTGAAAAGATAATAAAGTGCCTTCCAATTTGCAAGTTCTAATTCAATAGCCCATTTTATAAGTGCAAATCCAAATTTTCTGGGCATACCGGATACTTTTACAGGTAAAAATTTAAAGTGAGCTTTTTTAACTATATCGTGTTCCATGTTTTTAGGATTACCAATATAATATATATCTTTTGTTGTTTCATCTTTTCTTAGGGCTTCTGCAACTGCTATAGCAGGATAAATATGACCTCCTGTACCTCCGCCTGTTATAAAATATGTATATTTTTTCTTACAAGTATCTGACATTTGAATGAACCCTTATCTTTCTAACCCTTTTTTTAGATATATTTAATAAAATACCTATCATCCATAATGATACCATAAGAGAAGAACCTCCGTAACTTATAAACGGAAGCGGAACACCCGTTGCAGGAAGAAAAGATGTTGCAACGGAAATGTTTAAAAATGCTTGAAATCCTATTGAAAAGGTTATACCTACAGCAAGCAATTTACCATACATATCAGGACAACGTGAAGCTATTACAAGTCCTCTGTGTATCAATGTCCAAAATAAACCTATAACAAGAATACAGCCAATCCAGCCAAGTTCTTCTCCAATTACGGCAAAAATAAAGTCTGTATGAGATTCAGGAAGCCAATATAATTTTTGTTTTGAATTTCCAAATCCTACTCCCCAAAATCCGCCTGCAGCAAATGCAGTAAGTGCTTGTATAATCTGATAACCTGTAGTAAGTGCATATTGCTCAGGATTTAACCATGTTGTAATACGGCTTAATTGATACGGCTTTAAAAAAAGGGTTAAACCATTTAAAGCACTTGTAATCATTGTTACTGCACTAATTCCTCCTATTGCTCCCAGTGTTATTATGAGTTTTAAAGGCCCTCCTGCACTTAACCAACATATTAAACAGGTTGATAACAGTAATATTACCATACTTAAATTTGGCTGTTTGAATATCAATAATACCATAATTAATATTGGTATAAAGTAAACCCATTTTTGAGATACAAAAATTTTAGCATTTTTATGAAAAGCAATTGCCATAAGCATAACTGTTGCCATTTTAGCAAATTCTGACGGCTGAAGATTGGTAAATCCAATATTTAACCATCTTTTTGACTCATTTACGGTAACACCTAAAGGGGTGAATGCAACGAGTAAAAGAGCAACGGTAACAGCAATTGTAACAGGCATTGTCCAAGGTACAAGTTTTTTATAATCATAGTTTATAAAAAACTTCATTCCTATAACTCCTAATATTAAAAAGAAAATTTGAAATAATGCGAAACGAGCAGGATTTTGTCCTAATTGCATACATTTAGGCGCACTTGCTGAAAATATAGATATAATACCTATAGTTACCAAAAATGCAACAACAACCATAATAGTAGCATCAGGAGGAGTTAATATAACACCTTGTTTTGGTGTATAATTATTATTACTATCTTGACTATGTTTATACTTTTGATAATACATATTCTTTAAATACCTGTCCACGTTCTTCGTAACCTGTAAACATATCAAAACTTGCACATGCAGGTGATAATAAAACTACATCAGGAGTTAGTTGCAAACTTTTATCTATAGCACTTTGCATTGTTTCTTCAAATATTATATTATCAAATCCATTTTTTCTAAGTTCTTCTTCAAATCTTTTTCCTGCTTCTCCTAATAAAATAACTGTTTTTATATGATTTTTAACAGAATTACAAAATTCGGTTAAATCTGTTAATTTATCTCTACCGCCTGCTATAAGAGTTACATCTTTGTCATTAAAAGAATTTATTGCAACAATTGCAGATTCAGGGTTTGTTGCTTTCGAATCATTGTAAAATTCCGTTTTACCTATTTTGGTTACATATTCAAGCCGATGTTCAGGAACTTTAAATTTCATTATTGCATCTTTTATTTTATCATTTTCTATACCGATAAGTTTTGCAACTATAATTGAACACATTATATTTTGAGCATTATGGTGTCCAATTAGCGGACATTCGGAAAATTTTATTATTTCTTCTGTTTTTTTATTTCTTACAAAATAAATAATATCATTTTCTAAGTAACAACAATTATCTTCTTCTTTTTTGTCAAATAAAAATACGGTTGATATACATTTTTTAGAAAATTCCAAAAGCTTTTCATCTTGTCCGTTAAATATTGCAAATGCAGGTTGTTGAGGTGATTTAAAGATTTTAGCTTTTGCATTAAAGTAATTTTCTAAATTACCGTGCCATGTAATATGATCAGGTGTAAAATTCATCCAGCAAGATATTTCCGGTTGAAAAGAATTGCTGTATTCAAGCTGAAATGAGCTTACTTCACAAACAAAGTAATCTATATTATCATTTAACAAATCACAAGGTGGAACTCCATAATTTCCACATGGTTCTGCTTTAAATTCTTCTTTTAAAATTTCTGCTGTTAGTGCTGTAGTAGTTGTTTTTCCGTTTGTACCCGTTATTGCTATAAATGGAGTATTTGTTTGAGAATATGCAAGTTCAATTTCTGAAATTACAGGTACATTTGCTTTTTTCAAAAGCTGCATGATTTCACTTTCAGGCGGTATGCCCGGACTTGTAATTGCTACATAACTATCATTTATAAATTCATCACTATGTCCACCTGTTTCAATTTTTATATCAAGGGCTTTTAATTCATCTAATAAATTTTTATCATAATCTTTTTCTTCTTTTTGTTCTGTTATATATACATTTGCACCTTTACTGTTTAAATATTTCGCTGCTGAAATACCGCTTTTTGATAATCCTAATACTAAAACTTTTTTTTCATACCAATTGTGTTTCATTATATCAATCCTCTAAAATATAAATAACAAATAATTATTGACAATATTGAACATACTGTTGAAAACAGAGAAAATACAATAACAATTTTCTTTTCACTCCAACCCAGCATTTCAAAATGATGATGAATAGGTGCCATTTTAAAAACTCGTTTTCCTGTTAATTTAAAACTTGTAACTTGAATAATAACAGACAATGTTTCTATAATAAACAACATAGCCATTATTATAAGTAATAATTCAAATTTAGCTAAAACAGCAAGAGTTCCTAACAAACCGCCTAATGCTAAAGAACCGGTATCTCCCATAAAGACTTGTGCTTTTGGTTTGTTGTATTTTAAAAATCCGCATAAAGCGCCTGCCGTTGCTGCGGATACAATTGCAACTTCCATATATCCGTTTATACCTGCAACACATGCACATGCTAAAAATACAGGTATTCCGCAGCTTGTAGCTAATCCGTCTAATCCGTCTGTAAGATTAAATGCATTTGATGAACCGATTATTACAAATACTGCAAAAAAAGGATAAAACCACATTAAATCTATATAGTGATATGCGAAAGATATTCTTGTAAATTGTTCTCCGCAAAGAGGAACAAATATTGCCGGTAAAAGTGCTATTACAATTTGTCTTATAAATTTTCCTCGTGGAGTTAAACCCTGATTTTCTTTTCCTTTTAGTTTTAAATAATCATCTTGAAACCCCGCTAATGTATAGAAAAATAGAGTAATTAAAAGAATAAAGCCAATAGTATCAAGTTTTTGTGCCAATGCCAAAACTACTATTGAAGATAAAATAATGGCTGTTACTATAAAAACACCTCCGGTTGTAGGTGTACCCTGTTTTTGTTTGTGTGCTTCAGGGGCTAAATCAAGAACATATTGTCCGATACTTTTTTTTTGTAAAAAATCTATATAAGGAACTCCGAAAAGTAAACATAAGATAAGTCCAAGAATAAATGCTACTGTTGTCATTATCATAATACTTTTTCTCCTTTTAAGCCGTTTGCTATTTCTTCAAATTTCATTGCACGTGATGCTTTTAAAAATATCGTACTTGATTTATCAATATTAGCAAATATGTAACGAACAGCATCCGAATTATTGCTAAATGAAACTGCATCTATACCTTGAAGTTTAACTCTGTTTGCAATTTTCGATGCATATTCACCTACTGTTATTACTTGTATTTTATTATTAGGATTTTTATGTTCAATAATAAAATCACCTATTTCTTCATGATATAGATTACCATAATCTCCAAGTTCACACATATCACCGAGAACTAAAACAAGATTATCATAAAATTCCATAGCTGTAGAAACAGATGCTTTCATAGAATCAGGATTTGCATTGTAAGCATCATTTATTACATTGTAGCCGGCTATTTTTTCTACTTGCCAGCGTTTTTCTACAGGTTTGTATAACTTTAATCCGTTATTAATTAAATCAGGTTCTATGCCTAAATATAATCCTGCTTTAATTACGGCAATTGCATTTTCTACGTTGTAATCTCCGCTTGTATTTAATTGATATTCTTCATTTTTGTACTCAAACTTTGTTTTATCCGGTTGTTTATCTATAAATTCTACGTCTTTTAAGGAAAAGTAATATTTTTCTCCTTTAAATTGGACATTTTGTCTGATTAAATCGCTATCATGAGCAATAAAGATACCATTTTCTTTTTGGTAAGAACATATTTCACACTTTGCTTTTGCAATATTTTCACGACTTCCAAGCCGTCCTATATGAGAAGTTCCTACATTAGTAATAATTGTTATATTTGGATTGGAATATTTTGAAAGAAGTTCTATTTCACCCATTCCTCTCATTCCCATTTCAAGAATTAATACTCTTGTATCTTTTGGCATTGAAAGTATTGTCTGGCAAAAACCTACTTCGTTGTTATGATTTAGAGGTGTTGCGTGTGTTTTATATTTTTGAGAACATACATATTTTAGCATTTCTTTTGTTGTTGTTTTACCTGAACTGCCTGTAAGAGCAATTACTTTAGGCGAAACTTTATTTAAATAAAGTTTTGCTAGTTGTAAATAAGCAATTAAAGGATTTTCTACTTGTAGTACAAGATTTGCATTGTTTAAAACAGTTCCGCGCCTTGTAAAATATGCTTTTGCACCGCCATTAACCGCTTGAGAAATAAAATTTTCTCCGTCAAATGTTTCACCTTTTAACCCTATATATATATCGTTTGGTGTAATTGTTCGAGTATCGGTAGATATTGAGAAATGTTCTCCGTGTGTGTTATTTTTTAAAACTTTTGCACTTGTTGCAAAAATAAGTTCTTCTGTTGTAAATTTCATAAAATGATTTTACAACAAAACATATATTTTTTAAATAAGTTTAATTTGTGTAAAATATTAGAGTGTATTTAAAATAAAAACATTTAAATTATCGAAAAATTTAAGGATATTATATATCATCTTATTTTCAAGTTTATTTTTCCTCTATAGGTAATATTACGATAAAATCTGCACCTTTACCTTTTTCACTTTCTACTCTTATTTTACCTTTATGCAATTCTGTAAGATATTTTGTGATTGTCAAACCAAGTCCTGTAGAAGTTTCTTTTTTATAAAACGCATCTTCTAATTGTACAAACTTACCAAAAATTTTCTTATGATATTTTTTATCTATACCTATTCCATTATCTTTAACACTTATTCTAACATTTTTATAAGTATTGGAAACATTTATTTCTATTTTACCTTTTTCCGGTGTATATTTTATTGCGTTACTTAACAGGTTGTATAAAATTTGCTGTATTTTTTGATAATCTGCATAAATATCAATATCTTTTACTATATGATATGTTAAATTAATGTTTTTCTTTTTTACCAAAGGCATAAGCATGTTTGTTGTTTCAATGACAGGTCTTGAAATTTCAAAATATTGCTTTATAAGTTTTACTGCATTTGCTTCTATCTTTGATATATCCAATATTTCATTTACCATACCAAGAAGCTGCAAAGCAGAAGTTTGAATATCATTTACATATTCCGTTTGTTTATCGCTTAATTCTCCATAAAATTGTGTTTTCAAAATATCGGAAAAGCCAATTATTGCATTCAATGGTGTTCTTAATTCATGTGAAACACTTGCTAAAAATTCATTTTTTACTTTATCGGCACTTAATATTTTTTTATTTTGAACTTTTATTGTCTTATATGCTTCATTTGTTTCTTTTACTGCATCTTTTAACGCCTTTGTTTGTATTTTAAATACATTTGAAAGTTCATTTTCTTTTATTTTATATGATAAAACTTCCGTACAAGTTTTAAGTGATATTATTTCATCATCTGTAAATATACTTTCTTTTCCATATAAAACAAAACCGTAAACACAGCCTCTTATTGATAATCCGCTAAGAGCATAGTAATCACTTTGTAAATTCAAAATTTTTATTAATTTAGAATTATTATCTAAAATCCTTTTTTTTGTATTAAAAATTAATTGAAATAAATCTTTTGTTATATCAATTGTATAATCGTATTTATATTTTGTTCTACCTTTATATGAATTTTTAAACTGTATACTTTCAGGATTAATCAAAAATACATAACATTCTGAAAATCTTATAAATTTGTTTATTAATTTAAAAAAATTTTCACAATCGTTAAGCGATACTTCTACAGAAAAAAGTTCAGGAATAATTTTAGTTGTATTTTCATATAATGAACAATTATTCATTAGTTTCAAGATAACCTATATAAGGTAAATTTCTGTAAAAACCATCATAATCAAGTCCATAACCTACAACAAACTGATTTTCGATTTGAAAACAATAGTAATCCGGCTCTATATCTGTTTTTCTTGTTGATTTTTTATCAAGCAAAGAACAGAATTTTAAAGATTTAGTTTTAAAGTTTAAATGCATAAAATCAATCAAAAATTTAGCTGTTAAGCCGGTATCAATAATATCTTCAACAATTAAAACATTTTTACCGTTCAAATTAGGTAAAGATATGTCAACCGCATTAACTTTACCTGTTGAAGTAAAGCCCGAACCATAACTTGAAAGCCGAATAAAGTTCATATTTAAAGGCATTTTCAAATGTTTTACCAAATCTGTAGTAAACATTACAGAACCCTTTAAAACACATATTACATACAATTCTTCATCTTTATAAAATTCATTTAAAACTTTACCTAGCTCTTTTATTTTATTTTGAAGTTCTTCTTCTGTTATAAGAACTTTTAAATCACTTTCTTTTATCATTTCCAGCATTTTATATTCCACCTGTTTTCTTTAATGATAGCACATAATTACATTTGTTGACAACTTTTATTTTATCTGACACTCCATAACCACTAACCCATAGTATTTCAGAACCTTTACAAAGCAAAATTATTTTATCTTTTTCATGCTGAGGAATATTTTTTGATATTAGATATTTTTTTAATTTCATACTTCCCATGCTACCTAAAGGAGTTATTCTATCTCCCTCTCTGCGTGTTCTTAATTCAAAATTTATATTTTCATTTATATCAACATAAGCCATATATTCACTATCTAAAGGAAATTTATTAGGTTGTTTATCACATTTTTCAATTGAAAATATATAATCCCCGAATATATATTCTCCTGTGTTATTTATTTTTATAATGTCATTATTTTTTTTAATCTCTTCGATAACAGATATTTGTTTTTTATTTACAAAAAGCCATTTATTTGTTGTAAGTGAATATTTTTTACCTGAACCGGATGATATATTATTTTTTATAAATTCCAATGCATTTACTACTTTTTCTTGAGAATATTCAATATCATAATTTACAAAAATTTCATAAATTATACGTTTTTGCATAACATCAGATAAACTTTTAAAAACATCTGTCATTATTTTATCATCGTTATATAAATTTAATGAATTTATATACTCTTTTACAATTCTTTCTTCATCATAAGCAAGCAGTGAAAGAGAATTTATTGCATCTTCATAATTCGGATTTATACGCTTAAATAAAGGTAAAATTTCATTTCTTATATAATTTCTTGAATATTTATTATTTTTATTTGAACTGTCATCATTTGGATTTAAATTATAATCTTTACAGTATTTTTCAACTTCATATCTTGAAATATCGAGCATAGGTCTATAAATTTTATCAAGTTTTGGAGAAATACCTTGTAAACCTTTTATACCTGTACCTTTTATTAACCTGTAAATAAGGGTTTCAGAAGTATCACTTTTTGTATGAGCCGTTAAAAGTGCATCAGCATTAAAAATTTTTATACATTTATTAAAAAATTCATATCTTAATTCTCTTGCTCTTGTTTCCGTATGTTTCTCATTTTTATCTAAAGTTTCTGTATAAAAATCTATACCAAGATTTTTGGCAAAATTTTTACAATTTTCCATTTCTTTAACAGCTTCTTCACCTCTCCAATTGTGATTTAAATGAACAGCTACAACATTAAAACCATATATCTTAGACAGTTCATATAAAATATGAAGCAAACTCATTGAATCATATCCGCCAGAAAATCCGACAATGAGAGTTTTATCCTCATTTGTCAGATTATAACGAATTAAAAATTGTTCAATTTTCTTTTTCACTTCTTTGCTTTTCTAAAATAATACCCTGTTTAATTTCCATAACATCAACACCTAATTGTTCTAATACTTTCATAGCAATACAATCCGGAACGGTTGTTATTGCGTACAAAAGATGTGCTGATTCTATTTTTGGCTCATTTCTGTTTTTTGCAAGTTCCCATGCTTTTTCCAATACTTTTTTAGCACGTACTGTAAATGTTATTTCTTCATCAAAATATTCATCACCGTATCCAATTATTTCTTCAACAGCAATTCTTGCATCTTTTAAGGTTACTTCCAATTCGCTTAATACTCTGTAACCTATACTCATGCCTTCTGCTATAATACCTAGCAAAAACATTTCTGTTCCAACAGTTTTTCTCCCTATTCTCCTTGCTTCTTCTTTTGCAAGTTTCATTATAGTAAGAGCTTCAGGCATTTGATTTTCTATTGGTTTAACAATTTGTTGTTTTATTAATTTATCGGATATGTCTAAAGACTTAAAAATATTGTATGCAATACCTTTTTTTGAATTTAATATACCAAGTAAAAGATGAGTAGGTGTAACAACAGATGAACCGTATTCTTTTGCTGCATCAATTGCTGCATTCATTGCGGCAAAAGCATTTGGTGTAAAAATAATTTGTTTACCTTCAAATTCTTCTTGTCTTGAATTGATTTCTTTTAGTTTTTCCTCAAATTTTTCTGATGTTATACCAATGCTATTAAGTATTTTTGTAAGTTCTAAACTGTTATCTTCAAGAATTGAAGAAACAATTTGTTCTGTCCCCATAATTTCATAATTTGATGCAGAAAGTTTTGATAATGCCCTATCAAATACCTCCTTGCTTCCTGAAAGTAAATTATCCGTTTTAAGTAATTCTTCTTGTTTATTTTCACTACCATCAATTTCAGGATGCTTATAAACTTTTGTTTTACGTACTATTAATCTTGATATTAAATCTTTTGTTTTGTATATATCAAAATTAAACTGTTCTAAAATTCTTGGAATATAAGAGTTTTTATCATTTAGAATTGCTAAAAACAGATGTTCATATAATACATTTGTATTTCCTGTTTTTTGAGCAATATCAAGAGTTTTTTTAAGCAAATTTTTACTTGCTTCGCTAAATGGAGGTGTTGATACAATTCTGATAGATTTTTCAAAACGCAGTTTTTCATCAACAGCTTTTAAAAGTTCTTCAAAAGTAACATTATTAGTTCTAAAAATATTTAATGATATACCTTTAGCAGTTTTAACAAGAGCCAGCAAAAAATGTTCCGGCTGTACAGCAACATTTTGCATGATACTTGCTTGATATTGGGCATCTTTTACTACGTTTAAAGCTTTTTCCGTGAATTTTTCAAACATAAGTTTATTTACTCTTCATCCTCATCTACTGCATTTATAATTTCATCAACGTATTCGGAAACTTTTTCAAACTCGTCATCATCATCAATAGTTTCGAAAGAATATCCACCGCCTTCTTCACTAATTAAACGCATTAAAACTATACTGTCATCATTATCTTCTACTTTTGGATTTTGCACTAAAGCATATTCTTTATTTTCAAAAGGTATAATGTCTAATAATTTAAAACTAATATTATGTCCGTTTTCATCAACAGTTTCTATAATTCTTTCTTTTGCCATTTTTAATCCTTTCTTTTGTTATATTATTTATAACCTTGCAAGATATTGTTCCAGTATAACACAAGCACTTTCAATATCAATAAGCCCTTTGTCTTTTTTGAAGTCTATTTTTCTATTTCTTAAATTTTCTTCTGCAGTTTCGGATGTAAGACGTTCATCTTCTTTTATAATATCATAATCAGTCAAAAAATTTTTTGAAAAATTTATACAATCTTGTGCCTGCTCACCTAATGTGCCATCCATATTATAAGGAACACCTATCACAATTGTTTTAACATTATTTGTTTTAGCAATTTCTTTTATTTTTTCTATAGCATCATTTTCAGGAATTCTGTTTATATAAGAATGTCCGCTTGCAGTTATTTTAAGATAATCACTCAATGCGATACCTATTCTTTTTGTACCTATATCGAGTGCCATTATCTTATTCATTAATCAGCAACCCATAATGTTTCTATTTTATTTATTATATTATTTACTTCATTTAGAGTAAATTCACCGCTGTAACGTTCATTATTTCTTGCAAATAAATTTGTTGTTTTTGATTCTTCAACTATTCTGTATTTTAAGCCAACATAATATTCATATATACTTTTTCTTATAATATTTATATACATATTATGTTTTGCATCTTCATCAAAATATAAAGAATATAATCTTTGTGCTTCTGCTTTTTCGTTAGCAAGATATTTTAAATAAGCAGAAATTAAAAATCGTTTTGCCCAGCGTTTACGCTCACCTTCAGGTATAATATCATTAATATTTTCTTCTAATGCTTCATCTAAATCAAGATCACCTTTTTTAAATTCTCTATTTATGCTATTCATAAGAACATGAAATTCATCACAAAAATCTGTATCAACAAACCATTTTTGTGCAACATCCGATAAACAAATTTTATCAAAATCTTCTTTTGATAAAGGTTTCTTTTCAAATTTATCATCCATTATAAGTTCAGCCGGTACGGGTTCTTTAGATATATCCGCAGTTAAATTCCTCCAGCATATATATTCATAAGAAACAATTTCACCAAGTCTATGCACTGTATTTTCAGCATTTACAAGTAATGTTTTTAATACAGCAGCATTTATATATACACTTTCTTCTCCGTCATAAAATCTGTTTACAATTTTTTCAAATTCTTCTTTTGTAATACTGTTAAATCCAAAACAGTCAACAATACCCCATTTGTCATTAATTACAACCGCAACAAATTGGATAGTTTCATCTTCTCTTTCACGTGAAAAAATAAGTGCTTGATTACCATGTCCGTCAGGATAACTTGTATAACATTCATAAGGTTTTGACTCTGATAATACTGATTTATAAAAATCTGATGCATTATCTTCTCTAATACCCGACATTCTTAGTTCTAATATGTTTTTTTTAATTGCAGGAAGTATATCTTCATCAACATATTCAGAAACTTCTTTTAAAGCATGTAAAGCAAGCTGAGATCTTGAAGAACCTAGAATTTTAAGTACTTCCATTGAAATATTTGATGTCGGATCATGTAAGAAAACAGGAACTAAAATATTTGCTAAAGCATCTTCTGAATAATCGTTACCTAATGAATGAATAAGGGTTATTTTATCTTTATAAGGTATAGCTTCTAAAAAATCCAAGAAGTCTATTTGAGCTTCAGGATTCATTATAGCTGTATTTAACAACTCTTTTGTTTCATTTTCAATCAATTCATCCGGAGCTTCAAAATATTCATCTACCTGTTGATAATCAAAAGTATTTCCCATATCTTTTAATAAATTTAAGATAAGTGCCTTATTATAATCACTTATTAAAGGACTTTTCAATGATGTCCATAAAGCATTTTCTAATTGTTCCTTATCACAAAGTCTAAGAAGTAAAAAGCTTATAATAAATGCTTTATCTTCGGTTATTTTTATAAATTCACGCATTAACAAATCAAGTATTTGTTTTTTATTTTCTTGATTATCTAAAACTTCTAAAATTTCATCTACTTTTGATGCATCACTTATCATTTGTAATTTTGAAATTACTGTTAAAATTTCTGCTTTTAATTGAATTTTGTTTAACTGTTCCATACTATTTACTTATTCTCCATATTGCATCAAGTACTTTTTGAGCTTCTTCTGAAGGCATTCTGTCATTCATAATTAAATATTGTACCGCAATCATTGTACACTCGGAACAAATATTTACACCCGGCCCTTTTACCATTTTTAAAACTTCTGTATTAGGACGTCCGCAAAAACTGCAATATACCGGCTCAAATGCCTGAGGTTCTTCGTTTTTACCATCTTTATTTGCTTCAACTTCTGCTCTTTTTTCACCGAGTTTTATAACTTTATCTTTCGACATGACTTTACCTCATAAAACTTTTTATCATTGTAACTTAAATCTTAATTAATTGCCAAGTTCTTTACTTTAATTTATAATATTTTAATAAGATATGCAATACGGTGATTTACGGAGATTTATCAAAATGAAAAAACTTTTATTTTTAATAACAATTTTATCAATTGCAGTTTTTTCAACTGCTTGTATTAATAATTATGCTGTACAACAGTTAAATAATAAGGCAATGGAATATATGAAACAGGGTGATTATAAAAATGCAATATCCAGATTTAAAGCAAGTTTGGATTTGGACAGTTCATTTTATGAAACCTACTATAATTTGGCTGTAGCTTATACAGAAGATGAAGATTATGAAGAAGCAATTAAATCTTTTGATGAAGCTTTAAAATTAAAATCTGATGTACCTGATTTATACTATTCAAGAGCCGTAATGTATGAAAATTATGCTAAAGATTTATATAGCGGTGAAACAAAAGAACAAAAAGAAAAGAAAGAAACTGACGAAGATAATGATGAAAATGCGGTTTCTAAAAGTTCAAACATAGATAATGATGACTTTAAACCATCAGAAGAAGAAATCAATAAAACAAAAGAATATTATAACAATGCAATAGCAGATTATGAAAAATATTTAGAAATATCAAGTTCATCAAGTGATGCTAATGACGTGCAATCTAAGATAGAAGATATTCAAACTAGAATAAAACAAATCGAAGAAGGTAAAGATACTAATTAATGGCTTATATACATTTTGCTTCCCCGACAGATGTTGCTTTTTATCTGTTTAATATTCCTGTATATTTTTACGGTATTTGCCTTGCAATTGGAATATTATTTGGTTTTTATTTTTCATATTCTATTATGCAAAAATATTATAAAAATCTTGATAAAGAAACATTATATGATGTATTTCTGGTATGTTTAATTTTTGGATTTTTATCGGCAAGATTGTATTATTGTCTACTAAGCAGTGAATATTATGTAAATAATTTATCTGATATATTAAATTTCAGGCAGGGTGGACTTTCTATACAAGGCGGTATTATAGGTGGTTTTTTAAGCGGTATTATTTATGCAAAAATTAAAAAACTTTCTGTATTAGTATATGCAGATATAATATCTTATGGACTTGTAATAGCACAATCTATAGGCAGATGGGGAAATTTTTTTAATTCTGAAGCTTATGGTTTACCCGCTAAATATATTGGTGTTTTTATTCCAACTGCAAATAGAATAAAAGGATTTGAAAATATTGAATATTTTCAACCAACATTTTTGTATGAATCAATATTAGATTTTTGTATTTTCCTAATTTTGTTTTTTGTTATCAGAAAAATAAATAATAGATTTGACGGACTTATTTTTGCATCTTATATTATATTGTATTCTTCTATAAGATTTTTTATGGAATTTTTGAGATTAGACAGTGTATACAATATTTTTGGTATACATATTGCACAAATTGTCTGCATTATTATGATTATTTGTGCAGCTAGTTTTATTATATACTGTTATAAGTATAAAAATAGCAATATTGAAATATAATGTGAATATTTATTAATAAATCGCTCTAAAAAATTGTTTTTTGGTTTATTCTAAAATAAAATAAAAATTAAGGATAGGGGATTATGGCTGTACAGAGCATAAATGATATAACACTCACACCGAGTGAAGTTAGAGATATTTTAGACGCAGATAATGATGAAATAATAGAACTTTGTAAACAAGTTTCTATTATACCAAGAAGGAATGCGAGAGGGCTTACATATTTTTCTTACAATGATGTAAAACATTTACAAATGGCAAAACAAAGGCAAAATCGTCTTGTAAGGTTTAATCCTAATGATGTTGCTGCTCAATTAGTTTCAACATTAAGTCAAATGGAAGAAAAAATTTCCAATAATGTTATGACATCTATTGATAAAAAACTTGAGGAGAGATTGAAGGATATAGAAGGATTAGCAGCTGAACTGATAAACTGTCAAACCGAGAATGAAAGATTAAAAAACAAGATTATTGAGTTAAATAAAGAGAATGTTCATTTAAAAATGGAATTAGACAAATTTGAAAAAGTAGGTTTTGGATTTTATAAAAAATACGAAGTAAAAGATTATTCTATATAAGGATTTAAAAATGGCTGTAAAAGAAAAAGAAAAAGTTGAACAAACAACAGGTTCTGATAGAGAAAAAGCATTAAAACTTGCAATAGATAAAATTGAAAAGGATTTTGGTAAAGGTTCTATAATGAAATTAGGTGATAAACCATCTGTAAGTGTAGAATCTATACCAACCGGCTCTTTGGATTTGGATATTGCTTTAGGTATTGGCGGAGTTCCCAGAGGAAGAATTATAGAAATCTATGGGCCTGAAAGTTCAGGTAAAACAACTCTTGCACAGCATATTGTTGCAGAATGTCAGAAAAAAGGCGGTATAGCTGCTTTTGTTGATGCAGAACATGCTCTTGATCCTGAATATGCAAAAAATATAGGTGTTAAGATAGAAGATTTACTTATATCTCAACCGGATACAGGTGAACAAGCTTTAGATATAACAGAAGAACTTGTACGTTCCGGAGCTGTTGATATTATTGTTGTGGATTCAGTTGCTGCATTAGTGCCAAAAGCAGAAATTGACGGCTCAATGGAAGAACAACAAATGGGCTTACAAGCAAGGTTAATGAGTAAAGCATTGAGAAAATTGACTGCTATTGTAAGTAAAACAAATACAACTGTTATTTTTATCAATCAATTACGTATGAAAATAGGTGTAATGTTTGGTAATCCTGAAACAACTACAGGTGGTAACGCTTTAAAGTATTATTCTTCAGTAAGAATGGAAATTAGAAGAACTGAAACTATAAAAGGTGAACATAGTGATTTAGGTAATCATGTAAAGGTAAAGGTTGTAAAAAATAAGGTTGCTCCTCCTTTTAGAACAGCAGAGTTTGACATTATGTTCGGAAAAGGTATATGTAAATACGGAAATCTCATAGATGTCGGTGTTAAAATGAATATTGTAGATAAATCCGGCTCTTGGTTCAGTTATAAAGATAGTAAACTCGGACAAGGCAGAGAAAAAGCAAAAGAATATTTGGAACAAAATCCTGATGTTATGAATGCAATAGAAACTGAAATCAGAGAAAAATTAGCTGCTCAATAAAAATATTTTATAATGTCAGAAGAAATAATTAATAATACAAATAATACTTTTTTATTAAAAAAAGATAACGCTATAAGAAACATATTGTTATGTTTGTTTATATTTTTTGTATTATTCTCTGTATATTTTAAAACTTATTTTTTAGGTTTTCTTTCCATAACATTTTTAATAGGGCTTGTATGTTTTTATTTACAAAGAGATATAAAAATAGAAGTAACAGATGATGGTTTTACATTAATAAAATATAATTCTAAAATTCTGCCGGATGTAATGCAAGAAATTAAATATAAAGATATTGAAAATATAAGAATAATATCTACACAATGGAAATCTTTTCATGTAATCAAATTAAAAAATGCTAAAAAAAGTATAAATATTCCGAATGAAATAAATAAAGATTTTGATAACTATATTAAAAATATATGTAATGAAAATCCAAATTATAAAGATGATTCAAAAATTAATATAGGACAAATTTTGCTTATTATATCAGCATTTGCAAGTTTTCCTGTTTTAGTATTGTTAATTTTTTTCAATAATACTTTATTGACTGTTTCTGTAATAAGTATATTTTCTTTTGTATTGTTTTTTTCAATATATTTGTATACCCGTTAAGTTTGATTATAGTTCTTCTGCTTTTTTGGAATGACGTTTTTTACATTTCATTGCTTTGTCAAAATCGTTTATAATCTCATCATCATGATGTTCCAAAGCGTGTTCTGTATGTTCATGCAAATCTACCAAATGATAATGCATTGACATTTCAAGCTTTATTAACGAAATATTGTAATTATAAATAGAATTAATATAATCCGTTAATGCATCAATATATAATTCTCTTGCATTTTGCATATCAAGTCGTGTTAATTTATTATTCTTATAATCAGTTATTGTTGCCTGTAAATTTTCATTTGCTTTTTCTGCCTGTTGTTTTGCAATTGAAATTTCTTTTTCCGTTTTCTCAACATTGTTTAATGCCTTTTCAACACTGATATATAAATCTTGTTTAAATTTTTCGATTTCTGTTTCTGCAAGGTGAATTTGTGCTGTTGCATTGTCAATATTATATTTTAATTCCATTGCATTTAAATCGGTGTTAAGATTAACTCCTGCTGAAAAACTGTTGTTTCTGTAATGGTTTGAATTAATATAATCATATCCTGCATTTACATTCAATGACGGATAATAAGAACGTTTAACAACTAACAATGCCTGTTCCATTGCATCTTTTGTTGCAATTAATGCTTTTAAATCAGGATTGTTTTTGTAAGCAATATCTGTTGCTTCTTTTAAAGTAAAATGTAATTTATAAAGTTTAGTATCTGATTTACTTATATTGGCTTTTAATTTTATATTAGATATTGGTTTTATCTTTTCAAAATAATCGTCTTTATATGTAGGAGTTTTTAAAATTTTATAATGAGGGGCATTAACATAATATATTGAATTATTTAAATCCGATTGGCTGTTATTTACTTCTCTGTTTGCTTCTATAACTCTGTTTTTTATTACAAATTCTTCAACTTGAGTATTTAATAAATCAATTTTATTTTTTTTATTTTCTTTTATTAATTGAGAAATATCAAGTGCTATTTGTTTATTAATATCTGAATTAATATTTTCTACTTGTAACAGAGATAGTGCCTTTAACAAATTATAATATTTAATTTTAATATCAAAAACAGTAAAACAAACACTGTCTTCAAATTCATACTCAGCAGCAATTTTATTAAATTCTTCCATTCTTATTTTAGCGGATGACCTGCCAAAATCCCATATCATCATATTTAGTACGGCATTAACATTTGGTAATTCTCTGTAAACAGAATAAAAATCTTCTTTATTTGTATTACTTTGATGATTTATACCCGCACCAACACCGAGTGTAGGGAAAAAAGCAGATTTTGCTATTCCAACATTACTTTTTGCAATATCAAGATTATATTTTTGTCTTTTTATAATAGGACTGTTTTTTAAGCCGGTATATATACAATCTTGTATTGTTAAAACAGAACCTTCTTTAAGAGGTTTAACGTGTTTTGTAAGATTATGAATATCATTGTGTTCATGAGCAATTACAGGTAAATTAACTGAAAAACATAATGTTAAAAAAAGGATGTTTAAATAGATAATAAAGTTTTTTTGCATATGTACCTTACAAAGTAAAATTTATAAATTTATTATATCACAGATAAATGGATTCATCTTGTATTGTTGTAGTATTGCCCATATAATTTGTCTATGATACAATTAACTTGATTAATCGGGAGAATGTATAATGATACAGTTTTTATTAAAATTGATGGGAGATCCGAATACAAAAAAAGTTAAGTCGGTAATGCCTATCGTTGAACATATAAACGCATTAGAGCCGGAATTCGAAAAAATGACAGATGATGAATTGCGTGCTAAAACACAAGAATTTAAAGAAATTCTTTCAAAAAGAAGAACTTCTGATAACCCAAAAGCAGATAAAATACTTGAAAAAGAAGCTCTTGATGCCATTTTACCCGAAGCATTTGCAACTGTTAGAGAAGCAGGCAAACGTGTATTAAATATGCGTCATTTTGATGTACAGTTAATAGGCGGATATTTTTTACATAACGGTCATATTGCAGAAATGAGAACAGGTGAAGGTAAAACTTTGGTTGCAACACTTCCTGCATATCTAAATGCTCTTACAGGTAAAGGAGTTCATGTTATTACCGTAAATGATTATCTTGCGAAACGTGATAGCGAATGGATGGGACAAATATATAAATTTTTAGGACTATCTGTAGGAGTTATACTTTCCGGCGGTAGAACAGCAGAAGATTTTGAAGCAAAAAGAGATGCCTACAACTGTGATATAACTTATGGTACAAATAACGAATTCGGATTTGATTATTTGCGTGATAACATGGCAGGCAGTATGGAAATGCTTGTTCAAAGACCGTTTAATTATGCAATAATAGACGAAGTTGACAGTATTTTAATAGATGAAGCCAGAACACCTCTTATTATAAGCGGACGAGTTGAAAAATCAGCGGAAACTTATAAGTTAATGGCGAAAATAGCACCTAAACTTGAAAAAATAAAAGATTATGAAGTTGATGAAAAAAATAAAAATATTATTTTAACAGAAGATGGTATCGATAAAGCACAAGCTCTAATCGGTTGTAAAGATTTATTTGAAATTCAGAATAACTATGCTCATCATTTATTACAAGCATTAAAAGCAAAAGAGCTATTTATTCGTGATACAGATTATGTTGTTAAAAATGGTGAAGTTTGTATTGTAGACGAATTTACCGGACGTTTAATGGAAGGCAGACGCTGGTCTGACGGATTACATCAGGCAATTGAGGCAAAAGAAAACGTAAAAATTCAAGATGAAACTCAAACATTAGCAAGTATTACATTCCAAAATTTATTTAGATTATATCCTAAATTATCCGGTATGACAGGTACTGCAATGACAGAAGAGGCAGAATTCGGAAAAATTTATAATTTGGAAGTTACAGCAATTCCGACAAATAAGCCGGATATAAGAATAGATTATTCTGACATTATTTATAAAACAGAAAAACAAAAGTATTTATCTGTCGTAGATGAAATTATTAAAGCACATAAAGAAGGTAAGCCCGTTCTTGTTGGTACAATAAGTATTGAAAAATCAGAGCTTTTGTCAAAATTATTAAAAGAACGTGGTATTCCTCACAATGTTTTAAATGCAAAGCATCACGCAAAAGAAGCATATATAATTGCTCAGGCAGGAAGAAAAGGAGCAGTTACAATAGCAACTAATATGGCAGGTCGTGGTACAGATATTCTTTTAGGCGGAAATGCAGAATATTTAGCAAAAGAAAAACTTGAAGAAATGGGAATTACACTTGAACATCCTGATTATGAAAGTATAAAAGATAGTGTACTTGCTGAATCAAGAAAACAAACCGAAAAAGAACATTTTGAAGTTATAAAAGCCGGTGGGTTATATGTAATAGGTACTGAACGACATGAATCTCGCCGTATAGATAATCAATTAAGAGGTCGTGCTGCTCGTCAGGGTGATCCCGGTGCTACAAGATTTTTCTTATCTTTGGAAGATAACTTAATGAGAATTTTTGGCGGAGATAAGATTATAAATCTTATGAATGCATTAAATGTAGAAGAAGATATGGCTATTGAAAATCCTATTATAACAAGACAAATTCAATCTGCTCAAAGAAAAGTTGAAACTTATCATTTTGATATAAGAAAAAATGTACTTGAATATGATGATGTAATGAATGTTCAGAGAGAAAAATTCTATGCTCAACGTAGAAAAGTATTAAGTGGTAAAAATCTTTCTGAAGATATTATCTATATGATAGAAAAGGAAATGGAACGGCTTTTGTTAAGCTACATTTCTCCTAATATGAATATTGAAGAATATATTCCTGAAGAATTAAACAAAATGATAACAGAATTACATTCAATTATTCCTCAAACAACAAATATTACTGTTGATGACATTAAAAATCTTTCATACCAAGAAATATATAATAAGATTATTGATGATGCAAAACGCAAATATAAAGAACATGAAGAAGAAATGGTTAATTTCTACAATGATGTAATTTCTCAATATGAAGAAAACCCTGAAAAACAAGAGCCATTTGCAGATAACAATATAGCAAGACATCTTGAAAGAGATATTATGCTCCAAGTCGTTGATAATAAATGGATTGACCATTTGCATAATATAGATATATTGCGTGATGGTATAGGTTTGAGAGCTTACGGTCAAAAAGATCCTTTGATTGAATATAAAAAAGAAGCTTACGATTTGTTTAATAACTTAATGTACGAAATTCAGGCAGATACAGTTAAACATTTATTTAGAACAAAATTTGGTATACAAATTGTAGAAAGAGAACCTGTAGAAACAGAATTATCAAAAGCAGCAGAAAGTTTTGACAGTTCTGAAGAAAAAGATGAAATAGAAATAAGACCTATTAAAAAAGGTGATAAAATAGGAAGAAATGATCCGTGTCCTTGTGGAAGCGGAAAAAAATATAAAAATTGCTGTATGGGAAAAGAATAAATAAGGAGAATTATATGTATAGTTTAATATTAGCAGGTGGTTCAGGAAGCAGACTTTGGCCTTTATCAAGAGAATTATATCCTAAACAACTATTAGATTTAAATATGGGTAAAAGTTTATTACAATCGACTTATGCAAGATTAGAATGTTTTACTCCAAGTGAAAATATAATAAGTATTACAAATGATAAACACCAATCATTAGTTAAAAATCAACTTCAATCAGAAACTAAAAAACCAATTGTTCTAACTGAACCTGTAGCAAAAAATACAGCACCTGCTATTGCGGCTGCTGCAAAATATATTCAAACTATATCTAAAGAAAAAGATGATTCTATAGTTCTTGTTGTTCCATCTGATCATTTAATTAAAGATTTTGGAGCATTTAAAACATCTGTTATGCGAGGAAAAAAACTTGCTCAAGACGGATATATAGTAACATTCGGTATAAAACCAACATATCCTGAAACAGGATACGGATATATCAATATTGATACTAATAATAAAATATATGACGGATTTAAAGTAAATAAATTTGTAGAAAAACCAAATTTTGAAACAGCTGAAAAATATGTAAGTTCTGATAATTTTTATTGGAATGGTGGTATATTTATGTTCAAAACTTCTGTATTTTTAGAAGAATTAAATAAATATGCTCCTGATATTTTCAATCTTGTACAAGAATTTGATTTTACAAAACATTCAAATATTTCTTCTGAAATATTTGAAAAGATGCCTTCAATATCTATTGATTATGCATTAATGGAAAAATCAGATAAAATAGCCCTTATAAAACTTGAAAGTGATTGGAATGATTTGGGTTCATGGAAATCTATTTATGACATTAATGAAAAAGATAAAAACGGAAATGTAGTAATTGGTAATGTTATAAATGAGGGAGCTAAAAACTCACTTTTATATTCAACATCAAAACTTATTGCTGCTGTAGGTTTAGAAGATACAATAATTGTTGAAACAGAAGATGCTATTCTTGCTTGCAATAAAAATGAAGCTCAAAAAGTTAAAAATATCTATGACAAATTAAAACAAGAGCAAAATGATACATATAAAATTCATCAAACTGTGTATAGACCTTGGGGATATTATACTGTTATTTCAGCAGGAGATGGCTTTTTAACGAAAAAAATTCACGTATATCCGGGACAAAAACTTTCTATTCAATCTCATAACCACAGAGCAGAACATTGGGTTGTAGCTTACGGAAAAGCAACTGTATTACATAATGATAATATGTTAGAATTAAATGTTGGTGAATGTATTGATATTGGTATAAAAGAAAAACATTCACTTCAAAATTTATCAAATGATTATGTTGAAATAATAGAACTTCAACATGGAGATTTATTATCAGAAGATGATATCATAAGATACGAAGATATGTATGGCAGAGTTTAATAATTAACCCATTAAACTTTTAAAGTTTATAAGAGGATTACGCTCAATTTTTTGAGCAATTTTCTGTTTATAAATATTATCAGATAATACTGTTGCAAGTTCTCTAAAACTTTGAGCTATATTTGAACTCGGATTTATATATTCAACCGGTAAACCTTTATTTATAGATGACATTATTGTAAAATAGTTATTCGGTATTTTCCAATATACTTTTTTATTTAATGTATTTTCAACATCTTCAACCGTAACTTCATCATTTTCCATATAACGATTAATAACTATTTTTGACTTATCTTTGCTATATCCTAATCGTTCAAATACATCAAGACATCTTTGACAATTTCTTATAGCAGGTAGGTTTACAATGGTTACAAGCATTATAAAATCAGTATTATCAAGAACTGTAATAGTTTTTCCGTCAAAAACGTTACTTGTATCTACTATAACGTAAGAAAATGATTTTCTTAATTCATCGAATAATTTTGTGATTTGTTCCGGTGTTATATCTTTTGCTTGTTCCATATAAGGCGGATCGGCAAGTACATAAAGACTTGTATCTTTATATTTATCCAAAGTACTTTCTAAAAAGTTATTATCTGTTCCATCTATATTTTTAACAACATAAGATATATCAAAAGATGGTTTTATGTCTAAAAAAGTAGCAACATCTCCTAATTGAAAATTCATATCTACAATAGCTACTTTTTCTTTTGTAATATTAGCTATTTCAAGTGCTAAATTGGTAGCTATAGATGTTTTTCCTATTCCTCCCTTATTTGAAAATGTTGTTATTATTTTACAATTTGTATTACTATCGTTTCCTGAAAATTGTTCTTTTAATCTATTTACAGTTTTAATAAAATCTTCTTTTATTAATGGCTTTGGTAAAAATTCTCTTGCTCCGGCTCTCATTGCTTTTATAACAGAATTAGTATCATAACTTGATGCCATTACAATAAATTTTATTTTATTATTTACCAAAGTTATTTTTTCTATTAATCCAAATACATCTTGTGAATTATTAACAGTAGATACAAATACAAAATTCGGTTTTTCTTTTAAAATTTCATTGTATGCATCACTAATAGTATTAAAAACGTCTGCTATTTCAACGTTTTCAACTTCTTGTATTAAATTTTTTATTATTTCTCTTGTATTTTCATCATTATCAACGATAAAAGCAGATAATTTAGCCATATATAACCTCTAAAGGTATATTATCACAAAATACAAGGTAATTCAACATTTTTATAAATTATCGAAATAATTTATAAAATAAAAAATTTATTTTTTAACGGTATTTTCCGTTTTATTTGATTTCTTTTTTGCAGATATAACTTTAAAATCTTCTACATCAAGCCAAACATCACCCAATGCATTTGAAAAAACAAGTCCTTTATATTCAATTATATCACCTGTTTCCAATGTAATATTCTTTTCAGCAACTTCTCTTTTTAAAAAGTTTTTTAATTCTGAAAGTGGTATATTATGGTCAACGTCATCACGCATTATTAAAAATGTGATATATTTTTCAGAACTTCTCATTGCCGGCTTATAATCAAGTCCCAAACTTGAGAACTTGTCAAATCTTGCAGTTATTCTAACACGTTTATTTAAATATTCTTTAGGTGAATCAACTAAAACAATTGGTTTTACTGATATATAATTATATTCCTGCTTTACTGCAGGTGCATTTGTTGTTACAGGTTTATTTGGTTTTGTTACTACAGTTTCTGTTTTTACTTTGGTTTTTGCAGGAGCTGCATTAGAAATATTTGTATATGTTCCTATACCAATAACACTAAATGCTAATACTATACTTAAAAAATATATATATATCTGTTTTTTCATTTTATATCCTTTCTAAACTCAACAAAATTATTCTATCACAATCAAAATTATTTATCATTATCCAAATATATTGAATTGAGGTAATTTGTTAAAATTATAGGTACAAATTTTGCGTCAATAGCACTAAAATCAAATACAAATTCGTTTATACCATGTTTTTGTAATCTATCAATATCTTCAAAATTTTGAATAATTTTATTTTCAAAAAGATGCATTCTGCAAAATCCATCACACGTAAACGGATGAAGTTCGCCTGTTAATGGTTCTTTTAAGGCATAACTTCCACTATGACATGGTGCTTTGCAAGATAATCTTGAAATAACTGCACTGTCATTATTTAACGGACACAATCCCAAACATGGAACACTAATATTGCCTGCTATTGTTAATTTTCTGTTTGGGATTATATTCTTAACTTTTGAAAGTGTAGTTAATATACCTTTAACATCTTGTTGAGATGTAAAATCTACTGTACTTGCACGGTGTAGATTTATTAAACATTTTATAGCAAGACTGTTTGCAAGATTTATTCCCTGACCTATTTCTATAGAAAATTTACTTAAATCATTATCGTTTATTACTGCCCAAAAATAACCGATATTATTTATTACTATTGAAGGATTTGTACAAAGATTGCTTAGTAAAAGTTTTTTGCAATATTCATATACTCTGTCAAAATCTCTTTCTATTAATATTTTTGGGGTTGAAAGACAAAATTGGATATTATTATTTTTACAAAATTTCATTACACGCTTTACTGCGTTTTCAAAACTCATATTTGCCAAATCAGATGTTGATACAATTTCGCCAAATTCTATACTGTCTATAGGATTAAAACCAATTTTGTTAATAAATCTTTTTAAGGATAATATTTGAGAAAGTTTTGATAATCTTAAACAAATTTTATAATCCTTATCTTTTTTATATACAATATCTGTCTTTAATTTTGTTTTTGAACATTTCCATTCAAAATTTTCAATATTACCGCTAAATTTAAAATTTCCTCCATCTGCACAAACTACATCACCTGAAAAATGATCTGTTTTATAAAAACTTTTTCTTACATGTTTAAAAGGAAGATTTTGTTTTTTAAACAATTTAGGTGTTTTTAGTATTTTTTCAATTAACCTTATGCCATCAAGAATTTCTTCTGATGAGTTAAATTTACCTTTTATAACAACCGCATCTATTGCTTCTGTTTTTTGAACATCTTCCGCAAACCATGGTAAATTATCAGAATCAATTGCCAGAGGAAGTTTCATATATTTTTTGAGTTTTATAATATTTTTTAAATAAATTTCTTCCGTTACTATAATTCCGCTAATATTATGAAAATTGTTTACAAAATCTATTCCTGATAAATTATGAATATCAAAGTAAGAATCAATTATTACTTTAAATGGCAGCGTATAAATTTTTACAACTTCTAAAACTGCAAAACTGTTTATAAAAATACCGTCAATATCTGTTGTTTTAAGGTACTTTATCATTTTTTTTATAACAGGAAGTTCTTCTTCATTTATATTATGTTTAAAATTTATAAATATACTACAATCATTACGTTTTGCAGCACTAATAAAATCCTTTATATATTCAAAATTGTTGTTTATAAATTTTGTGTGATATACATAAAAACTTCTGCAAGATGAATGTTTTGAAAATTTATCAATATCTTCAGGTTTTTTTACAGGTGCAATTAATAATATCTCTTTCATACGGACAATTATACAGCGTATTTATAAAAATTAACACGAATTGTTAAAAAAATTAATAAACAATGGTTTTTTATATTAATAGTGTGTTAGTATATTGTTAACCTAATATTGTATTTGTGGAAGTGTATCATAAAATAGAAGTAACGCAGATATAATAAGTACGTACAACTATTACAAAGAAATCGGGAAAATGATTAGCGGATTTAACGGGGATAATATAAGTTACAGAACAAGGTATTTGCACTTTCCATCAACATTGGAAAGTACGCCGTCAATAACAAAACCTGCAGTACATATTATTAAAATAAGGTTTAATAATATATTTAAAAACGAAAAAGTGCTTTTTGGATTTATTGCAGTAGCATTGAGTATAATTTCTTTATTGGCAGCAATTACACTGTTTTATGCATACAATAAGATAATGTCAGGAAGTTCTGCAGTTGTTGAAGAATTTACATCTATATCAGAAGGTAATGTAAGTACTGATGTAATGAGTAAAACATCATTATCTTCAGGTTCTGCCGGAATTGACGGTAATGGTTCTTATATTGCTTATAATGGCGTAGGAGGAATAGATCCCAATACTCTTTTATTAGCAAGTAATGATACGAAAAAACCATCTATAAAAAAAGTTTCGCAAGCTTCGACAAATCAAAAATCTGTCGTATTAGTTGATGATAAAATAGATGTTAACCCATTTTTACCTGCAAGTGAAATTGAACCTGTAAAAAAAGAAGTTAAAAAAGTAAAAATAAATCCTAATTATATATTACCGCCAGGTAAGCTGGAAACAGATTCTGATGCAGATTTATTATTGAAAACATCTGTTTCAGGTATTATGTATGACAATTACAGTCCTTCTGCAATTATAAAAATAAATGATACAGACTATTTTGTAAAAAGCGGGGATGTTGTTCAAGGATTTTCTATAATCGGAATAAAGCCAAAAACTGTTATTATAAAACGTGGTACTAATATTTATGATGCAAATGTAGGACAAATATTAGCAACGCTTAATCCTAATGAATCCGGTACTGCTAATATAGACAAAAAGTTTGGCGGCTCTTACGGTAAAACAGATAAACATAATATTAATTACAAAAAAAGACGTAAATAAATTAAAATAAAATCGGGAGTAGATAATAATGATAAATAATAAAAAAATAAGTTTGAGCGGAGTTGCATTGCTAATATTTGTATTTGCAATATATGCTTTTTCATACGCAAATGCAAATGAATTGTCGGCTGTTAATAATACAAAACCTGTATTAAGAAGTACTCCTGCTTCAAATTCAATACAACTGAGAGGTGCTACTAATATAACAAAAACAAATCCTAAAATTACATTAAGTTTGAAAGATTCGGATGTACAGCCGGTATTAAGAATGTTTGCCGATAAAGCAGGGTTAAATATTATTTTTCATCAATCTGCAACCGGTTCAGTTACATTAGATTTAGTAAATGTACCGTTAAATGATGCTTTTAGAATGGTTTTACAGGTAACGGGTTTAACATATCACATGGATGGTAAAACACTTGTAATATCATCATTAGATCATGCAAAGGAGTCCGGCTGGTCTAAACAGGAAATGTATACTGTTCCTGTTAACTATGTTGATGCGGCATTAATTGCAAACTTTTTAAATCAAAACATTTTTTCAAAAAATACTCCCGGTTTATCTAATTGGAATGTTGTAGCGACAAATGCCGCAAAAAATGAATTACTTGTATTTGGAACACAAAATGATTTATCTATTGTAAAAAAAATAGCTGCAAAATTTGATGTACCGCCATTAGATACGACTTTTACGGTAAAACATACAACACCTGCAGAAATGGCAAAACTTGTATGTAATATGTTAAAAGTTACAGAGGGCTCTACTGATATTGATATTGATAGTAATTCCTCATCAGGTGGTTCAGCAGGAGCTATAAACAGAGGTAATGTACAAACACAGCAAAGAGGTAATAGAGGTGCAAGATCCGGTTTTGCTGCAAATATTCCTCAAGATGCATCTTATTTAGAAAAACTCTTTAGTAAAAATGATGGAGTTGTAACCGGTTTTGCTGCTGAAGGCGGAGGAGATTCAGGCAGTAGCGGTAGTGGTAGTTCTATTGCTATAGGTAAAAATATCGTAGCATGTACTATAGACAAAGATGGTGTTACGGAAGGAGATAGTGAAAGTAAAAGTGAAGAAGAATCAAGTTCTGATTCAGGTTCTTCTAATAAAATGAAATCTTTTGGTAATATAAAAATGATTGTTAGTTATTTTCCTCAAAGAGGTACTATAAACGTTTTAGGTGGTTCTCAAAATCAAATTAACAGTATTAAAGATTTTATTGTGAAAAATGATGTAAAACAACCACAAGCATTTTTAGATATATCAATCATTGAAATTTCAGAAAGTGCACAAAAAGACTTAACAAATATGTGGAATGTTTATAGTAAAAACTTTAATGTTCGTTTTGACGGTGCCGGTGGAGGAACGGGTACAATGAGTGGTATGCCTATAATCTTTGGACCTAGTAACCGATATTATTCAAAAGTTGCTGTTTCTCCACAAGTTAGCTGGTTTATCAATTATGTAATAACAAATCAAAAAGGAAGAGTTATTGCTAATCCTAAAATTATTTTAACAAACGGAGAAACTTCTGTCATAAACTTAACTGATGATTATGTTGAAAAAGTAGATGCACAGATTGTTACAACAGGTACTGTATCATTTGGTACCGGTGTTGAAAGAGAATATCAAATCGGTAATGATATGGGTTTACAATTTAGTTTAACACCATTCATAAGTCCTGAGGGTTATATATCATTAGATTTTAATACACAATATGCAACTCAAGGAGAAACAATAACTGCACAACTTGTAACATCAGGTGATCCAGAACTTGTTGCAACATTACTTAATAGAAGAACAGTTAATCTGAAAAATGTAAGAATTAAGGATGGTGAAACTCTTATAATTGGTGGTTTGATGAGAGATAATGAATCTAAAAACGTAGGCAAAGTTCCATTTCTTGGGGATATACCTGTTTTAGGATTTTTCTTCCGTTCAACAACTACTAAAAAAGATAAAACTGAAATGCTTATTCTGTTAACACCAAAAATTCTAAAAGATGCAGAAGATGTTGGTGAAAAACTTGATAATAATAATAGCAATGCGCTATAATAAAAATGAAAAATGAACGATCAACTGACAAAATTAAAAGCAAGTATAAATATAGATGTTGTTTCAAAATTCAATATACAAACACTTGAAGATTTAAAGTTTGTACCTATTGATATAAAGGGAGACACTCTATTTGCTGTTATTTGTAAAAATACAAATAAAGATAAAATATCTAAAGTTATCGTTGATACTTGCAGGTGTAATGTAAAATATTTACAAGTTGAATCACATGAATTTAATGATTTTTTAGTACATCTTGTTCAACAACTTGTACCTAAAGAGCATAATTCAAATAATGATAGTAACGAAAATAATTCTAATTCGGAAAAGACATTTGTACCAAACGGTTCACGCAAAAAGCTTGGTGAAATATTAATAGAAGACGGATATATTACAGATGTTCAATTAATAGAAGCATTGGCTGAAAGTAAAAGAATGTCTATGCCGTTAGGTTCGGCACTTTATACTCTTGGTTTTATCACGTTAGAACAATTAAAAATAGCTCTACATGAACAACAGGGATATGAAGTTGTAACGGCAGATATGATAAGAGAACAGGAAGCTTTTATCCAATTATTGCCTGAAGATTTTATCAAAACAAATAAAGTAATCCCTCTTAGTTCTGATGGTAAAACTATAAGTTTGGGAATGGTTAATCCAAATGATTCCGGTGTTTTAAAAGACATTGTTTATTTGACAGGTCAAACACCAAAGCCATATTTAATGACTCATATTGAGTTTCAAAATGCATTACAAAAATATTTTCCTGAAAATAAAAAAGAAACAAATAAATTATTACAACAAGTTGAAGCAGAAGCAAATGAATCAGATGTTGGAGATTCATTATGGGAACAAATTGAAAAAGAATTAAGAGAAACATCCGGTTCAGTTGCAAGATTAGTAAATAAAATTGTAACTGATGCAATAGATAGGAAGGCATCAGATATTCATATTGAGCCGCGTCTTGAAAAACACGTTGTACGTTATCGTATTGACGGTATATTACAAGAAATCATGGATATTCCTTCCAAAGTTGAAGGTGCTGTTATTACTCGTTTTAAGGTTTTGGCAAGAATGAATATTGCTGAACACAGGCGACCTCAAGACGGCAGCTTTTCCATAAAATTTAATGAAAGATTATACGATTTCCGTATTAACTCACTTCCGGTTGGTTCTAAAGAAAAAATTGTTATCCGTGTATTAGCACCTCCTGTAAGTTTTGATTCTTCAAAAAAAGATTTAATTATTGATGGAACAAGTGAACATGATATAGAAGTTATTAAAAAACTTATAGCATGTCCTAACGGTATCATTTTAACATCAGGGCCTACAGGTTCAGGTAAAACATCAACACTGTTTGCATTATTAAAAGTTTTAAATACATCTGATGTAAATATAACTACTATTGAAGACCCTATAGAAATTAAGTTGGAAGGTGTAAACCAATCACAAGTAAATACAAAAGCCGGTATAACATTTGCGTTTTGTATGAGAGCTATTTTAAGACAAGACCCTGATATTATTCTTGTAGGTGAAATCAGAGATTATGAAACTCTTGAAGTAGCAATTTCTGCTGCTTTAACAGGACACCTTGTATTATCAACGGTTCACACTAATTCGGCTGCTGCAACAGTTACACGTTTGATTGAAATGGGAGCAAAGGATTATTTAATATCATCAACATTAACAGGTGTTATTGCACAACGTTTAGTCAGAAAGTTATGCAGTTGTAAAACAGAATATTATCCGACACATGAAGAAGCTTCTCAAATATTAGTTGACGAAAATGATATACAAAAACTTATGAAAACAAAACTTTATAGACCTACAGGATGTGCATTATGTAATATGACAGGGTATAAAGGTCGTCTTGGTATTTTTGAAATATTACCTATAAATAAAGAAATTAAAAAATTAATATCTCAAGGAGCCCATGATATTGAAATTGAAGATGCTGCTGTTGCTTGTGGTATGCATACATTATCTCAATCCTGTTTTGCACATATTTTAAAAGGAGCAACAACAATAGATGAATTTGTTCGTGTACTCGGTTTAGTAAATGAGTAGGAGTAAATTTTTATGCCAATATATAGTTATGAAGCACTAAAAAATAATAAAGAAATTGTAAAAGGTAAAGTTGAAGCTCACAATCACAGAGAAGCTCGTAACATTATACGTCAAATGTCTCTTGTACCAACTAAAATTGTAGAAGAAACAAAGGATCAGCAAGATGATATAAAAATTTCCCGTCAAAAATTACCACACATGTCTTTAGGTGATAAAATAGATTTTACATCTACTTTGCAAATACTTTTACAATCAGGTATTCCTATAATTGAAGCTTTAACATTTATTGAAAATGATGCAGCCAAGAAAAAACTAAGATTTATTGCAAAAGAAATAAGACGACAAGTAATAGCCGGTTCTACATTTGCAAATACTGTATCTAAATATCCAAAAATATTTGGTAATATATATGTTGGACTTGTAAGAGCCGGAGAAGATTCAGGAGAATTGGAAAAAACTTTAGAACGTCTTGTAGAATTACAAAAAAAGACAGCTGAAACAAGAGCACAAGTTATTGGTACATTAATGTATCCTGCTTTCGTTATTGTTTTAGCCATTGTAATTACAACTATAATGCTTGTTTTTGTATTTCCTGCGTTTAAAGATATGTTTGATAATTTAGGTAAAGAATTGCCTCCGATAACTGCATTTTTAATGAATTTAGGTGTAACTTTAAAAACTTATTGGATATTAATACCGGTTATATTTATTTCACTTGGAGCAACAGTATATACTGCATTTGCATGGCAGCCATCAAAGCATTGGATAGATGCGAATATTTTAAAAGTACCTTTGTTATCTTCACTGATTACATATTCTAATTTTTCAAATTTTGTTGCAGTTATGCAAGTTGCTTATGAAGCAGGTATACCTATTATTGACTGTTTGTATTTATCAAGTGTAACTGTAGATAACCATACATTACAAATAAAATTAAATAAAGCAACCGAAAAGGTACAACAAGGACAGCATTTATCTTTAGCATTAAGGGATGTAAATGTTATGCCTAAAATGATTTTATTTATGATTGCAACAGGAGAACAAACAGGACGTTTAGGTGATATGTTATATCAAGCAACAGTATTTATTGACAAAAAACTTGCTTCTGTAATAAGTACAATGACAAAAATGATAGAACCGCTTATGTTAATTGTAATTGGCGGAATTGTATTAATATTAGCATTGGCTTTATATTTACCGTTATTCCAATCTTATTCATAAGGAGAAATTAAATGACTGACATCGAAGATTTTAATATTAATAGCCGAAATAAAAAGAAAGATGATTTTACATCCGGAGTATGGTCTGAACAAGTTTTAGTAGTAACACAGGATTATGAAATAACCGGTTTTGTATTTATGCCAAAAACCGGACGTAAAAACAGAGTTTTGTCGGATATTTTAAATGGTACAAAACGTTTTGTTGCTATAAAAGATTGTACTGTAAAACATCGGCTTATTCCGACTAAAAAAACTGAACATCATAGATTTTTACAATTGAATTTAAGTTCAATTATAATATTGCGTCCACTTAAAGATGATGATGAATTTGAGAATGAAATAAAAAATGAAATAGAAAATGAAATAGAAAATGAAATGTAAGTAGATTTAATAACAGAAGAAAAAGAATAGAATTATTTATTTGAAATTTTACTTAATTTACAGTAAAATATTTATATAAGAGTAAAAATGGAATGTGAAAAAGTGATTGACGATTTTATGACTGATTATAATTTTTATTCAGCAGGACGAGATAAAGAACTTGTCGAAGAAATTGTCGACACTTTAAATAAAATTTTAATATATGATAAAAAACAAGAACAGCCGCTTATTTTAAAAATAACAGATGTTTTTATACAAAATATAGCTAAGCGTGTAGTAAAAGAAAAAAATAAATCTTTTTTAATAGGTATAACCGGAGAAAGTGCTTCAGGTAAGACTGTATTTGTAAATAATACGACACATGCATGTATAAAAGGGGATAAATCTAACTTTTATACAGTTGTAAGTCAAGATGATTATTATAAAGATACATCTAAGGAATTAAAAGAAGCAGGAAGTTACGAAGAATTATTTAAAACCGGTTTTAGTTTTGATACTCCAGATGTTATAAATTTAGATTTATTAAAAACTCATCTTTTGAATTTAAAATCAGGACAACAAATTACATCTCCAAATTATGATTTTGTAACTTGTGAATCTAAACCTGACGGAGAAGTTAAAAATCCGGCAAAAGTTATTTTAACAGAAGGGTTATATGTTTTAAACGAAAATCTTAGAGATATTATGGATGTAAAAGTTTATGTTTACACTCCTTTAGAAGTATTAAAAGAACGTTGGTATAAACGTGCAGCAAGCAGAGGTAAAACGGGTGAAGCTGCCGATATGCAATACAAAGATGTAAATTCAACGGCTCAAAAATATATCAGACCTGCTCAAGATATATCTGATGTTGTTATTAACGGTTTGGTTTCTCAAGAATATATTGTTGAAATAACTGATATGATTTTTAATTCAATAAAAGCGTTATATTAAAAAAAAAGCTTCCTTAACGGAAGCTAAAATTGATTTAAATTGAGAGAGAGAGTATTATATATTATAAAAAAATTTTCCTTACCTTATATTTAAAATC
>CACYOO010000015.1:37137-68914 GCA_902776035.1 uncultured bacterium
AAGTGTCAGCTGCAACTTGTGAAAATAACATTGTCATTTTTTTAAATCCCCTCTCGTACTTTTATAAAGTATTTTTTTCTAAAAAAATTGCTTTTTTTGTTTTATTATACTTAATAAAACTTAATAAATGGCTAAAAGTACTAATATAACAAGGATTTCAAAATTTAATTTTCTTGTTTTAAAATAATTTGTTCTATAGTTTCAAAAATTTTATCACAATATTGCCTATCAACAGCACTAAATGGTAGGGCAGTATCATTAAATACATCTTCTACTTTTTTTAGGGTTTCTGTAAATTTACTTTTTTTGACGTAATCAATTTTTGTAACAACAGTTATAACAGGAAGATTATAAGATTTTACCCATTCACGCATTTGAATATCATTTTTTTGAACATCATGCCTGCCGTCAACAAGTTGAATAAGTGAAGTTATTTGTTTTCTTTTAAGTAAATATTCTTCTAAGTTTTTAGCCCATTCATTTTGTGCTTCTTTGGATACTTTAGCATATCCGTAGCCGGGTAAATCAGCAATCATAAATTTATCGACAAAATTAAAAAAGTTTATTAGTCTTGTTTTACCGGGAGTATTTGAGGTTTTTGCTATTTTACTATTATTGCAAAGACAGTTTATAAAAGATGATTTACCAACATTTGACCTTCCTAATAGCGGAAATTCGGGTAAATTTGTATTTGGACAATTGTTAATATTGCTTGCACTTATTATAAATTTGGCGTTAATTTGTTTTGCCATTTTTTAAACTCTCTTTTTTCATTTTTCATATATGTCTTATCTGCTTTTTGAAGTTTTTTCTCTAGTTTCATAGCTTTTTTCTTATACTTATTTATTTTTCTTGGTTTAACTTCCAAGCCGGCAAGTTTTTTATATTCTGCAATAGCTTCTTTGTAATGTTTTTGCTGTTCACACAATTTTGCACTTAAAAGAGCCGATTTATAATTTGTAGGATTCATTTCAGATGCTTTCAAGGCATATTCTCTTGCAAATACTTTATTTTTTTCTTTCTTTTTTAAGAATTGAGCATCATTGTACAATGATTCAGATTGTTTTTCCATCGACATAATATAATTTAAATTGTGTAATGCTTCTTCATTTTGCGGATCTTGTTCCAGAACTTTTCTTAGAATAGTTTTTGCACTTGGATAAAATTTATCATAAGTCAAAATTTCAGCAACATACAAACAATCATCAACTGATTGTGCATATAATACTGATTGCTCAAATGCATTTTTTGCTTCTTTAAATCTGTTCATTGCAAAATATGCATCTCCTTTTGCAAGCATATCATTTATACCTTTTACAGGCATAGAAATGATTTTATGTGCTGTTTGTTTTGCTACTGCTTCTTGGTTAGTTAACTTTGCAAGCTTTAATTTTGTAAGATATAAATCTAAATCATTTGGATTTAATTTTAACGCTTTTTCTACATTTTTATAAGCATCTTGTAAATCCTTATCTCTTAATGTATTACTTTTACTTGCTATTTCCTTAGATTGCTCAAAATAAGCGTTAGCCATACCTTTTAATGCAAGGTTATTATAATTTTCAACTCCCAATAATGAGCCGTAATATTTTAATGCTCCATCGTAATCACGATTTAAAAAACAAATATCTCCAAGTTTTAATTTTACTTCATTCATTGAAGGATTGATTGCAAGAGCAGATTTTAAATATGCAATCGCAATTTCATTGTCAAAGCGTCGTTCATATATTTTTGATAAATTTATATATGGTTTAATATTCTCCGGCTTTATAGCCATAGATTTTTTAAATGATTCAATTGCTGCGGTTTCATTTCCTTGTTTTCTCAACATTTCACCACGCAAATTATAACTTACTGATGAATTATTGTTAATTCTTAAAGAATGGTCAACTGCATCAAGCCCTTTAGAATACATAGACTTTTTATCATAAACTTGTGCTAAATGGAAATATGCAGTTGAGTTGTTAGGATTTAAAGAAATTGCCTTTAAGAATTTTTTAGTTGCAGCATCATAATTTTCTTCAAGATAATCTAATGTTCCCAAATTATCAATAGCAGTTGCATAATTTGTATTTATTTCTAATGCTTCAGAGAAAAATTCTTTTGCTTTTGAAAAATTTCCAATATTTAATGCTGTTACACCAAGTGCATTATAAGCAGGATAATGTTTAGGATTTAATTTTACAGCGGTTTGAAATTCTTTAACAGCATTTTTTATGAGTTCTTCAGAATTATTTCTATAATCTAAATCTGAGCTTGCTTGACGTTTTAAATTAATAATTCCTTGTGCATAATGTAAATTAGCATTATTAGACATTTTAGGAAGGTAACTGTTTAATTTTTCTTGAGCAGTATCAAGTTTACCTTGTTTAGCTTCTGATACAACTTGTAAAGAGCGTGCTTCCATATCAAAAGGATTTTTTTTAATAATATCAGACAGCATTTTATCCGCTTTTGAAAATTCTCCATAATCTATCATTTGGTCGATTTGTGAATAATTTTGTGCAACTTTTGCTGTTATAACTTTCTGTTTTACAGGTTTAGTTTTTTGAGTTGTTTTTTTTACTTGTTTTACTGCACAATACCCGCTTTCAGCTAATAAAGTGAGTGTAAGTGCCGATATAATAACTTTTTTATCTATTTTCATAAATCTTCCTTTTGTAAAGTTTTTCTATTATTGTCCAAAATATTGTATAATACCAATTGTCAAAAAAAATCATGCGTAAGTAGGAATATTATGTCGCTAAATGATGAATCAAAAATATATTTAGAAGATTTTAAGACATATTTAATCGTAGAAAAGAATTTTTCAAAAAATACAGCAAGAGCATATTATTCAGATATTTTAAGTTATCTTTTATGGTTAAATGATTCAACTTGTATAAATGTAAATTATTCAAAAATAAGAGAATACTTGTATTATATACAAAAATTTGACTATAAAAAGACTACTCTTGCAAGAAAAATTGCATCAATAAGAACATTTTATAAATACTTATACAGGGAAAAAGTTGTTGACAGTAATCCTGCATCAAATTTAAAAGCTCCTAAACGTCCTAAGCCATTACCTAAATTTTTAACAACAGAAGAAATAGATAAAATAATTTCCGGTATAAAAATAGATACACCATCAGGTTATAGAAACAGAGCCATTTTAGAATTACTTTGGACAACAGGAATGCGTGTTTCTGAATTAAGCGGAATAAATTTTGGCGACTTAAATCTTGAAAATAATGAAATAACTGTTTTTGGTAAAGGAGCAAAAGAAAGAATTGTACTTATTACCGATAAAGCAAAAAAATATCTTGAGGGTTATATAAATACTGCAAGACCACTTGTTGCAAAGGGTTTTAATCTTAATACAATAACAGATGATACACCTGTTTTTATAAACAATACAGGATTTAGATTACAAACTAAAACGATTAGAAATGTTATAAACGATATTGTTAAAAATATCAAACTTCCAAAACATGTAACACCTCACATGTTCAGGCACAGCTTTGCAACACATTTAATCGAACACGGTGCTGATTTAAGAGTTGTTCAAGAACTTTTGGGACATGCAAGCATATCAAACACACAAATATATACACATGTTTCTACAAAACACTTGCAGGAAGTATTTGAGCAGACTCATCCAAGAGCTTAAAAGGATATTTTATGTATACTCAAGAAGAAATTTTAGGTTATAAAATTTATTTAGAAATTATTGAAAAAAGAATGCTGAATAAATATTTTGAAAATCAAAAACCTTACTTGTGTTGTAAAAAGGGGTGTTCATATTGTTGTGAAAAAGGTGAATTTCCTACAACAGAAATAGAAATGCAATATTTATACTATGGATTCATGTTTTTATCTGATGATGTTAAAAAGAATATACATGAAAAAATTACCAAATTAAAGGAATTAAAAAAACAACATTCTGTAGAAAAAGAGCTTTTGTACGAATGTCCGTTTCTTATCAATAATGCCTGCTGTTTATATGAATATCGTCCGATAATATGCAGAACTCACGGATTAATGTTTTTTTTAACGGATAAAAACGGTAATTTACATAAAAAAATACCATATTGTGTAAATCTTGGTTTAAATTATGCAAATGTTTATGATACAGAGCAAAAAATTATTACAACGGAAAAATGGCAGCAATCAGGTATAAAAGTAGAACCAAATGCTTTTAACATAAGTAGAAAAATATTAAAGTCAAAAGATTTAACAGAACCGTTAGGTTTTATTTTTGGTGAAGATAAACGTATGATTGATTGGCTTTAATTATTTATTGCATAATTTTGTTTCTAAGAACAATATAGTATTTCCAAGAGCCGTAATAAAGAATTATTGATAAATAATCATTATCGACATCTTCTATTTCAAGATATGTACTTGGAGCTTTTTTTCTGCCTGCTGAATTAAAACTGCTCACAAAATGAACAAATCCAATATGAATTTTTTGGGTTGGTGTAAGCTTCTCTTTTGGAAGATTATCTTTATAGAATGTTTCAGGTACAATTTCATGTTTATAACATGGTATTGTTGCTTTTACAGTACCATTTTCTTTAAATAAAATATACCATTTACCGTCATGTTCTCTTGGTGTTAATAAATAATATCCGGGAGGTATTACTTGTTTTTTAAAATAAACTTCTGAATTAAGCCGAAATAACGGATATGGCGACCATGCCATTTGCTGCATATCATAATATTGATCCGGATCTATGCCATGAATATATGAAAATTCAGGGTTTTCAAGCCCATTATATATTGAGCGATAATCCACATCAGCATTTGATGTTAAATTAAAAAATAAAAATACAATTAATACATATAATAATTTTTTCATACTAACATTTTAATAAATTTTTTCGAATAATCAATCATATATGTAAATTAAAATGACACTTGGTTTAGGGTAAAATATTATCTGCTAGCTTTAATTGGCTGTATTCTTCTAATAATCTGTTATTAAGAACGAAGTGAAGTAATATATTTCAACCTAAGGAATACACGGCTTTCTTCTTGTTAAGAAAGCCGGCAAAGAAACACCGACACACAAGCTGGTATAATTTTATTATCCTTTAATAAATTTGATTTTGTTTTTGCGAAAGATTGCAACTTTGTTTTGTTGTAATATATAATTTTTTATACCTTCTGCAACAGAAGCAGCATATTTACGTTTAAAATCATCATCTATTAAAAGAGAGTTGTCATCAGGATTAATTACATAAGCCGTTTCTACAAGTACACTGACAGCTGATGTGTTTCTTACAACAGCAAAACTTGCTTGATGAATGCCGTTATTTCTTACAGCCATATTTTTACAAACAGCATTTATTATTGATTCGGATAATGGCTTTGCTTCATCATAATAATAATATACGCCAGAACCCCTATGTTCAAGCGGGTTTTTATTATCAGGTAAAGAATTTGCATGTATACTTACAAATATTTGTGCATTTTTATCGTTAGTATATTTAACCCGATTATTTAAAGATACAAATCTGTCAAAATGCCTTGTCATATAGACAGTTGCACCCATAGCTTTTAATTCGTGTTCAAGGTATTTAGATATTGAAAGGTTAAATTCTTTTTCAGGATTACCTAAACAACTTATCGCACCTTGTTCTGAACCGCCATGTCCTGCATCTATTACAATTTTTACATTTTTCAAAGGAAGTTTTTTATTCAATTTAGGTTCTTTTTTTATTTTAACAACAAGAGTGTTACCGCTGTATTCTGCACTGTATCCCATTAATTTTTGGTTAAGTACAAAAGAGAATTGAACAACATCGTTCTTATTTGCAACTACATTATATATTTTTAAAGATAAATTGCCGTTTTCTTCAATAGAATATGGTGTTTGTTTTGATAGTGCAAATTTGTATATATATTCTTTCTTATTTTGTTGTTTTTTATAATTATACAAAATTGCTTTATCATAATTTTGCTTACTGTTTTTAACATCACTTTTTGCAATCCAAACATAATTTTGAGGAGAAAGTTCTACTTTATACATATCACCAAGTTCTCCTATTGCAGAAAGAACCATACCGTTTTTGTAGTGTGCTAGTCGATTTATTCCGCTTTGAACAGCTGTTGTTCTTATGGGAGCTCCATTTCTTGATACTTCTACAATTAAAGGGGTTTCAAATTGGTTATATTCTGCTTTTTTATAGTTTACACCGATTAGTGGTCTTTCTATAACGTATTTTTTTTCTTCACCCATTGAGGATTTTAAAACAAAAATGTTTTGTCCGTTTTTAAGTAAAACTGACTTTGCAAAAGCTCCGGAATAGTGTAATTCTATTGGAATTCCATTTATATAGAGTTCTTCTCCCTGCTCAACGGAACCGACAAAAAAGGTTGATGGTGAATTTATCTTTTGATAAGTATTTTTGGGATAAACCACATTGAATGCCTGTACTTGAGTTTGTAAAAATAGTAATGTTAAAAGTATATAAATAAAATTCTTCATGATAATATTATATTACAAGTGTAATATAAGGAAATCAACTATGCAGCCGACTTTAATTTTTGATATGGATGGAACACTAATAGATACAAGAAATTCATACTGTAAACTTTTAATTGAATGTTACAAATATTTTACAGGTGAAGAAATAGATTATGAAAAAGATGTTATTCCTATAAAACAGCTTGGCGGATATAATAATGATTGGGATTTGTTAACATATTTGTTTGATAAAAACGGCTATAATGTTGAATATAAATATTTACAGGATTTTTATGCCGAACGTTATTGTAATAAAAATTATGAAGGATATATTAATATCGAAGAACCAATCTTAAATAAGGATTATGTAGAAAATTTATCAAAAAATTATAATCTTACAATATTTACGGGAAGATACAGGCATGAAGCAATATATACATTAAAATTGTTTAATATGTATGATTATTTTTCACAAATAGTATCATTTAATGAAGTTGGAGAAAATCATCAAAAGCCCGATTCAAAGGGAGTTGAATTAATAAAATCGAATGTTGTATCGGATAGAATATATTATATGGGAGATACCGTTGATGATATGCTTGCAGCAAAATCAGGCGGAGTAATAGGAATAGGGTGCTTGCCGCCTCAGGATAAATCAGATGCATTAGTTCAAAAAATGAAGAATGCAGGGGCTTATGAGGTTTTATATTCAACGGTAGAACTTTCAACATTTTTAGAACATGACTTACAAGCTCAAAAACTGTAAATACGTATAAAAATAAAAGCATGTACTTGCAATAAAAAATTAATGTAGTATACTGATTAAGCATAAGTCGAATATATAGGCGTTGGTATGCCGTATTTTTCGCAGATAGTAAAAAGGAGAAACAAAATGCCAAAAATGAAAACACACAAATCCGGTGCAAAACGTTACAAAGTAACAGGTACCGGTAAGATTGTCCGCAGAAAAGCCGGTATTGGACACTTGCTTGCAAACAAATCTTCAAGCAGAAAGAGAAAACTATTCAGTACAACTGAAATAGCAGATTCGCAATTAGATTTGGTATCAAAAGAGTTACCGTACAAGAAGTATTCAAGATAGGAGCAAAGGACAATGAGAGTAAAACGTGGTAATGTTTGCCGTAACAGACATAAAAAAATATTAAAACTTGCGAAAGGTTTTATCGGAGCAAGAAGCAGAATTTTTAAAGTTGCTAATATTGCAGTTATGAAAGCTTTAAAATATGCTTACAGAGATAGACGTGTTGTAAAACGCAACATGAGAAGATTATGGATTGTTAGAATTAATGCAGCAGTTAGAGAAAACGGAATGAGTTATTCAAGATTTATCAATGCATGCAAAAAAGCTAACATTGTTGTAAACAGAAAAATGCTTGCAGATTTAGCTGTAAACGATAAAGAAGCTTTTCAAGTTGTATTTGAAGCAGCTAAGGCAGCTGTATAGTTTTAATATAAATATTTTTTATTATAGCGACCGTTTTATATAACGGTCGCTTTTTTATGAAAAAGTTTAGAGTGAAGAATTTTCAACCAAAATACTATACGGCTTTCTTCTTGTTAAGAAAGCCGGCAAAGAAACACCGACCACGCAATCTTTTTACGAAAATATAACTGTTCATCCTTTTAACCGCTCATAACTTGTGCTTGACAGCACTTCAAACAGATGAGCTTAGTTAGTACATGAAATTAATTACTACTAATTCACGGATATTTTCGGCAAAGCTTGCTATCGTCGGAAGATTTTTTATAAAAAACATATTTATGTGCTAAAATATTCATAAATAAAGATTAAATGGAGATTGGATATGTTAGAAAACATGGAAAAAGTATTAGATTTTCAATATGGAGAGAATAAACAGCAGTCAGCAAGTTTATATAAAACCGAACGTTCACTTACAACAAGTATTTTGAATGGTGAAGGTTTAAGTTATAAAGACTATTTAAATATGACAGTACTCGTAAATGTTTTAAGTGAATTTTATGATGTTAATGCAACTGTTATAGCTAAATCGGGTTTGCTTTGCAGTACGGCATTGGGTAAAAGTTTAACCGATTCTTACTCAAAGGCAATAGATTCTAATCCTATAAGTGCTTTAGATTCTTGTATCGGTTTTTCTAAACCTATTGATACGAGAACTGCAAAAAAAATTGTACAGAACAGAGTTGAACTTGTATTAGCACCAAATGTTGAAGATGAAGCATTAGAAATCTTAAAGAGTGTAAAAAACCTTAAAATAGTTAAGTTAGACACACCTTTAGATGAAGTAAAAATATTGGAAACAGGTGAATTAAAAGTTACTCCTTTTGGTATATTAGAGCAAGAAACAGACAGAGCAGATTTTAATAAGGATTTGTTTAAAGTAAGAACAAAAAAGAAACCTGAACAGGAACAATTGGAAGATGCAATCTTCGCATTTAAAAATGTTAAATATGCAAAATCTGATGCTGCAATTATAGCAAAGGATTTTAAAATAATTTCGATTTGTCAGAGTGAAACAAATCTTGGCACATCATGTGAAAATGCCATAGATTATGCATGTGATAGCACAAAAGATGCAGTTTTAGCTTGTGATAGACCTATAGAAACGATTGATGTAATTCATTCAGCAGCAAGAGGACGAATTGCTTTGATAATTGAACCTGGTGGAAGTAAAAATATAGCAGAAATAATAAAACAATGCGATAAATACGAGATAGCACTTGTTACAACAGGAATAGAGCACTTTAAACATTAATAATAAGCTGTCATAAAACAATTATTAAGTTTTGTAAAAATGAATTTTAAAATGGCTAAAACCCTGTTATAATCCTTTATATGATATGATATGATATGATGTGGTGGGGTGGAGTACATTTTTGAAACGTACTAGCAAATTTTTTTTTATACTAGTTTTTATAAGTATGTAAATAAAAAGTTTTATGTGCATGTAAATTGAAAATCGGAAAGGAAGTAAATAGAATGCCAGATAACAATACAATAAAAATAGGTGGTGTAACATTTAATAAAGCAGATGTTAAATCATCAGAAGTAGTAGTAAAAGATGGTAAAAAGATGAACAGTGTATTTTTACAAGACGGTACACATGTAGAATTTCCTACTCAATCAGCAGATAATAAATCATCTATTTATCAAGACAATCATGTACAAAAAGAGGTTGGAGTTTCTTATGGACCTCACTTAGATTATGGTCCTTTTTCAGGACATACAGGTGATTTAAAAGTGGGACCACACGTAACAACTAAAAGCAAAGTAACTCAGGACAAGGTAACTGATTTTAACAGAATAACAGATGCAACAATAACAGGTACAGAAAATGCAGATAGATATAATTTATATGGATGTACTAATACAACTGTAGATGTATCTCAAAATGATGGAAAGCCGGATAGAGTATCTGAGCATTCATCTCATACAGGAAGCTTTTTCGGAGGTACAGACTGGGAACATGGAAACAATACGTATAAATTGGGCGATTCTGATGTGGCTGATGTCGCAGGAGATGAATCTTCATTATTTTCAGGAAAGCATAAACATTTTAAAGGTGAAGGTACTTTCAAATCAGAAGGCGGGCATTATTAAAATTTAAAAAATAAAAAACGGTTCAATTAATAGATAAAAGAGCCGTTTTTTATTTTACAATTACATCAAAAACTTGACAAAACAAATCAAGGCAATTAAAATTGAATTACGCATAATGGGATGTCGCCAAGTGGTAAGGCACCTGGTTTTGGTCCAGGCATTTCGGAGGTTCATCCCAGTTTTTATCAATATTAGGGGTTGAATTAGGTTCAATCCCTTTTATATTGCAATTTTCCAAAGTTCGATTGTTAGTAAAATTTTGTGAAAATGAGCTTTTGTCTTCAACAACATTCCCGCTACCGCCAGTCAATTTGTATTGATTTTCTACTATCGTTTGGAAAATTGGTTTAAGTTTTATTTCAAAAATTTTATTTTTGTATTTTATATCTTCTGATATAATTTCTAAAATTTTCTTTTTTCTTTTGAAGTTTCCTTTCAAAAAATATTTATATGCGTTATCCGTAAAACCAAGTAAAATATCAGCTTTTTCATAAAATTCTTTGTCAAGTTTATCCATTTCGTCTAACTGAATTTTAAGCTTATCTTTCTCTGTTTGCCATTTATCATTTTGTGTTTTCCAAAATTCATAAGTTATATTACCGTCCAATTTGAATGTAAACGCTTTTTCAATTCTATTTTCTAAAACCTTAATTTGTTTTATAATACTCGCTTTAACATCTTTTGAATAACCTCTTTTTTTCTTATGAACCTCTTTTAACTCATTTGAAATTCTTTCTCGTATTTCTTGTGGAATTACAATAAGTTTTAATATTTCAGCGATAGATTTATCAATTTTTGTTTCAGTTATATAATCTCTTTTGCAATCACCTCCTCTATTACCTGTACAATGGTAATATATGTATTTTCCTTTTTTAAGCTCCGCAGTTAACAAGCAACCACAATGACCACAACGAATTAAACCTGTATAGGCAAATTCTACATTATGTTTTCTTGTTTTATTTGGATCTAATAATCGGTCTTGCACTCTGTAAAATAATTCCTTACTTATAATTGCTGTATGTTTCGCATTTTCATAAATTTTACCGCCAAACTTAAAAACTCCTGTATAAAAAATATTTTTCAACATTTTTTCAATAGATGTTTTTGGTATTTTTTTCCCAGTTTTACTTCTTAATCCATCTTCGTACAGTTTATTTGTAAGACTTCTTAATGAGTACATACCGCTATCATATAAGTTAAATGCTTGTTTTACATAAAAAGCATAATTTTCATCAATTGCAATAGATTTTGAGCCACTTTGATTAGATATATTTTTATAACCTATTGGTGCTTTATGTGGATATTCACCTTGTAGAGCTTTTTGTTTTAAACCTGCAATAGTTCTATGTCCTATAAGTTGTCTTTCATATTCAGCAAAATCCATTCCTATGTTACGCATTAAATTGCCCTCTATGGTATTAACATTTGCCTCTGTTGCAGACAATAATTTAATACCTTTACGTTCAAATAGAGGTCTTAGAGCACCATGATAATCAACCGTATTTCTTGAAATTCTATCTAATCGCCAAACAACAATAGCTTTAACTTCATTTTTCTTTTTAGCACAGTATGACATTAATTCTTGTATTTCTGGTCTATCAAGATTTTTAGCCGATTTTCCGTCATCAACAAAAAACTTGACAACTTGATAACCATTTCTACTTGCAAATTCCTCACATTGTCTTTTTTGATTTTCAATGCTAAAACCGTGTTTAGCTTGTTCTTCTGAGGATACTCTTACATAAATAACTGCTTTTTCCATAATTTCAAACCTTTTCTTTATTTTATAGTATTAATAACTATATTGCATAATCTTCATGAATTTTTGTATCGTCATAGATTTCTTTAATTTCGCAAACATAATTAACCAGTAGCTCAAAATCCCTCTCTTTCGTACTTTGAGAAGTATTTTTTAGTATATTTATGGTTATGTCATTTATGTTGATTTTTATCATTTTTTATAATTCATATAATTTTTAGTATTACAAAATTACACACGACAAATTTACCCCCAAAAGGTTATAATAAAATAATTTGGGGGGTAAATTGCCATTAATTACAGAATATTACCGACTTCTTCATCAATAATTTTCTTATAATCAGCTAAATCGGTAATATTAAAGCACATTGAATTGGTAGGCTTTTCTTGATTATTAAACCTTACAGTAATATAACCTCTATAACGACTACTATTAGCAGCATAGTTATTAAAAGCTGTTTCATTTATTTGATTATTTTTATCATGAGCATAAAACTTATTAATAGCTGATATTACAGCCTTTTTATTAAATCTTATTTGATATTCATTTTTTTGCGCAACTATCTTAAAATTAGTACCATATTCTAAATATTTCAATTCGTATAATGTTGCAATACTGGATAAAACTTTTTCAACGGGAGTTTGTATATCCTCATACCTTTTAACTTGTTTTTTTGTATATTCAACAATCAATTCCATAATATTATCAAACTCTACACCACTTATATTAATAAGCAACAATGCACCTGTAAATGCATAGGCAATATTGCTCAAAATTCTACCTTGTGTTTCACCTACTGAATTTAACAAATTTGACATAATTTTGTTATAGACTTCAAAAACATTTTCAACTGGGAATTTTAAAATCTCAGGTAATATAAGTGATAATTCTTTCAAATTATTGTTGTTTTTAAAACTTGTTTCGTGATATTTAAATAGCTCAGATTTGAACGTTTTGCCAAACATTTCAATAATATTTATACGATTTATAACTTCTCTTAATTCAGGAAGTGTTTCATTTGTTGAATAGGATAACGGACTGCAAGTATAGACATATTCTACCCCTTTACCATAGGGTAACATTTTTGTTCTTGGTAATCCGTTATATACCCCCTTTATTAAAGATGTAAAATTACTAGATGTTAATGTTTCAGCTTTAACATCATCTATGCAAATATTCATACAATTGTATTTGGAACATAAAAATTCATTGCTTTTAGCAGTAGAACCTCCAGATGTCATAGCATCTTTTGAAAGACCAAATATTGCTAAACCAACGGTTATAATAGTTGATTTACCGGTTCCTGTTTCACCGTATAATATTAAGGTTGGTACACCATAATTTTTTATGAAGTCATTGTAATAAATTGACATAACCATACTACCCAAAGTCAATAATGGGAGCAGAATGTTATCCGCCCAACATTCTTTTATGTTATTCATAAGTTCAGTTGATATTTGTTGGCCACTTTTTGTACTTTTTACAAGTTTTGGCAAATGATGAGAACCTTCTTCAACTCTAATATATGATTTTTCATCAATTTTTATACAACCATCGTTATCTGCCCAAATAATACCTTCAGGTGTTGCAAGAGCATTTTCATATAAAACATTTCTATTTTCTAGTAAACCTGGATTGCTATATATGTTCAAGGTTGATGCAACTTTCGGTGAAATATATTCGCTTACAAACGATTTAAATTCTGCCTCTTGCATATTAATAAAGAAATTATTATAGAAACTATCAATTTCTGATTGAAATTGTCTTAAATCAGATTTTGAATTATATGCAACTTTAACATTTTTTTCAATATTACCATCTGCATTTTTTATTGATATTAAATAATATTTATTGGGTAATTTTTTACTTTTATCATTATAATAATGAATACATTCCATAACATCTATAACAATAAAATTTGCGACCAATTTGAACACAAATTTTTTTCTGTCTACTTTTATTAAAAATGTTTTATTCCATATTTGATGAAAAAACATATTTGTTGTAGGTATATGGTAGTCATTCATTTTAACATCATAAAATGTTTGCTCATTCATATATGTCATCACATCTAATATAGTTTTACGTTCATTAAATAAATCATCTATATTTTTTTTACAAAAATCTATTGGCGAATTTATATTATTTTGCATAGTTACCTCCTTGGTTATAAACACAGAATTTACATTCTGCAAAACATCTTGAAATTGTATTGCAGTTAACATTATACTTTTTTGCATTTTGGAATTTTTTATTTACTAAAATTGGATCATAATCTTTATGAGGTCTGCTATACAAATCAAATAAAGATTCGCCGTTGGAAAGAGAATTTAAGACACAAGCGAAATAAAACCAAGATATTTCATCTAAAACGCTCGCATTATCTACACAATGTTTGATAAATGCACATTTCTCATACATTTTTTGAAAATTACCATTAATAATTTTTCGTTGATAATTGTTATTATTAACATCAATAGTCTTGTAAAAATTATTTTTAGTTTTATTGATGTAATTTAACCAAGAATTTGGTAATTCAGCAATTATAAAATTACCATTTTTATCTATTCCATTAGTAAATTTATACTTAGCCCCATTAATTGAGCTCGGTTCAATGGTAATATAACCTCTATATTTTATGTCAACATCTTTACCAATCTTACCAATAGGGTTTTTTATTCCAGTATCTTTATATATTAAATGTTTTCCTCCTCTTGGAGTTGATTGTGTAAGTGTATCTGGAAGTGTTCCTAATTCATATTCAAGTTTTTTTAGTGTTTCTACACCATTAAGATTGCGTTGTATATCAAAATCACAGTCTAAGACAATACAATTATTTTTATCAGCAACAAATCCAATATTGTAATTATTTTTGTATTTACAAATTTGGATGCCTTTTTTAGCATCATATTGTCCGTGTTTTGTACATGGAATTTTACTATTTTTTGATAGCAAAAAAAGATAGAAATCTTCAAGTTGTTTGTAGTTCATGTATCCTCCTTATTTTTACATTCGAAAAATGTGGAAAGAAACTGCCTCAATACACTTGATTTTCTGTTTACTTTAATTTATAATGGAATTGGAAAAATTTATTTGTTACGGAGGCGGTTTCTGTTTCCGTAATTTTTTTATTGTATTTTTATTATAAATTAATTTTTATAAAACGTCCACTATTATAGGGTTAAAAGGTTACATTTTACCACTAAAATATACAGTCAAAAGTAAGTCTATAATATATATCTTCATTATAGGCTAATATATTTAAACAAATTAAATATATTATTAGCTCTACAAAACAATAATTACTTAATTTTAAATATTTACAAAAATTTTGTCTCTCTTAGCTTTTTTATATTCGACAAACCGTGTACTGTATCTACCATCTTTAACTTTCATCAATAAATTGAAACATTTTTCAAAATCTAAATTTTGTTCATTGTTAGGATTTTTATAATTATCAGAATCCATAAAACACCACTCGATTTCTTCTGGAGGAGGACAGTATCCAGTAAAACACTTTTTAATTTTTGATTTTATATGACTTTTTATTCTATATGAGTATCTTTGCCTATATTTTTTTTCGCACCTTGAACCTATAACTTTCATTAACTTTGTTGCTTCAATATACCCATTATTTTTAGAATCTTCGTTACTATTTTTATTTAAAATAGTATTACTACGCAAAATATGCAAAATGAATTTATATTCTTGGGCTTTTAATTTTACAGGAGCTGCATAAAAATATATATATAGATTACTAACATCAAGTATTAATTCATGACGATACATTAAATCTAAAATGTCTTCTTGTGTAGCCATATCAAGATTTACTTCTTTCCAAGTAGGATGTAATTTTATATTCATATTAACAGAAACCTCCTTATTGTCTAAGCATAACATAAATGTCCATTAATATAAATCTTGATAAAACAAAGTTCTTAAATAATAAAATATATTATTTTGTTCATAAAAGTTTATTCTCGTTTATACAGATAACCTCTAATTGAACAGATTTTTAATTTGTTAAAATATTTTTAATTGATTTGTACTTTGCGGTTTTGTATTTTTTATTCGCTTGTGAGGCTTATAAGATATAGAATTTTTAAAGGACATTAATTCATTTAATTTATAAGATTTTTCGACTTTATTCGATTTCTCTTTTAAACTTGTTATATTAATTTCTTTAACTTTGGATAAATCAAAATTTAAAGAATTACCGTTTCTATCAATTACTCCCCATAAATTGTTTTCTGCCTGTGCAAATGAATAGTTATAATTTTCAGTAGTATCATAAATATACTTATATTGAAAATCAATTAGAATATTGTTATTTAGGTCAACAACAGCACTTTTTTTATTTTTTTCGACACCAATTCTTTCACTATCTTGGTAAATATTCCAAACATAAATATCATCGTAAATAAAAGGTATGACTATATTTTCATTAATATCAATTATTCCAAATAATTTTGTTTGTGGATTTTGCACCACAAATAAAAGTTTATCAAATTTTTCAAAATAATTTGCGTAAAAAGAAGAATATTTAAAATCTACTAATGTATTCTCTAAGCCGTCAATTAAGGCATATAATCCGTTCTTTTTTACAATAAAATAATCTTTTTTATCATAAAGACATTTTCTAATATAATCATATTTGCCATTATTTTTAAATAATATTTTATCTTGTTTTTCTTCGATATTCTTTGATTTGGAATATTTATACAATTCTTCTTCATGTTTTTTAAACTGATTATATATTTTTAATTCAGTTTTAAATAATCTATTTCCGTATCTGTCAGTTATGTAAACATATTTTCCTATATAAAAAGCAAATTCCTGACAGTAGTGTGAAAATTCTTCATATCTATATTTCGTTTTAAATAAAATTTCACCTGTATCCATGTCAAATAAATAGGATTTTTTTCCTAAATATAATGCTTCACTATTTATAGATTCGTCAATACTTTCAAAAACAAAATTCTTCGTCATTTTCCATTTCTGAGATTAAATTTAAGTTCTAATTTTTGTCCTTTTTTATCATAATATCCATCGTTAAGCCGTGATACAATATAACCACAGGAATATCCATAATGAAAACGCTGATATTCTTTTTTAGGAATTACAATATTTTCTTCAATATCCATAATATATTGATTAAATTTATCATCTTCCATAACAAGCATATTTTCACTTGCATGTCTTATTCCATCATCATATTTTGGCGGAATAAGAATTTTTCCGTTTGTATTCATAAGTCCGCATTTGCCGCTTTTGTATATTGCTATTAAATTAGTTCTGTAAAAATGTTTTATACTGTCATAGTAAAAGTCAGAAACAGGTACATTGAATTCATCCACATAATCAGATTTACCATTTTGCTGAACAAGGCATATACCGTTAGAGTAGTACTCTACATCTTCATATATAAAATCGCTTATAAATTCATTTCTTTTGCAGGAATAAATTGCCCATTTATCATCTTTTTTGAATTTGAACCAGCCTTTTTCGTCTAAATCTTCGCAATCGTCATAAATAAAATCATAAATTGTTTCACCGTAAATATCAACAATTCCCCATTTATCGTTTAATTTGGCAGGGAATGAACCGTCATCACGGTTTATATACAAATTTATATCATCAAATTTAAAATCTATAAGTTTGTTATTAAATTTATTAATAACACCCCATTTGTTTTCTTGTTTTGAACAAATTTTATTATCGTAACAAATACCCAACTCTTCGTAAATAAATGGTATTATAGTATTATTGTTACAATCAACACATCCCCATTTATCGTCTAATTTCATTGAAGCAATGCCCTCATGAAAATAACGGGAGTCCTCATATATACAAGGTATAACTTCTGCTCCCTGCATACTTAAATGACCTGCTTTATTGTTTAAATTACGAACTTCAAAAAATCCTTCTTCAACTCCACCGTATATTTGCTTATAAACAAAATCTGTTAGTTGTTTGCCGTTGGAATTAAATAATGCTTCATTAAAATCTTTGTTTGAAGCCATAATAACATTATCATCTTCAATATCATTAACCCAAATATTTGGTTCAAATTCGTGCAATAATTCACCTTGGGTATTTATTAAATAACAATAATAAACACCCTCGTAATAATCTCTTATTATGGCCTTATTTTTATTAAATTTATTATAATTCGTTTCGTTAATGTATTTTACTGTCATAACAATTCCTTTATTTATTTTATTCTAATAAGTTATAACTTTTATCGAAACCATTATTTGTTTTTTTCAAATATTCCTGACCATTTTTAACTAATTGTTTGTATTGAGTTAAATTAAAATCCAATGATTTTAAAATTTGTTCTGCAAAAGATTCAACTTTTTTAGTTGTGTTCACCGCTTCATCTTGAACCTGAATTTTATAATTTCGAACATCTTCAATAGCTTTTCTTTTAATTTCATGTGATTCTTCAATAGTTTGTTCTTTTATTTTTTCTGCCTGTTTCTGAATTTGTTTTATATCATTTGACTCACTTAATATTCTTGCTGTCTCATTTTTGGCATCTTGAATAATTTGTTCTGCTTTTTTTTGAGCTTCAACCTGTATTTGTTTTGTTGTGTTTAAGATATCTTGTGCCTCTTTTAATTCAGGAGGCAAAGACTTATATATTTCTTCAATAATTGCTTTTATTTCCTGCACTTTTACTATTATCAGATAATTTGGTAAAAGCGGAAAACTTTCTTCAAACTTTATTAACAATTTATCAAGTAAATATTCTATTATGTCTGTTTGATTTTCCATTTTAAAAATTCCCCTTTATTTTTAATAATTAATTATAAAAAATTTAAAATTAATCGTCCAATCCTTTTATAACTTGGTTTTAAACTTTTTACATTGTTTAATAGTAATTGTTTAAATTTAGAAAATTTTAGTCAATATGTTTTAAAACATGTTCTAAATTGTATTTATAATACTCTTTTAGTTTTTTAGGACTTTTAATTTTTACATCACACCCCCATTTAAACAGTTCGCTTATAACGGAATATTTGCCACCGCAGGTGAATTTTACCTGAATATTACCGTTCTCAAGAGTTTTCATTTTTTGTGTGGGGTGAAAATGATAATTCAAAACATCATCTGCAACTTTTTTATCAAATTCCAATTCGATTTTCATTGGTTCTTCTTGATAAATTCCAAATGAGTTATTGCAATAATCTTGCAAATTAAAGTTTTCGTCTTTTTCAAAATATTCGTCAAGAAGTACTAATTCTTTGATTTTATTTATTTTGTAGAGTTTTAATTTGTTATCATTTTTTGCTATTAAATAATATTTATCAGAAATAATTATTCCGTAAGGTTCAGCCGTAGTTTTTTTGTTATAAACAAATTTAATCTTCTTAAATGCAAGCATTGCCTCTCTTATTCTTTCAAGAGTTTTTGTATCGGCTTTTACTCTTGAGTACTGTCTTACGCTAAATCCCTCTGATTCCATTATTGCTTCAATATCTGTTTCAATGGATTTGACATTTTTTTGCGGAGTAAGAGCCATTATTTTATTTGTTAAATCTTCAATTTGAATCCTTCTTGATTCATCAGTAGAAAGATTTTTTAAATACTCAAGGTTTGCAAAATCATCGGCCGTAAATGAAATCAAGTAATTCATTGTACCTTTTACAAACCGCCAGCGTTTCTTTTTATCATTTGACGGCACTTCTTCAACTTTGTCAGGAAACAAATTGAATAATAAGTCTTTCATTCTTTCAGCAGACCTGCGAGAACATTCAAAATGGTCTTTAATATCATCAATACAAAGCCCATAATATGTGTTTTGAAACATTGTTGCAAGTTCAATAATTTCTTCTGTTTTGTTTAGTCTTGACATAATTTTTACCTCATAAACAGTTTTACTATTTATATTATAAGATATAAGTATGTCATTTTTGGTCGTAGTATTAAAATTTAATCACTAACGATATAATCTCTTAAAACTTCATAAACTTTTTCATTAACAGTTCCCAAAGACACGGAAATACTAATTTTTTCGGATACACCTTTTAAAATTTCATCACAATAAACAAGGAAAAATTTGCCATTTACAATATTTTTCATTAATTCAATGCCATTTAATGCTTGTTGTTTTCGTTTATTTCCCTCAAATGCAAAAGGAATAGTTAATATACAAGAGGTATTTATTCCCATTTTTTCGGCATATTCTACAATAACAGAACTTACTCCTGTACCGCATCCACCACCCAAACCTGATATAATAACAAGTTGTTTTACATATTTTAAAAAGTTTTTAATATCTTCTTCGCTTTCTTCTGCAGCAGATTTGCCAACGGAAACCTGTCCTCCGCAACCCAAACCTGCACATGTATTTTTACCGATTTGTAGTGTTCGGTGTGCTTTTGAATATTCTAACAACTGTTTATCTGTATCTATATATGCTAAATCAAATTTATTATTATCCAATTTATTGTCTATGTAATTTATGATATTGCCACCGGCACCACCAATGCCTAAAACTGTGATTTTATCTATAATATACTCCTTTCATATTTTATTTGATAAATTTAGTATATCATTGTATTTCGTCAAATTCGGTTATAACGTATCACTTGTAACAAAGATGTTTTCATCGCAAATTAAAGCTGTGAGTTTTTCGTTCTCACCTCTGCCGCTGTTTGTATTTATACCGATTTTATCATCATCAATATATGGTGCATAAAAAGGAGTATGACCAAAAATAACTTTTTGGTTTAGTGAATGTTTTTTGTATATAAAATTATCTCTTATCCATAAAAAATCTTCTTTCTCCTGTTCTTCAAGCGGTTTATCAGGTCTTATTCCTGCGTGAACAAAAAAATATTTTTCCGTTTGGTAGTATAATTTAAGATTTTTTAGAAACTGAACGTGAGATTTTGGTAAAAAGAAATCTCCGTAACTGTCAAAAGTTGTAACTCCACCGACTGAAAGCCAATATTCAACATCATCCTGATTTTTTGTCTTTAAGACTTTCAAAAGTATATCTTCGTGGTTTCCCATTAAAAATATACAGTTTGTTTCTTTTTGAAGTTCTATAAGCCGTTCAATTACTGCTTTTGGATTATGTCCGACATCAATGTAATCGCCAAGAAAAACAACCGTATCAGATTTGGTTAAATTTAATTTATCCAAAAGTGAATTAAGTTTTTCTATTTCTCCGTGAAGATCACCTATTGCTATTAATCTGTTTTTCATAATTTTATTATAATATGCGACTGTGTCATTTTGTGGCATAACGGTTTTTATAAAATACTGAAAAATTTTTATATATTTTTTCATCACAATACCGAATACTTGCAATAAGTTTGTCAACAACATCTGTGTTTATTTTGGTTTCTCTCCAGCGTTTTAATGATTGTTCGAAACTCTCCTTATATGATGTAAATTTATAAAATGTATCTGTGCAACTTGCATTATTAGGGAAATTAATAGTTTGCCAATGCTTTAGTAAGTATTCATAAGCATCGGTGGCTATTTTGAATTTTGCCGTTGCAAGTTTTTTGTTTTCTTCAAGTTTAAAAAGGTCAGGGTGATTTAACTTAACAAACTGTCTGTATGCTGATTTTATTTTTTGTTCAGCAAGTGGAGTTGTTAACTTTAATATTTTCATATATTTAGTATTATTTTCTTTGCTATAGAAAAATTTTTGCATAAAAAAGAGTGCCTCCATTAACATGTTAGCACTCTGATATGTCATTTCGCGGCATAAAAGGTTTATTATAACCCTTTTTGTTTAAATAAGTCTGTTATAAAATTTTGAATTTGTTTCTCATCATCTAATTTTAATAATGATAAATTTAAAAATTCATCAGGATATATCAAGATTTGTGAATTATTTATTTTTACTACTGTATTATATAAATCATATTTAGCATCTATACTTTTTGCTCTTAAATAATATGCCAAAAATTTACCTGTTTCATGGATTTTATTAAATATTTCGCTTTTATATTCTAATGTTGTTTCTTCCAAAAAATTACAGTATATTTTTAATTTTTCTCTGATTTTACTATCTAATTCAATATCAGTATTGTTAAAAATTTCTTTAAAAGATTTTAGTATATTTTTGCCAAACCAAGCATTATAATATCCGGCAAACCATTCTTTATTATTTTTAAAATCTTCGTCATTTATTTTTAATCTGCAATGTTCATTATCTAATCTAATAAACATTTTGTACTTTTTGTCTGTTAGTTCTAAAATTTGTTTTTTGTACTCCAAACATTGAAAATAGCCGTTTTTTCTGTTATGAGAATCAGACTTAAATTTATTTTCTATGACACAAATAAAATTATTGCCTTCTACGCATATATCTGTTGGAATACCTTTATACTGTTTGTAGATTTTAATGTCATTAAAATCCAAATCCTTTATATCAATTTTTAAATCATTCTCATCATCTTCACAGTAAACATTGTCAACAATAACCGATTTTAAAAACTCTTTAAAAAAAATGGAGTTATATTCAAAAAATTCTATTAAATAATTACTATTTATTGTTTCATTCCATCTTTCCGAATGAGGGTCATTTTCACGGTTTGTTTTAAAAATATCTATATAATGTTTTAGTTGTTCATCTGTAATTGACTCTGCCATAAAATAATCCTTTCTTTTGCATAAAAATAAAAGTGCCAACATATTCATGTTAGCACTCCGGTATGTCATTTTGTGGCATAGAATTATTTACAAAGCATTAAACTTTGTTGAATATTCATTATAGTCAGCAAGTATATTACATAATAAAGTATGGATTTTTGCGGCTTTTTCATTTACTAAATTTTTATTTTTAAAGTCTAATTTAAATACTTCATCAAAATCCTTTACTGCCTCATCAAAGTTTCTTATGACATCTTTAAGTATCTGCTGTCCGAGTTTATATTTAGCATTTCCTCTGTTACAATATGCCTCTGAATTTTCAGGATTTAGTTCAATTACTTTATCGTAATCTTTAATAGCATCTTCGTATTGTCCGAGTTCAAATTTTGCATTTCCTTTTTCTAAATATTCTTTTGTTTCTGTCATAATTTAATCCTTTCTTGTATAAAAATAGATGTATTAATATATATTATGTTAACACTATGGTATGTCATTTTGTGGCATAATTATACAATTTTAATTTATTCACAAAAAATGATTGACTGATTTATTTTATTTCTTAGCTTTTCAAATAAATCAGCTTCTGATAGAAGTACATTTTTAAAATATTCGTTTTCACTGACAATTTCAACACTTCCCTTTTCAGCTTGATTAATATTATTTTGAAAGTTTAATATTATTTTGTTATTTCTATGGTCAAGATATAGATGTTCATTGTCGTGATAATCAAGGGTACTATCATCTTTTGAGCAACGAAAAGATAAAGAACTGCCATTTTCTTTCCATTTGTGTAAAATATGCAAATCTAATTCTTTTAAAATTTTTACCAATAATTCATTATATCTATCAGGCACAGTATGCCAAATAAAGTTATGCAGTGTGTTGTGTAAGATATCATCTTGCGTTTGTGCAGGTAATATGTATTTTTTAAAATTATCATTCATCTTTAATATATCAAGACATAACCTTGTTTCATTTTCGTTCATTAAATAATATTTTTCATTTAACAAATTAATATATTGATTTAATACTCCGACTAAATTATTATCCGTGCTGTGAATATTTGAAGTAAGTTCTTTAAGAATATATAAAATGTTATTTTTGAAAGTTGCAAGACGATAATTTTCTGAAAAATTAAATTCATCAATATCATCATTCATATAACCTTTTTGTTTTTTTAATTTATCTAAACATTCATCATCTATATCTAAAAAAATAAGATATTTGTCTTTATCAAGGTTTTTATAATAATTATAGTATCTTTTACATTGAGAATTTGTTTCTTTAGCCCCAAATTTAACTTCTACAAGACACATAAATTCATCATTTTCTATGATTATATCCGGTCTTCCAAATTCATTGGAATCTTCCCTTGTTATAGAAACATCATCTAAATTGTATTGATCTGCATTAATTGATAAACTTTTTAAAAATTTATACAAAAATTGAGTTTTTAAATTATGACTTTCATTCGGATTTAACAACCAAGCAATAATATTTGAATGCCTGTTTTCGCTACCTTTTTGCATACCTAAAACTTTAAAAATATTAAATCTTGCTGTTTTTTCAAGATAAATCTTTAATGCATCTTCCTTTGTCATTGATTTTTCCATAAAATACCCTTTCTTTTGCATAAAAATAAAAGTGCCAACATATTCATGTTAGCACTCAACTACGTCATTTCGTGGCATATATACTATTAATTACTTAGTTTTGTATATTGATTTGATAACCAATCACCAATTAATTTCACGTGCTCCTCTATTGCTTTATTATCAACTAATTCAAATAATGTCGGTAAATCATTTTTATATTTATCTTCATATTCCTTTTGTTTCTTTTCATTTTTATATACATCTATACTAATAGTAGGTAATCTGTCCTCAGATGACAGTTCTGTTCTTGCATTTGATTGTATTATAACACTATAATTGTTAGGTAAATCGTATGTAAGATACCAGTGTTTTCCTTCTTGATTTTTAGGTTCTTTGTCATATTGTTCTTTTAAATATTCTTCTAGACGCTTTGCAAAATCTACCCATATATCTTGCATTGCTTTTAAATAAGCTGGATAAAGTTTTAATGCATTTATTAGTTTGTCTTTACCTTCTTTAAGATTTTTAGCTAATTCAATTATCTCCTCTTTGTTGGTAACATCGTTAAGACGAGTATAATTTAAAATTTTCTCAGTATTTTCCATTGAAACCTCCTTATATTCTTTTATTATTACTTCAAACTGTTTTAAAACCTCTACAATCGGAGTGCGGTCTCCTGATATCTTTATACATTCTTCAATCCATTTATATATATCAGACCACGATATACAAATAATTTGATTTTTTTCAATATTTTTTATGCTTTTAGGAATATATCCCGTTTTTGTTAAAAAGCATACAAAAGGTTTTTTGTTAATTTTTCTTTGTTCATAATACCTTTTTGCCTGTTCTAAATAATCGTGACATTGGTCTAACTGTTCATCTGCATTGATTTTTACTTCTATTGGTATATAGTGTCCTTCTTTTTCATTTATAACTATGTCAATTCTTCTTTTATCTTTTCCCTCATCTTCTAATTGTTTTGTTAAATCTTCTTTTTTTACAGAAACCTTTTTTGTATCTATTTTTTTATCAGGTAGAAATCTTTTGCAAAATAAATCTAAATATTTAGATCCTTGACAATGAGAACCATTTGGGTCTAAGAGTTCTGCAAGTAATCTACATATATAAACTTCTTTGGTTGATATTCCGATAATTTCGAAAATATTAAAATCACATCCCGTTTTTTTTGCTGTTTCTAGTAACTGTAGCTTTTTGTTTTCATATTTATCAGAAATCTTCTTTACTTCATTTAAAAGAGAATTTATTATTTCTACCATTACATATTCCTTTCTGTTGTTATATAGTATACTATTACTTATTAGCTTAACACTTATCTATGCCAAAAAATGGCGTAACAAATTTTATTATTAGACTTATAGTCTATACTTGAATGCAAATATTATAGCACAATTGAAAAATGGAAGAACTTGATTGTAAAAAATTTGCTTGTAATGTCAAAAAATACAGAGAACAATTAGGATATTCAAAAGGTTTCTTTTCTTCACTTGTTGGATGCGATATTTCTTATATAGGTAAAATTGAACGTTGTGAAAAATATCCTAATCTTAAAATGATATTCAAAATTGCCAATGCTTTACAACTTCCTGCCAGTACATTATTTACTTTTGAATGATACATAAATATATTGTGTATTATTCGCTGTTTTATTGCAGAATATTATCATTATTTAATTTCGACTATTCTGTAAATAGTTGTAAATATTAAGGTGTACATGGAATAATACATAATTTATAATATTAATATATTGTGTATTATTTACTATTACTGGATTTTAGGAGTATTTGTATGGAATTTGTACAACCAATACGAGATTTAAAACAGATTGAAACTATCAAAAAATTGTTAAAACAACAGAATTTAAGAGATTATTGCTTATTTGTTCTTGGCATAAATTCAGGTTTAAGAATAAGTGATTTATTAAAATTAAAAATTTTAGATATTATTGAAAATAATAAAATTAAAGATAGGATAAGGATTAGAGAAAAAAAGACTAATAAATTCAAAGATTTTCCTTTATCTAATAATGCAAAATTAGCAATTAAAGATTATTTAAAAACAAGAAAATATGACATAAATGAGCCTTTATTCATATCAAGAAAGAATAAGGGCTTTTTATTACGGCAACAAGCTTATAAAATCATTAATGACGTTGCAAAATCTATCGGAATAAAAGAGAAAATAGGAACACACACTCTCCGTAAAACATTCGGCTACCACGCATACAACAATGGCTATGACATTACACTAATCCAAAAACTATTTAACCATTCAACCCCAAGTGTTACTTTACGCTATATTGGTATAACGCAGGATGAATTAGATGAAGTGTATTTAAGTTTAGACTTATAATTCGCCATTGCAGATTAAAGCAGAATAAATTTAAAATATCTTCTAAATATAATATATATTAAAGGTTTAATTCCGCTTAACCACGTTAATTCTGGAAGGTGTAAATGTTTTAAATTCAACGTTTTACATAAGGGGTTGAAAAATTGAACCAAATTTGGTACAATATAAATAGATTGATCAAAAAGGTGGTTTAAGATGACTAATAAAAAATGTATCGGCTCAAAATTTGATGATTTTCTTGAAGAAGAAGGATTACTTCAAGAATCAGAAGCCATTGCAATAAAAAGAGTTATTGCTTATGCTCTTGAACAAAAAATGGCAAAAGAGAAAATGTCTATAAGCCGTTTAGCAAAAGAATTAGATACATCAAGAACTGCTGTATCAAGAATTCTTGACCCTGAAAATACATCTATAACTTTAAATACTATTGAAAAAGTTGCAAAATATTTAGGTAAAAGAATAATATTATCTTTTGCTTAATGGCAATCTTTATATCTTTTTATAGCCACATCTAACTCTTTTTGTGGAGTTTCTTGTGATTTTTTAATAAATCCGTGTAATAGAACCATTGTGTTGTTTTCAACGTAAAAAATAACTCTTGCAATACCATTTGAAATATTACAACGGACTTCTTCCAAACCTTTTGTACCATGTAAAATTCTTGTTAAAGGCATTCCAATTGGATAACCATATTGAACCGTTTTTATATCAAAACCAATTGTCCTCATATCTTCTCTTGGCAATGCTTTTAACCATTCTTTTACAGGCTCGTTTCCTGAATTCGTTTTATAAAAATATACTTCCAATGGCTCTGTTCTATTTGTCATGAACTAATTATAGCATATTTTGTGTGATGTTAATAGTTTAAATATGCAAATTTACATAAGGGTTTAATTTATTTTTGTAAATATCTATTTGCTCAATTAAATTATTATTTCTTTTACATCTGAAAGATTGTATTTTATGCTTTGACCTTGTTTATTTATAACTCCGTATTTGCCGTCATATTTCGCCAAGGTCGTTTCTCTGTTATAGTACGAATAAATGTCTTCATATAAGAAATCAACAAGTATTTCATTTGTTTTTATGTTTATTATTCCGTATTTGCCGTTTTTAGCCATTGGTGCGGAATAATCATTATCTATTTCTATCGCAGGGTCATAGTCATATTCAAAAGGTACAATAACATTTTCCTCAATATCTATAATTCCGCATTTGTCATAATCGTTTTTAGCATATAAATAAAAATCAGATTTGTTGTGAGGATTTTCAATCATTGATAAATCTTTATATTTAAAATCAATAATCGTGTTATCGAATTTATCAATTAACCCCTCTTTATTTTCATCATCAAGTGATGCTATAAAATAATCAGTTGTTATATGGTCATATCCTGTTAAAATTTCAAGAAATTTTTTATCTGAAATTTGATTAAAGTTGTTATCAACAATATATTCACCTTCACCGTATTTTTTGCAAATTAAAAAGGTATCATCAGACATTGCTTGTATATATTCATATTCAAAAGGAACAATAATTTCATTTTTTTGATTAATTATTCCCTCTTTATTATTTAATTTCGCTATTGCACATCCTTTGTGTTTGCCTTCGCTAAAACATCTTTCAATCCAATCATACATAAATGGAATAACTATTTCATTTTTTAAATTTATAACTCCACATTTTTGGCTTTCATTTTTTAAAGCCGTAAATTTATCTTTTTTATTATCCCAAAAATATATAGAACAATCATAGTAATCAAAAGGTAAAATTATATTTCCGTTTTCATTAATTACTCCATCACCATCCATAGTATGTGCTACATAGTAATTTTTTCCTAAATGTTCAAAGTCAGCGTCATATATAGCAGGTACTTTAATGTTTCCATCTCTATCAATCAAACCCCATTTGCTTTTATCAAAAAAACTATAATATTTATCGTGTCTTAATGGTGCAAATATTTGATATTTAGGTTGAATTGTAACTCTGCCGTTATTGTCAAGTAATCCACTTAATCCATCTTTTGTATAAAAAGCGATAGAATCATTATCTAACCTGAGTAAGTCATATTTTGTTTTAAAATAAACATTTCCTGAGAAATCAATTTCATAAAAATAATCATCAAATTTGACTTCTATTCTGTCGTTATTACTTTCTAATCTCATTAAAGGTTTTTCAAAAATAAAATTTTCTTCGTTTATCATTCTTTATCCTCATCTTGCAATAATTTTGTGTAATCCGGTATAGGTAAATCAAAGGGTATTTGCCCCTTGGTTTTATCGGGTGGTACATCATAATTTCCATCCCAAGCCCAATCAAAAGTATTATGGTTATATTCAAAAATTAAATGTTGCCAATTTGTCTTAACATATTTAGAATATATTTCAGCAAATTCTTTGTTGTATTGCATTTTTTCTACTTCGTTACTTGGCGATTTTAAAAAGTCCATCAGTTTTTTTATGTATTCTTCATCAAGTTCCCAATTTTTAAATTTAACTATACCTTCTATACCTTGCTTGTATATTTTTTGATTACCAATTTTTTTAATTCTCATTTTATGATAAGTCGGAGCATTCATATCAATTACTGCAATTTTTGTTGTTTCCCAAGAGAAGAAAGGATTTGTTATCATAAAATATGGTTTTTCATCCTTAAGCATAAAATCGCCAACCCAAATATTTAAACTTTTATCGTCATTGCTAAAAACTCTTGCTACCGCCCAACCACTTTCATACCAAACTGGCTGAATTGTCTGCTTTACGAGCTCTAAACCGTAAAAATTTTTTGTACCAAGATCGTTACAATATTCATTTGCACATTTTAAAAACTCTTTTTTACATTGTCTTATTTGATATTTTGATAATTTACCGGACAAATCCACGGCAAAAACATCTCTCATATTTTGAGGTGGTATGGTAATCCATTCACCACAATCTGTTTCAATATTTTTATCAGGAATATATAATTTTAGTTCAGCATTATTTCTTAAATCTTTAGCATAAATATTTAAAGTATAACAATATTCATCATCTTTTTTGGAATAAAATAAATAGTTATCAGTTTTAAAAGTTGTTTTATTATAACCTTGTAAGAATTTAATAATTTTATAATAAGGCAGGTCAATTTCACCATTTATGATTGATGGCATATCAATCCAATTTAGGAAATTATCAATAGTATATTGTTTTTCACCCTGTTTTATAGTCTCAAAAATAATATCCTCATTTGTTTTAGGGTATTCTTTTAATAGCGTAATTACATATAAATCTGTAACTTTCATAGAATCAACAATATGATTTTTATGTTCATCACGTTCACAAGACCAATTTGAAATAATGATTTTATTTTTAAATAAAAAACAATCCAATCCTCTTGAATAACATAAAAAATATATTCTTGAATTTTTGGGAATATTTAAAAGTCCTTTAATTAACTCTATCTGTTTAAATACATATTTTGTTACATATTCATCTTTACATTTTCTAAATTCTTCCAGTTGTTTCATATTTGCTCCTTTATATTTTTCATTATAAAATGCAACTATGTCATTTTAGGTCATACGAAAATAATGACAACTGTTTTGTTTCAATAATTTGTTTAATGACTTCTTTTTCTGATTTTGTTTTATTACTTTCAAATTCTTTTAACTTCCAAGAAAATCCGTTAATAAAGTACATTGGAGTGTAATATATTTGACTAAATTTATATGCCAATGTATCGCCTAACATCACCCTGGCAGAGATACCGTATAAGGATAATTGAATGTAGGTCATTTGAAAACAAAGTTCGTCAATATCAATAGCTTCAACAAACAATTTCTTTTGAAAATTAATGTTATGATTTTTCATTGTTTCAGCATAAGCAATAATAATGCCTCCACTACCACAACAAGGCTCTGATAATGTTATCAATTCTTGATTTTCAATATTATCTTTATTTTCAAGAAATGTTATCTCTGACATCATTTTACTAACAGAATACGGTGTAAAAAATTGTCCTGTCTTAACATTGCCCAAATTTAGACGCATATAAATTTGTCCTAGAAAGTCTTGGTACTTTTGTTCAAGTGCATTAACTAAAAGAGCAAGCATTTGACTAAAATCATTTGCTTGCTCTTGTGTGTACTTGCTAACTATATTCATATATTTTTGTTCAATATCAGGACTTCGGTAAAATGGTTGCATTATTGCATAAGTGCTTAATGTCAAAAAATCTCGAAATACGACATCTGTTCGCCGTGAAGTATCTAAATTCTGCAATTTTAAAATAAATTCTTTTAAATAATCCATAAATTTAACCTTGTTTATTTCAGAACAATTCTGATTAAACTGGAAAACTTTTTATATATAAATATATTTAAAGTGTTAATTCCGTTTAATCTGATTCATTCTGGATTGAGTAAATAAAAAAAGTTGTCAAAATGTCATCAAAAATTAATTTTTAACAAATTTACTCCTTTTTATTATTATAATATAAATCAAATTAGTCGTAAACCCTTATTTTATAATAGTTTACAGTAAATTATTAATAAATTAAAAATACAAAAATTACTTTTTATTACATCTTATTTTTTAATAATATATTACCTTTTGAATATATTTTTATTAATGTAATTTTGTAATTTACAAATTTTGAAAAATATAAAATTATAATAAAAATTGATCGTTATATTGCAAATTTTCCATTAAATAAAACAATTTCATACTATTCAAATTGATAATTTTTTCATAAAAATCTTGACAAAAAAGTTCTAATGTCGTACACTCAACGCAGAATTTTGGCTTCCTAACGGAAGTCATTTTTTATGGAAGACGAGAACTATAAGGCCTCACTTTATAGAGTTTCATTCTGTTCACTTCACACTTGCCAAAATCCGCTGTCTTGGATTTACTCCACGCTCACAGAATTTCACTTTCGGACTTCGTCCTGTTCGTTCAATCTGTTCGCTATCCGGAATTTCATTCCGTCCGTAAATCATTGGCGGTTTATAGTGCTAACATTCGCTTTTGTTTTGCTTTCTCAAAACAAGTAAGCTCATTTGCACTATTCACAGGGACGTGTTTCGTTCACTTTGTTCACTTCACACTTGCCAAAATCCGCTGTCTTGGATTATTGGCGGTTCATAGTGCTACTATTCGCTTTTGTTTTGCTTTCTCTTTTCTTGTCGTCATGCTGAGAACATAGTCCGAAACATCTCCTTTATTTGAGATTATTCACATTTTTTCAGAATAACAAAAAAAATCCTCCAAAATGGAGGATAAAACTTTTAAATTGAGAGAGAGAGAGATTTTATATTTTAAAACTTATTTAAGAATTATGCTAAACCGAATGTAGGAGTTGCATCTTTAATACCTTCTTTTTCTGCTTCTTCTAC
>CACYOO010000016.1 GCA_902776035.1 uncultured bacterium
GTTAGCTGAATTAGTTGCTTCTTCTAACGAAGATGTTTTAGGTTTAACTTTTGATGCTGTTGGTACTAAACACATCGTTGAACAAAACGGTTTAAAAGATAACAACAACACTTGCAACTATGTTATCGAAGGTGATTTAATTTCTAACTCTTACGAACACGTTGGTGATGTTGTTTTAATGCCTGCCGGTACTGTTAACAAAAAAACAGGTAAAGCTTTTGATGAACACGCTGTTCAAAACTTCACTAGACCTAACGTTTGGGAAGCTACTAAATAATTTATAAACCATAAGTTTATTAATTTGGCAAGAAGTCATAATTTAAACTATGACAAGCTTATGGAAGGTTAAACATTGCCCGCTCTTTTATGTATCTTTCAGTTCTGTTCAAGTAGTTGTAATGCATTTTTCAAATAATCAGCATTCATTCCATACCCAAGACGGAAAAAACCGTCCATTCCAAATGCCTTAGCCGGAATAACAAGAATTTTTTTATCCGCATATAATCTTTCACAATACTCATCAGACGGCAGATTATTATTATAAAAAATACAAACAATTGATGCACAATTCGGTTCTATCCACGAAAATTTATTTTTATTGTTATTCAAAAATTGCTTTAATATTTCCTTATTTTTAAAAATAATATTTTTATTTCGTTCTATTATCTTATTTGAATGCATAAGCGCAATTTCTGCAATATATTCATCCAAAGCACTCATGCTTATTGTATTGTATTGCCTGTTTAAATTAATATTACTAATTATTTTTGCATCTGCTTTTATCCAGCCCAATCTTATACCCGCAAGAGAGTATGTTTTTGACATACTTCCTGTTGAAACACCGTTTTCATAAATATCTGAAACTGACGGTGTTACATAATTTTCTTTATGAGAAAGACCTCTGTATGCTTCATCTGACAATATATAACATCCATATTTATCTGCAATATTAATAATATCATTTAATTCATTTATTTCTTTTCCCATAGGATTATTTGGATTAGTCAAACAAATCACTTTTGTATCATTACTTACAATGCTTCTTAATCCTTCAATATCAAGTGTTCCATCTTTGTTCAAATAAAAACTTTGAACGTTTGCACCGTAGAATTTTGCAAGTGAACCCATCTGCATATAAGACGGTTCAATACAAAGAACTTTATCCCCTTTGTTTATAATAGTTTCTAAAGCTAGTTGATTAGCGCTTATCCCACCATGAGTTAGCGTTAAATTTTCAATACCGCATTTTTCATACAAGCCGGATATAAGTTCCAAAAGTTTATCAGAACCGTATAAAAAGCCATAATTAAGCTTCTTTGACATAATGTCCGAAAAATCAGAATTTGTTATTTGAAATAGTTCTTTCAGACTTAATGCATTAATACATGTATCGCTTAAGTCATATTTAGTATCTGTATTATGGGTATTTATCCAATTTTCTAAATAAAATTTATCTATAAGCATAATTCCAAGTTTCTTTAAATCATTTTATCACAATTAAACAAATAACTATTAAGTTATGTAACAAAAAATAAGTTTTCTGAAATCGGACTAAAAAAAAATACTTTATATAGGAGTAAGAGAGATACAAGTTTAAATAGAGAGAGAAAACTAACACACACACTAACTAACCTAACACATTTCCTTCCTAAAATAAAAATTTAGGGCTCCTGAAAAGTCAGGAGTTTTTTTTTGCTTAATAAAAGCTTTAAATTCATTAAAAAATATATAATGCAGGAAACTACAGAATTCAAACATACTCTCCATAAATATGAGCTTTATAATAGCATCTCTTTTCTTGTGGGATTCCGAAACAAGTTCGGAATGACATTGTTTTTTACTTGTCATTTGTAATGACAGTACTCCGTCCGTCCGCAAATCCGCTGTAATGACGAAAGTATTTCTTCCGACGATAGCAAGCTTTGCCGAAAATATCCGTGAATTAGTAGTAATTAATTTTCAATATTAACTAAGCTCATCTGTTTGAAGTGCTGTTAAGCACAAGTTATGAGCGGTTAAAAGAATGAACGGTTATATTTTCGTGAAAAGCTTGCGTGTCGGTGTTTCTTTGCCGGCTTTCTTAACAAGAAGAAAGATGTAATCCGAAGTATCTCATGCTGATGCTATAAAGAGATTTTTCGGGCATTATCCTCAATTATTTTAGTGTGAACAGCACCTAATTAAACTTGTAAAAGTTTATTTGATTTATATAAATATTTGTTCTATCATTGTTTGTGTTGCCGGGTCGGAATGAAAAAACTTACCGGCGGAGAGAAAAAATTAAGGAGGGATACAATGGTATCAAAGAATTATTTATTTACATCAGAATCTGTAACGGAAGGACACCCTGATAAAGTTTGCGATCAAATATCAGATGCGATTTTAGACGAATTTTTAACAAAAGATTCTAAATCAAGAGTTGCGGCTGAAACGACAGTTACAACCGGCTTAGCTTTAGTTTGCGGTGAAATATCATCTGATTGTTATGTTGACATACCACAAGTAGTTAGACAGACTATTAAAAATATCGGTTACGCAGGTGCAAACGGTGGTGGATTTGATTATAAAACTTGTGCAGTTTTAACAAGTATTGACGAACAATCAACGGATATTGCCGGTGGTGTTAACAAGGCACTTGAAAAAAGAAAAGATAATGCGGATACATCTACAAGTGAAACAGAAGATATAGGTGCAGGCGATCAAGGTATTATGTTTGGCTACGCATGTAACGAAACACCTGAATTAATGCCTTTACCTATCAACCTTGCTCATAAATTATCTTACCGTCTTGCAAAAGTAAGAAAAAAAGGTATATTGGATTACTTAAGACCGGACGGAAAATCTCAAGTTACAGTTGAATATAAAGACGGAAAACCATCAAGAATACATACTATTCTTATTTCCACTCAACATGATCCGGTAATAGGTACGATAAGTGATAATGAAAAAATACAGGAAATTATTGCAAAAGACCTTAAAGAACAAGTAATTAATCATGTATTTAAAAAAGAAAAAATTAAACCTGATAAAGATACAAAAATCCTTATAAACCCATCAGGAAGATTTGTAATAGGCGGACCTCAAGGAGATGCCGGTTTAACAGGCAGAAAAATCATTGTTGATACTTATGGCGGATATTCAAGACACGGCGGTGGAGCTTTTTCAGGTAAAGATCCAACGAAAGTTGACCGTTCAGCTGCTTATGCTGCAAGATATGTTGCTAAAAATATTGTAGCAGCAGGATTAGCAGAAAAATGTGAAATAGAATTGGCTTATGCAATCGGTGTAGCAGAACCTATTTCTATTTTAGTTGATACATTTGGTACAGGTAAAATTTCAGATAATAACTTATCTGAATTAGTTTCTAAAAACTTCGATTTAAGACCTCAAGGTATAATTAATAAGTTCGATTTAAGGGGCTTACCTGCAAAGAATGGCGGTAAATTCTATCAAAAACTTGCTGCTTACGGACACTTTGGAAGAACAGATTTGGATATTCCTTGGGAAGAAACTGATAAAGCAGAAACATTAAAAGAACAAGCAGAAAAATACTTAACTGCAAAAGTGTAAAAAAAAGAAATGGCTGAATAAGAATGAACAATTAATGCTTCTTATATTCAGCCATTTTTAATAAAAAGGAAATATGACTGTAAAATTTACAAAACGAGTTTTATTTGTAGGAATACCTGATATGGCTTATGTCTGTTTGGATGGACTTTTAGCAGCAGGTGTTAATATTGTGGGAGTTATGGGTGCAAAACCTACACATAATACCTACAACAATTTTAAAACATTTGCATTATCAAGAAAAATGAATTATATAGAATGGTCTGACCTAAAAGATAAAAATTTTCTTGATTATATAAAATCCTTAAATGCAGATATAGCCGTTGTATGTTCTTTCAATTACAAAATTCCTGTTGAGCTTTTAAATTCAGTAAAAGACGGATTTTTAAATGTTCATCCTTCACTGCTTCCTAAATACAGGGGTGGAAATCCTTATTCCACAGTTATTATAAATAATGAAAAAGAAACAGGTGTAACTATTCATTTTATGGATGAGGGTTTTGACACAGGAGATATAGTTGCACAGAAAAAAGTACCTATATCAGATATAGAAACAATGGGAACTCTTTTTAACAGATTAAATATGCTTGGTATGCAAATGCTTGTTTCAGTTTTAGAGCAATATGAACATGGGGCATTAGTAAGGTATAAACAACCTGATGGCGAATTTATATCAGGACAGTCATTAAAAGATGAGGATTTATTTATTGATTATACAAAATCAGCAGTAGAAATAGAAAGATTTATAAGAGCATTAAACCCATTTTTGATTGCATCAACACGTTTTAGAACTAATATGATGAAAGTATTTATGGTAAAAGTATATGGCGGAAATTCTAAAAAATACAAACCTGGAACTGTTGCAAAAGTTGATAAAGATAAATTTTTAATAGCAACGGGTAATGGTTTTATCTGCCCTACAACCGTACAATTTGGAAGTTTTTTTGTCGGAAACACTCAAGACTTTTTAAGAATTATCGCACCAAAAGAGGGTGAGGTGTTTGTATAATGGATAAATTACATTTTTTAACAGCAGGAATGCCTTTAAGAACTGACAAAAAAATCGGATATGCAGATGCTTTAAAAATTTTAGATGATATGGATTTAGACGGAATAGAACTTGAATTTGTACAAGGTGTCAGAATGTCCGATAAATCAAAAGAGGTTGTTAAAAACGCATCTGATAAATATGTTTTCACGGCACATGGCCCATTTTTTATTAATTTAAATGCAAGAGAAGAAGAAAAAATTAGTGCAAGTATTGAAAGAATAATTGATACAGCAACAGTTGCAAAACAAGCAGGTGCATATAGTATAACTTATCATGCAGCATTCTATTTGGGAAATGACAAAGATATTGTTTTCAAAAGAGTAGTTGAAAGAACAGCAAAAATAATAGATACTCTTGAAAAAAGCGGAAACGACATTTGGATAAGACCTGAAACTACAGGTAAGGCGACACAATGGGGAGATTTAGATGAGATTATAAATCTTTCATTAGAATTTAAACAAGTTCTGCCATGTATTGATTTTTCTCACTTACATGCCAGATATGGCGGAAGTCATAACACTTATGATGAGTTTTGTGAAATATTAGAAAAAGTATCTTCAAAATTGGGTGAAAGAGCAATAAATAATTTTCATGGACATTTAGCAGGAATAAACTACACTGATAAAGGTGAACGAAATCACCTTCCGCTACAAGAATCTGATATGAATTATAAGGATTTATTAAAAGCATTAAAAAGTTTTGGAGTAAAAGGTGCTTTAGTTTGCGAAAGTCCAAATATTGAAGAAGATTGTAAATTAATTAAGGAGTATTATCAGTCATTATGATAAATGAAAATTCACCATACTATTTAAAAGAAATCTATCCTGTAAGATATAGCGAAGTTGATTATAATGAATGCTTAAAACCATCTGCCATGTTTAATTTTTTACAGGATATGGCAACAAATGGTGCAGATGCTGCAAACTTTGGATATAAAGACATTCACCCCAAAAATCTGGGCTGGTATTTATTAAAATATCACATGGAATTTTCAAATTATCCTGTTAAAGCAAAAAACTTAATATTCAAAACTGAAGCCAGAGGATATAATAAGATATTTGCACACCGTGATTTTGAAATTTATTCTGAAGATAATAATCTTATGGGCAGAGTATTAAGTTATTGGACATTAGTTGATATAAACACAAAGGCAATGGTTTGTCCGGGTGATATTTTTGAACAATTTAAAAAAGTAGAAAAAAGAGAAGACGATTTGTCTTTCGTTAAGGTTAAAGAACTTGAAAGAGTCGATTACGCAGAAGAATTTAAAATAAGATTTGATGATATTGATGTAAACGGACATGCAAATAATGCAAATTATATAATTTGGGCTTTTGAATCTTTACCAAAAGAATTTAGAGATAACCACAAACTAAAAACACTTGATATAGTTTATAAAAAAGAAATAAGTTTTAATAATAAAGTTTTATCAGAAATTCAAATCGAAAATAATTTTACACGACACTCCGTAAAAAATAAATCTACAGGAGAAGAACTTTGTCTTGTAAATGCGGAATTTATCGAGTATTAAAAAACAACTAAATTATTATTTCAAATTTTACATATTAATATTTAAATATGCTACAATTGTAGCATATTTAAATATTTTAGTACATTAACTTGATTTTTTTATAAAAATCTCAACCATTTGAAGTATGGTCAATTACTACTTAATATTGTAATCTTATAACGTAAAAGAAATAATAATCTTTTATGGGTAAAGAGGTAAGAATTGAAACAGTACAAATTTCGGCTTCAAACTGTGCTTGAGATGAAAACTCGTACACTTGAAGATAAACGGTTAGAAATGGCTAAAGTCATAAAACTGTTGAATGAATACCAAGAAAAATACGATGAAATGGTACAATCTCAAGGCGGATTTAAAAACGATTTTGACGGATTTTCCACAGACGGAGAAATAAATGTTTTTGAGATTGCCAATTATCAAGGATACCTTGTAAAACTTACCGAAGATATAAAAAAACAATGGGTATTGATAGATCAAACCAAAAATCTTCTAAAACTAAAACAAAAAGCTGTTAATGAAGCACTAAAAGACGTAAAAGTTTTAGAAAAACTAAAAGAAAACCAATCTAAACGATTTTATAAATCGATAGAAAAAAAAGAAGAAAACGAGATAGACGACATCGTTACGGCACGATACAAACAAGATAAGGTTTAAATGACAAAACAATTTGATTTAATGTATACAACTACAGACTTAACAGAAAAGATGTCCTCAAAAACATCTAAAGATTTTATGTCTAAAGATAAAACTAAATTTAAAGACGATAACACATTTAGTAATTTTTTAGATAATGCAAACAAAAATTACACTAAAAAAAATACCGTATCCAATACTAATGTTAAAAATGATAATCAATCATTAGCACAAGATAAACGTAATTTTCAATCATCAGAAAAAAGTATTAATAAAACAGAAACACAAAGTAAAAATAATTATACTGAAAAAGATACACAAACAGTAAATGAAGATTACAAAACACTTGACAATCAAGTATCTGTTACAGAAAACAAAAATTTTAAATCTGATAAAACATCTTTTATTGAAAGTAAAGAAGAAATAAATTTAAAAGAAAATTTAAATTTTATTTCTGAAAATACAACAGATGAAACTAAAATCACATTTGCCGATAATTCTGCTTTATATTTTCAAATGCTAAACGAAAATAAAGCAGAATTGCCAACAATACAAAATAATGATTTGAATTTGACAGAACAAGATATGCAATCTCTGAATTTAGCATTAGAAAATGTAGATAATGTTTCAAAAGAGGATTTAATCAGTGATTTATACAACACTGATAATATTTTGAATGCACAAGATATGCAAAATCAAACTTTTAATGTTATAGAAGAAAATAATAACAACTCAAATACAAAGATTGCAGATAATACAATAAATAACTTATTAACACCTGAAATCAAAAATAATGATAAATCTGATAATAATTTTATCAAAGATGTAAAAAAAGAAACTCCAAATAATATACAATATACTAATAATACAAACTTAGCTGAAGATAAAAACGTAAAAACTGATTTACAAAATGATAAAATATTATCAAACAATATTGATGAAAAATCTGTAAACGAAAAAACATTAGATACTAATACAGATAAGAACTTAAACGCTTTAGCTTCTGAAGTTAAAGTAAACACAAAAGATAATTCAAATGTATTAACTCCTGACGTTAAAGCAAATATAGAAGATAATTCAAATACATTAACTTCCGATGTTAAAACAAATACAGAGGATAATTCAAATACATTAACTTCCGATGTTAAAACAAATACAGAGGATAATTCAAAAGATATAACTTCAAATCTTAAAGCAAACACAGATGATAATTTAAAAACTTTAACTTCTGAAGTTAAAGTAACTTCTGATAACAATGTAAATGATTTAATCAAAAACACTATAGAACCTAGAATAGCAGATATAAAAGATAATACTCAACAGACAACTGTTGATAATAATAGTGTTGTTGAACAAATTTCTGAAATGAAACAGAATATAGAAACACCTGTTAGCAAAAACAATAAAAATTTACAAAATACAGGTATTATTACAGATGAACAATCTGAAATAAAAGATGACATAACAGGTATAGAATTTGTACAGCAAAAATTTACATTAAATACACAAAAAGATAAACAAGCAAACTCTGATACAAAAGAACAAGCAGAAGAAACTATTGAACCGATAAAAATAAAAGTTGATGACAATATAAAAGTTGTACAAACACCTTTCGCAAAACAAGTTCAAAATGCTGATAAAGCTCAAAATGTAAACAAAATTCAAAAAGCAAACGAAACATTAGCAAAATCAGGCATAAATACACAAACATTGCAAAATGCCGATGCAAAAGTTGAAGATATTGAAATGTCAAATGAACTTGAAACAAGCAATAACAAATTTGTGGAAACATCACAAGAATCAATGTTAAGAAACAAATTAGCAGAAGATTTGAATAATAATACACAAATACAAAACCAAGTCCAAAGTCAGACAACATCCGCAGACGATGTAAAAACAGATTTCATGCAAACTCAAGATAAAGCAGTAAAAGCGGAAAATTCTCAACAAAAACAACCGACAGAAGATTTGGATAATATAGACATATTAAGTCAAATTCGCTCAAAAATTGATGCAACAAATTTAGCAAACAGTAAAAAAATAGTTATAGGTTTAACACCTGAAAGTTTAGGTAAATTAACAATTCAAATAACAAAAGGTGAAAATGGTATATCAGCACATATTTTAGCAGATAACCAACAAGCAAAAGAACTTTTGGAAAAAGACCTTAATAATTTAAAATCGACATTACAATCACAAGGAGTGAATGTAAATAACTTAAGTGTAAAAGTATCAGAAGCCGGAAAATCCTCTGATAGTAACAATAACAGTATGTTCCAACAAAATGACAGTGGTGAACTTGGACAAGACGGTAAAAATTCACATTCCGAACACAATAAAGAGAATGAACAAAATGACCGTAAAACGTTTGATTTTATACACAAACAAGCAATGGAACAAAATAATGAAGAACCGGAGGTTACAAATTCCGCAGATACATTACAAACAGAAAAAACCGTAAATATAAAAGGAAGTACGGGAAAAATAAGTTACAAGTTGTAAAAACGACTTGGGGAGGTAAATGAGGAAATGAGTATTTCAACAGAAATCGCATCAATGAAAACACAAACAGCAATTACTGAAGCAAAGACAGAAACTAAGTCAAGTAATGATGTAACCGACAGTAATATGTTTTTGAAATTGATGTTAAAACAAATGGAACAGCAAGATCCGACAGAACCGACAGATAATAGCCAATGGCTTGCACAAATGGCACAGTATTCAAGCTTAGAAGCTATGAATAATTTAAATGACAGTTTCAAAAGTGTTGCGGAAACATTATCGTCAATGAATGAGAACATTTTACAAAGCAGTTCTATATCACAAACACTTTCACTTGTCGGAAAAGATGTAACAATATCAGTACCTGAAATTGATTCAAGTGGAAATCCTTTATTAGATGATAAAGGAAATCCTTTATATAAAACCATTTCAGGAAATGTAACAGAGGCATCTTTTGATGATGGAGCAGGAATGGTAACTGTAAACGGAGAGAAATATCCAATTTCTTATGTTCAAACAATAAAAAATCCGTCATAAAAGACCAAAATAATAAACAACAAACTTATTCTAATTAAAGATAAAAATAACAATTAATTATAAAGACACAAGGAGGTAAGATGTCGCAAGCATTATTCACATCAATGACAGGGTTAAATGTAGCCCAGCAGTCAATCAACGTTGTATCTAATAACGTTGCAAACATCAACACAACAGCTTACAAATCAGCCGATGCGAGATTTGCAACATTATTTTCAAATACATTGTCTGCAGGTAACGCACCGTCAGAAACAGTAGGTGGTACAAACCCTAAACAAATCGGCTTAGGTGTAAAACTATCAGCAATTGCAAGAAACTTTAACACAGGTTCTTTTCTATCAACAGATAGAAACAGCGATTCCATGATTCAAGGTTCAGGTTACTACACAGTAATGAATGCGAGCGGAGGAATATATTATACACGTGATGGAGGTTTTTCTCTTGATGCAAACGGTAATATGATTACGGCATCCGGTTTAAAAGTATTAGGAGCTTCGAGCTTACGTTCACAAGAATCATCCTCTAGCCCTATAAGAGTTCCTCAAAATTTTTCAAGAGTTCTGGCAGGTGATGCAGACCTTAAAGATAGACAACTCTCTGAATTAAACAATGCATCATTCACAACAGGTACACTATCTGTAACAGTAACTGATGGTACTGGAACTTCTCCTGTAACAAAAACAGTTTCTATTACAATTGGAGATGCCGGTTCAGGTGCAGATGTTGAGATAGATGGTACTACAAAATTTGATACATTCATGCAAGGTGTAGCTTCTAAATTAAATACTGCAATTTCATCGGAAAGCGGTTGGACAACAACTCCGACATTAACAGCAACAACAAATGACGATGGTACTGTTACATGGAAAATGAATAATGATGATATAACATTACAAATTGAGGAGCATACAACAACAAATATTGCAGATGAATTGAATTTCTTCAAAGTAACCGGTACATCAGGTACAACATCTGATATTATAAGTTATACAGTAGATGTTAATCCAACAACATCAGCAACAAATATGACAGGTCTGCAATCATATACAATCGGACCTGACGGCTCAATTGAAGCAACTTATGATAACGGAGATAAGTTGACAGTATATTTAGATAATTCAAACACATTCCAATTTAGATACATTACATCAACAGGTGTATATATCGACGGTGATAAAACAGCAACAACACCGCCTTCTCCTGTAAAAGTAAATCCGTTATTATGTACAGAAGAAAGTATGGTAATTCAACTTGCAAGTATAACAAACGAAGCAGGTATGTTATCACAAGCAGATAACTTATGGTCAGCAGGTCCGGACTCAGGTCCTATAACATATACAATTGCAGGTCAAATGGGTACCGGCTCATTACTTGCAGGTGGTTTAGAATCATCAAATGTTGACTTGGCACGTGAACTTTCAAATATGATTGTTGCACAAAGGGCAATCAATGCAAACTCTCGTGTATTTGGTACAGCAAGTGAAGTTCTGGAAATACTTTCTCAATTAGGAAGATAATAAAATAATAAACTTGTAGAATACATATTTGAACAACAAAAAACAAATATTAAGAAATCTTAACAGAAGTAATTTTCTCGAAAACCATGTTGTTACATGGTTTTCGGGAAAAACAAAAAAATAAAAAAACAAAAAGTTGTCCGTTTTAAAAACGAGGGTTATAATAAACTTACATTCAAAAAACGGCTCTTGTAGGTAAAAATCTATGATTGAACAAATTAAAGACAATTTATCAAAGATACAAGAGAAAATTGCACCTTATACACCAAATATAATCGCAGTAACAAAGTATTATGGACTTGATGCAATACTTGATGCATACAGTGCCGGATTGAGAAACTTTGGCGAATCGAGGGCTAATGAAGCAATTGAAAAAATAAATTCATTACCCAAAGAAATAAAAGAAAATTCAAAATTTCATTTTATTGGACATTTACAATCAAACAAAGTTAATAAAGTGGTTAAAAATTTTGATTTTATACATTCAATAGATTCTTTACATATCGCACAAACAGTATCAAATGAAGCTTTAAAAATCTCTAAAAAACAAAAAGTATTTTTACAGTTGAATAATGCAAATGAAGAACAAAAGTTTGGTTTTTCAAAAGAAGAATTAACCAAAAGTTTTGAAGAAATCCTAAGCTTAAAAGGATTAGAAATTTTAGGGCTAATGAATATTGCACCGCTGACAGACAATACCGAATTACTTGAACAATTATTTGAAGATGTAAAAGAAACACAAACGAATTTAGCAATAAGGTACAATTGCAGCTTAAAAGAAATATCAATGGGTATGAGTAATGATTACCCGCTTGCCGTAAAACATGGAGCTACAATGCTCAGAATCGGCAGAAAACTATTTACTTGAACACAAACATAATTAATATTGGAGGACGAATTAGTGGCTATTACAGAAAAAATAAAAGGAATTGTAGACTTTTTAACACAAGGAATGGATCAACGAGATAACGGTATATTTGAAGATATGATTGATGAAACAAGAGATGAAGAAGCTTATGAAGATGATTATGGTACAACAGACAGAAATTTAGCTCTTGCACCTGCTTATCAACAAGACTCATACCAAACAAGAAACGACAGAGCTGATTTAAAAGTTATTGCTCATCCAAACCTAAAAGGAACAGAAGTAATGATTATTGAGCCACGTTCATTTGGTGAAGCAGGTCAAATTGTACAAAATTTAAAAGATAAAAAAACAATAGTTTTAAACTTACACTTACTTGATAAAGAACAATCTCAAAGAACAATAGATTTTGTATGCGGTGCTGCTAATGCATTAGGCGGAAAACCACAAAAAGTAGGTGATATGGTTTTTGTATTTACCCCATACAATGTTACATTAACTGTTGATACAAACCAAGCACAAGCCACAACAGGTTTGGGAAGCAGTCTATTATATAACAGTAACAGACCTCAACTTTAGAGATTTAAATTTATAAATAAAATATGATTTGTGATAGTTGGATTTTTGGAGTACAGAAATGTACTCCTTTTTTTATATATTAACATTGAAAAAAATAATTTGTTATGTAATAATAAAAGCAAATATGCGGAAGTAATTCAGTGGTAGAATGCAACCTTCCCAAGGTTGACGTGGCGGGTTCGAATCCCGTCTTCCGCTTTGTGATATTTTAATGTGAAAATAAAGTATTATAATATACATCTAAAGGAGAAATTATGAGCATATTTGAAGCAGGAATGATGGTATGTTTTGGTGTTAGCTGGCCTATTGCAGCATATAAAACATATAGAGCAAAAAGTATAAACGGAAAGAGTTTTACATTTTCTTGCCTTATTATGACAGGATACATTTGCGGAATTATACATAAATTATTTTTCTATTATGATTGGGTTATTTGGCTTTATATGCTAAATATGATATTTCTTGCAACAGATATGTGCTTATATTTAAGGTACAAATATAAAAAAAAGACTATTTAATATCCATATAAAATTAAAATAATAATGCTATAATAAAATGTAAATAAGGAGAACATGTGAGAACAGAAATTTTATCTATAATAGAAAAAAACAGCAAAATTAGTTTAAAAGAACTGTCTATGATGTTAAATATGGCAGAAATCGATATTGCAAATGAAATCCAAAAAATGGAAGAAGAAGGGATTATATGCGGTTATCATACACTTATAAATTGGGAAAAAACTTCAATTGAAAAAGTAAATGCATTAATCGAAGTCAGAGTAACACCTCAAAGGGGCAAGGGCTTTGATAATATTGCACAAAGGATTTATAAATACCCTGAAGTTAAATCTGTATATTTAATTTCAGGCGGTTTTGATTTACTTGTAACATTGGAAGAAAAATCCCTAAAAGAGATTGCTCAATTTGTATCTGAAAAATTATCAACATTAGATAGCGTATTAAGTACGGCAACTCACTTTATACTAAAAAAATACAAAGATAACGGTACAATTTTAACCTCAGAACAAAATGATGATATAAGAGAGGCAATTACTCCGTGAAAGAACTGTTATCAAAAAAAATAGTTAACTTAAAGCCATCAGGCATAAGAAAATTCTTTGATATTGTACAAGATATGAAAGATGCAATTTCACTTGGTGTTGGCGAACCGGATTTTGAAACCCCATGGCATATAAGAGAGGAAGGCATTTATTCTCTTGAACACGGAAGAACTTTTTACACCTCAAATTCCGGCTTAAAAGATTTAAAAATCGAAATTTCTAAATATATAAACCGTACACAAGGTATAAAATATGATTTCAATAATGAAATATTAGTAACTGTCGGTGGTTCGGAAGCTATAGATATAGGACTTAGGGCTTTAATAAATGATGGTGATGAAGTAATTATACCTCAGCCGAGTTATGTTTCTTATGAACCATGTGCAATTATGGCAGGAGCGAAACCCGTTATTATTAATTTAAAAGCAGAAAACCAATTCAAATTAACCGCTCAAGAGTTGGAAAACTGTATTACCGATAAAACAAAGATATTAATTCTTCCTTATCCTAATAATCCTACAGGTGCAATATTAACAAGACAAGACATGGAAAGTTTGGTTAAGATTATAAAAGAAAAAGACATTATTGTAATGTCAGATGAAATATATTCCGCATTAACATATAACGATAAACATGTTTCAATTTGTTCGTTTGACGGAATGAAAGAAAGAACAATATTGATAAACGGTTTTTCTAAAGCTTATGCAATGACCGGCTGGCGATTAGGTTATACTTGTGCACCGAAAGAAATAATAAAACAAATGACAAAAATACATCAATATGCAATAATGTGCGCACCTACAACAAGTCAATATGCCGCAATTGAAGCATTAAAAAACGGCGATAAAGATGTTGAAGAAATGTGTAAATCCTATAATTACAGAAGGTGTTTCCTAATAAACAGATTAAAAGAAATGAAACTTGATTGTTTTGAGCCGTTTGGCGCATTTTATGTATTTCCGTGTATAAAAGAATTTAATATGACAAGTGAAGAATTTGCAACAAAATTATTAAAAGAAGAAAAAGTTGCAACAGTTCCGGGAAATGCATTTGGAGAAAGCGGAGAGGGCTTTATAAGAATTTCTTATGCATATTCTTTAGATACTCTTAAAACGGCTATGGACAGAATAGAAAAATTTATCACTAAACTTAGAAACGAATAGAAAATTTCATATATTCAGAGGATATTACTTAATAAATTTTATGAGAATATATATTTATTAAGGATTAGGTGATGTGTATGAATATTACTGCGGGTTTAGCACTATTATTTGGAATTTTACTTGTATTCATAAGTCAAAAATTTGACGGTGGTTCACTAAGTATGCTTATTCAACCTGTAGCATTATGTATAGTTCTTGGAGGCAGCCTTTGTGCATCTTTACTAAATTTCAATCTTGTAACAGTTATAAATGCATTCAAAAACCTAAAATCAGTTTTTGCAAATATTGAAGATAATTCTAATAAAGTAATACGAGAAATTATAGAAATATCATATTTTGCAAGAAGAAACGGTTTATTTGCAGTGCAAGAGGTTTTACCTAATGTTTCAGATGCATTCTTAGCACGAGGAGTACAGCTTGCAATTGATGTTAACAACCCTACATTGGTATATGATATACTATCTGCTGAAATCTCTTATGAAGAAGAAGAAGAACTTATATCATCAAGAATATTTGAAGCATTAGGAGGTTATGCACCTACATTTGGTGTTGTAGGAGCAGTTATCGGCTTAATACAAGTTATGCAAAACCTACAAGATTTAGATGCTGTAGGTGTAGGTATTGCTACTGCCTTTGTTGCTACATTATACGGTGTAGGATTTGCAAATTTGATATTTTTACCGATTGCAGGAAATCTAAAACAAAAAACACGTGAAAAAATCTTATTAAAGGAAGTAATATTACAAGGAATCATATCAATACAAATGCAAGAAAATCCTGCAGTTATTGAGGAAAAATTGATTACATATTTAAAATTTAGAAATAAATCCACAAGATTAGAAGGCAGGAGAGCTTAATTAAATGAGAAATGATTATTACTCAAACTCAAAAGATTATATAAATCGCTGGGTAGTATCCTATGCAGATTTAGTTACAATGCTTTTGGCTTTGTTTATAGTTTTATTTTCAATATCTCAAAATGTTACGAAATATCAAGCAAAAATAATAAAAGATAATAATGTTCTGGTTCCGGAAAGTATTACTATGGCTGAAATACAAAATTTGGAAAGCTTGAAAGAGCTGTTTGAAAAGAATTTAGTAAAAAACGAGGATATAAAATTCTTTAAAGACAGCAGAGGATTGGTTATTCGATTAAATAATTCCGTGCTTTTTGATGAAGGTTCTGCTATAATAAAAACAGAAGCATACAAGACAATTGATGATATAATTCAAACAATATCAACAATAGATAATAATATAATAGTAGAAGGACATACAGACTCTACACCAATACATAATAAAACATACGCTTCAAATTGGGAACTTTCTACAGCAAGAGCAACAAACATTATTTCATATATGCTAAAAACAGGCAAAATTAATCCTAAACGATTATCAGCCGCAGGATATGGAGAACACATGCCGGTTGCAGAGAATACATCAAGCGGTGGAAGATTATTAAACCGAAGAGTTGATATAATTATTTTGAAGAAATAAAAGCGGAGGAATAATATGGCAAAACCAAATCAGCCCAAAGATACAAAACCAAAGGAAAATGAAGAACTTGTAAAACTTCCTATTGATAACAATATAAAGCTTGTTATGATAAATATCATTTCAACAGTTTTAATATGTATTCTTTTAATTGGAGTTAACTATTTGCTTCAAGAAAATTTATTGAATAAAAAATTGGAAGCACTTGATACAAATAAAGAAAACGTAGAAGAAGAAGAAACAAATACAGAAACTGATGAAGTACAAAAAGGCATTATTGTAGATTTAGGAGATTTTATATTAAACTTAAGCGATCCTAACCAGAAAAAATACTTAAAAGTAAATGTAGCATTGGAAGTTACAAGAACAGCTACTGATCCTCAACTTTCAAGTGAACCTGAAGCTAAAAAAAGTGGCGGACATGGACATGAAAGCGAAGCTGCTGCTGTAGATCCTGCTGCAGCGTTAGAAGCGGAAATGGCTCAATATAAACCTGCAATCAGAGATGTTGTCATTTCAACATTTTCAAGTAAAACAGCAGATGAAGTTGCTACAACAGCAGGTAAAGAACTTGTAAAAGAACAAATAAAAGAAGATGTAAACGCTATATTTGCAGGCGAACGTGAAGTTATAAGAGTAAATTTCGGAGAATTTATAATTCAATAATAACGGTTAATAATGACAAATTTTGATGATGAAAATCTAAATAATGAGTACTATAGCAGTACAGAAAATATCGATACGGATAATATGGATAGCTCTGATGACATTTCAACAGAAGATTATAAAAAGGGCTATAAATTATATAATTTCAGACGTCCGGATAAATTTTCAAAAGACCACTTAAGGGCATTACAAGATGTTCATAGAGAATTTTCACGTCAAATTTCTTTAATTTTAACAGCATATTTACGAATGCGAGTAGAAATAGAAGTTGTATCTACCGACCAATTAACTTATGATGAATTTATCCGTTCAATGCCATCACCTATGACAATAGGTATCTTTGAATTAAATCCTTTGCCCGGTCAGATATTACTCGGAATAAGTTTTGAAGTATTATCCTGCATTGTCGACAGAATGCTTGGCGGTGTAGGAATAAGCGAATATAAACAGCGTGAATTAACAGATATAGAAGAAGCTCTTTCTAAAAAAGTTATAGAACGAATTGTAAAAGGAGTAGAAAGTGCTTGGAGTAATATAATTCCAGTACAAGGAAATGTTATCGGTCTTGATAATAATTATCAAATGGTACAAATTGCATCAACAGGTGAAATTGTAGCTTTAATTACTTTTGAAGTTCAAATAGCAGGAAAATATTTCGGTCTTATGAGTTTGTGTTTCCCTTATCCTGTTTTAGAAACAGTGCTTGCGAATTTATCAACACAACATATATTTCAATCAAAAGGTATTATTGCAACAACAGAAGAACGTCAAAAAATGATTCAAAAACTTAATACCTCAAATGTTGACTTAAATGTTGAATTTGGAACAACTGAAATCTCACTTGAAGAATTTATGGATTTAAAAGAAGGAGATATAATAAAGCTTGATACAAAAATAGATGACGATTTAATTGTTACGGTTAACGGAAATAAAAAATTTTTTGCACGTCCCGGAACAGTTAAAAATCATATAAGCATAAAAATAACAGAAGCTTATGACCATCAAAAAGATTTACTTAAACATTACTATAAAAATAATGAAAGGATTGATTAATGTTTGAAAATGACGATATAGAAGAAAATATACCACAAGATAATAATCCATCAGATAATGAAATAAATGATAATGAAAATTCTGCTGAAGTTTCAAATAATGACTTAATATCTGAAAATACGGATGAATTATCTTCTCAAGAAGTTAATGAAACATTCTCAAATAATTCTCCGTTTGAAACACAAAAAAATATAGATACAAGTGAAGAAACAGTTACAGTTCAGCCGGTAAGATTTGCTTCATTTGATGATGCTCAAAATGCTTCAGGAGAAGCAAATAAAAATTTGGACAATTTACTTGATATAAAATTACAGTTAACTGTAGAACTTGGAAGAACAACATTACCAATAAAAAAGGTATTAGAATTGACAAGGGGTTCTATAATTGAATTAGATAAAATTGCAGGAGAACCTGTAGATTTATTTGCTAACGGAAAATTGATAGCACATGGTGAAGTTGTTGTAATAGAAGATAACTTTGGATTACGTATAACAAGCATGACAGAGCCGGAAAACAGATTAAATGCATTACAATAATGCTAAAGAAAAATATAAAAAATAATACTTGAAAAAAAACAAGATTTATGAAATAATCAATATACAATTGAATATTGTAAAAAATGGCAAGATAGCTCAGCTGGTGAGAGCGCTCGGCTCATACCCGGGAGGTCCTCGGTTCGATCCCGAGTCTTGCTATTTTTTTGTGGCAACTATATACAATTTTACATAAATAATATTTTCACGTATTGTATTTTTCAGACGGCTACTTCATTCACATAAATTTAAACGCTCATTTCGGGAAATGGCTAACTTAATAAAAAATGAAGAACAAACGCCATTTCTTATCCTCAATTTTGCGTTAATTTATTGTTAATTTAAGTAGAGGTCTGTAAAATACAATGCGTGTACTACTTTTTAATCTTTTGTGTAAAATTGTATATAATTACCTTTTTTATTTATAAAACTACAAACTAAATTACAGTATATAATTGCATATCAATATTTGATATTTGATTATTGTCTATATCAACTAATGAAACTTCCACGCTGCCTGATGAAAGCCATTCTGCTGTTTGATAAGCAATATTTTCAATATAAATATCTTCTGTTTTTTCAAATTTGTTCCATTCACCGCCATTAGTTATTTGTTTTTCATCGCCCCAATCATAAGTTATAACTGAAATATACAAGTTACGTTCTTTATCATAAAGTTCACTATCGAATCCTTTTAAATCAATAGTTATACAATCTCCTGAGTCCCAAGGGTTTACAAGTACCATGCAGTTATTGTTAAATTCTTTTAATGCATAAGCATGTCCTGTTATATATCCGAGCTGGTCATTATTAATATGACTGTTTTTATAATTGTCAATTTCATCCTTATATTGAGCCAAATATTTTTCCAAACTCATGTAATTCGAGTCGGCTTCCAAGTCATAGTCTAAGAGATAATCATAATAATATTCATATATATAATAATCCATATAGTTCATTTCTGATATACCTATAGTCAAATTACTTATGTCATTGCTAAAATACTTATTTGCCAACTCATTTAAATCAGTTTTTGTTTCATAAAATCCCGCTTTATTTGTACCGAAAAGATACTGAGTTATAGTATTATAATCTGCTTCTTCCACTGTATCAACCTGAGTGTAACCCTCAGATTCATCATTTTTTTCGATAAGTTGATTCATAGCTTCATCAATAAGAAATACATCAATATCTCCAGAACACGGTTTATAACTGCCATAATTTGCATATACTTCGTTTACATTTATTTCACAAGATTTATCACCCGGACCATTGTAATTACTAAACTCAACATTGTAAACACCTGATTCAACTTCATTTATTAAAACCAAATCTCTTATTGAATCATTTACATCAGAAGTCATATCATAATGTTGCTGCAAACTATATAAAAGAGAAAATAATCTACAATCACCTCTACCCTCTTGACCGAATAATCCTATCTTTCCATTTTGCGAATTTTCGATTAATGTTTCCCATTGAATATAATATTCATCAATATTTGTGTATTGATTACCTTGTCCTGCAGATTTGAGAAGCATTGTATCAGAACCGGCACCTGCATTTATTTTATTATTGTTTCCATATAATATAATATGATCATTTCCATCACCTGTTATAATTGTATTATTAGAAACGGACTTATTGTATGTTTCTTTAGATGTCCAATCATAATATTTATAATTATATGAAGATATTAAATTATCAACGGTATAACCTGCTCTTACAATATCATTACAGTCAGATGTATCAACATAATTATTATTACCCATTAAAATTATATCATCACTCTGTCCCTGTTCAGCTATCATTTTTAGATAATCACCTTTTATTAGCAATCTGCCATTTTCAAGTGTTGTAAATGTAAATTTTCTTTGACTTGATGAAAGGTTTTCTAGCGAATAAGTAAGTGTTTTATTTGTATATTTATTTACCACAAGTAAATTTACTTTGCCATTTCCATCTAAAGTAACTGTTTCTGTACTATCTGCTCCCAATAGGAATTTTTTTGAAGTGTCAACTTTTTCTGCGTCATTATTTCCGATTTTAAGATAAGTTTCAGAATTATAAGAACCAATAGTTATTGAATCTTTACCGGAATTATAATTAAGAACAGTTTGTCCATCACTATTGTATGAAATATAATATTTTGTATTTTTATTAAAATAAATAGTATCAGTTCCACCGCTATTTATAAGCGTATCATTACCCCCACCTGATGTCAGATATATATTAGATATACCGGAGCCGGTTTTAATAGTATCATTACCGGAACCAGGTGTAATTTCAGTAGTTGTTGTACCTGAAATATTTATTACATCATTTCCTGTTCCGGCATTAATAACTGTTTTATATGCATTATTTAAAACTGTTATGCTATCATTACCTCCATAAGTGTTTATTGTTAAATCTTTATCAAGTGAAACATTTACTTCATCAGCTTGAGATGTTCCCTCATAAACACCATTAACATCAAAACCATAATAAGGAACTATTGCCGATAAGTCATTGAGTGTTATTATATTATCATTTCCCAATTTAATAAGAACATCTTGCATATTAGTATATTTTTGAAGAAATATAATACCTTTTCTTTCTCCTTTGTACTTAGGAGCAATTTCAAATCCTTTTCGTGTTTCAAATATAAAGTCTTTTAAGTCTTCTGCTTTTATAAATCCATAATCTGATAAATCTATTGTAAGTTTTTCACCTTTTGTTACAGTAATTGTATCGTTTCCGAAAGTTTCAGTAGAATATATTATTGTATTACTACCTGCACCGCCTGTTATTGTATCATTAAATTTTGAACCCTTTATTATATCGTTACCCAGACCGGTATTAATTGTTACACCTGCATTTGTTTTCTCATTAACAGCATATTTAAGATCTGAAGCATCAATATTATCCGCCAAAACAGAACCGGTATATGTTTTTTGAATATATTTATTTTTTACAAAATCATAAAAATATGTAGCAGTTACTTGATTTAATTTTACGGTTTCAACCAAATTAACATCATCTATCAGAACTTTTGCACCTAAATCTTTTGAATAATAATTTTTTAAAGTGATTGTACCATATTCATTTGTTATTAATAAATCTGATTTGCTTTTTCCTTGTGAATACGTAGTGATGCCTTCTAGACCTGTTATAACAAGATTTTCGCCTTTTGTTAAATGTATTATATCATTTCCAAATGTTTCAGCAGAATATATTATTATATTACTACCTGCTCCGCCTGTTATTGTATCATTAAATTTCGAACCCTTTATTATATCATTACCAAAACTTGCATTAATTGTTAAACCTGCATTTGTTTTTTCATTAACTGCATATTTAAGTCCTGATACATCTATATTTTCTGCCAAAGCTGAACCGGTATATTTTTTCTGAATATACTTATTTTGTATTTTATCGTAGAAATAAGATGCTGTTATTTGGTCTAATTTTACAGTTTCCTGTAAATTGATACCATTTATCAAAACATTTGCACCCGTATTTTTTGAATAATAATTTTTTAAAGTAATTGTGCCATATTCATTTGTTACTAATAAGTCTGCCTTATTTTTCGCCTGAGAATATAATAACTCTCCTGATAATCCCGTTATAACAAGATTTTCACCTTTTGTTAAATATATCGTATCATTTCCGAATGTTTCAGCAGAATATATTATTGTATTACTACCTGCTCCGCCTGTTATTATATCATTACCGGAACCGGAATGTATTGTATCATCTCCTGCACCTGCATTGATTTTGTTATTTCCTGCATTTGCATAAATATCGTCATCACCGGCACCTGCGTTAATAGTGTCATTGCCGGAACCGGAATATATTGTATCATCTCCTGCTCCGGCATTTATTTTGTTATTACCCCCATTTGCATAAATAATGTCATCACCGGCACCTGCATTAATTGAGTCATTAAAAAGACTGCCAATTATGATATCGTCTTCTTTTGTTCCTGATATTCCACCTTTTCCGCTTATCCAATAACCAAAACTTAATAAATTTTCAATTGAATATAATTTACCTGCAACATAGATGTCATCTATTTTATTTTTTGACTTAAAATATCCGTTTATCGTTATTCTATCTTCCACGTTACCATTTTTATATATTAATATAAGATTATTTCCACCTTTAGCAAAAATTAAATCATTAATAGAAATATCACCTACAATTTTAATTTTATCTTCCTCGGATGCATCCTTTATTACAGAAAGTGTTGAATTTCCCATTTCAAACACAAATTCATCTGCTCCTTTTCCACCCGATATTGTATTTTCTCCGCCTGATACTTTTACTATATCATCACCGTTTCCTGCATTTATTACTAATGCAATATCCAAATTTTCAGCAATAATAGTGTCATTTCCTTTATCCGTACTAACATTTAATTTTTTTATGTTTTTAGGGGCTTCATATCCTGTTAAATATATATTATCCGAATATATAGTACCCTTTACTGTATTACCTCGTTGTGGTTCTGTTATTGGTTCATTATTTTGTATTAAACCTGTATCAATTAAATCTATTAGACCTTCATCCTCAGCCCTTATTAATTTAAACGGTTTTTTAACATAGTTTTTAAATATAGTTTTATAATTATTAATATTTGTTATAACAACAAGGTCGTTTCCGTCTATATATAATTCTTTAAAGTCTTTGTAAAAGCTGCCTTCATAGTAGAAACCATTGACATTTTCAAATGTCATATCTTTTGTCATACTTGTAAAATCAGTTCTTTTTATATATAAATTATTCGCTGATGCCATAAATATATCCTTTTATTATTATCTCAATATAAAATTATAAAATGCTTAATATCTTTATTATAATATATAACGGCAAATTTGATTAAAACTTTAGTAATATTTTTAATATTTTAGCAAATTTTTTATTGTTTTTATTTTATAATAAATAGTACATTTAAGAGAAAAAGGAAAAGGAAATTATCATGACAGAACCTATCAAAAGAACTACAGGCGGACAACCTAGAACAAACACAGGCACATCTAAGTCCAAAACACAAAAATCACAAGCATCTAAAAATACTCAACGTTCTCAACAACCTAAGAAAAGAGAATATGCAGTTGGTGCTGATGGTAGAAAAGTAGATGTAACAAGTGTATTTGACCAAATTAAGAAAAATACTGAACAAGATCAAAAAGACCATGACAAATTCATGCAAGATATGTTTGGAGATGTTTTATAAAAATTTATAATAAATTATAAATTTTCAATCAAAAAAGAGGTTGTCTAAAACAGACAACCTCTTTTTTGATTTACCTTACAAAGTTATTTTATTTTACTTTAAATACAACATTTGCAACAGCAGTAACTTTTTTATCAATAGTAGATGTATCGTTTTCACCTGTATCAGAAACACTTGTTGAATCAGGTGGAGTAATTTGGAAAACTCCCATTTTCACGGAGCTTACCTTTCCGACACGTGAACCTGTTGCCTGAAGCATGGATTTTGCTCTTTGTTTTGCATCCTTTGTTGCCTCTTTTAACAGGTTAATTTTAATTGAAGAAAGGTCTGAATAATAATATTCAGGTTGTTCAACCTCTATATTGATACCTTTATTTACCAAATTTTGAATATCATTTGCAATTTCCTTTATTTTTTCAACATCTTTTGATTTTACAACAATATATTGACTTGCATTGTAACCTGATACTTCATCAGTAACATACCCATTAGCATTTTGTTTGTATGTATAATGACCATTCATTGCTTTACATTGAATATCTTTTTTATCAATACCTTTAGAAGAAAGATATTCAAATACCACTGGCATTTGTGTTTTTATTTTGTTATATGCTTCTTTTCTTGAACCACCTCTTGAATCAATATAAACTGTAATACTTGCACTGTCTGATTTAACTATTTTTGATGCAGAACCTGTAACAGTAATGTTATCATTTTTAGGCATTTTTGATGCAAATATTAATGATGATAATAGAATTACGATACTAATTATTGTAAAAGATAATAAGAGTTGGTATTTTTCAATTTTTTCCATATTTTTCCTTTCTATTTTTTATTTTCACTTTAATTATAATACCACAAATAAAAGTATTAATCGCTTAACTGTCCTTTTATACTTTGTCTTATTTCAGACAAAGGACTATTATTCGGAGTTACCAAATTTTTATAATAATTTTTAGCATAGGTAATCGGAAATCTTGGTATCCAGCTTAATTTAACTAAAATAAATACTGTATCTACTCCTTGAGATAACATCAAATCATCAATTGTATCCTCATAGGCAGGTGAAATAGAAGATAAAACTTTTAATACGTAATCAGTTGCAGTAACTACAGTATATCCTGCTCCAATTCCTGAATTTTTAATTACATCGGATATCGTACTAGTATTTTTGTTTTCCTCAGATATAAGTGCTGAAAAATCAAGTTCTTCACCTCTTTTTATATTTGTTATTTGATACCATTCACCTTCATATTGTAGTTTCATTGTTTCAGGATTAGGCATATATATAAAATCAAATTTATTATCTAACAGCAATTCTCCATTGTCTTTATAAATTCCGTATTTAAAATTTTTTATTGTTAAAAATTTTTTACCAAATAACGGTTCAATAGAGGAAAATTCCGGTGGAATTATAACTTTTCCATATTCATCATATAGTCCAAAATCTTTTGAATTACCAAGTTTTACAAACTTAGTAAAAACTCTTTCTACGTTTTTAAATTTTGGTTCAATAAGAATTTCTCCGTTGCAATCAATTAAACCGAATTTATTATTTTTAGCCAAAACAATCCAAGAAGAATTTCCAAGCCGTATAAGTTTTTTATATTTTGCTTCAACAATAATTTCACCTGATTTATTTTTTAGACCAAATTTTGATTTTTCACTAAAAACAGTAAGATTATCAGTATTATATAATTCAGATGCTTGAGAAACATTTATGTTTAAAATAATAAATAAAAATACTAAAAAAATACGCTTCATAATTACATTTTTCTTGTAGTTGTACGCTCAAAAATAGTTCTTGCATTGCTCATTGCAATAGTTTTTAAAGAGCATACTCCGCTATCCCTATTTAATACGCCAAGTGATGAAAGTCTTGATACCAATAACTCGTTTAAATCCTCAGGATTTATATATAATGCACAATCTGAGTTACAAATATTATTATTAAACGGGCATTTTTTTTCATTTACCATACAATTAAATCTCCTATATATAGAATAAAATAAAATTCAAAAAAAATAAACAATATATTATTTGTGTTAAACCTTAAACATTACAATATAGTTACATTTATATTTTATAATACAATTTTTATTTTATAATTGAAGTATAGAAATTTGGAAGGAATTAGAAAAATGGATATATTTTCTTTATTTACGCTATGCGGAGGATTGGCATTCTTCCTATATGGTATGAGTGTAATGTCATCAGGTTTGGAAAAAGTTGCAGGCGGCAAATTAGAAAAAATGTTGAAAACATTGACATCAAACCCTGTTAAATCATTAGCACTCGGAGCCGGGATTACAATAGCAATCCAATCATCCTCTGCCCTAACAGTAATGCTTGTAGGACTTGTAAACTCAGGTATTATGGAACTCGGTCAAACAATTGGAATAATTATGGGTTCAAACGTAGGTACAACACTTACCGCTTGGATTTTATCATTATCAGGTATTCAAAGTGATAATTTCTTTTTAATGCTAATAAAACCGGAATCATTTTCACCTATAATCGCACTAATTGGTATTATAATGATAATGGCAGCAAAAAGCGATAAAAGAAAAAATATTGGTCGTATAATGATTGGTTTTTCAATTCTTATGTATGGTATGAATTTAATGTCAGGAGCAATGAAACCTTTAGCCGACATGCCTGAATTCACAAAAATTCTAACCGCATTTACAAATCCGATTTTAGGTGTTGTAATCGGTGCATTATTTACGGGAATAATTCAAAGTTCTGCCGCATCTGTAGGTGTTTTACAAGCACTATCTCTAACAGGCGGAGTAACCTATGGTATAGCAATACCTATTATTATGGGGCAAAACATCGGTACCTGTGTTACTGCTTTAATATCAAGTATTGGAGTAGGTACAAATGCAAAGCGTGTTGCTGCTGTTCATATTTCATTTAACTTAATTGGTACAGCAATATTTCTAACGTTTTTCTACATTGGTAATATAATTTTTCAATTTAAATTTTTAGCAAATGCTATTAATCCTGTAGGAATTGCTTTTTGTCATACTATATTCAATATCGCAACAACCTTGATGTTAATACCGTTTATAAAAGTACTTGAAAAAATAGCAATATGGTCTGTTAAACCAAGTTCAAGAGAAGAAAAAGATACGGTATTCTTGGACGAAAGATTATTACTATCTCCAACATTTGCTCTTGTTGAATGTGAAAATATGGCAGGAACAATGTCTGTTATGGCAAAAAAGAATTTTTTCCGTTCCTTAAAAATGATAAACAAATTTAGTCAAAAGCGTATGGATAAAATTTTGAGAAAAGAACCGAGAATAGACTTATACGAAGATAAACTCGGTACATTTTTGGTTAAACTTTCTAACAAAGATTTATCAGAAAAAGACAGCCACGAAGTTTCGAAATTACTGCATTGCATAAGTGATTTTGAAAGAATAGGCGATCATGCTGTTAATATTTTGGAAGTAGCACAAGAAATGAACAGTAAAAATATTGAATTTTCTCAAGATGCAAAAGATGATATAATTGCTGTTACAAATGCACTATCAGAAATTATGGATTTGACAACAGATGCATTTTGCGAAAATGATTTAGAAAAAGCAAAAAAAATCGAACCGCTTGAACAAGTTATAGATATATTGATTTCTGAAGCAAAAGATAAACATGTTGACAGACTTCAAAACGGTTTATGCACAATAGAGCTTGGCTTTATGTTCACGGAAGTTATGAATAATATTGAACGTGTTTCAGATCACTGTTCTAACGTAGGTGTTTGTTTAATTCAGGTTGAAAAATCTCAATTTGATAAACACAGATACTTACATGAAATAAAAACAGCAGGCGAATCAGATTTCAATAAAAACTTTGAAGATTACAAAAATAAATATTTAATAAGAAATAATTAGGATAACAATGATATACGGATTTTTATCGACAATTGTATTTTTTATTATATTGCCATTTTGGTTGATATTAGGGATATTTATACCAAAATTAACCGCAGGATTTAAAACAAAGCTGGGATTTTTTGAACTTCCCGAAGAAATACAAGGTGCCATAGTATTTTACGGTGTTTCAGTCGGAGAAACAATTATGCTTGAAAATATTATAAGAAAGACAAAAGAAACATTTTCCGATAAAAAAATAATTGTTTGTACAGGCACACCTACAGGACAGGAAACTGCGAAGAAAAAAATGTCAGATGTTGCTGATTTTATAACGTATTTTCCGTTTGATTTTCCGTTTTGTATAAACAGATTTTTAAGTAAAGTAAAACCATCAGTTATTATAACTGCAGAAACAGAGTTATGGCCTAATGTAGCTCATATAACAAAAAAAAGAAATATTCCTCTTTTAATTGTAAACGGCAGAATTTCTGACGGAACATACAATATTTACAAAAGATTGTCATTTTTCTTTAGCAGAGTATTGAAGAATTATACAAAAATATTGGCAAAATCCGTTGAAGATAAAGAAAAGTTTATATCTTTAGGTGCAAATAAAACAGAATTTATGGGAAATTTAAAATTTGATATAAAAGCAAAAGAATGTGATTTTGATTTAGGTAATGGCAGAATTATAATTGCAGGCAGCACTCATAAAGGTGAAGATGAACTGTTTATGCCTGTATTTTGTGAATTAAAAAAAGAATTTCCTGACATAAAACTTCTTATTGCACCAAGACACCCGGAAAGACAGGAAGAAGTAAAACACATTATTGAACAATCCGGTTTACCTTACGGATTAAGAACCAATAACGATAAGTTTGATAACAAAGAAATAATTATGCTTGATACCATGGGTGAACTCGGAAAAGCATATTCATTGTGTTATTTTGCATTTATAGGCGGCAGTTTTAACAAAACAGGCGGACACAATCCGCTTGAGGCATCAATATACAATAAACCTGTAATATCAGGTAGTTGCATACATAATTTTAAAGACGTATATAAAATACTCTGTGATTTAGGTGCAGCAAAAATAGTTAATAATGTTGAAGAATTAAAACAGGAAGCGAAAAAACTATTATCAGATGAAACATATTATCAAAAAAGCATTAATGCCTGCCAACAAGCTTTTGAAATAAATGGTAACGCTATCGAATATGCTATAAACACATTAAAAGAAATTTTGAATTAATTTAATGCGGATTATTTAAAAATTCTTCTTCATCTTCAATAGTATTAATTTTTAATCGTAACACTGTTTTTATATAAATATTCCACAGCTTTTTGGAATTGGTAATTTTCTCAACTCTATTATCAAGTTTATGCTTTACAAGCCACTTTTTTACTGAATATCTGTTTCTTTTTGTAAGCAAAATATGTTTTTCTTTTTTGGATAAATCAAAAAACTCTTGTTTAAAATCATGCTTTATAAATTCAGGCAATTGCTCTTTGTAAGATATACCGTAATAATGCTCTATCATTGTATCAAAATTAGAAAATAAAATTTGGTCATATTTCATTTTGATTTATTACATTTCTGTTCTTTATTAAGAACACAACGTTTTTATATTAAATCAATAATATAAAATATGCAAGCAGAAAAAATAAAATTACAAAAAACTTTAGCCGAGATAATAAAAAAATTGAGAAACAAAAAATCAATAACACAACTAGCAAATGAAATAGATTTAAGTAAGTCTGTTTGGTTTAATTTAGAAAAAGGAGAGCGGGATATACAAATTTCAACCTTTTGGAGAATAGCAGAGGGCTTGGATATAAAACCATCTGATTTAGTAAAGGAAATTGAAAATCAACTAGGTGAGGATTTTTCATTTATTGAAAATGAAAAATAAAATATGTATTATGCAAGGTTTTACTGATGCTAACAAAATATTTATGTCAATTCTCGGTAATGTAATAGAGAAATATCGTAAACTACATAATAAAAGTATTTATTCAATTTCAGCAGAAGTTTCTATGTCAAAATCAACTTGGAGAGAAGCTGAAAAAGGCGCTTGCAATGATATTAAATTAACAACATTATGGAAAATAGCAGAGGGCTTAGATATAAAACCATCTGATTTAGTAAAGGAAATCGAAAATCAACTAGGTGAGGATTTTTCATTTATTGAAAATGAAAAATAGAAATTGACCTTTAAACAAATCTAATTAAGCATACTATTTGATATGTCTGTTCAATATATCCATAATTTCAAACTTTGAATGTAATCCTGAAAATTTTTCTACAATTTTTCCGTTTTTAAACACAAGAAATGTCGGAAGTGCATTTATAGAATATTTTTGGCTTAAATCAGGATGTTTGTCAGTATCTACTGTTCCAATCCATACCTTATCAAACTCGTCTAACACATTCCTTTGTTTTGAACAAAAACCGCACCATGGTGCCATAAATTCGACAAGTTTTAAGCCCTTGCCAACCTGCTCATCAAAATTATTATAGTTTAATTCTGTTATCATAAAACATATCTCCTATATTTATTCTGATTTTATATAAATAATAAAGAATAAAAATCAGCCCATAAGATAATATGTCTGTACAATATTACATAACAGATTTACTAGTTTTTTGAGCAGATACATCAATCATTTTTAATGTATGCTTTGTAAGTCCGTTATTTTTACCGCCGGATACCCCTGCAGGATTTGTCGTAACCTCAGGTTTATAATTATTTTTTGGTTTAATCATCTTATTAGCTTTAGGTGCCTTACGTCCTGCTTGAATAATTGATTGATCAGGGTTTCTCTTATAATGTTTATAGTCAGCCATAATAGAATTTACAAAATTTTTGCTGTATGCAGGTACACCGCCAACTTTTGAAACAGCACAAGGTCCTGCATTATACGCTGCTAAAGCAAGTTCCGTAGAGCCAAACATTTGATATAATCTTTTGTAATACATTAAGCCCGCTTTAATATTATCACTTAAATAGTATGGATTATAACCCATTCTTTGTGCAGTTGAGGGTAAAATTTGAAAAACACCAACCGCTCCATACGGACTGCGCACATTGTGTCTGAACTTTGATTCCGATTTAGCAATACTTAAAGCCAATGCAGGTTCTACACCTATTTCTATTGAGTTTTTAACTATTGCCGCCTTAACTTCATTCTCTGAAACTGTATCTGACGCAAACACATATTGACACAGCATTATTGCAACTGCAAATGCAAATGTTATCGTTTTTTTTGTCATATATATTTCCTAGTGTTAGTAAATTGATAGAATATATTTTTCAAATAAATTAGTGTAAAAAATACAATCTTCTCTGTATTCAAAGAATAGCATAAATTTGAAAAAATCTCAACCTGCCTGCAAATTTAAGCCAAAATTTAATAAATACAAAAAAGTTCAAATACAATATTTTTACTGACTTTCAGCAATTAAAATTTATAGTGTAACGATTTGTAAAGACGGTTAATTTTATCGAGAAAATTTATTTTTAAATATTAACTTGCCAATAATAAATTATTGTTATAAAATTGAGTTAAATAAGGAGATAATGTATATGGCAGGAAAAAATTCAGATACAATACCTATAGAGGTTAGCATTTTAACAGCTGATCATGATATAAAAGGAACGGTTCATGTTTCAAAATACACCAATACAAATCGTGAATTGACAGACTTGTTGAATGATCACGAAAGACGTTTTTTAGCGGTAACGAATGCTGAAATATTTTCACGTAACGGAAATCAACCACCAAGAAGATATAGTTTTCTGGAAATTCACATGGATTATGTTCTTATGGTTCATCCATCATCTCAGGCAGTATTTAAAGAATCCGCAAGAGCACAGGATGATATTGCAAGATTTAGAGATTTAAGATTAAAATTAAATCAAACCAAACCATTTAAGTAAAATTTTAATAAAAAGGTTATCAAATAAGTCTTGAAGCAATTCAGGGCTTATTATGTATAAGGAGAAATTATGAAAGTATTAGTTACGGATAAATGCAATGACAAAGCAAGAGAAATAATATCTGAAGTTGCAGAAGTAGATGTATTACCTACAATGAGTGAAGACGAATATGTAGAAAATATTAATAAATATGATGCAGTAATGATTAGAAGTGCATCTAAAATAACAAAAAGAATAATAGATGCCTCAACTCATTTAAAAATAATCGGCAGAGCCGGTGTAGGTGTTGATAATATTGATGTCAATGCTGCAACTCAAAAAGGTATTATAGTTGTAAATTCTCCTGATGGAAACACAAATGCTGCTGCTGAACACACAGTTGCTATGATGTTATCTATGGTTAGAAATATTCCTGAAGCATGCATTTCTACAAAAGCAGGTAATTGGGATAGGGCAAAATTTACAGGTATTGAGGTTTTTGGAAAAACTTTAGGTGTAATCGGACTTGGTAAAATAGGACATAAAGTTGCAAAAGCCGCTTTAGCATTAGGTATGAATGTTTGCGTATATGATCCGTATAGCACCGAAGATGCGGTTAAATCAGCCGGATGTAAATATATTGCAAACCTTGATGATTTCTGGGGAAAATGTGATTTTATAACGGTACATGTTCCAAAAACAAAAGAAACATTGAATTTAATCAATAAAGAAACCATTCACAAAATGAAAAAGGGTGTAAGGTTAATAAATTGTGCAAGAGGTGGAATTATAAATGAGCAGGATTTACGAGAAGCATTAGATGAAGGTTATGTTGCATCAGCAGCCATTGATGTTTATTGTGATGAGCCAAACATTAAATCTTGTCCTTTATTCGGATGTGATAAAAATGTTGTATTAACTCCACATTTAGGAGCAAGTACGGCAGAGGCACAATTAAATGTTGCAATTGATGTTGCACACCAAATAAAAGAGGTTTTATCAGGTGGAGAAGCAACAAGTGCCGTTAATATACCTAGTTTAAAACCTGCAATATTAGAACCGGTAAAAGATTACATGTTATTAGCAGAAAATTTAGGTGAATTTTCAAAACAACTTGCAAACGGTAATTTAAAATCAGTTGAAATATCATTCAAAGGTTCGCTTGCAGAATTAAATACTTCACCTCTTGAAACAGCAGTTTTAAAGGGTGTATTTGGTTCATTTATGCAAGAAGTTAACTTTGTAAATGCTGATGTAATTGCAAAAAATAAAGGTATAGATATTTCTACAGTTAAAAACAATCAATCAAGTCATTATGTATCAACAATAACGGTTAAAGTTGTAACAGACAAAGAAATTTCATCTGTTACAGGTGTTTTAACGGCAAAAGATTTAAGACACATCATAAAAGTTAATGATTTTGATACAAGTATTGAACCACAAGCAAATATGCTACTTGTACCGCATGACAATAAACCGTCAATGGTTGCAAAAGTTGCAGAAATAATTGCAAATGAAGAAATAAATATCAATAATATGTTCGTTTCACCAACAAATGAAAAACATTTGTCAGTAATGATTATTTCATTGGGTAATCAGGCAGATGAAAGTTTACTGAAAAAGATAAAAGAAATAGATGGTGTAAATGATGCAAAATATGTACATTTAAGTGAGTAAAGGAGAAAACCCGTATGGCAAAAGATGCGAGTTTCGATATTGTATCGGAATACGACAAACAAGAATTAGCAAATGCTGTTGACCAAGTAAAAAGAGATATAGCAGCAAGATTTGATTTAAAGGATTCAAATTCCGAAGTCGTTTTGGATTTGGAAAAAAGTATTACTGTAACAACATCCGATGAAACTAAATTGAGAAATATATATGATATTCTTCAATCAAAAATTATAAAAAGGGGTTTAAGTATAAAAATATTAGATCCACAAAAACCGGAAGATGCGCTTGGCGGAAAAGTAAGACAAGTTTACAATTTAAGAAAGGGTTTAAATACAGAACTTGCAAAAAAAATCGTCAATGATATAAAGGGTTCAAAAATAAAGGTACAAGCTTCTATTCAAGGCGATCAGGTTAGAGTTTCAGGTAAAAGCAAAGATGATTTACAAGCAGTAATTGCCTTAATAAGAGAAAATGCAGATAAATATGATTACCCGCTTCAATTCCAAAATTACAGATAAGGTGTTTGTATGGGAATAATAGAAACATTAAAAGGCAAAGTCATTGTATCATGTCAGGCAATGCCCAATGAGCCATTATACAAAGAAGAATGTATGCTTGCAATGATGAAATCTGTTTTAAATGGTGGTGCAGGCGGATTACGTGTTGCAGGTGTTCGTGATGTACAAAATGCAAAACGAATTACAAATGTACCTGTAATTGGTTTAACTAAGCCGGAAGTTATTCCTGAAAATTGGAAAGAAATAGTTTATATAACACCGTCATTAAAACATGTCAGTTTTTTAATCAAAGCAGGAGCAGATATAATAGCATTTGACGGCACAAATCGAAAACATGAAAATTGTACTGTTGATGAGATTATCAAGCTTATAAAAATAAAGAAACGTATCTCAATGGCAGATATTTCAACGGTTGAAGAAGGTATAAACTGCGAAAAGCTTGGAGTTGATATGCTATCAACAACATTATCAGGATATACCCAATTTTCACCACTAAAAAGTAATTCTCCAGATTTTGAATTGTTGGAAGAATTAGTATCTAAAGTAAAAATACCTGTAGTATTAGAAGGTAGAATTTGGGAGCCGGAAGAAGTTGACAAGGCGTTTAAACTTGGTGCGCACTGTGTTGTAATCGGCTCAGCCATTACCAGACCACAACTAATAACAAAAAGATTTATACAAAGAAAGGGTTAGAAGTTTGAAACAAGCTTTAGGAATAGATGTAGGAGGTACAAAAATTTGTGCTTCCGTTATAAATGAAAAAGGTGAAATAATAACAGAAGTTGAAAAATATGAAACACCTAAATCCTTAAACGGAATAAAAGATATTTTTAAAAATATTATTTCAAAATATGAAAATGACGTTACATCCGTTGCTTTTGCAACAGCAGGAGCAGTAAATAATGAGTGCAGCAAGGTTATTAGTTCAACAGGCAACCTTGTAGAAGGATACCGAACTATAGAATTTACAAAATTATCCAATAAACCTGTGTATGTAGAAAATGATGCCAATGCGGCAGCATGGGCAGAACACATAATCGGTGCATCAAAAGGTATGGCAAATTCTATTATGCTTACACTTGGTACAGGTGTCGGTGGAGGAATTATATTAAATAATAAATTATATAAAGGAAAATCAGGTTCAGCAGGTGAAATGCACTTCAAGATGTATCCTGACAAAAGACGTCATTGTACTTGCGGAAGTTATGACTGCTTTGAAGCTTACGCATCAGGAACGGGTTTAAAAATTACGGCAGAGGAAATGCTAAATGATAAAAATGTAACAACTTATGACGTTATTAACAGTTTAAAAGCTAATGATAAAAAAATGACAGATGTATTTAATAAATGGCAAAATGATATACTTATGGGTACAATAGGTTTATGCAATATATTTGATCCAGATTGTGTTGTATTTTCCGGCTCTATGGCTCAATTTATTGATACGGACTATATTGAAAAAGAAACAAATTCTCAAATAGTAACACAACCGACTAAAATTTTAAAAGCACAAGCAGGAAACTATTCTGGAATGATAGGAGCTGCCCTTTTAGCACTAGGAGTAAACTAATAATGGGTAAAGCTAAAACAAGAATTTTAAAACGTGGTGAACACGAACAAATGCCTACAATGACAAGAGAAGGTGCAATAAAAGAAACTATCAGACGCTTTAAAAATAAAGAAAATGTCTATGACATAGTTACCCTATTTGGTTTAACAGCAGAAGAACTTCTTGAGGGTGGAGCTTTGTACGAAGAAGTTAAATCAATAGAAGGAATACTTAATGTTTAATAGAATTTGGTTTTGGCTTAAAAATTCAAGAGTTTTTACTGTACCCATGTCCATATTTTCTTGGCTTGTAGTATTTATATATGCTGCAACACAAGGCGGTAATGTATTTTATGGAATTCTTTGTTTGATAGGAATTTGTTTTGGGCAATTAGCAACCAATTTAACAGATGACTATATGGACTATAAATTACTTGTAAAAACAGGTGAATTACAAAGTAACGTGAAATCTAAATGTGAATATATAACAAACGGTGAAGCTACTTTAGAACAGACTTTAAGAGTTATTTGTATTTATTGTGGAATAGCTTTTTTAATAGGAGTATTTTTATTTTTTAAAACAGGATATCCTGTTATAATTTTTGCCGTATTAGGCGGAATACCTGTTTTAACATATTCACTTATTTCAACTGCCGGCTTTGGAGAATTTGCTGTGGGCTTTGTTTATGGCCCTGTTTTGTTTGGCGGAGTTTATTGGACAATGATGCAAAAATTAAATAATGAGGTATTCATCCTTGCTTCTATTGTTGTAATGTTTGTAATAGCACAGCTTTATACAAATAATATGCTCGATTATGATGGGGACAAAGCAACAAATAAAAAAACATTATGCAGTAGATTTCCAACAAAAGATATGGCCGCTATCATAGGATATGGTTTACTATTTGGATTAGGTTACGGTATTTTAATAATAGCTGTTATTTTAAAAATACTTCCATGCATTTATTTAATAACATTATTTACACTTCCAATGGCAGCTGATGTAATTCTGTCAATGCTTATGTTTAACAATGATAAAACCTCTGTACCCAAAAGGAAACTGTGGTATTTTCCTATGGAAAACATGAAAAACATAACTGAAAAAGGTATTGCTCCTTTTATGGTAAGAATGTATCAAACACGCAATACAATGATTTATACTTCTCTATTCTTATGTATTGCAATTATCATTTCAAGATAATAATGTATTGTAAAGATTTGTAAATTATCATATCCAAAATATTAAAGAAAACATGCAAATTTGCCGATAATCCTTATGTAAGGGAAATGATAGTTTCAGTAAGGAGTCAACTATGGGTATAGCAGCAACTTTGACTGCTAGTAAATTAAGATTAGCTACTCAATCTTCCCAAGAAGCTACTAATTATACAAATAACTTAAATGATATTGAAGCTCAAAGACAAGCATTTTTAGACGGTTCTATATGGGATTCTATGCCAATAGAATTTGCTTATTTAAACAGTGCTGAATACGGAGTTGAAGGTAAATCCGCAAACGAATGGAAATTACTTGCTAATACAACTCAAACTTCAGATGAAAATTATGCAACATATAATACAAATTATAATAATGCTATGGAAAAAGCTCAAAGAGCATACCAAAGAGATATGGCTGCTTGGAATGCAGCTCAAAATACTGCTGAATATGATGCTTTAAAAAGAGAAGCTGAAATGGATCACGAAGTTGTTTTACAAGATATTAAAAATAAAGAAGCTGCTATTGATATGAAAATCAATCCGTTACAAGCTGAACACGAAGCTTTGAAAACTGAAAAAGATTCTTTACAATCTTTAATTAAAGATAACACAGATAAGAGTTTTAACTTATTCAGTTAATAAATAAATTTTCCTTATTTCCTTACTACACACAAATTTTAATCCGGTTATAAACCGGATTTTTTTT
>CACYOO010000017.1 GCA_902776035.1 uncultured bacterium
GGACGGAATGAAATTCCGGATAGCGAACAGATTGAACGAACAGGACGAAGTCCGAAAGTGAAATTCTGTGAGCGTGGAGTAAATCCAAGACAATTTAAAAGTTTTATCCTCCATTTTGGAGGATTTTTTTTATTTCTATAAAAAGATACAAAATATACGATTAAATTTAGCATGACAAAATAAAAATCAATCGTAATCAATGAAGCATCTAACATTTTTCAAAAAAAAACTAAAAATAAAAATCAAGCTATTACTGTAATTGAGGTACTAATTGTTAAGTTTTGTAACAATTTATATAAAAATTGTTAGATAGTGGCATAAGAGTAACATAAATTAAAAAGTTAGTTTTGGAGAAAATGAAATGATTAGTTTAAAAAATTTATCAATTGTAAACCCAATACCATCAATGAAACCGTTTGGAAATCATTTTAATAAACAATATGCATCTATTGAGATTTTGAAAAAAATAAATGCTCAAAATCAGATAGAAAATATAGCTTCTATAAAATCACGTATAAATACTTTATCAAACATATATTCAATTTTACAACTCAATAATTTAAGCGGAGCTGTAAATGCATAATACGCAATAAAAAATACTTGCTCATAACTTCACAACTCATTCTTTTAACATAAACTTTTATGTATTTTTTATTCTAATTCATAATGATTAATTTATGATTGAATACATCAAAAGTTTATGTTAAATTTTAGGAAAGGAGTTATATATTTATGCTTAAAGGACCTTTCTTAGACAGAACTTGGATGGGGCAAAACCCTGATTATAATTCATCAGATATAATTATGTTAGGACTTCCGTTTGACGGAACAGTATCTTACAGACCGGGTTCAAGATTTGCACCGGAACAATTACGTCTTGCAAGCTGGGGGCTGGAAGAATATTCCGTTAATTTTGACAGGGATTTGAACGATGTAAATTTCAATGATATAGGGGATTTAGAACTTCCACTGGGAAACACTGCCCGTTCATTAAATATTATTGAAGAAAATGTAAAACAAATTTATACAGATAAAAAAAGAGTTTTTGGAATAGGTGGAGAACATCTTGTTACTTTTCCGGAATTGAAAGCAATACATGATTTTTACAAAGATAACCTTGCTGTCGTTCATTTTGATGCACATACGGATTTAAGAACTTCTTATCTTGATGAAGAATTATCACATGCATCAGTAATGTATCGTATAGGAGAAATTATAGGTTTTGAAAACATTAAACAAATCGGTATTCGTTCAGGAATGAAAGAAGAATTTGAACTTCAAAAAAAATATAATATGCTTGTTAAAGAAACAAATGACCTTTATAAAATAAAAAATAAAAATATATTTGTATCAGTAGATTTAGATGTATTAGATACAAGTATCATGCCAGGAACAGGAACACCGGAGGCCGGTGGAATAACTTTCAACGAACTGATTTCATGGTTTAGAATATTAAAAGATTTTCATATAATAGGTGCTGATGTTGTAGAACTTGCACCGGATTATGATGCATCAGGTGCATCTACTGCTGTTGCAACAAAAGTTATACGTGAATTATTGTCAATAATGTAAGGTTTCTTATGGTTATAGAAAGATTGCAATATTTAAGAGATACTATTAACCGAGCAAATTATCTTTACTATGTTGAAGATAATCCGACACTTTCAGATTATGAGTATGATGAACTTTTTAGAGAGTTAAAAAGATTAGAGGCAGAAAATCCGCTTTTTATTACTCCTGACAGCCCTACACAAAGAGTCGGCTCAAAAGTTCAATCCTCTTTTGAAGAAGTAAAACACAAATATCGCTTATACAGTCTTGATAATACAAACAACGAAGATGAATTAAGACATTGGTACAAAAATGTACAAAAAGAATGCGGTGATGTTGATTTAGTTTGTGAACTAAAAATTGACGGACTTGCAATCGCCTTAACTTATGAAAAAGGGTATTTTGTAAAAGGTGTTACAAGAGGCAACGGCATTTACGGTGAAAACATAACCGAAAACTTAAAAACAGTTAAAGCAATACCTTTAAAGATTTTCAAAGATTACGATTTAGAAGTTAGAGGAGAAATATATATGCCGAAAACTTCTTTTGAAAAATTGAATGCTGAAAACTTAAAAAACGGTGAAAAAATATTTGCCAACCCACGCAATGCCGCAAGCGGTTCAATAAGACAGCTTGATTCAACAATTACAGCAAAAAGAGATTTGTCTATATTTGTTTATACACCAATATTGGAAGGTATTGAGAATGCTCCTAAAACACATTATGAAAGCTTAATGATGCTAAAAGATTTAGGTTTTAAAATCAATCCTAACATTAAAAGAGTTCATAATATTCAAGGAGCAATAGATTATATTGAAGAATGGGCAGAAAAACGTTTTGATTTAGATTATGCAACTGACGGAATAGTTATAAAAGTTGACAAATTTGCTTATCAAAATGAACTCGGCTTCACTTCCCGTGCACCAAAATGGGCAACTGCGTTTAAATTTCCACCGGAAGAAGTAAATACAAAATTACTAGATATAGAAACAAACAATGTTGGAAAAACAGGAGCAATTACACCTGTTGCAGTATTAGAGCCGGTTTTATTGGCAGGAAGTACCGTATCAAGAGCAAGTTTGCATAATTTTGATGAAATAAAACGCCTTGATGTTCGTATTGGTGATACTGTTTTGATAAAAAAAGCTGCAGAGATTATTCCAAAAGTAATAAAACACGTAGATACAGATGAACACGACAAATTGCCTGTATACGAAGCCCCAAAGTATTGTCCGTCATGTGGTGCAAAACTCGTTGTTCCTGATGGAGAAGTAAATTTATATTGTCCTAATACATTTAATTGTCCAGCCCAAGCAAAATCAAGATTAGAATATTGGGTTTCCAAAGAGGCAATGGATATTGACTTTGTAGGTCCAAATATAATTAATCAATTGTATGAAAATAATATGGTTAAAACTCCTGATGATTTTTACAAATTAACACAACAGGATTTTATGCAGTTGGATTTGGTAAAAGAAAAATCTGCATACAATATATATACATCTATTCAAAAAAGTAAGACAAGACCTCTTGCAAAATTCATAACAGCACTTTCTATAAGACATGTAGGTAAAGAAACTGCCGATATTCTTGCAAACAGATTTCAGTCATTAGAAAATCTTATGAATGCAACAGAGGAAAATCTTGCTGAAATCGAGGGAATAGGAGAGATTATAGCCAAAAGCATAAAAGATTTCTTTACCCAAGAGAACAATTTAGAAATATTAAAAAATCTCAACCGTTTGGGTGTACTACCGACATATAAAATGGTAGTACAATCTACTGTGTTGAATTCAAAAACGTTTGTTTTGACAGGTACACTCTCAACAATGGGGAGAAGTGAAGCAAGCGAAAAAATAAAACAGCTTGGCGGAAAAACTTCTTCAAGTGTTACAAAGAAAACAGATTATGTTGTAGCAGGAGAAGCACCCGGTTCAAAACTTACAAAAGCTCAAGAACTTGGCATAACAATTTTGAGCGAAAAAGAATTCTTAGAGATGATACAAAATACATAGCCAAAAACTTCTTTTGAAGTTTACGGCTTCAAAAGAGGGAATTTAAAAATATGAACAAACATTTCAGAATAATTGACGTAAACGGATTTCGTGGTTTAATGTTATTCTTATTTATTGTTGCAGGGTTGATATGCGGTTTTGTAGCATTTCCTGGATATGTTACAATGCATTTATGGAATTTTATTGCAGAAAGCATTTCATTACCAACAATCAATTTCTTTCAAGGTATTTTGTTATGGGCAATAATTGCATTTACTATTTACATATTCGGTAACCAAAAAGTTGTTATTGTTATGCAATCTCGCAACAGATACTCTAAATAATAATTATTGAAATATTTTAAAAATTTAAAAATTCTGCTAAAGACATATTAAATGCCTTAGCAAGCTTATTTATTTTTGAAAATGTAATATCATTAGATGCCGTTTCAATATTTCCTAATGTTGAACGAGCAATATTTGACATAGCTGATAAATCATCCTGAGTATATCCGTTCAGCTTTCGTAGTTCTTTTACCCTTTTTGCTAATTTTCTTAATAATTGCTTGTCCATTTGTTAATTGTCCGCTATAATGACAAAAGATACAAACTGCCACACGGACAAAATAGAGGTGAATATGAATTATTATAAAAAGAAAATACTTGTTGACTTAGACGGAGTTCTTAATGAATATGAAAAAGAACATTATAATGAAAATCATATTCCTGTTATAAAATCAGGTGCAAAAGAATTTGTGAAAAGTTTGAGTGAAATTGGAGAATTATACTTATTCACATCAAGAAATTTAATGTTATCTGCAAAATGGTTATTTGAAAATAACATTGATAAATATTTTAAAGATGTAACTAATGTTAAACTACCATCATATTTGTATATTGATGACAGATGTGTTTGTTTTAAGGGTAAGTATGAGCAAACTCTTGATGAAATAAGAAATTTTAAAGTTTATTGGAAGCAAAAATGAAATATCAATTATTAAGACAATTTTTTGTATTTATCTGTTTTATCTAAATCGTTAACAGGTTAAAAGTAATTTGAAATATACTTGAACAACAAATTAACGGAAGCAAAACAATAATGGAAGAATTAACCGTATCATTTGGCTACACAAAAGATGATGTTATGAATTTTGTACTTGACAGTTTTTCGTTTGAAAAAGTAAGATGTACATTATTTTTAATATTTAATATAACTTCTTTTGTAATAGGTACTGTATTTTTATTTACAGGTAAAATCCCTTTAGGAATTATATTTATTGCAATTTCAATCGGTATATTTCCAATAATGATTATTTTGAGTTATATAACCATTTATAATTCTTTAAAAGTTCTATCAAGCGTTGTATGCATTTTAAAAAGCGATGGAGTAGAATTTATAAGCAACTTTGGACAAGAATTGATTGAATATAAAGACATATTTGATGTAAAGATTACAAATCAACTTATATTTATGTATTTAGATAAAAAGAAAGCTCTGGTAATACCTAAAAGAGCATTTAATTCAAAAGATAAGGCACTTGATTTTGCTGCCTTACTTGTTTCTAAGTATAAATCCGTTGATTAAAATAATTTAAGCATATACTTATAAAATAAAATGTTGTTGTTTTTATAAAAGAAAATTTTACTTGATTTAAAGATTATTTATGTGATAATTTTATTATACAGCGTTTTTTATGGTCATTGAAATGCTGATATTATAGCTTTAAAGTATTACCATATTAAAAATAAGCTTATTATGTGCAATTTTTGCATTAAACTAAGAATTAGTACTATGAAAAAGGAGATAAGAAATTATGACGGGAAGTCAAACAAAAGTCGATTTTTCAAAAATTGATGAAATTATTACTCAATGCGGTGGTAAAAAATCAAATTTGATTGCGATTTTACAAAAAGTTCAGGAAGTTTACCGATACTTGCCTGAAGATGCAATGATTTATATCGGAACAAAAATGGAAGGGTTATCCCCTGCAACAGTATTTGGTGTAGCTACATTTTATGCACAATTTTCATTAGACCCTAAAGGTAAATATGAAATCAGATGCTGCGATGGAACAGCATGCCACGTAAGAGGTTCAATGCCTGTATTAAATGCAATAAGAGCAAGATTAGACCTGAAAGACGGTAAATTCACTACCGATGACGGTCTTTTTTCTTTGGAAACAGTTAGCTGTTTAGGTGCTTGCGGTTTAGCTCCCGTTGTTATGATAAACGATAAGGTTTATCCTCAAATGACATCTGATGCAATCAAAGTAGTTTTAGATACTATTCTTCAGGAGGAAAATAAATAATGGAATTAAATATAGATATTCAAAAAGAGCAACAACGTGCTCAAGATGAAATAAAAGCTCAAGGTTTCAGGGTTCTTGTTTGCGGTGGTACAGGTTGTGTCGCAAACGGCTCATTGAAAGTTATGGAAAAATTCAGAGAATTAGGTGCAAATGTTGAAAAACTTACTTCTCACGATAAAATGACTGTTATCCCAACCGGCTGTCATGGTTTTTGTGAACAAGGTGTATTGGTTATATTACCGGAATATCACACAACTTATGTAAAAGTTAAAGTAGAAGATGTTGAAGAAATTTTCAACTCCCACATTTTAGGCGGTGAACCGGTTGAAAGACTTTTATACACAGATCCTGCAACTAAGCAACATGTTAAAAAGAATGATGATATTAATTTCTATGCAAAACAAACCAGAACAGCACTTGAAAATTGCGGTAAAATAAACGCAGAATCATTAGATGAAGCAATTGCGGTTCATGGTTATGAAGCATTGGCTAATATATTAAAAGAAAACAACCCTGATGCAGTAATCCAAGAAATTTTGGATTCCGGCTTAAAGGGTAGAGGTGGTGCAGGTTTCCCTACAGGTTTAAAATGGAAATTTACAGCGGCTAACAGAGGCGGAAAATCTTATGTAGTTTGTAACGGTGATGAAGGTGATCCGGGTGCATTCATGGATAGAAGCGTTATGGAAGGTGATCCTCACAAATTATTAGAAGGTATGGCAATTGCAGCATTTGCAATAGGTGCTGATGAAGGTTATATTTACGTTCGTGCAGAATATCCTCTTGCAATCAAACGTTTAAGAAAGGCAATTGCTGATGCTGAAGAAAGACATTACTTAGGTAAAAATATTTTCGGAACAGAATTCTCATTTGAATTACATATTAAAGAAGGTGCAGGAGCTTTTGTTTGCGGTGAAGAATCAGCTCTTATCGCATCTATCGAAGGTGAACGTGGTATGCCAAGACCAAAACCGCCTTTCCCTGCAAACAAAGGTTTGTTCCAAAGACCTACATTAATTAATAACGTAGAAACATTGGCTAACGTTCCTGTTATTATGAGAAAAGGTGCAAAATGGTTTGCATCAATGGGTACGGAAACGGCAAAAGGAACAAAAACATTTGCTTTAACAGGTGAAGTAAACAATACAGGTCTTATCGAAGTTCCAATGGGTACAACTTTAAGAGAAATTATCTTTGATATAGGCGGAGGCATCAGAAACGGTAAAAAATTCAAAGCTGTTCAAATCGGAGGCCCATCAGGCGGTTGTTTGACAGAAGAACATTTGGATTTACCAATGGATTACGATAGCTTAGCAAAAGCAGGAGCTATGGTTGGTTCAGGCGGTCTTGTTGTAATGGCTGAAGATACTTGTATGGTTGAAGTTGCAAGATTTTTCATGAACTTTACAAAGAATGAATCTTGCGGTAAATGTGTACCTTGCCGTGAAGGTACTAAGAATATGCTTAAAATTCTTGAAAAAATTGTTAGAGGAAAAGGCGAATTATCAGATTTAGAAGTATTGGAAGATTTGGCTAATACAGTTAAAGACGGTTCTTTATGCGGTTTAGGTAAAACAGCTCCTAACCCTGTATTATCTACATTAAAATATTTCAAAGATGAATATATTGCTCACATTGTAGATAAAAAATGTCCGGCAGGTGTATGTACTGCTCTTAAAACAATTAAAATTGAAGAAGATAAATGCAGAGGTTGTACAAAATGTGCAAGAACTTGTCCTGTTGGAGCAATTTCGGGTACTGTTAAACAACCTCACCATATTGATCAAGCAAAATGTATCAAATGTGAAGCTTGTTTATCAAATTGTCCATTCAAGGCAATTGTTAAAGAATAGTATATAATATTTAGTAGTACACAGATAATTAAAAAGGAAAAATAAAATGTCAGAAGATAAAAAAACATTATTTATTGAAGGCAAAGAGGTTGAATTTACAGATGAACCAAACTTGCTTGAAGTTATAAGAAAAGCAGGCATGAATGTACCTACTTTCTGCTATCGTCCGGACTTAACACAGTTTGGTGCTTGCCGTATGTGTGTTGTAGAAGTTGAATATCCAAATGGCAGAGTTATGGTAAATTCTTCTTGTACAATGCCTCCTGAAGCCGGTATTAAAGTAAAAATTAATTCTCAAAGAGTTAGAAAAATAAGAAAAACTGTTCTTGAATTGTTACTTACAAACCATGACAGAGAATGTACAACTTGTGATAAATCAGGTCAATGTGAATTACAACAATATTCAGAAGAATATGGTGTAAGAAAATTAAAATATCCGACATTGACAAAAGAAGAAATGATGGAAATTGATGATAAGAACCCTTCATTAGTTCGTGATCCTAACAAATGTATCCTTTGTGGTGCATGCGTTAGAGCTTGTAGCGAATTTCAAGGACATTCAGTTTTGGGATTTGCAAACAGAGGTTCAAGAACTGTTGTTCAACCAATGAACGGAAGATTACTTGCTGAAGTTGATTGCGTATTCTGCGGTCAATGTCAAGCTGTATGTCCAACTGGAGCTTTAACAATCAAATCAGATGTTGATAAAGTTTGGGATGAAATCAACAACAAAGAAAAGAAAGTTGTTGTACAAATTGCTCCGTCAGTTCGTGTTGCAATAGGTGAAATGTTTGGATTAAAACCGGGTGAAAATACTATTGGAAAGATTTATGCAGCACTTAGAAGAATTGGTTTTGACCTTGTATTTGATACAAACTTCTCTGCAGATTTAACTATTACAGAAGAAGCAACAGAATTTGTTGACAGATTAACCAACAAAGGTTTATTACCAATGTTTACATCTTGCTGTCCTGCTTGGGTTCGATATATGGAAACTCAACATCCTGATATGTTAGGACATTTATCTTCCTGCAAATCTCCTGAAGGTATGATGTCATCAGTATTAAAGGATTTGCTTCCAAAACATAATGAAGAATATACTGAAGATAATACTGTAGTTGTATCAATAATGCCATGTACAGCTAAAAAATACGAAGCTAAAAGAAGTCAATTAAGACGTAACGGTAAATTTGATACAGACTATGTATTAACAACAAAAGAATTCGGCAGAATGATAAAAGAAGCTGGTATTGATTTTGAAAATCTTGAACCGGAACAAGCTGATTCTCCGTTTGGCGGATACACAGGTGCAGGCACAATTTTTGGTGCATCAGGCGGTGTTGCTGAAGCTGCTGCAAGAACGGCTTATTACTATGTAACAGGTGAAAATATTCCTGAAACTGATATTAAGGGAATGAGAGGCGTTGATAAAAATTCTCGTTCTAAAACTGTTGAACTTGATATTAAAGGAACTCATGTTGTTGTAAGAGTTGTTTCAACATTAAAAGAAGCTGAAAAAGCTATTCAAGAAATCAAAAACGGTACTGCAAACTTCCAATTACTAGAAGTTATGGCATGTCCGGGCGGATGTATCAATGGCGGTGGTCAACCATTCAGCTGTAATGATATTACTATTAAGGAACAACGTGCAGAAGGACTTTATAAAGAAGATAGAGAACTTCCTGTAAGACTTTCTCATGAAAATCCTGATATTATAAGATTCTACAAAGAAGAATACGAAAAACCGGGTTCTCATAAATCTCATGAATATTTGCATACAACTTATGCAGACATGAGAAAGGGTTCTTATAAAGACTTAAAGTAGGTATTTATAAGAGATAAACAACATAAAAAAATGACTTCCGTTAAAATAATTGCGGAAGTCATTTTTTTATGTTAGTTATGTTATTATTTACACTCTTAAAATTATATATTCTTATAAGAATTTATATTCAGGAATTACAAATTGCTCATTATTTGCATCTTTGTCTACAAATTCAAGATAATAGTTCATTGCTCTTTCTTTTGTAGAATCATACATTTCATCAGATATATATTTTTTGTGTAACTCAGTTCTGTCGCCTGAATAATTACCCATTGCCTGAGCATATTTACCTATTTCATCAAAGTCCAAACCTGCTCCATAAGCTTTTGTTTTTGCATCTGTACCGGATGGTCTGATTTCAATATATTTGTTATCAAATTCAAGATAAGTTCCATCACCTACAAATTTAACATCAACTAAATTACTAAAATCAAGTTCTTTGAATGTATCTTGTAAAACTTCTTTTGCATTTTCAAAAGTCATTTTACCTGAACGCATTGCAATGGCCATTGATAAATAGAACAAATCATTTTTGGTTCTTAGTTTTTCACCTTCAACTTTTGCGGCTTTTAATTTATCAATATCCGGTTCTGATTCGTTGTAATAAGCAATATCAACACGAGTATCAAATTGACCTTTAATATTGTTTTCTTTGAATACTTCAAGTAGATAATTAGACATCAATGTATTTTCTTTTTCAAGTTTTGCACATAATGCAGATGCAACCAAAATAGCTTCTGTTGCAGATTTTTCTCTCATTGCAACTGCTTCACGACCTGATAGAGATTTAATCATTTCTTCTCCACCCATAATCATTCCGCCAGATTCTTCACCTGCAAAGATTAATCTTGGTGATTTACCCAAATTAACGGATTTTCCGAATACATCATCTACAACAACATCTTTATCAGGATTATTTTTAAGTTTTAATTCCACTTTTTTCATTATGTTTGCAATTTCTTTAAATCCAACAGGAACATTAACTACTGCAACATTGTTTGATTTTGCCCATTCATCCCAGCTCATTGCTGATGCAGTTGTTTTTATCATAAATCTTGGATGATTATTCCATTTATTTTGAAGTTTTAACATTTTCATTCTGAAATCCATTAATAACAAGAATGCTTGATTAGCTGTAAATACAGTTAATATTCTGTTATTACCAAGATTTACATAAGCAATACCTGCTTTATCAAGTTTAGACATTTCTTTATAATCTTCAACTTGTGTAACCGTTAATCTGTCATGGTCAGGATCTGTAATTAATACAACTGTTCCAACAGGATATTCTGATAAAACTTTGTCGTAGTGTAATGTTTCAATAACAGGGAAGAATTTTTCTCCGTTAAGTCGTTTTGCCGTTACAGTTGCATCTACTGAATAATCGTAGAATGTTTTATTTCCTTTAGGATCTGTGTCATATTTTCCTATTGAATGGAAAAACGGATCTTCTTTTTCATTGAGCCAAACAAATTTGTCAGACAAATCAAGTTTATTCAAAACTCTGCTTAATGTTCTGTAAGCAGAACCGCCAACATTTTCAATAACGATTTTGTTTTTTGCTTGTTTTATGTAATTCAAATTATCAGCTTCTGCAACACCCGATTTTAGGTATTCTACATACAAATCAACACCGTCATCAAGTTTTTTCATAACATCTTCATCTATTAAAGGATTATCCAATGCGGAAATTTTTATTTCATAACTTCCGTCTTTTTCTGTTTTATCAAATATTTCTTGAATTTTATTTACAAATTCTGCTGATTCTTCAGGTAAATATTGGCTGCCTTGAGAATTTAAGTCTTTTGTTGCGTTTTTAACAGAAATACCATGACTTGATGTTATGTATTCACCTCCTACAAGGTCTAACTTAAATGCTAAAAATGAAGCAAGCCAAATTGGAATAGTTTGCTTTTCAACAGGTACAAGTGTTTTAATACCTTGTGCTGCTTGTATTCTTGCAATTGCCTCTAAATATAAATCAGAATTGTAGCGAACTTCTCTGCCTGCAAGTTTTAATATTTGTTTATCCTGATATTTTTCTTTTGCAACAAGAGCTTTTGCAAGAGTTGCAAGAACTATACCTACTAAATTAATCGGAAAACGGGTATCTTGAGGGTATAAAATATTTTGAGGACCTCTGATACCTGCTGTTGAAACTTTTGCTTCTTTTGCATAGTTTTTAAACCATTCTTTTAAGTTTAAGCCCTCAGGGTTTTTATCAGCATCGTATGGTTCTAAATGTTCTTTTTTTAAATAAAAAGTAAATTCACCTTTGTTTGAAAAATCCATTAATTTGAGATTTTTAACATAATCAGGTGTTCTTTCATTAACACTTTCAAATAATTCTTTTTCTAATTCACATGATGCAGTTTTTTCTTTTAACATATAACTCTCCTTTTTCTATAAGCTATAATAGCATGAATAAATGTTATTACAAAATATTTTAAAAATTGTTATTATTTTTAATTAAATTAAAAAATTAACATTAATATTTTCTGTGATAATATTAACTGTATAAGGAGATATATTATGCGCAGAATGCTTATTGTAATAGATAGAATTGAATTAAAATATTTTGAATTTAATCAACTTGTTACTAATTTTTGGATGGTAAAGGGTTTATTGGAAAATAATATTGAAACTTATATTACAACTATTGACCTGCTTTCTTTAAAGCAAGGAAAAGCTTATGCGGCTTGCTTTAAAACTTATGAAAAAAATAATAATATTTTTTATAATAAAAACCGAGAAAATTTTTGTATAGAATGTTTTGAAAAAGTTTTTTTCAGACCTGATCCTCCTGTTGACAGTGATTACATAAATGCTACTTACATTTTTGACTTTGTAGACAGAAATAAAACTGAAATAATCAACGATACAAAAGCAATAAGAAGTTTTAATGAAAAAATACATGCTAATCTTTTCAGAGAATTTATGCCTGAAAATATAGTTACCGGCTCAAAAGAAGAAATAGAAAACTTTTTGGATATACATAATGAAATTATATTAAAACCGTTAAATCAATGTTTTGGTGCAGGAGTAATGTATTTAAAAAAAGGTGATAAAAATACACTGAGCATTATCAAAAACATGACAAACAATGAAAAATCAGTTGTAATGGTTCAAAAATATATAGATAGTAAACAATCAGGAGATAAAAGAGTTATCTTACTTGGTGGAGAGGTCATTGATGAATGTATAAGAAAATTACCTACAAAAGATGATTTTAAATTTAATACTCATTCTGATGAATACTTTGTAAAAGAAATAATAACTGATGAAGAAAAACATAATTTCAAAATTGTTGCAGAACAATTAAACAAAATGGGATTACCTATGGCGGGCTTAGATGTTATGGACGGTAAAATTATAGAAATCAATATTACAAGTCCTTGTTTCTTTATAAAGGAGATTAACAGCAGATTTTCAATTCACCTTGAAAATAAGTTAAACAACTTTATGTTAAAAACTCCAAGCTATACAGAGCTTTATTGTTAATTATTTTATATATTCTGTGTAGTATCTGTATGCCTTAAAAGTTTCGGAAAAATGATTATAAGGCAAACCGGCTTTTACTTTTAGCGAGTTTAAAAAACTAACTTTATCAGGTAACTGTTCCCATACAGACGGAAGATATACGGCTCTGTGTCCTTTATCTTCTATTATAATTCCGTCTTTATACGGAACAATTTGTGATAGCAAATCTTCTTCGTCTTTAAAATTCATTTCCTGCGGATGAGAGAGAAGTGATATTGCAAAATCCAAATGTTCAAATTCGTCTTTTTCTACAGGATTAAAACGAGAATCATTAAATGCCGCACTTATTGCATTGTGAATTAAATCTTCTGCTAATGGCTCATAAGCAGTAATAGAACCGATACATCCACGAAGATTTTCAAATTTAGTTAATGTAACAAAACATGCTCCGTTTTCGTAAAAAACTTGAGCCAAATCATTTATTCTTAATTCTCTATGTTCTAATGATGATATTACCGCTTCTTTACATATTTGAATTATTTTTTCGGAATAAAACTTTTTTAAAAATGCATTCTTACTATCATCATATAAAAACCAGCTTCCATATCCTACAACACTGCTTGTATCATTATTTACGGCAGAAGAATTTGCCATAGATACTCTTATTAAAGAATAATTTTTATTCTCCGCAAATTTTAAAAGACCTAATATTCCTAATATTCCACAAGCTTGTCCTTGCTTAAATTGCTTATAATTATTTGTTTCTATAAGCTGTGCAGTAAAAGAATCAAGCCGTATTGCATCTTCATTTTTATAAAAATGACTTAAATCAGATGATATTACAAATCCGATTTTTTCATCATTCCAAAAATAGTCTATAATATCTGTAATATTATTATAATCAGCATTTCCAACAAGTATAGGAACAATTTTTATATCTTCAAATAATGCTTGTATTAATGGAAGCTCTATTTCCGCTGAATGTTCATTTTTAAATGCTTCATCATTAAATTGCAAATTAAAATCTTTATTTAATTTTTCCACAATATCTGTATCTAATTCAATCGTTTCTAAAGTTGTTTCCCACATTTTATAGCTCGAAAGAACAAGATTATCAAATCTTGCATGATGTGATGGAGCAAAAATAATTAGTGTTTTTAAATCTCCTTTTAAAGATTTCAAGCCGTCATAAGCCAATCTGCCTGAATAAATAAGTCCGGCATGAGGTACTATCACTGCACGAGATTTGTATTCATAATCGTTTGCGGATACTTGTTTAAAATACTCTATTTGCTTTAATAATTCATTTTTATTGGAACTGTAAAATGTTCCTGCAACGGATGGCTGTTTTATATTGTTCATAAATGTATTATAATACAAACTATGAAATATCAAACAACATTAAACGATAACAGACAGCAATGCCTTATTTGTCCAAGAGAATGTAAATTAAAAGATAATCAATGCGGTTTTTGTTTTGTAAGAGAAGATATAAACGGTGAAATAAAATTAAAAACTTACGGCTACAATACCGGACTTGCCATAGATCCTATTGAGAAAAAACCGCTATATCATTTTTATCCTATGTCAAAAGTTCTTTCTTTTGGTACAAACGGATGTATTATGGGGTGTCAATTTTGTCAAAATGATAATATTACAAAGGTTAAACCAAATTATAACTTTTTAAATGAAACCTCTCCTGAAATGCTTGTAAATATAGCACTTGATTACAATTGTAAAGGTATAGCTTTTACATACAATGATCCTATTGCTTTTTTTGAATATACAATTGATACAGCAAAACTTTGCAAAGTAAACGGTTTAAAAACTGTTGCGGTTACATCAGGATATATAAATCCTGAACCTGCAAAAGAATTTTTTGAATATATTGATGCTGTAAATATAGATTTAAAGGGATTTAGTGAAGATTTTTATAAAAAGAACTGTCTTGCACATCTCGAACCTGTACTTGATACTATAAAGTATGTAAAACAAAATACAAATTGTCATTTAGAACTAACAACTCTGTTGATTGAGCAGGAAAATGATTTTGATTATATGCTTGAACAAGAATGTGATTGGATTATTGAGAATTTAGGAAATAATGTGCCTTTACATTTTAGTGCTTTTTTCCCAAGATATAAATTTAAGGACAGAAAACCAACATCACAAAAAACTTTAATGAGGGCTTATGATATTGCAGTTAATAAAGGGATAAATTATGTATACACAGGAAATATTCCTGATATAAAAACATCTTCGACTTTCTGTAAAAATTGCGGAAAACCTTTAATAGTACGATTAGGATATAATATATCCGAATATAATCTTATTGATAATAAATGCAAGTATTGTTTAACAGAACTTGATGGTAAATTTTAAAAGATAAATCAAGTATTTAAATGATTTTATGTTTGAAAATAGCATGATATTCTATTAAAGTACACAATAAAAAGGACGAGAGAATATCATGCTTTCAGACAGTTTAAAAGAACGTATGCTTGCTGCAGATATTTTTGAAGTTAAACAGCAGGCAGGTAAAATTGAAAAACTATGGCAAAATGCAAAAGATATTGAAATAACTTTTGACTTTTTAGAGCCAAAAGGATTTATTGGTAAAATTTTCAGTAACTTTATTAAAAAAACTAAGGTGTAATCAAAAATTTTATAGCCCTACCTGCAATATGCTCTTGCATAGCATATTCTACATCTTTTAATTCTAACTTGTCGGTTATAAGTTTTTCGACTTCCATTTGCCCTGATGCAATAAGATTTAGTGCTTCACGGAAATATTTTGGTGTATGATGAAATACACTCATCATTTTCATATCACCATAGTGCATTTTAGTTGCATCAAATGTTACCGTAGAACCGCTTTTGCATCCACCAAAGAAATGAACCGTTCCACCCGGACGAACAAATGTAAATATACGTTCCCATATTTCAGGCAATCCTACACATTCAACTGCTACATCCAAGCCCTTTTTCTCATCAGAAAAATCTTTGAATATTTTTTCAGGATTAGGATATTTTTTCAAATCTACTATTTCATCTGCATGTGCAAATTCTTCTGCAAGCTTTAATTTTACAGGATTTCTTCCGCCTACAATTACCCTTGCTCCCATTAATTTTGCAGTACGAGCAAATAAAAGTCCTATAGGCCCGATACCTATAATACCTACACTCTGTCCTTCTTTAATTTCAGTTCTGTATGCACCATGAACAACATTTGCTAACGGTTCGCAAAATGCAGCACGTTCAAAACTTAAATCATCAGGTAATATTATCATATTTTTTTCTACAATACGAGCTGGTATTGTTATATATTCTGCATAAGCACCATTCAAAAGGTCTAAATTTTCGCATAAATTGTATTCTTCTTTTTTACAGTAAAAACATTCTCCGCAAGGTGCAGAATTGGCTGCAACAACTCTGTCGCCAACTTTAAATTTGTCAACACCTGCTCCTAATTTTTCAACAACTCCGGAAAATTCATGTCCAAATCCGGACGGAAGTTTTTTTATCAATACAGGATGACCACGTCTGTAAGTTTTGACATCTGTTCCGCAAGTTAATGCGGCTTTTATTTTAATTAATACTTCACCTTCTTTTGGTTCTTGAATAGGAACATCTTCGTATCTTATGTCGCCCGGTCCCCAAAATCTTACTGCTTTCATATTTCACTCACTTATTTTTATGTATGCTTTATAAATTTTATTTGATATTGTATCATCAAAAGCTTTTTGTATATCATTAATATTTACAATTGTTGATATACCATGTGTTTTAACTTTACCTTCTTTTAAAAGATTTAGAGAATCTTTTAAGTCATCAGGAGATGGTGAATAACTGCCCATTACTGTCAATTCACGGTAATAAATTTCATTATTTGCATATCCGAAGTTTTTTGGAGTGCTTGCAAATATCAAAATTTTTCCTCCACTTCTAACAGTTTTTAATGCCAAATCAATTGTTGCATCTGCACCTGATGTCATAAAAATTGCATCAAATCCAAAATCATCAGTCAATTTTTTAGAATGTTCTATACAATAATCCGTATCAGAAGAATTAAATGCCTCAATACCAACGGATTTTAACTTATTAATTCTATCGTCTATCAAATCACATCCGTACACATTCATCCCAAATGCCTTAAGTCCTTGTGCCATAATATATCCAATAGAACCAAGACCTATTACAAGAACATTTGAATTTTTAGGTAAATCACACCTTTTAATCGCTCTGACACAACAACCTAACGGTTCATAAAAAGCAGCTTCTTCATCGGTTAAGTTATCAGGTATTAAATGTGCAACATTTTGTAAATGTTCTTCTGACAAATAAATATATTCTGCAAACCCACCCGGAAAAATATTAGTAGATTTAAAATGTCTGCACATTGAATAATTATGATTTTTACAATATTTACATTCAAAACAAGGTATATGATGAGAAGATATTATCTTATCTCCTGTTTTAAAATTTGTTTTAGAATTTATCTCAAAAATTTCGCCGACAATTTCATGTCCTAATACTGTTCCATCAGGTATTGATTGGTTTTTATATTTTACAATATCAGAACCGCATAATCCACAGCCATGAACTTTGACTATTGCACCTGTTCTACCGTTGAGCATTGGTCTTTCAAAATCAGTTAATTCAATTTTTCCGTTTTTAAAAATTGCTGCTTTCATACATTGATTTTATCACAAATTTTAAAATGCAAACATTCGACTTTTATTTCTGTAATACTATCGAGATTTTTCCGCTCTTTCTCTAACAGAAATTCTGACAGGTGTACCTATAAATCCGAATGCTTCTCTTAATTTGTTTTCTATATAACGTTTATAATGGTCTTTTAATAAATTTGCGTTGTTTGCAAACAAAACAAATGTTGGCGGTTGTACTCCCACTTGAGTAGAATACAATATTTTTAAACGTTTGTTTTTTACTGTTTGAGGCGGATTCATCATATATGCTTCATTTACAACTTTATTCAACAAGCCGGTAGAAACTCGTTTTGTAGCTTGTTCATATATTTCTTTTGCCCTGTCAAAAATTTGTGTTATACGCTGTTTTGTAACGGCACTTATATAAATCTTAGGAACAAAATCCAAGAACGGAATTTCGTTTACTAATTTTTTTTCAAATTTTGAAACAGTATCAGATTTTTTGTTTTCAATTAAATCCCATTTGTTTACGGCTATAACAAGTCCTTTTCCTGCTTCCATAACTGTTGATGCAATTTTTTTATCCTGATCTGCAATTCCCTCAACTGCATCAAGAACAAGAATAGCTATATCGCATTCCCTTATAGAGTTTAACGCTCTATCAACAGCAAATTGTTCCACACCATAATCAACTTTTGATTTTTTCCTTATACCTGCAGTGTCTATAATTATATAATCTTGTTCTTTATATGTTAAATTAGTATCTATACTATCTCTTGTAGTACCTGATACATTTGATACAATAACCCTTTCTTTTCCGAGTAATGCGTTTACGATAGAAGATTTACCCGCATTCGGACGACCTACTATTGCAAGTTTTATTTCTGAGTTTTCCTCTGTTTCGATATTTTCTTCAAAATCTTTTGTGATAGCTTCCAACAAATCTCCAACACCGCCTGAACCGTGAGAAGCGGATAAACCTATCGGCTCACCCATAGAAAGAGCATAAAACTCATTTACATACATTGATTGAGCTTGACTATCAATTTTATTAACGGCTAAAATAACGGGCTTTTTACTTTGACGCAAAATATTTGCAATGTCCTCATCGACAGGAGTAATACCATCTTTTCCGTCAACAAGAAAAACTATTTTATCCGCTTCTTCACATGCAAGTTTTGCTTGTGAGTAGATTAAGTTCATTATTTCATTATCATCATTAGGTATAATTCCACCTGTATCAATTATAGTAAATGCTTTTCCCTGCCATTCCACATCAAAATAAATCCTATCTCTGGTTACTCCGGGCATATCATCTACGATTGAACGTCTGCTTCCGACAAATCTGTTTGTCAGAGTAGACTTGCCTACATTTGGTCTTCCTACTATTGCAACTATCGGTTTTCTTTTCATAATAAATTTATTCTATCATAAATTTTATGTTTTGTATTTTTTGTTTTAATTATATTTATCATTTCATTTCTTTATATGATATTAAAATCTTATAAAAAAAACGTGTTTCTTCAACGGAAGAACAATTTAAAATATCGTTTATGTCTTTTAATAGTTCATCTTTTGTTTTTATATGTCCAAAGTCAAATAAATCTCGTACTTCAATATTTAGTGCTTTCGTAATTTTATATATTTTATCAATTTTGGGTAAGTGTATTCCTCTTTCAATTTTACTTAAGTTAGTAGCTTCAATATCAATTAATTCTGCAAGTTCAGCTTGTTTAATACCCCTTGCCTTTCTTATCTCGCTTATTCTTTTTCCTAATTGTTCACTTAAGTTAGACATATCTACTCCTTACTAAAAGTATACTTTATTAACGTTTAGAAAAAAGATTATTTTACGTCTATAACATTACATAAAATAGTTGAATTTTATCTTTTATGGTTATAAAATTATCATTATAAAATCAAGAAATGAACGTTTTAATCTTACTGAAGACAAAATGCGTTGATTTACTATACGTAAATAGTAAAATAGTTTACTAAAATTTAAAAATAAAATTTTTACTTGTAAAAATATTTTGTTTAATTTAAACTTTAGATATAGAATATCTAACTGCCGGAAGACGTTTCTTCATGAAGCAATATTTAGTTCGGTAAGAGATGTGTATAATAAAAAGAAAAGGAAAAAGTTATTATGACAACAACAGATCCAATAGCAGATATGCTTACACGCATTAGAAATGCTAACATGGTTTCACACGAAACAGTTGAAATGCCTACTTCAAAATTAAAAGTTGAATTGGCTAAATTGCTTAAATCAGAAGGTTTCATCACTGATTATGCTGTAGAAGATGACAAGAAATTTAAAAAACTTGTTATTACATTGAAATATGATGAAAGACATAAACCGGTTATTACAAACTTACAAAGAGTTTCAACACCAGGTTTAAAAACATACAGCAAAGCTGTAAATTTACCTAAAGTATTTGGCGGTATGGGTGTTGCAATCATATCAACAAACAAAGGTTTAATGTCAGACAGAAAAGCCCGCAAAGAAAATGTTGGCGGTGAAATTCTTTGCTACGTTTGGTAGTTGAGAATTTAAAACAGGGGTGTAATTGGTAGAAAAGCCCTTTAATATAGTATTACTTATACCAAAAGGAGAAAATAAAAATGTCAAGAATAGGAAAATTACCTGTGGAAGTTCCACAAGGTGTAGAAGTTAAATTTGACGGACACACATTTACGGCTAAAGGTCCTTTAGGCGAAGAATCTGTAGTTGTTCGTCCGGAAATAGCATTAAAAATAGAAGATAACAAAGTTTTACTTTCAGTAACAAACGACGAAAGAAAAACAAACGCTTTACACGGATTGATGAGAACACTTGTTGCAAATGCAGTAAAAGGTGTAAAAGACGGATTTGAAAAACGTCTTGAAATCAACGGTGTAGGTTATCGTGCTAATATGGAAGGTACAAAACTTAACATGGCTTTAGGTTATTCTCACCCTGTAATTGTTGAACCACCAAAAGGTATCACAATTTCAGTAGAAGCTAATACAAAAATCACCGTAAAAGGTACAAACAAACAAGCTGTAGGCGATATGGCAGCTCTTATCAGAAGTAAGAGAGGACCTGAAGTTTACAAAGGTAAAGGTATCAAGTACGAAGGTGAATACATTAGACGTAAAGCCGGTAAAGTTGGTAAAAAATAGTAAGTAATTAAATGCCCGCATAAACCCTTGAATGTTGTCAAGAAGGTTTGGGTAAAAGGAGAAATGAAATGTTTAAACAAGAAATTAGAAAACCAAAAGTTCAAAAAAGACATCAATCTATCAGAGTTAATCTTTTCGGTACATCAGAATATCCAAGATTAGCTGTATATAGAAGCACAAAGCATATTTATGCTCAAGTTATTGATGATGAAAAACATGTTACAGTTTGCTCAGCTTCATCTTTAGACAAAGATATGAGAGATAAACTTAAACATGGCGGAAACATAGAAGCTGCAAAAGTTGTTGGTGAAGCTGTTGCTAAAAAAGCTTTGGCTGCAGGTGTTAAAGGTGTTGTATTTGACAGAGGCGGTTTCTTATATCACGGAAGAGTTCAAGCTTTAGCAGATGCTGCAAGAGAAGCAGGACTTGAATTCTAATAAATAAAATAAATTTATTTAAAATAAAAAGAGTTATCCTATTATTAATAGTTTAACTCTTTTTATTTTAAAATTTGAAATAGTTTATTGTAATCCCTGTAAAACGGGTAGTTTTATATTTGAACAAAAGGCGTTTTCTGTTAATCTTATGCCAAGACATGCCTGATTACGTTTGAACTGTGCTCTGTATATAAGTTTTAATGTCTTATTAACTGTATCTTTTTCATATTTACTTGTTAATTCATAATACGATAAATTTTGTTCAACAAAATCCTCTATAATTTTGTCTAAAATATCATATTCAGGAAGTGAATCACTGTCTTTTTGATTTGGTCTTAATTCTGCAGATGGTGGCTTATCAATAATTTCTTGAGGTATAATTTCTTTATCTCTGTTTATATAATTTGCCAATTTATATACGTTTGTCTTTGTTAAATCAGCAATAAGATTAAGTCCTCCGCACATATCACCATATAATGTTCCATATCCGCAAGCTATTTCAGATTTATTTCCTGTTGAAAGCAATAAGCGGTTGTATCTGTTTGAATTGAACATCAAAATAAGACCTCTTAAACGTGATTGTAAGTTTTCTTCCGCTAAATCGTATTTTGTTTCTTGTGTATTCATAAAACAGTCAAACAAATCTTTTATGGCTCTTGTTTCAACATTTATTCCTAAATTATTAACGAGTTTTTCTGAATCTGTTATACTTCCTTCGCTGGAATATTTACTTGGCATCATTATTGTATAAACATTTTTTGCACCTAAAGCATCAGATGCCAAAACTGCCGTAACAGCAGAATCTATTCCACCTGATAAGCCCAATACAACTTCTTTAAAACCGATAATATCGCAATATTCTTTTAAAGCAAATGTTGTAATATTATAAATTTCTTCAATGTCTGATGAATTACATAAATCTTCTTTTTTATTAAAACAAACATCAAATACAGTTTCTTTTAATAATTCCGCTTGATATACTAATTCGTTATCAGAATTTTTAACAAAACTTTGTCCTGCATAAACATTCTCATCATCAAGCATGATTGGATTTACATAAATCAAATTACAACTTGTAACCGTATTTTCAATAAGTTTTGTATGAGATTCTTTTGCATAATAACTTTTTCCGCAAAGAATATATGTATCGCAATTTATACCGTCATTAAATGTTTTTGATATATAAAATTTTTTATCATCTATATTAATAAAACAATCTTCCACATTTAGTAATTTGCCATCTTTTATCAAATTACACCCTATTAAAAATGTTTTATCATTATAGCTTTTACATAATTTTTCCAAAAACTCATTCTTTTTTTGAGTATATCTTGAATCAATTTTTAAGGTATCACCTGTTTCAAAATCAGGAAATATCATAACATCAACAGTTTCATCAAAATTTTTTGATATTTGCTCATAGTTATATTCAAAATTTGCTACTCTGTATTTTATCTGTGCTACTTTTATTCTCATTCTTAATCCTCTAATTTTATGTAATTAGCATCTTTCCACCTTAAATCCACATATTTTATTTTTTTATCTAAAGTCTGAATTTGAGGTATAATAGACGGAATTCTTTTTATTCTTTCGCCTACGGTATCGTCAAGTTTGCCAAGACGTATTTTTATTCCTTTTAATTGTATATAAGTATCATTAGGTATTCTTAAATCGATATAGTCTAATTGTTCTTTTGATACTGCTTTTATTAATTTTCCGATTTTTTCAATGCTATCAACTCTTGATTTATCCCAATGTCTATAGTCATCACCTCTATTACCATAAGTTAAAACTTTTATTGTTTGATATGATTTGTTTAATGGTAAATAATCACGTCCGATAAGTTTTCCACTCTTAGTAAAGAAAGCTACTGCAGGTGAATTTTCATCAGGACATATAATTATTATAGGTACGCTTTCTTGTATAATTATTTGTAATCGTGCAGGATACCAAAATCGTCTTATAAATACATTATCAACGGGATCTAACTTTAATAAGTTTTCTTTTAATTCACTTGTATCATACATATAAATAGGCACTGTAGGAACTTTTGACTGCCTTAACGCAGAAAGTATGTAATTATCAGGTACTATTTTGTTATTCAAAATTTCAATATAAGGACTGTTTACATTATCAAATGCTTTAGGGGACATATACCATTGTTTCATCCTGATAATTTTATAGCATAAGAAAATTAGTAACAAAATAAATACAAACCGAAGTAATGCTCGTAAACGTCGCATCCACAAGTTTTTTTTACGAACATAGCGTTCCTGTTGTTTTCTGTTTATACGGGTTTGAAAATATTTTTGAGAAGCATTTTCATCCCTTTCTAAATTCTCATCGTTGTTGTTTAATTTGTTTTCATTTTCATCCATAAATTTATTTATTAAGTCCTGAACTGTTTAATATAAGTAAAACAAGATTATTATAATCAATGCCCATAACACTTGCTTGAGCCGGTAAATCACTTGTATCAGTCATTCCAGGACTTGTATTTATTTCTAATACATACGGCTGATTATCCTTTACCATAAAATCTACTCTTGAAACTCCGCTGCAAGATGCAGTATTATGTGCATTTATAGAGATATTTTTAATCTTTTCGGTTAAATCTTTATCAAATTTAGCAGGTAATACAAATTCTGACATTCCTTTTGTGTATTTTGCTTCGTAGTCATACCAATCTGTTTTAGGTAAAATTTCCAAAATTTCTGTTGCAAATGTTTTTCCATTGTTTTCTAAAACACCTACTGTTACAAATACTCCATCTATAAATTCTTCAATCAGTACATCATCATTAAATTTTAATGCTTCTTTATAAGCATTTTCAAGTTCTTCCGGCTTATTTACTTTTGTCATTCCAAAACTTGAACCCTCACTAACCGGCTTTGTTATAAGAGGATATTTTAAATCTTTTGTTTTTTCAAACAAATCCTCTCCTTTTTTAACAAATGCAGATTTTATCAATGGTATATCCTTATTTGTAGAAAGAACTCTTTTTGTATATTCTTTATTCATACAAATAGAAGAAGAAAGCACTCCGCATCCGGTATAAGGTATTTTTAAAATTTCAAGTAACCCCTGTATACAGCCGTCTTCACCATATTTTCCATGTAATGCAATATATGCAACATCAATTTTATGCTCTTTTAACGTTTCTGCAATATTTTCATCTACAATAATAAGTTCTGAATTATCATATCCAAGATTTTTTATAGCTTCAAAACATTTTTTACCGGAACGTATTGAAACATCCCGCTCTGATGACATTCCGCCGCAAAGTACACCTATCCTTTTTTCTTTGCTTACTTTGTATTCAATATTTTCCATATATTTTCTTCTTCCTTTGAATTTGAGCCGATATATATTACTTCCGGCTTTAGTGTAATATGCTTTTCTTTATTAACTTTATTGTACATCAACAACATCAAATTTAGAATATCTGATGAAGATGCATTATTTTGATTTATTATAAAATTAGCATGATGTTCCCAAACTTTTGCACCGCCGTATGTTAAAGTTTTTGCTCCAATTTCATCAAGCAATTTTCCCGCAGAAGTGTTTTCCGGATTTTTAAACACACTTCCACAATTAGGATATTTTAACGATGGTTGATGTTCGTGCCTAAATTTTAAGTTCATATCCATTTTTTCTTTTATAATTTTTTTATCAGTTAATGGAAGCATAAATGTTCCAGATAAAACAACATATTCCTTATCCTGACAAATAGAATGCCTGTATGAAAAATTTAAATCCTCTTTAGAAAGAGTTTTAACCATTTTTGTTGATTTATCAAAAATATCAGCACATACCAAATAATCACTAATACATTGATTTTGTGCAGAAGCATTCATATAAATTTCACCGCCTATAGAACCGGGAAAACCAATCATAAATTCTAATCCGCCAAGTCCGTTTTCAGATGCAACCTTTGATGCCATTATTCCGTTTGCACCGCATTCTACAGACAAAATGTCGTCTAAAACATCAATATTATTACATTTTTTTGTAAAAATGACATCTCTGTTTACTCCATAACTTGAAATGAGTACATTCGAGCAATTGCCTAATACAAGCGGATTATCAAGAATTTTTAATAAATGTACAAGTTCATCTTTATTTTTAGGAAAATATGCACGTTTAATTATACCGCTTATTTTGAATGTAGTTAAATTCTTTGCATTAAAATCGTTGTAAACTTCTATATTCATAGTTATTTACTTTCGCTTAATTTAACAAGTTCTTTGTATAAATTTGTAATTGTACCTGCACCAAGTCCGACAATTATTTTATCTTTAGTCAAATAAGGATATACGACTTTTGCAACATCCTCTATTGAACCGCTTGCATAAACACAATCAGTCTTTTCAGATAAATCTTTAACAAATTTTTCTGAATTTATCCCGTCAATTTCATTTTCAGATGCCGAATATACATCAGTTACAATAACTCGCTTTACATTTGATAATTCTAAAATAAAATCATTCCAAAAGCTTTGTAATCTGGAATATCTGTGCGGTTGGAACACTGCAATATATTCTTTATTTTTAATCTCAGAAAGTGCATTAAGCGTAGCTTTTATTTCTGTCGGATGATGAGCATAATCATCAAATATAGCAGCACCGTTTATTTCACCTTTGTACTGTAAACGTCTTCCCATACCTGTAAAATCAACAAAATAAGATGAAATTTTGTTATAATCTACACCTGCTTCCATTAATGAAGCAAATACCGCTAAAGCATTCAATACATTATGCTTTCCTAACAATTTTATTTTTAAATTTACAATAAATTCTCCGTTTTTAAAAATATCAAATGAACTTCCCTTTTCGGAATGTTCTATGTTATCAGCTCTGTAATCGGTTGATTTGTCAAATCCGTAGGTTATAAAATTTCTGTTTTTTAGCATTTTATTTCCTTCGGATTCTGTACAAATAAGAATTTTTTGTTCTCTGGTATATTTTTCAAGCATACCATCGAATGTTTCAACAAGAGATGAAAGACCGTTTTTATAAAAATCTGTATGGTCAGAATCAAGATTATTTATAACAAGAATATTTGGTCTGTATTTAACCACAGTTCCATCACTTTCATCTAATTCAGCTATAAAATAATTATCTGAATTGTAATTTGCGTTTGTGTTAAGTTCCGGTATAATTCCTCCGACTACATAAGATGGTTCTAAATCTGCTTTTGACATAACATAAGATGCAAGTCCGCTTGTTGTTGTTTTTCCGTGAGTACCCGCAAAGCCGATAAAACATTTTGAACGTTCTGATATTTGCTTTAATACATCTGAACGGTGTAAAATTGGCAAATTTAATTCTTTTGCACGTACTATTTCAGGGTTATCATCTTTTATTGCAGAACTTGCAACTACAGTACTATTTTGAGGTACATTATCAGCATTGTGTCCTATATAAACTTTTGCACCTAATCCCTTAACTTCCTGTGTATATTTACTCTCACAAATATCAGAACCGGAAACCTCAAAACCCTCTTGCAGAAGATATTTCGCAAGACCGCTCATACCTACTCCACCTATTGCTATAAAATGATATTTTTCTTTCATTTACTATCCCATACTATTATATTTTTAACTTTACAATTATATTACAAAATCTACAATAGGCATAAATATTTACAATTTGAGATGATTAGAAAATATTTTTACCAAAAAATTATAGTTATAATGATTTAATAGATTATGATTATAAAAGTTATTTTGTTTGAGAACTTAAGTATATACGTTCTATTTCAACATTTTTACAAATCTTCATACAAATTTTGTAAATTTAAAATCATGAAAATTATTGTTACACATGGGTTTCCATGTTTTGATAGGGCTGCAATCATGTCATAATGCAAATGTCATGCTAGTGAATATACTTGAAAATCAGCTCCTATGCATGATAAAGATATATGTTTTTTTTTGTAAACTTATGGCTAAAGCCCTCTTGCAAAAGCATTTTTAAAGCTTACAATTAAGATAAAGCAAGCATAGTTTTGCTCTTGAGGTATACGTTGTTAATAAAATTTATTAGCAATTAGAAATCATAATCTTGGAAAATTTTAAAAACTTGGAGGACGAATATAGTGTTTAGAAGTCGTGATATGGGAAGAGCTGTAGCCGTGAGGCGCTGGACACCTACAGCTTTAGACTGCTATAAAAGAGGATGTAATTGTGAGGGATGTTTTTATAAAGATTTCTTCTCCGGTTCATCTCAAAAATGCCAGATGAAAGCATCTGTATTAGAACTAGTTAGAGTTTTGGGAACACCTAATATAGAATTACAACAATTTATTAATGAAGCAGAGGAAAAATAAGCATAAATTACATTGATTTAATTTTATTTTTTTGTTATTCTATGATACATATAGAATTATTGGAGGCACAGGTACAATGCGTATACACGTAAATGGAAGAAACATTGAAATTACAGATGCTATAAAAGCATACGTTAAGGAAAAAATAGGTAAAGTAGCAACACATTATGACCAAATACAAGGTATTGAGGTTATTTTATCAGTAATAAAAAATCCTGCAGCAGCAGAAAAACATATTGCAGAAGTAAGATGTAATTTAGATAAAGTGAAATTACACCTTGAGGAGTCTGCTGAATCTATGTATGCAAGTATAGATTTATTATCAGATAAATTATTAAGACAAGTTAAAAAAGTAAAAGACAAATCTTTATCAACAAAGGATAAATCTTCTATTCGTACAGATTCTTCACAAGATGCATCTGAAGAAGAAGTTAACATTGTTGTTGGTGCAATGCCTGAAGAATAATGCTTAACGGGAAAAAAATAGTTGTTGTAATGCCTGCTTATAATGCAGAAAAGACATTAAAACAGACTTACGATGAAGTTTATAGACCTTTCGTTGATGACATAATTTTAGTTGATGACAGCTCTTTAGATAATACTAAAGAGCTGTCAAAGTCGTTAAATATAACGACTATTGTACATAAAGAAAATAAGGGATATGGAGCAAACCAAAAATCCTGTTACAAAGCTGCATTAAATGCAGGTGCAGATATTGTTATAATGCTACATCCTGACTATCAATATACTCCGAAACTTATACCTGCAGTTGCATCTATGTTAGCATTTGAAGAATATGATGCAATATTGGTATCTCGAATGTTGGGAAAATCGGCATTAAAAGGTGGAATGCCTTTATATAAATTTATAGCAAATAAATTTTTAACCTTTTTTGAAAATATTTTTTTAAATGAAAATTTATCTGAATATCATACGGGCTTTAGAGGTTTCACAAAGGAAGTCCTTGAAACACTGCCTTTAGAAAGCTGTAGTGATGATTTTATTTTTGATAATGAAATTATTGCTTTAATGTTCATGAATGATTACAAGGTAGGAGAAATGTCTTGTCCTACAAAATATTTTGATGAAGCATCTTCAATAAATTTTATAAAATCGTGTAAATATGGTTTGGAAGTTCTTTTTATAAGCTTATTATACCGACTTGCAAAATGCGGTTTACGCTTTTCTATATTTAGAAATAATGGGCAGAAGCTAAACTTGAAAGAGAATCTTTTGTATTATTATAAAAAACAATAAGAATTTATTTTAGATAACTATTCTTTTTACATTTTGTATTATTTTTTATTCAGAAATTGGCATGATATAATTATTTTATTAATACTGAAAATACCTGTCAAAATCTACGTCATCAAAATTGCATAAAAGTTGGTAAACTTCATCGTCTTCGTCCATTCTCTGAAAATTATAATCATCAAATTTCCAAAATTTAGGACTAATTCCTTTAACCTGTACTATTTCTTTTTCAAGTAAAATAACAAGTTTTTTCTTTACAATATCTATTGGTAAATCAATCATTTTAGCGAGTTCAACTGCAGTAACACCCTCATCGTGAGAGCATTTTTCAGGAGTCATGAACATAAGTTCAAGACCTACTTTTTTTAAATCAATGTCAGTTTTATCGCATGTTAACATACCCTAATCTTAACACCAAATTTTTTTATTTTATCATATTGATGTATTAAATTTTTGCAAAAAAAAGACAACCCCAGATGTATAAAGAGTTGTCTTTTTTAATATAGTATTTAGATATTATTAATATCTGTAATGAGCAAAAGCTTTGTTTGCTTCAGCCATTTTGTGAGTATCTTCACGTTTTTTACATGCTTGACCTGCACCGTTTGAAGCATCAATTAACTCATTAGTTAATTTTTCTGTAAATGATTTACCACTTCTGTTTTTAGCAGCTGCGATAATCCAAGAAGATGAAAGAGCAAAGCCCCTATCCGGTTTAACTTCTAAAGGTACTTGGTAAGTAGAACCACCGATACGACGTGCCTTAACTTCCAATAATGGAGTTGCATTTGTTAATGCCTTTTGGAAAATTTCCATAGGTTGTTCATTTGTTCTTTCTTTTATTTTTTCTAAAGATGTATAGAAAATCTTTTCAGCCAAAGATTTTTTACCTCTTCTCATAATTCTGTTAATAAATTTAGAAACATCTACACTGTTATATACAGGATCAGCAGCAGGAATTCTTCTTGCCGGTTTAGAACGTCTTGACATTACTTCTTACCTCCCTTAGCTCTTTTTGCACCGTATTTAGAACGGCTTTGGTTTCTATTTGCAACACCTGCTGTATCTAATGTACCACGTATAATGTGATATCTTACACCAGGTAAATCCTTAACCCTGCCACCTCTTATAAGAACAACACTGTGTTCCTGAAGATTGTGTCCGATACCAGGAATATATGAAGTAACTTCAAAACCGTTAGTCAACTTAACTCTGGCTACTTTTCTAAGTGCAGAATTTGGTTTTTTAGGTGTTGTTGTGTAAACTCTTGTGCAAACTCCACGTCTTTGAGGGCAATTCATCAAAGCCGGTGATTTTGTTTTGTCTGTCAGCTTTTTACGTTCATTATGAACCAGCTGGTTAATTGTTGGCATGTTTTCTCCTTATAATATTATTATGTCTTTCTTATTATTACTACTGCATCTTAGCTGGAATTTCAGCACAAAACACGGCTAAGAGTTATATACTATTATTATAACAACAACGAATGATTGTCAACTGAAATTTTGTTTTATCATTGAATATTGTTATATTTATTTAAGCTTATTTGATAATCATAAACGATTTTAATCTGCGTCCTGTATCTAGTTTTTGAGTAGATGTTACATGTATTTTTTTATAATCTAAAGAAGTTGAGCTTCCTCCGTCAAATGCCATAGCATATTCAAAGCCCAAACTTTTACATAAATCTCGTGCTTCATATATAGTTTTAGGGTTTTTGTTTGTTATTATAAGAATATGCATTTCATCATTTTTTATACCTGCAATTGTTCTCGGAACTCTGTCAAGCATTGATGCAGATTGTCTTATGATATTTCCGTCTTCATCTTTTACTAAAAACAATTCTTCTTCTAATCTCAATTCCGGTAACAACATAGGTCCGCCCTGAGCAGATGTTGTTATAGTACAATTATTACCAACAGGTGTATCGTGAGGTACAATTTCGTATTTTAGTTTTTTTTCGCATTGAATTATCCTAAATTCTGTTCTGTTTAGTATTTCTTTTAAATGCTCTCTTACAAAAGGATTGAAAATAAAATTGTCATTCAGCATGGGATCTTCAGTAACTTGTCCGTCTGTTACGATATAAGATATTGTCCTGCCATTTTTAGGATCAAAAAAACCTGTATTTATAGTTAAAATTGATTTGTTTTCCGTATGTATTTCTTTATTTGTAACCAAATTCGGACTTAAAATAAATTTAATATGTTTACGAACGGCATTACCCTTTAGCGTTATATGATATATACCATTTTCTTCCTGAACATCTATTGGCTTTGCATAGGCAAATGTTCCCGCAAAAAACATTAAAAATAAAATAATAACCCTTTTCAACATATTTATTAATCTCCTTATTAAAGCTGCTTCGATTTATAAAATGCAATTATTGCACATAAAAACGCTATTGGTGGCGTTGCTGCCGTAATTAACGGAGGCAAAACACCTTTTTCTGCAAGTAAATCGAAAAATGGTAATGTTATATAGTATAAAAATACACATCCTATTGCTATTGTAAAACCTATAAGACGCTGCTCTCTCGGCTTACTAAAGCCAAGCAAGCAACCCATTACTGCAAGTAAAATGCATACAAACGGATGTAAAAATCTTTGATAGTATTTATTAAGCATATAATGATATTCTTCGTCCAAATTTTCTTTCTTCAATAATTTGATATATTTATGAAGATTTGCATTTGTTATTTCTCGTTCTTTTTTTATTGAATACGTCATTAACATATATGCGTTTGCTGCATCTTCACCCTGCAATATATTCTGTACATCTTTTTTAGAAATATTTAAAAATATACCGTCATTAGATATTTTATATTCAGTCAAATCATGTAATTCCCAACGATTAGGAAATGTTTTACCTGTCTTTGCAACATATATATGACTTATACCATGTAAATCATCGTAAACTTTATTTGAAAAGTCTAAAACAACTACATTTTTCATTTCATTATCTTGGAATTGAGATACTATTACTGCCATTTTTGGTCTGTTAGAATCATCTTTTTGCGTATAAATATATTGTATTGCAGGATGATAATTTTCATATTCAAATGATTTATTTTCAGAATACGGAATAAATTTATCACAAGTTATAAAACATAAAATACTAACAATAAAACTTAAAAATATAACAGGTGCAATAATCCTTCCAAAAGACAAACCTATTGCTCTAAATATGGTTAATTCAGAATCTTTACTCATTTTATCAAAAGTAAACAAAGTACCCAATAATAGACCTACAGGAAAAGCTTTACCTAATATCATTGGAAGTGCTAAAACAAGTATCCATATAGCTTCAACTACAGTATGTTGACCTTCTAGTGTTTCCTTTATGGTATTTAACAACATCTCAGGTGCTATCCATACAATAGTAAAGAGCAAAATAGCAACAAGTGTAGCATTCATAACTTGTTTGAAAATATATACGTCATAAATTGAAGGTCGGAATTTTAAAACTTTTTTTAACATTAAAGCTGAAAATCCTTTCCTAAATAAAATTCTTTTGCGACAGGATTAACTGCAACATCTTCACTTTTACCCTGAATTTTAATTTTACCGTCAAAAATTACATAAGCCCTATCAGTAATAGAAAGCGTTGCCTTTGGATTGTGGTCTGTTATTAAAACACCTAAGCCCTTTTCTGATGCAAGTATTCTTATATTTTCTTTTATTTCACCTATTGCAATAGGGTCAATTCCTGTAAACGGTTCATCAAGCAATATAAAATCCGGACTTGCCGCTAAAGCCCTTGCAAGTTCAACCCTTCTTCTTTCTCCTCCTGATAATGATATTGCAGATTCACTTCTTAGTCTTGTCATTCCAAATTCATCAAGTAATTCTTCAAGCTTTGTCTTTTTTTCATTAACCGTTAATTTGTCATTCATCTCAAGTACTAATTTTATATTTTCGTCAACAGTTAATTTTCTAAATATTGATGCTTCTTGAGGAAGATAACCTATACCTGCTTTTGCACGTAAATTCATTGGTTTTTCCGTAATTTCCTCATTATTTAGATATACATGCCCTTTACTTGGTTTAACAAGTCCGACAACCATATAAAATGTTGTTGTTTTTCCGGCTCCGTTTGGACCTAAAAGACCTACTATCTCACCTTTATTAACTTCAAAAGAAATGTCATTTACAACACTTCTATCACCATATATTTTTACTAAATTTTTTGTTTCTATTTTCATACAATAATCCTTAAAACTACACCAATTATAAAACAACAATCTCTATAAATCTAACTATTATTGTAAAATATTGTAAAATTTTATTTTTTTTTAACAACTTTGTGTATTCAGGACACTTAAAATCAACGAAAGGTATAAATTAAAAAATTACAATTACAATGACAATAGCATTAAGACCGCATCATTTTTTGTGTTTACCGGGATATAAAGGATATAATTATAATAAAGAACAGGTTTCAAGTTGGGATACAATATCTAAACAATTAAACGAAAATCCTGATACAGATATATTAATATTGGGTTCTAAAGATGATTTATGTAAAAAATGCCCAAATGACGGAGTTCAAAGTAAAGCTACTTGTCTGGAAAAAAACGTATCTGCATTAGACAAAAAAGTACAAGATTTATTAGGACTTGTAACAGGACAAGTATATAAATATAGTGATATTCTAAAAAAATTGCATGAAGTTATGACACCTGAAAAGCATGCAGAATTATGTTCAGGATGTGCTTGGTGGAAAAAGGGCTTATGCCATGATACATTTGCACAATCAAAAGCTCCATTCTTAAGTGTAACTGCAAGTGCTAAATTTGATCCTTCCAAAGTTACATATATTCCTCCTAAAAAACAGGATGAAGAAAAAGCTGCTTAATTATGTTATATTGAACATTTAGTATGGCAATTCACTATATAAGTGAAATATTGAGAGTGGAAAAGTTATCATCATACTGAGGACATAGTCCAAAGTATCTCATTTGTTTGAGAATCTTCACCTCAAAAATCGTTGGTTCAGAATGACTGTGTTCACTTCACACTTGCCAAAATCCGCTGTCTTGGATTATTGGCGGTTCATAGTGCTAACATTCGCTTTTGTTTTGCTTTCTCAAAACAAGTAAGCTCATTGGCACTATTCACAGGGAGTAAGCTCATTGGCACTATTCACAGGGACGTGTTTCGCTCACTATGTTCGCTGCACACTTGCCAAAATCCGCTGTCTTGGATTATTGGCAGTTCAAAATAAATGAAAAATCACCCCCTCTGTTTCTCCCCCATCCAGGGGGAGATTTTATTTTTATGGATTTTTTAGCACTAATGACAAATACTTAATTTAATGTATTTATATGCAAAAAAATATGTTATACAATTATAATACGTACGTTGAAAACTGAATAGAACAAGTGGACATCACTGAACCTTATTGATTGACGGTTCTTACGTCAAGAAAGGGGTGATGCTTATGACGAAATCAATAATGCTGATTTTATTTTTTATAATATCATTATTATTTAAAATGGAAAAACTAGCGTTCATGATTGCACTCGTAACGCTAGTTTTATTTTAATAAAAACTAAGTGATGTAAAATTTCAGCGTATGCTGATTGCCACTTGTTCTGTTTATATTATAACTCATTTTTTTGATTTTTCAAGTGCAAATCCGCTGTCTTGGATTATTGGCGGTTCAAAATAAATGAACAATCACCCCCTCTGTTTCTCCCCCATCCGGGGGAGATTGGGTTGTTTTCTTAAACGAAAAATTGTCGGTTCAAAATAAATGAACAATCACCCCCTCTGTTTCTCCCCCATCCGGGGGAGATTACGTTGTTTTTAACTATCAAGGATTGACTTGCCCTAATGATATACTTTAACATACCATTTAAGGTTTGTAATCAAATTATAACCATTTACAAAAATGATGGGTAATATTAATCTTTTTTATTAAAAAACATATCTAATTTCATATAAAAGTTTTCGATTAACTTTAAATATATATTTATTCTCAATTGTCTATATATATCCTTTTTATATAAACATTTATTTTTATAGAAGTGATATGGCTTAAATATTACCAATATAGAATTATACCAATATTTATTATACAGTTCATGAGGTGCTTTAGCAGATTTATTCATCCATGGTTTTCTTTTTCCTACAAAATGCACTATTCCTCGTGTTTCATCATTTACATCTTCATAAAACCATTGTCTTTGTATATTCCAAAATAATGCTAAGTGATAAATTTCATTCTCCAATATAAGATTAATTAAATCCTGATCAGGGTATCTGAATGCATCAGGATTAAACTGTCCATCATACATAAATAATAATTTATTGTTCTCTACATAAGATAACATCTTTTCATATATCCTATTTTTTCGCCATAAATCCAAATCCATTAATATGACTCCGGAATTAAAATAGTTTTTAAAATTATGAAATTTATATTCTCCGGGCTTGATATTAGTAACCATACCTGCAGGTTTACCTCTTAAATCTACATCATACAAATCTTTTATGTCTGTTGTTACTAATATATCCGAATCTAAATATAAAACTTTATGTACACTTTTTGGAAGTAAATCCGGTAACATAATTCTGGACATACCTATTGATGTTATACGAAAACCCGATAATGAAAATAAATTACTATAATGAGAAATTAAATTATCCGGAACTTTTATAAATACCAAATTCGCTCTAGGTTGTAATAACATATATAATTTCATTATTAATTTATTTGTAAGAGTTATATTATTTTCTACTATATAAAATTTGAAAGTTGATTTTGAATTCTTTAATATTGAATCCATTACTAACATATTGTATAAAGGATAATTATTATCGATAGTAAAGGCAATATTTACATCAGGATCTTTTATATGCGGAATATCTCTTTTTATTATGTATAACATACCAAAAAATATTACTGATGTTATAAGAATTATTACCAATTTCTTTTTCATAATTTACTCCTTTATTCCTTTGGTTTTTATAAGTAAATATAATCCAAATATAACAAAGAATACAAAAAATATAATATAAAATGTAAAAAATTTATTAGACTTGAAAAATATATTAGATGTGAAAAATATAATAACTGAAATTATTTGAGGAATTATATTATTTATTGAAACAGCTATGCCTCTATGTTCTGTTTCAATGAACTTATGCATTCTACTTACATGTAGTATAGTAAATGCCAACTGTAATCCAATTATTAAACAAATTACCGTTAACAAGATTAAATCTACATATACATACTTTAATTTTATTGTTATAAATATTATGAAAAAAGCAAATATATACAATAAATATAAAAGTATTCTTAAATTATAAATTTTACAAGAAATTAAATATCTTGAAGTTAAAAAACTGGATAATGCTCGTATACCATGATTTAAACCTGTTATTACACCAAATAATATTATTGGAAAAGATGCAAACTTCATTATCGGCTGAAAACTCATAGCAAACAATATGGACATCGAACACAATAAACCAGAATAGAGCATATAATACTTAATATTTTTGTTATTATAAACATATTGTAATCCGTACAAAAAGTTTTTGTAACGCTCTTTTAATGTTTTTATATGCTTTTTTGCTGAATTTATATTCTTAATAAGAAACAAAAATAATATACCAACTATTGTTAATATAATCTCTATAAATAATATATTATGTGAACCAATTTTTACATATAAATAAGAACCAATTAATGCTACTATTGCTGTCCCAAGTGCTAAGTAAAAATTTATATATGCCCAATATTTAGGCATTAGTTTTTCGCAACTGTCGCTTTTTAAATAATCATACAAATACCCCGATGTCGATGTATCCATCATAACTTTGGAAATTGCAAATATAATTTCACCAAATAGTATTACGTAATATCCTTTAAAAAAATACCATAATAATACTACTGTTAAAAATAAAATAAATGATGTAATTAAACATTTCTTTTTTGAAAATACATCTGTAATATAACCTACAGGTAATGCTATTAAAATAGATGTTAAATAAAATATACCTTGAAATAAAAATAATTCTTTAAATGTCAGACCATTTTCTACATAAAAAAGTAATATTACAGGAGACAAAAAAAGCATAGCTCGCAAAAATAATGCAATATTTAAAAATGTAATAGACTTATTAGTATGGATTATAGCCATAGATATTTAAAAATGCTCCTGTTGCATCTGTTGTAATACAACTAATTATACCTAATATTATAGAAATTACTAATATAAAAAACATATACTTAGTTTTATTCCAATAAACATTAAATGATTTTTTATAAACTTTATATAATAAGAAATATAACCAAACAAAGAAAGACACTATTGTTATTGGTAAAATATAAAAGAATAAATCAAAAAATATAAGTGTTAAAAAAAGAATTATATACAAAAAACCTGACTCAGTAATTTTTAAATGTACTCCAAAATATAGGAATATAGCTAACAATATAGAAAAAATAATTATACTGCATAATAAGATATTTAATATTTTTTTAGTAACATTTAACGTCATAAACCCTCTTTATAATTTATAATACCCTATACACAAATTAAGTCAAGAAACATTAAATATCTTATTTTATACGTTATCCAAAAGCGGATTGCCGATAAAGGCAATCCGCTTTTGTTTTATTTTAAATAATTAATAGCTCCATTATGATTCGACTTGTGCTTTTTCCTCATCTGTTACACCCTTGATAGTAAGGTTAACTCTGCCTTTGTCATCTATCTTTATTATCTTAACAACAACCTCATCTCCAACATTTACGTGAGGTTCTATTGTTTCTATTCTTTCTTTACATATCTGTGAAATATGAACCATTCCGTCCTTGCCGCCACCAAGCTCAACAAATGCTCCTATAGGAATTATTCTTACTACTTTTCCTTTCAATACCATGCCCACTTCCGGCTTGAAAGTTAAGTCTTTTATCATCTTAATCGCAATCTTTGCACCCTCTTGGTCATTTGATGTAATTGTTACTAATCCTGAATCCTGAATATCTATCTCTGCACCTGATGCATCAATAATTGCTCTAATCTGCTTTCCACCAGGCCCGATTACTGTTCCTATATCCTCTGTCGGTATTGTCATTGTTGTTATAGCAGGTGCAAATGGTGATAAATGATCAGCCGGCTCTTGTATTACCTCTCTCATTTTCCCTAAAATATGCAATCTGCCCTCTTTTGCTTGATATAAAGCTTTTCTTAATGTATCATTCGGTATACCCTTTGCCTTCATATCCATTTGCAAGGCAGTTATCTTTTCATCGTTACCTGTAACCTTGAAGTCCATATCACCCAAAAAGTCTTCTATACCCTGTATGTCAGTTAATACTACCGGCTCATATCCGTCTTCCTTTATCATACCCATCGCAACACCACCTATCATACATTTAACAGGTACTCCTGCATTCATCAATGCCATTGATGAACCGCAAGTTGATGCCATTGATGTTGAACCGTTTGATTCTAATACATCTGATGTTACACGTATTGTATATCCAAACTCCTCTTGACTCGGTAATGCAGGAACATTAGCTCTTTCTGCCAAATTTCCATGTCCTACCTCACGTCTGCCAGGACCTCTTAATGCTTTTACCTCACCAACTGAAAATCCCGGGAATATATATTTGTGCATATATGTCTTTTCTTCTTGAGGATCTACTCCGTCAAGCTCTTGCTTCATTGCAGGACCTGCTAATGTAGCTACAGATAATACCTGAGTTTGTCCTCTTGTAAATACTGCCGAACCATGCGCTCTTGGTATAACACCTACTTCGCACCAAATAGGACGAACTTCATTTGTTTTACGTCCGTCTGCTCTTACATGTTCATCCAATATCATCTTACGCATTACTTTCTTTTCTGCTGCTTTGAATTCTTCTGCAACAAAATCAATTCCTGTTTCTTCTATCATCTTAAGAATTGCATCGTCTTCAGGTAATGATTCTACTCTCTCTTTTACAAGCTTCTTAGCTTCTTCTAATTTGTTTTGTCTGTATTCTCTGTCAAAGTTGTGATATGCATCAAATATCATATCTCCTGCAACTTCCTGAATTATATTTTTAAGCTCTGTTGTGTCATAAGGATTAACAAATTCCTCTTTCGTAACTCCACATTCCTGCGCAAATGCAACTTGTGCTTCACATTGCTTTCTTATCTCTCCTTGTGCAAATTCTACAGCATTCATGATTTCATCTTCTGTTACAAATTTACATCCTGCTTCTACCATTATAACTGAATCGTGTGTTCCTGATACAACTATATTCATATCAGATTCATCAGCTTGTTTGTGTGTAGGATTTGCTATAAAGTTACCATTTTCATCCCTACTTACTCTAACAGCTCCAATAGGACCTTCAAATGGTGCTCCTGATAACATTAAGGCATAAGATGCACCTAACATTGCCAATGTATCAGGTTGATTTTCTCTATCATAACTGAATAATTGAGCCACAATCTGTATATCGTTTCTGTAACCCTTTGGAAATAATGGTCTGATTGGTCTATCTATAAGTCGTGATACCAAAATCGCCTTATCACTTGCTTTACCCTCTGAACGGTTATATCCACCAGGTATCTTTCCTATTGATGACATTCTTTCCTCATAATCTATTAACAATGGGAAAAAGTCTATACCTACTCTAGGTTCTTTACTTACACAACAATGTACGAATAACATTGTATCTCCGCATCTTACTGTTACTGATGATGTTGCAGATTTTGCATATTTGCCTGTTTCAATTTCTACAACTTTTCCGCCAACTTCAATCTGTGTTTTTTTTGAATCTACCATTTTTCCTTCTTTCTCGGGCCACGTCTTTTACCCTTTTTATTTAACTATAATTTACTATGTTTTTTATTATATTATAAAATATTTTTTTTTACAAAATATTAATAAACAAAAATAAAGTTGCAAATATTTTTTTTTTGATATAAAATATTTTTACAAAAAAAATAGCAAAGAGATACTAATTTGGAAGAGTGCCAGAGCGGTTGATCGGAGCGGTCTTGAAAACCGTCGAACGTGCGAGCGTTCCGTGGGTTCGAATCCCACTTCTTCCTTTTTTAAAAAATAAAACAATCTGAAAATCAGATTGTTTTATTTTTTTACTATATCCATTCTGTGTTTATTTTTATTTTTGAATAAAACTCTTTCGTGTTTTTGTGATATATTTTTCATTAAGAAAGGTACAAATAATGACAGATATTAATACTGAATTTCTACAAAGATATAATTTGACTTGCAGTTTGAGAAAATGTGTCAGATGAAATGAGAATCTTTATTGTCTGTTTGGTTAAACAGACCTTGCTCTGTCTCTACATAATTTTTCTAATTTATATAAGTCATCTGGCTAATTTTATTTTATAATTGTTTTATGCAAATATATTCGGATAAAATTTTTGAAAAACCTATTGAGGTTATTGAGACTTTTTCTGATTTTAGAGAGGCTTTTAAAAAGATTGAAAAGCTGGGTAAAAAGTATTATCTTATAGGATTCATAAATTACGAATTTGATTATTTGTATTTTGAAGTTTTCGACAAATTCAAAACTTACATTCCTAACCCTCCAAAAAATTTGGGAACAATTTTAAAATCTAAAATCAGCAAGCAAGATTATTGTGAAAATATCGAAAAAATTAAAGAATACATTTCTAACGGAGTTACTTATGAGGTTAATTATACTTATCCGATTGATGTTAAAACAAATCTTGACGGTATTGACTTATATGAGGCAATTCTTCCCAAACAGAAAACTCTTTATAATGCCTTTATTCAGACACCAAAACTAAATCTGTTATCTTTTTCCCCTGAGTTATTTTTTAGACTTCAGGGAAGAAGAATTTTTACAAAGCCAATGAAAGGAACAACCCCTCGAGGCAAAGATGCAAAGGAAGACGATTTACAAAAGAATTTTTTGTATAATGATATAAAAAATAGAGCTGAAAACATTATGATTGTTGATTTGTTGCGAAACGATCTCGGACGAATTTCAAAGGTCGGAAGTGTTGAGGTTACAAAACTTTTTGATATCGAAAAATACCCGACACTTTTTCAAATGACATCCGAAATTCAAAGTGAGATTGAGGATAATATTACACTTTATGATGTTTTTAAATCAATATTCCCTTGCGGCTCCATAACAGGTGCACCCAAAATTTCCACGATGAGAGTAATAAGAGAATTGGAATCTTTTAAAAGAAATATTTATTGCGGAGCAATAGGATTTGTATCGCCGGAAGTTTGCGAGTTTAGTGTTCCGATACGGATACTATACGGTAAAAATTATTCTTACAATTATCATACAGGCGGGGCTGTTGTATGGGATTCCAATGCTGAGGATGAGTGGGGTGAAACCGTTACAAAAGCTAAAATTATCAATACGGATTTTAACTTAATCGAATCAGCTCTTGATGATTGGCAATCTCATGTTTTAAGGATGAAAAATTCTGCTAAAGAACTTGGATTTGTATGGAATGAGGAGATTGAAAAATTAAAAATTCCGACTGGAAAAGTCCTTCGAGTTGAGCTTAAAAAGAATGGTACGTATGAAGTTACAACAAAACTACTAAAAAAAATCAAATCAAACAAAATACAAATTCGTGGATGTGTGAATTCAAATAATCCCTTCCTTTATCACAAGACATCAATTAGAACCTCATCACCCGAGTGTATTTTTGATGAAATTCGAGTTAATGAGAAAGGAGAAATTACGGAAGGCACTTTTACAAATATCGCAGTTGAAATTGATGGAAAACTATTCACTCCTCCTTTGACATCAGGCTTATTGAATGGAACATTCAGGCAAAAGCTTATTTTAAGAGGCGAGATTGAAGAAAGAATTTTGTATCCTGAAGATTTAAAAAATGCAGATAGAATTTTTTGTTTTAATTCTTTAAGAAAGATGGTTGAGGTGTTTTTGTGCTAATCATTGATAACTACGATTCGTTCACATATAACATTGTTCAATATCTAAAAATTCTGGGAGTTGAACCGATTATTATAAAAAATGACGAGTTGAAAATTGATAAAATTCAATCTTTTGATTTTAAGCGGATAATAATTTCTCCGGGCTGGGGTAATCCTGATAATTCAGGGATTACAATGGAGGTAATTGATTTTTATCAGGATAAATTGCCAATTTTAGGCGTATGCTTGGGTATGCAGTGTATTGCACAATATTTTGGTGCGGATATCGTTAAAGCTCCAGAACCTTATCATGGCAAAAATTCAAAAATATTTTTTGATGAAGATTTTGAACTTTTTAAAAATTTAACACAGGGATTTTCAGCAACAAGATATCATTCACTTATGGTTTCGGGTGGCTCCGACATGGTAGAAATCAAGGCACGAACATGTGATAACATCCCTATGGCATTAAAAATTAAAAATAAAAAGATTTTTGGTGTTCAGTTTCATCCCGAGGCAATTTTGACGGATAACGGAATTGATATTTTTAGGAACTTTTTAGAGTTTTAGGATTAATGGGGTATTTTACATTACTACGTTATACCTTTGAAATAAATTCAGCATGACAGGTTTTGGCTATGCTTGTATCCTTTGCTCGGATTGTTCAGTCTGTGCAATTTTTTGCACCGAAAATAATTTTGTAAAGAGCATTTACTAATCTATCAAAAATATTCACACCTTTCGGAAATTTTTATCCTTTTTCTATCCTCACAAAAATTCAACCCCTGTCCGAGTTTGAGCCGAAAATCGCACTCAAACAAAGAAAAAAGGATAATTCTAAGGATAAATAAAGGATAAAAAGGATAATTTTTCTTAAAACGAGGGAAGCGGCTCAAACTCAAACGAAAACTTGATTATACCAAGCTTCCCTCTTTCAAATTTATCCGTCAGGTTATAAAAGATGTATAGATACTACTACAAAATCATATAATTTTTTAAAAGAGGTTGAAGAAGGAACTGTTGATTACGAAGTGTATAGAAATTCTCTTGTTAAAGGTTTTGAAATGACATTAGAACAATGCGGAAAATTATTAAAAAAGAAAATTGTACCTTTTTTAGCATCTAAAAAAGCTGCTGATATGCTAAGTTTTAAAGATATATTCAGACATGCACACAAATATTTTTTAATAACTGAAGAAGAAACTCAACGCTGGATGAAATACAGAGATAATCGCAACAATACTGCTAACGACTACGGACAAGCTTTTGCAGAAGAAACTCTTTCACTTATTCAGGACTTTTTAAATGATGCAAAAAACTTAAAAAAGGTCATTGAAAATGATTAACTTAAAACCGGTTTATCTAAATGAATTGTACAAAATATTTCAAAATTATTGTCCAAAAGCAGAAATTTGGGCATACGGAAGCCGTGTAAACGGAGATTCTCACTCAGGAAGTGATTTAGACCTGACTGTAAAAAGTTTTAATGATAATAAAAAATATTTATCCGATTTAAAAAATTTACTCAATGACAGCGACATACCATTCCTAATAGACATAACAGAATACGAAAAACTTCCAAATTCATTTAAAGAAGAAATTAATAAAAATTATATAAAGTTATATCCAAATGAATAAAAATAATCTTTGATTTGATTAAAGATAAATTTTCATAATTTTTTAAGCATTATAATAAGAAATGTAAATTAAACAGTTTTTTATTAAATTTTGTCCTATTTTGCACTTGTATCAGCAAAATTAAATTTTTCAGACACAAATTTGAAATAAAATTTATTATTTTTACCCGATTTTAATTAAAATTTATATTTTATTAATGAGTTTAGAATTCTTAATAGTTTTATTTTTTTGACTATTAATAACTGCAGTATAAAAATAAAATTATGTGCAGAATAGGTTCAATAAAATCTAATAAATATATACATCCATCTTTAACTTTAAAACTGATGCGTTCGCAGCAAAAAGGACATGATAATTCAGGTTTTGCAATTGTTATGCAAGATTTAGGCGGAATTTTTGAAAATTACAAAGATTTGCCGATTTTATCTATGGCTGTTACAGATGAAGGTATGAAATACGCTGAAGATTTACTGCATAAAAAGGGGTTTGTAAGAGTATTTCAATATAATATGGAAGTTAATCCCGATATTAATTTAGATATTCAACCAATGCCAAATTATATTTTTGAAGTTTTTCAATATCCTAAAAATTATAAAAATGCATCAAGGAATGAAAAAGAAAATTTGCTTCTTGATTGCCGTTTAAAACTAAGAAAATTACTGGAAGAAAACAATGAAGGATATGTATATTCTTTTTATGAAGATATTATTTCTTTAAAAGAGATAGGAAACCCTAATGACATTGGTAAATATTTTAATTTGCGTGATGAAAGTGTAAATATAAAAGCAAAAATATTAACTGTTCAATGCAGACAAAATACAAACTACGATATTGTAAGATATGCCGCTCACCCATTCTTTTTGCAAGGTTATACCACTTTAACAAATGGTGAAAATACTTTTTTTGAAAAAAATAAGCTTATTCAACAAAATCTTTTTAAAGGGTATATAGGTTTTGAATCGGATTCGCAATGCTTTTTATATACACTTCACTATATGCATAAGATTTTAAAATGGCCGTTAAAATATTACAAACACATTTTAACTCCGCTACCGTATGAAGAAATACAAAAACGACCTGATAAAAATGTTTTGGAAAGAATAAGAACAACATTAGCTAATTTTGAAATAAACGGCCCTAATACAACTATTGGCGTACTACCTGACGGAACTATGATAAATGTTATTGATTCTAAAAAACTTCGTCCAACAGTAGTTGCTAAAGGTAATTACAATGAAAATGATATGGTAATAATTACATCAGAAGTAACAGGAGTAAATGAAATTTTACCAAATAGAGATATTAATAATGATATTTACACAAATGAACGTGAAACAATTGTTGTCGACAATGATTTAAATATAGAAAGAATTAAACAATGAATAATGTAAATTCAATAAATATTACAGACCTGCCATGGATTATAGAATATGACAGTGAAAAATGTATGTTATGCGGAAAATGCTGTGCCGTTTGTTCATTTAATGCTATTAAAGTTGATGTACAAAAAAGAAAAAAAGTAAGAGCCATTTCTAATGAAGAAGGGTTTTCTATTGATTCAGACCAAAAGGCAATTCCCGTTATAAAACAAGTTGTAAACGAAACAAATTTTTGCAGGGGATGCGGAATGTGTACAAAAGTTTGCCCCAATGGTGCAATCAAAGCTGTTCGCAATAATACAGAAAGTTTTGGAACAAGATATAGAGCAAAATCTGCTCAATCTGTTAAAAGAGGAGGAAGGTCAAATTTACATACAGAAGGAAGAACCTTAGATAAAATAAAAATCGGTAGAATTTCTCAAATGACAGATCCATCATTAGATGCTCTCAGGCATACTTTTGATGTTAGAACCAATTTAGGCAGAGTAGTTCCTGCTGATAAATTAAAATTTGAAGTTGTAAACGGAGAATTAAAAGAAATAAAAAATATCCAAATGCCTGTAAATACATCTATTTACCCTATCATTATAAGTGATATGTCAATAGGAGCATTATCTCCAAGAATGTGGGAAGCTATTGCAATTGCAGTTGCATATTTAAATGAAGTAAAAGGAATCCCAATAAGAATGTGTACAGGTGAAGGAGGAATTCCTGAAAAATTGCTTCGCTCAAAATATCTAAAATATATGATACTCCAAATTGCTTCAGGACATTTTGGCTGGAACAGAATAATAAATTCTATGCCGTATATGCAAACAAATCCTGCAGGTATTTTAATTAAAATCGGTCAAGGTGCAAAACCCGGTGATGGCGGATTGCTGATGGCAGAAAAAAATGTACGATTAATTCAGGAAATAAGAGGCGTTCCAAAAGCAGATTTATTATCACCACCTAATCATCAAGGACTTTATTCAATTGAAGAAAGTGTTCAAAAGATGTTTTTGTCAATGAATTGTGCTTTTAAATTTAAAGTCCCTGTTGCAGTTAAAGTTGCGGCATCCTCAACAAGCGTAAGCGTTTATAACAACTTGCTTCGTGATCCTTATAACATTGTAGGCGGCTTCTTTTTAGACGGACTTCAAGGTGGAACGGGAGCCGCTCACGAAATATCACTAAATCATACAGGACATCCTATAACATCAAAATTGAGAGATTGTTATTTATCAGCCGTAAAACAGGGTAAGCAAGGTCAAATACCAATATTTGCAGGTGGAGGAATAGGTATGAACGGAAATCTTGCTGCAGATACTTTTAAAATGATTTGTTTGGGTGCAAATGGTGTTTTTATAGGCAAATTAATTTTACAAATAGCCGGCTGTATTGGTAATGACTTTGGAAAATGTAATGCTTGTAATACAGGAAAATGTCCTATCGGAATAACAACACAAAATTCAAAATTGACAAAACGGCTTGATATAGATACTGTATCACAAAACATAGTTAATTATATTTGTGCAGCAGATGTCGAATTAAAAAAACTACTTGCTCCCATTGGTAACTCAACATTGCCAATAGGTCGTTCAGATGCACTTATTTGTGTTGATAAAAATGTTGCAAACAGACTTGAAATACCTTATGCATGTTAAAAGAGAATAATATGAAAAAAATTGATACACTAAAAAATAATGAAAGAATATCTACACAAGCTTTAATGCAAGAAATTTGGGATAATATTGAAAAAGGATATAATGACTTCCAAATAAATGCTTGCGGGCAACATAATATTGGTGGCTCTGTTTGGTCAAAAAACGGTGAACCGCTCAATTTTTACATAACCAATCCCGGACAAAGAGTTGGTGCAATGGGAACAAAAGGCACTAATATTTATGTAAACGGTTCTGCTCCTGCTGATGTCGGCTGGCTAAATTCAGGAGCAAAAATAGTAGTTAACGGTGATTGCGGAGATACTACAGGACATTGTGCAGCATCAGGGAAAATTTATGTTTCCGGCTCTGTCGGATGTCGCAGTGGTGCGTTAATGAAAAAAGATCCTAAATTTCAAGCACCTGAATTGTGGGTATTGAAATCCTGCGGTTCTTTCTCTTTTGAATTTATGGGAGGTGGTATTGCAGTTATATGCGGTATTGATTGTGATAACAAAACTTCTGTTTTGGGTGATAGAGCATGCACAGGGATGGTTGGTGGTGTTGTATTTTTTAGAGGAAGTGTGAAAAATATATCAGATGATGTTTATGTACTTGACCTTGATGATAAAGATGTTGAATTTTTATCTTCAGGTATAAAAGAATTTTTATCTGAAATTAAAGAAGAACAATACTTAGATACTCTTTTAAATTTTAAAAATTGGAAAAAGATTGTTGCTAAAACCTATGAAGAAAGAAAACAACAAACAAATATTACAACTAAAACTTTTAGATTGAATAAATGGCAAAAAGAAGTTGACGGTTCAATTTTTGGAGATTTAATTCAAGACAATTTTGAAACCTATAATTTGGTTCAAACAGGAGATACAAGGTTACGTATTCCTAAATGGAAAAATTATGCATATTGCGCACCTTGTGAATATAACTGCCCTATTAAAATTCCGACACAAAAAAGATTTTCACTTTTAAGAGCAGGTAAAATAAAAGAGGCACTTAATCTTGTTCTTGATTATAGTCCATTTCCTGCAAGTGTTTGCGGACAAGTTTGTCCTAATTTATGCCTGAATAATTGTTCGAGAACAATTGTAGATGAACCAATGGATATTAAAACACTCGGCATATTATCCAAAGACATTAAAGCTCCTGATTTTAAAATAACTAAAAAAGAAAAAATCGCTATAATCGGAGCAGGTGTTGCAGGATTGTCATGTGCATGGCAGTTAATGAAACAAGGTTACAGCGTGAAAATTTATGAACAAGATAAAGATATTGGAGGAAAATTATCACAGGTAATACCTGATGAAAGATTAAATTCTGAAATACTAAACACTGAAATTGAACGTTTTAAACAAACACCTTGTAAAATTAAAACCTCAGTAAAAGTTACAAAAGAATTGTTTAAGAATTTAGAAAACGACTTTGATGCTATTGTTATTGCAATAGGCGGACATGGTGCTGTTGTAATACCATTTGAAGGGTACGAACGACTAATTAAAGGATTGGATTTTCTAAAAGCAGTTAAATGCGGTCAAAAATTTAATCTTGGTGAAAAAGTTGTAGTAATAGGAGCCGGAAATGCAGCAATGGACGTTGTAACAGAATGTTATAAACAAAATGGTGTCAAAGAAGTAACCGCTATTGACATTCAAGAGCCAAGTGCCTTTAAAAATGAAATAGAAAATACACAAAAATTAGGTGCAAAAATTTTATGGCCTTGTTTTACCCAAAAAGTTGATGAAAAAGGTGTACATCTGAAAGACGGAAGTATTTTGGAAGCTGACTCTGTTATAATTGCTATTGGTGATAGACCAATTTTTGATTTTTTGAACAAAAAATACTTAGATGAAAAATCAAGAATAAAAATAAATGAATTTAATCAAACAATCGTAAACAAAAAAGTATTTTCTATAGGCGATTCTATAAAACCCGGATTATTTACAAATGCTATCGCATCAGGAAAAGAAACAGCAGAAAATATTATCAGATACTTAAATAATCTACCTCTTGAAGAACATCACGGTAAAAAATTAATTCCTCAAAACAGGATTAAATCAGAATACTATGAATGCTATAACTCCAATTGCGATAATGAACAAAATCGATGTTTATCTTGCGGATACTGTAGAGATTGCGGATTATGTAAAGAATCCTGTCCCCAAGGTGCAATTTCCAGAGTAACAAAAGATGACGGCAGATTTGAATACATATCAAACCCTGATAAATGTATCGGATGCGGAATTTGTGCAGGACTATGCCCTTGCGGAATTTGGGAAATGGAAGATAATTTATAATGCTTGTTATTTAAAATTCATTAAATCTTTAACATCTACTTCAAGTATATCCGCCAATTCAAATAATCGTCTTAAGCTAAGATATTTTTGCCCACGTTCAATTCTTGTAATGTATTCTCCCGTACAGTCTAAAGCAACAGCTAAATCAATTTGTCTTAACCCTCTTGCTTTTCTATATTTTTTTATATTTGCACCTAATAATTCTAATCTTGACATATGACCTATTATTCCATATTATAAAAATATAAATATGTACTATTTTTCCAAAAAGGAGATTGCAATGGAAGAAATAAAAAATTTAGAAGAATTAACAAAAAAAATATCCGGCGATTTACTTGATACAATAAATATGCTGGATATTCTTAAAGAAATAACTGATGGTGAATGTAAAAAAGATTTTTTGATATGTTCTATACAAAAGAATGTTAATAATGCATTTAATAATATTGAATATTGCAGACAATTAATATCAATAACTGATTAGACATTATTTTATTGCATATTCAAATACATATCGACTTCAAGAGGAGTTACGTAAGTTCTAAACTTATCGCATTCATTTTCTTTTGCAACAACAAATTCATCATATATATGAGAACCTAATGCATCCTTTATAATATCATCTTTATCTAACAAGTTTAAGGCCTCATCTAAACTTGCAGGTAAAGAGTCTATTTTAGCACGTTTACGTTCTTTTTTTGTCATACTGTAAATATTTTCTTCTACTTGAAGCGGTGGTTCAATTTTATTTTCAACACCATCTAAAATAGCACCTAATATAACGGCAAGTGCTAAATAAGGATTACAAGACGGATCAGGAGAACGCAATTCAACACGAGTTGCCTCACCACGTTTTGCAGGAACTCTAATTAATGCAGAACGATTTGCAAGACTCCATGCTAAATAAACAGGTGCTTCGTATCCCGGAACAAGTCTTTTATAACTGTTTACCGTAGGATTTGTAATTGCAGTGAAAGATTTAACGTGTTTTAACAGACCGCCTATTGAGTATAAAGCTTCTTTTGAAAGTTGATAAGTTCTTTCGTCATCAAAGAAAAGATTTTTACCGTCTTTAAATAAAGAAACATTACAATGCATACCTGAACCGTTTATTCCATATATTGGCTTTGGCATAAATGTTGCAACTGAGCCATTTTGCTCTGCTATTGCAGATACAACATACCTAAACGTCATAATATTATCAGCCGTCGTTAACGCATCTGCATATTTAAAATCAATTTCGTGCTGTCCTCTGGCTACTTCGTGATGTGATGCCTCTACTTCAAAACCCATTTCTTTAAGAGTTTTTACCATAATTCTTCTTAAGTTTTCGCCTTTATCCGTAGGTGCAGCAGAATAATAGCCGGCATTATCATGTGTTGTTAATGTAGGGTTTCCGATTTCATCTTTTTTGAATATAAAAAATTCTGCTTCAGGTCCTACATTCATCTTATAACCTAATTTTTCAGCACGAGCTATCATCCTTTTTAAATTACATCTTGGACATCCCTCAAATGGTGTTCCGTCAGCATTATGAATATCACAAATAAATCTTGCTACTTTTGTTTCATCATCACTTCTCCAAGGAATAATAGAAAAAGTATTTAAATCAGGATAAAAATACATATCTGATGTTTCAATACTTCTAAAACCTTTAATAGAAGAACCATCAAGCATTATTTCATTATTCATTGCACTTTCCAATTGTTCTGCCGGAATTGAAAGGTTTTTCATTGTTCCATTTATGTCGCAAAATTCAAGTTTTATGAATTCAATATTGTTTTCTTCTATAATTCGTTTTATTTCATTTTTTGTTAGATTTTTTTCTCTTGTTGGTACAAACGCTAATGACATTAATAATCTCCTTATTTATTTCTTATAATTTACCTATATATTATTGCCATAGCAATAAGATTGTCAAAAAAATAAAATTATAAAAATATGTAAAGTAATGAAAAATATATCAAAAAATATTAAAAATAATTTTTATACAGAGCAGATTTAAATATTTACTAAAAAAATATATGAATTAGGATTATTTTTAAGGTATAAAATGCTTTAAAAAAAAATTTTTATTGTGTTTTTACAAAAATACACATTAGTTCATTAAAAAATATTTTGTTGTAATTGCAGAAAAATAAAACTATTTATATCTGCATTTCGATTAATCTTTTACCTAAATTGTATGCGTTTTCAAGGTCTTTTGGAAATTGTTCATCACGTACTTTTGCCTTTTCTTTTTCGTCAAATAAATCTATATCGTATTTTGAATAATCTATAAACTGATATGTGTCGCAAGAATATAATACTTCCGAATAACCCAACACATGATTGAAACATTTTACATTATCTTCCAAAATCGTAGGATAATTGTATCTCTCCATCATTTCTTTAGGACAATTCATTGTAAAAATAACTCCCACAGGAATTGTTTTTGGTCTTAAACTTTTCAAGTTTCCTGTTTCTTTATCTACAAGGTAAGTATGTATAGGAAATAAAAAACGTTCTAAAAAGCTTCTAAACTCTCCTGTCGGATAAGAAAAATATACCGGAGAACCAATTATAACAGCATCTGCGCTAACACATTTTTCTAAAACAGGTCTTAAATCATCTTTTACGGCACAAACACAGTTTGTTGTATTGCCCTTTCTCTTACAAGCAAAACAACTTAAACAACCTTTATAATTAATATCATAAAGGTTAAAATATTCCGCTTCTGCACCTACTGATTCTGCTCCTTTTTGTGCTTCCTTTAACATCTTTGCAGTATTAAAATTCTTTCTTGGACTTGCATTTAATATAATTGCTTTTTTCATTTTAACTCCTTACATTTATTATTTTTATTATAACAAATAAAAATATTTGTTTTGTTTATTAAATTTTAAGGATAAATTCATCTTAACTCGTTTTTTCCTTATATATCAGTAATATTTTGTGATATTATTCTAATATGGAGCTTTCAAAAATAAAAAAAGAATTAGACAATATTAAGCGAACAAAATTTGGTATATCTATTCCTGAATTAAGAAAATTTGCAAAATATACTGCACAAAATGATTACAAAAAATTTGTTGAATACAATGATTATTCTACATTTGAGCTTAAACTTTTACACGCTTTTGTACTTGGTTATGCTAATGATGACATTAATACATTACTAAAATATTTTCAAGATTTTATATCTTATGTTGATGATTGGTGTATAAACGATTCTTTGTGTCAAAATTTCAAAATCGCAAGGAAATATCCTGATATTGTTTGGAAATTTTTAATGCAGTATAAAACTTCTAAAAAAGAATTTGAAAGCAGAATTGTATCAGTTATTTTATTATCACATTATTTAAATGATGAATATATTGATAAAGTTATTACAACCATAAATTCTTTAAACACAGATAATTATTACTCACAAATGGGTGTAGCTTGGGCTGTTGCAACTATAATGGGTAAATACCCGAAAAAGTGTTTGAATTATTTAAAATCAAAAGAATGTAAACTTGATAAACTAACTTATAACAAATCCCTACAAAAAATAAGAGAATCATTAAGAGTATCTGATGATATAAAAGCATTAACGAGTGCAATGAGAAAATTGTAAAAAGACACATGGTTTGATTTCTTTGGACAGATGGTGTGATTATTTTGGGCAAAATATAATATAAAATATAAATAAAAAATTATTTTTATACTTTAATTTTTGAACATTTTAATATCGTCATATACACATCATTTGTAATCTCAACTAATAAATTTATGCATTAGATAATCAGGACAAAGTACAAGAATTGAGAAATAATGCAAGAAAAACAATACAAGACAATTATGCTTTGCAAGATTTATTACCAAAGCAGATGGAGATACTTAAAAGTTTAGGACAGTTATAAGTGTGTAACAATTAAACTTTGGCGTAAGCTTTTTGTGCATTAATTTTTTGCAGTTCCGTATCAACGGAGACAGTCTTTTCGTTGGAAGAAACTTTTTCTGATTGTTCGTTAACAGTATCAAAAGCTTCTTCTATTTTTTTTAGTTCGTTGTTTCTAGCTTCCTCTTCTTCTTTTTCAAGA
>CACYOO010000018.1 GCA_902776035.1 uncultured bacterium
AATAATCCAAGACAGCGGATTTACGGACGGAATGAAATTCCGGATAGCGAACAGATTGAACGAACAGGACGAAGTCCGAAAGTGAAATTCTGTGAGCGTAGAGTAAATCCAAGACAGCGGATTTTGGCAAGTGTGCAGTGAACACAGTCATTCTGAACCAACGATTTTTGAGGTGAAGAATCTCAAAAAAATGAGATACTTCAGACCACGTCCTTAGTATGACAAGAAGAAAAAGTAACTGTCATTGTTGTACATGTACAGTAATGACACTGTTTTATAATACATTCCAACCTAAATACTACACGGCTTTCTTCTTGTTAAGAATGTTATGCGTGTCTTGGTTTTTTAGTTTTTCTTTCTCGCCACCAATCAACCAGCATACTTGCTATAAATATACTTGAATATGTACCAACGGTGATACCTAGTATCATTGCTAATACAAAATCTCTTGTTGTTACTCCACCAAATAAAAATAAGGCAAATAAGGTTAATAAGGTCGTTAATGAAGTATTTATACTTCTTGCAATTGTTTGTGTAATACTTGCATCAACAATTTCTCCAAATGTCATCTTCTTTGAATAATATCTTATATTCTCACGTATTCTATCAAATATTACTACGGTATCGTTTACTGAAAATCCTATAATCGTCAATATTGCAGTTATAAATAAGCCGTCTATCTGTACATTAAAGAACATACTTAATATTGCAAATACTCCAACTACAAATGTAATGTCATGAATAAGTGCAATAATTGCTGCTAATGCAAAATCAAATTGAAATCTGAAACTTAAATATGCAACAATTCCTAAACAAGCCAAGATAACTGCTACTAAAGAATTTTTAAATAATTCCTTTCCAAGTGTAGGGCCAACTGATGTTGTAGATATAAGTTCTGCTCCTTTGTACTGTTCCTTTATAACTGATGTAACTTTGTTTTCAATACCTTTATCATCAGCTCCTTCTACAAATTTTGTCCTTACGGCTATTATATCCTGTGCTTTTGCATTTGATTCTTCTACAGAATTCATGTTTATAATTTGTATTGAGGGTTTATCTATTCCTGTCTTTTCCAATGCACTTCTAAGTGTACTTATTGCTGTATTGTCAATTGTTGTACCTGATGTGTATTGAAATACTGTACCTCCCGTATAATCTATACCAACATTAAATGGTATATGGTTTGGATTGTTGATTGCTGCAATTATCATAACGACTATACCGGGAGTTAAAAGAAAGAATGATACTAATGCCCATAACCATTTATATTTTACTACATGTATAATTTTTTTATTTTCCATTATTCTTTTCTCCTCTAGTCCAATACTCCAAACTTAGCTTTTTCACGCTTTGTTTCATTAGCCGTATATGCTTGTCCGATTTCATCTTTTCTAAGACCAAATAATGCAGGATGTTTTAATTCTCCTGTACCAAATACTAAATGCATAAAGTTCTTAGTTACTGTTATTGCTGTAAACATTGAAACTATGACACCTATTGCAAGAGTTAAGGCAAATCCTTTTACAAAACTTGTTCCTAAAAAATACAATATTATACTTGTTAATATTGTTGTCATATTTGAATCAAATATACTCGTAAATGCCCTGTCAAAACCGGCATTTATTGCCGTATATAATGTTCTGCCTGCTCTTAATTCTTCTTTTGTTCTTTCAAAAATAAGTACATTAGCATCAACTGCCATTCCTACTGACAATATAAAACCCGCTAACCCTGCTAATGTTAATGTTACAGGTATTGTCTTAAATAACGCAAATAACATTAAACCATATATGCAAAGTGCTATGTCTGCTATAAGTCCGGGTGCTCTATAATATGCTATCATAAATAACATTACCAAGCCCAATCCAATACAAGCAGCTTTTTTCGATTTATCAATACTGTCAGCTCCAAGTGATGCTCCAACGGTATTTTCTTCTATTATCTTTGCAGGTACAGGCAAGGCACCTGCATTTAATAAATCTACTGTTTCTTTTGCTTCTTCATAAGGAAATCCGTTATCCCCTCCTGATATTTGACAATTACCGCCCAATATCGGTTCTCTGATTACAGGAGCTGATTTTAATTCTCCATTGAAAAATATTGCCATTTGTTTGCCAACCATATTTTGGGTTAAATCACCAAACTTCTTAGCACCCTTGTCATTGAATGTTAATTCTACAACCCATTGACCTGCAGGACTTGTTCCTACATTTGCTCTGGATACATCTTTTCCTGTTAAGCCCGTAGGTAACCAACCGCCTTTACCATCTTCCTTTTTGAATTCCAATGATGCGGTTTCGCCTAAGTATTTTTTTGCTTTATTCAAATCTTTTACTGCAGGTATTTCTACTACAAGTCGTTTTTCTCCCTGTCTTTGTACTACCGTTTCTGCAACACCAATCTTGTTAACACGATTTTCTATTGCATATTGCAAACTATCCATCATTTCAGGTGTTATTTTTGCTACGTTGTCTGTCGCTTGTGCTTCTAATACCAATCTTGAGCCACCTACAAGATCTAAGCCAAGTTTTGTAGGTTTTAATATAATGACTGTTATACTGATTATTGTTAAAATCACAATAGCCCAAAACATAATAATTTTGTTTTTCATTTTTATTCCCTTTATTTATTCCAAGTTAAATTTTATCAAAAACATAAAAAATAAGATAGCACAGTTGGCTAATCTTCTCTTATTGTATCCATAAGGGCAAATAATTCTGCCTTTTGTTCATAATTAAGTATTACAAGTGGTAGTCTTACGTAATCTTTTATTACATCTGTCTTTGAAAGTGCAGCTTTTACAGGTACAGGATTTGGTGCCATAAATAACTTTTTAAACATAGGATAAAGTTTTTTATGTTCTTCTAATGCAGATTTTAATTCTCCTGTTTTAAAATCCTCTATCATACTTTTTATTTCTTCACCATATAAGTGTGATGCAACCGATATAACTCCCTTTGCTCCAAGTGATAACATTGGTATGGTTAAGCTGTCATCTCCGCAATATATATCAAATTCTTTAGGACATACCATTCTCATCTCTGTTATTAAATCCATATCAGGATGACTCTGTTTTATACCTACAATATTCTCATGTCTTTCTGCTAAATATTTTACTGTTTCAGGTAACATATTTACACCTGTTCTGGACGGTATATTGTATAAAATAACAGGAAGTTTTACAGAATCTGCTATTGCACCAAAATGCGCTTTCATTCCCTCCTGTGATGGTTTATTGTAATAAGGTACAACTGCTAATATTGCATCCGCACCATTTTCTTCAGCTTCTTTTGCATCTTTAACAGATTTTTCCGTCGAATTTGTTCCTATGCTCATTATAACTTTACATTCATTTTTAACTTCTCTTTTTACGGTACTTAAAATTTCAAATTTTTCATCAAATGTAAGTGTAGGTGATTCTCCTGTTGTACCTGCAACTAAAAGTGAATCAGAACCATTATCAAGCAAGTAATTAACAAGTTCCGGTATTTTATCATAATCCACACTTAAATCTTTTTTGAATGGTGTTACCATTGCGGTTATTACTTCACCGGCATCAAATTTTATCCCCATAAATTTTCTCCTTATAAATCTATGTTTATTATAAAACAAACATATAAAGTTTTTAAAGCATATTTTAATTAGTTCCTGTAGAACCAAAACCACCCTCATTACGCTCGGTTGGTGATAATTCCGCAACAACTTCTATCTTTGGTTTATCAACTTTTGATATAACCATTTGTGCTACTCTTTCATCAGGCATGATAGTGTATTCTTCATTGGATAAGTTTATTACAGGAATACATACTTCTCCTCTGTAATCTTCATCAATCGTGCCTACACAGTTAACAAGTGTTATTCCATGTTTTATAGATAAGCCGGAACGTGGTCTTATTTGTGCCTCATAACCGGATTCTAATTCTATTTTTATACCTGTAGGTATTAATGCTCTATCAAGCGGTTTTAATAAAATCGGCTCTTTTATCGCAGCTGATAAATCCATACCTGCTGCACCTTTTGTTTTATACTCAGGTAATATACGATTATGAGGTAATCTTTGTATTTTTAATTTCATCCTTATTATTCCTGTAAATTTCAATCTATGAATTTTGTTTTTCAAATTTTTCCATAAATGAAACTAATGACAAAACTCCGTCAATAGGCATTGCATTGTAAATAGAAGCCCTCATTCCACCAACGGAACGGTGTCCCTTTAATTGCAACAGACCTTCATTTTTAGCTTCTTCTATAAATTTTGCATTTAATTCTTCGCTATCTGTAACAAAAGGAACATTCATCAATGAACGTGAATTCTTTTCAACAGTACCTCTGAAAAGTTTTGAGTTGTCAAGAAAATCATACAAAATTTTTGCTTTTTTCTCGTTCATTTCTTTCATTGCACTTAAGCCGCCCAATTTTTGAAGCCATTTGAATACAAGTCCGCAAATATATATACCGTAAGCAGGAGGTGTATTATAAAGACTTTCTTTATCCGAATGTGTTTTGTACTTAAGCATTGTCGGACACCATTCAGGTAAATCTTCCCTTATTAAATCTTCTCTTATAATAACAATTTGAACACCTGCAGGCCCAACATTCTTTTGAACTCCGGCATGAATTAAAGCATATTTATTTACATCAACCGGTTCCGATAAGAAACAAGATGACATGTCTGCTACTAAATCTTTACCTTTTGTGTTTGGTAATGTATGAAATTTTGTACCATATATTGTATTATTCTCACAAATATATACATAATCCGCATCTTCCGATATATTAAGATTAGAACAATCCGGAATATAAGAGAATGTTTTATCTTCAGAACTTGCTATTTTATTTGCTTTACCATATTTCTTTGCTTCATCATAAGCTTTTTTAGCCCATTGACCTGTTACTATATAATCTGCTACACCGTTTTTCATTAAATTAATCGGAACCATAGAAAACTGAAGGTGATCTCCGCCTTGTAAAAATAATACCTTGTAATTGTCAGGTATATTCATTAATTCTCTTAAGTCGGCTTCAGCCGTTTTAATAATGTTATCGTAAGTTTTAGACCTGTGGGACATTTCCATAACACTCATTCCTGAATTTTTATAATTGAGCATCTCATCTCTTGCTTGCTCTAAAACTTCTACAGGTAAAACTGCAGGGCCGGCTGAAAAATTATAAAATCTACCATATTTATTTGACATAATGTGTACTCCTTTTTTAATTTATCAATTAGATTGTATTACAAATGTGTTTTATTGTAAAAAAATATATAAATTTAATTACACATTTTACATATCTAAAAAGCACTTATTTATGATACAATTCTCTTATGAAAGATTTAAAAATATCATCAACACTAGAAGATTATTTGGAATTTATATACAAAACAATAGAAGCAAAAGAAAAAGTAAAAGCCGTTGAAATTGCAAATGAATTTTCTATATCACGTGCAACTGTTACGGAAGCTTTGCAAAGATTAGAAAAAAAAGGATACATAAAATACGGACATTACCAACCTATTGAGTTGACTCAAAACGGAATAACCCTTGCAAAAGAAATTATTTTAAAACACGAAACTTTATTAAAATTTTTCGAACAAATTCTGAAGTTACCAACAGAAGAAGCTAAAATTAACGCATGCCGAATAGAACATATTATTACCCCCCTAGCTTTTGAAAAGATAAAACAGTTCATTGAACAACAATTGTAAAAAAATGTTAATATAACCTAACATTTTTGAGGATAATATGCTAAGATTATATATATAAAATGTTAGTTATGGCTAACAAAATATGGTAATACAAACTAAAAGCTCCTTTTAAAAGGGTTTTGCAGCAAAAATATATTTAATATCAAAATATAGTACATACAAATAAAGACTTCCTGACAGATATTAATTTTGCAGCAGCCCTTTTTTATTAATATTTATTAACAAATTAATATAAAAAGTAAATTTTTTATTTTGATTGATTTTATAGGAAAAGGAAAAATGTGTAATTCGGTATCAGATTTATATTCTCTATATAATGACAGTAAGGAACTTTTAAAGGGTAATTGGACGAAAACCCCTGAGGTTCTTTTGGAAACGAACCTTGTTTTGAATGCATTAGCAAAAACGAATGGTAAGTTAGGACAAAAAGTTAAAAGTGGTTTTGATACTTTTATTAAAAACGGATTAGCAAAAAGTGATAAGCTTACACATGTTAATTTGGATGCGGTTGCACTTGTTGCAGGGCTTACTAATTGTTTTATAAATGATAAGAAAAATCCACCAAAGAATAAATTTTTATCAAAAGTGCCGTTTCTTACAAGCTGGGCTGCAAAATGTGCAATTGAAGGGGTAATGAATACAAAAACCGGTACTAATGTTTTGCAAAAAACAGCTGGTAAAGTATCTGATGTTATTGCAAAACCTTTATCATCCGTTTTAGGAAAAAATGCTGAAGCTATAAGTAAAATTGGTACATATATAATTTCGGGTATTGCATTCCAATTTATATCAGATAAATTTACTGAAAAAGTTGAAACATTAACTCAAAAATATATTGATAAACGTGAAAATAATAAGGTTTAAATTTTATTATTCAAATAAAGAATGTAATCTTGTTGTTATTTCTTCATCCTGTAAATCTTCTGTAAGTTTATTCATATCTAATGCCATTTGATAATATTCTGCTGCTTTTATATTATCTTGTAATACTTCACATGAACGTCCTGCATTAAAATATGCTAATGTGTATGATGGGTTTAATTCAATTGCTTTTTCAAACAGAGGAAGTGCTTTTTCAGCTTCATTTAATCCGTCAAGATAAACTACGCCAAGATTATTTTGTGCTATATCATAATTTGGATTTAATTCTATGGATTTTTCATAGGATATAACGGATTCGTTTAGCATGTCATTTTGCCAAAGTGCAAGTCCTACTTTTGAATATGCAATATAACAATCAGGATTTATTTCAATAGCTTCGCAATAAGTTCTTATTGCATCATCGGTATTTCCGTTTGCCATATAAACATCTCCAAGAGATATTCTTAAATCATAATTGTTATTATCAAGAGATATACCTTCTTTATATTTATCGGATGCAATTTCAAAATTACCATAAAAGTTAGCGTAAACAGAACCTAATGCATGACATACGGTTGCTGTCCATTGCTTATCAGGATTTATGCTTATTGCCGCATTATAATGTGAAATGGCATCTTCGTATAAGCCGGCTTTTATGTAACTGTAAGCAAGTGAATTATGATAAAACGGATTTGTTTCATCTTGAGATAGTGCAAGTTTAAATGCATTAATTGCATTTATTTTGTCTTGTTTACGTAAATATAAGTTTCCTAGCTCATAATAGATAAATCCCAAATTTTCTTTATCTATTTCTAAAAGTTTTGTATAGTAGTCAATTGCTTCTTCGGTAAATTCGGCAAAGCATGTTTGTGTTAATGTTGCAAGTTTCATCAATACAACTTTATCTTTAGGATTTTGTATGTGTGCCTGTTTGTAGTTTAAATATGCACTTTCAAAATTTTTATTATTTACTTTTATATCACCCATTTTTGATAAAAATAATGCACTGTTTGTTGTATTAAATGATGCTCTGTCATAGATGCTATATGCTTGATTGTATAAATGTAATTTTTCAAATAAATGTCCTGTAAATTTACAAACAGAAATTATTAAATCATCTTTCAAGCCGTTACATAATACTTTAAATGATGTTTTATCAAAAGGTAGTAAAGCAATTCCTGTAGCAGAATAGTATACAAATTTAATAAAGTCTGCAATATTGAATGTATTTTTCTTCATTTTGTCAGATAATGACATTGCAAGAAGAAGTCTTGGTCTTGCAGATTTTATATCAGAACATTTTATTGCATGCTGAAATTCACATTCTGCTGCTTCATAGTTTTCTGCAATTCTTTCAAAGTATCCTTTATATATATATCCGTCAGAACTTTTTGGAGAATATTCTATTGCTCTTTCACATTGTTCTATTGCCGTGTCAATATCAATTGCACCCTTATCCCACATTAATAATGCAAGTCGGTAATATGCTTCAGGTAAGCCGGGATTATATTTTACTGCATTTATATATCCTTCTTCTGCTTGATTGCAGTCTTCTTCTCTTTTGTTTAATAAATACCTTTCATGGGCTAAACGTGCGTTTTCTAATTCAAACATTGCCAATTTTTTGTCTTCTGCACTTACGTTTAATAACATTTTATTTCTCTCTCCTTACTAACGTAATTTCATGTTCGGTTGAGAAATTTTTGAGTTTTAATTTTTTTTTAGAATGTCATACATATATACTAATTTTAAAATCATAAACTTGTACATAAAACATTGTTATGATAGTATATATAAAGAAAAACAGACAATTATCGGAGAGGAAATATGAAAAGTACGACATTAAGACGTGCAAGTTTATCAAAAGAAAAAATACAAGTTCTTCAAAATATAGCAAAATACAGACCTCAAATTCAGGAAAATAATGTTATTTCTGATATTCCTGCGGTAAATAATGAAGGTGTACAGCAAGAGGAACTTGATGTATTATGGAATACATTAAGATTGAAGAATAAACAAGAGAAATCCCCTACGGTTTATTTAATAACCGGATTTATTTTAGGTGCGGTAACTATGTTGATAATTGCGGTTCTTATGGGAGTTTCTATGAAAACTTCAAATGAATCTGTAGAGGATATTGCATCAAATATTTCAGGAACAAGAGTTGAAGATTCGTCTTTAACATTTATTCCTGCTGATAAAGATGATAAAAGCTCAGCTGCCGACAAAAAAACAACTTCAAAAGAAGAAGTTTATACTGTTCAAAACGGAGATACTCTGGAAAGTATTATCATAAGATTTTACGGTTCATATAGTAAAAAATATGAAAAAGCTATTAAAGATGCAAATAATATGAATAATCCAAACTCATTGTCTATTGGACAAAAATTAATTATTCCGCTAAATTAAAAATTTTATAAGTAAAAAAGGATATGTAACAATATATTTACATATCATTTTTTATTGACAATTATAAAATTCAGCTACTTTTATATATACGAGTCTTTATATAAAGGATAAGCTTTTGAATATAACTGCTTTTAATAAAAATTCTATATTAACAACAGGTATTGTTTCAAAATTTTCTAACAGAAAATTTAACTTAAATCGTTTTGTTCAAAAACCGGACTCTTTTGAACGTACTTTGCCTGTTAATTTTAAAGGTCAATCCGGTCATGCGGAAGAATATTCATCAGTAGTAAATTCACTTGATATGACTTGTCATAATGCACAAGTTTCCTTAAATGGTCAGATTGCATCAGATGGATGGGCAGGAAAAACGGCTGATTTTGTAAGCGGTTTATGGAATTCTAAAAACAGAGCTCACCTTGTACAAGCAGACATTGATGCCTATGCATCTCAAGTAAAAGATTTAAAAGCATCTATAAAAGAAAGAAATTTTAAGTCAAAGTTTAAAGAAATTTTTGATACAGAATATAATCATGCTGATATAGTTAATTATGAAAAAAAAGCAAATGCTTTTAAACAAGCAGTTACGGCTGATTGTATAGCCCAAATAACTAAGAAAAAGCTTTCTAAAGACCTAAATTTGTTTAAGCAAACAAAGGGTATATTAAAAGATAATGTTGAACAAAGAATTTCTTATATGGCACCTGTAGGTTCTATACCTGTATATTATGTAACTACACCAAAAGAGGATGTTTTGTCCGGTTTAGAGAATTCTTTGGTGGAAGTTGTTGGCTCAAAAGAAGTATTAAATAAATCATTAAAACAAAATGGTGTAGATGTTGAGCATATCAGTGATGATGATAAATATAAAGCATACGGTGTAATGGCAGAATACTTAATTGAAACATCTAAAGCAACATCAGAAAAATGCCGTGATGGAAAATCTCTTGCTGATATGAAAAAAGAATATGAAGATGCATATAAAACTGCTTATGGAACTAAAAATAATATTCAAGAAAGAGTAGACAAATATAACCGTTCACAAGAAATAGGTGCGGCAGTTGTTAAAGGAGTTGTACGTGCAGGAGCTTCTGCAGCAATTACTTTAGCTATGCCGGCAGCAGGTTTTGCTAAAATTTTATCAGGGGCTGCAACAACTTTTGCAGTAAAAGTTGCAGCGGATAGTTCTGATAAGGCAACTAATGAAATTGATAATTCAATTGATTTAGATTCTAAGAGTGTACAAAAAATTATTAAAAATGCGGCAATTTCTGCGGCTGAAAATTTTGCGACAAAAGGTTTAAGTTCAATTATCCCTGTTGTTGATACCGGTAATGATTTTATTAATGAAATGCTTGAACAGGGTAAAGGTGTTGTTGTAGATACGGCAATAGGAATGACCGGAGAAAGATTAAAACAAGGAAAATGGTTAACTAATCAAATTGCTCCTCGTATGATTATTTCTGCTATATTTAGAAATCTTGGTGCAGATAGTGAATTGGTAGATAATTTATTGAAATGTACAAAAGGTGGTATTAATCAAGCAATGAAGAAAACTACCAGAGATTATGATATAGTTGAGAAATTTATAAAAGGTACGAAAGCAACTCTTGATGAAAACTATCTTAAAGACAGAGAAACATTCGGTGAATTGAAACTCATAGCAGATACAAACCCTGATTTATATAATCAAATAATGGTTGATATGCTTAATGAGCAAGCTGAAGAATTAAAGAAATCTCAAAAATAAGCTATTTATTGATTTTCTGTATCTTTTTGTTCTAACAAATATTTAGGAGCAATTTGTTTTTTTAATTCAAGAAGTGATTGTTGTACATCATTGGAATATTGTGAGCCGATTGCTTCATTAATTTCTTTGTCTATATCTGTTTCAATAGTATTCATTTCATCATAAGCCGTAGCCAATGCTTCTTCTTTATTTACTGTTTCTTTTAAGTTTTCAAGTAACGCTTGTGCTGTGTTATCACTTTTTGAAAGCATTTTTTGATTGATTTTCTTTGTTGTAACAGCAACTTTATGTCTTGCTTTTAATGTCTTAACCTGTCCTTCCCAATTTTCAATTTGTTCTTTTAAGCCGGATATTTTTGTTTCAAGTTTTTCAGACATTGAATCGTAATTTCTAACACTTAGAGTTTGTTTTTTTATTTCTTCGATTGCCTCTTGTTTTTTCTTTAGTGCTTCTGAAGCCAATCTGTCAGCTTTTTCTTGTTCTAATTCGCCATTTTGTGCTTTTTGTAATAGTACCAATGCTTTCTTTTCGTAATCTTTAGCTATTTCTGTATTTTGAGAAATTTTTTCTTTTGCTTCTATAGAAAGTGCCTTGATTTCAGCTAAATTTTTCATACTTGTATCGTAATCTTTTTTCAAATCCCTAATAGCTTGTTCTGCCATTAATATAGGATCTTGAATATGGTTTAAAAATCCATGCAAAAAAGACTGTATAACTTTAAAAAATTTCTGAAATAAATTCATTATAACTCCTATTATTCTTCTTGTTCTTGTTCTTGCTCTTTTTGTTTATTTTTTTCTTTTTCTTCAAAGTATTGAAAAGCTTCGTTTATTAATTTAATTCTCTTTTCAGCCATAGCTTTCTTTTTATCTTCAAAGTTATCAGGATTAAATTTTTGCAATAATCTTTCATAATGATTTTTAATTTCATCAAAATTTGCTTCTTCTTTAAAGCCCAATAATTTAAGATAATATTCATTCAATGGAATTTGCTCATCATCAGATGGAAATAACGGCTTTCCATAAGCAGCTTCAGCTTCTTCAATATCCTTATCCATTTGAGCATAAGCTTCTGATAGAGGTATATCCTCTTTTTCAACTGTTGATTTAATTTTATCAACAGCACCTTTTAACATGTCTTTTAAATCTCTCATAATGTGCTTAGTTTAACACATTAAATTTTTAATGTAAAGTAATTAATCTTCTACTAAATATTTAAGTTGTTTTCCATATTGGATTATACTTGTAAATAGTTTTATTAAAAATTCTCTCTTTTCGGATTCATTATCCTTATAAATAAGTCTTAAAAATTCTAAAAGTTCAACTTGTATATATTCTTCCAACATCATTGTTGATGTAATTTTTGTTATAATAGTTGAAGCATACTCATAAAATTGCGGATGTTCCGAATACATATCCAGCCAATCTTGTGCCTCTTTTAGTATGGGTGTTGTTTTTTTATACTCATCTGCAAAAATATTATGCATTGTTTGATAAAATTTTTGTCCTGAAAAATGAGATTGTCCAAGTGTTTCTTCTATAACATTTTCTGCATTTATTTTATTAATTTTGAGATATTTTATTATATTATCTAAACTGTCATATTTCATTCCTTTTATGTAAGCACCAAAATCGGTTAAATTATAGATATTTGGATTTTGGTCTTTTGCAAAAATGGCTTCAAACTGAGAAATAAAACTTGCATAATCTTCTCTTGTTTTTACATAATCTCCTGTAACAGATTTTACTTGTGTTGTATGTCTTGAAATATTTTGTATTTTAACTTCAGATTGACTTATTGTTACAACATTTTTTCCGTCGCAATAAGCCGTATTGTCTTTGAAAGCCAAATCAACACCTGTAAATATAAAATTTTTACATCCTAAAAATTTTGCACAGTTATATGCGGAAAGAGTGCTTGTACCTACAGTTTCAAGCAAATCTTTAATGCTTGATGAGTTTATCAGCATTTTTTCTGAAAAAATACTATTGTTTGTAAAAAATATAAACGAACGTTTACAAGGTAATTTAGCAGTGTATTTATCGGATTTTATGTCTAATACTAGGTTTAATGATTTTACATATTCTTCTTTTAGTTTAGGGAAATAAGCATTTGTATACATTGCATCTGTAACTACACAAAAATCAGGTACAATATCATTATTCTGTAAAACTTCTAATGTTCGGTGTATTGTAAAAATGACAAATTTATCTCTATTTTCTTTAATTTTACTTATATTATCTTTTAATGAAGGTCCGGCACCCAAAATTAATGCAGTTTTTCCTTTATAACAATTTTTTAATAGATTAAGAGGTATAAGGTTTTTATTTAATCTAATCTTACTAAAAATATTTTCAATCCAAACTTTAGACATTTGGCTTATTGTGTTTATATCAATAATTTTGTTATGGCAGTCATCTGCAATTTTTTTGGTAAGTAATGAAAATTCAGACGGTCTATATAGTAAATAATTCTTAATGTATAAACATTCTATTTTATCGCCTATTAAATACTTATTTTTGATGTAATTGGAACATTCAGCAAGGTTATTTGTTAAATAAAGCCGACCGTCGAAATATTTTGTTAAATCTACATATTCCATTGTGAATCTTATGATTTCCAAATCCGGCTCATATAAAACTATATTTGAAACACTTTTTTCACTTACATAATCAAGAAGATTACCAAAACCGAGTCCGTAAATAACAATAATATCATGTCTTGTTAATGGTCTTTGTATTTGTTCAGAGTACATTTTTTCTGAACTTTTTATAGGGCTTGGAGAATCATCAATAATGTTGTTACCTTTTGTAAGTAAAAATTCTCCATTATCATTTTTAATAACAGAAATATTTTTTGCAGCATCTTCTAAACGTATTTTAGAAATGCGTATGGCAAGCGATTTGTTAACTTTTTCCAGTGCTTTTAAATTCTTGTAAAACATGTTAATTTTAATTTATCATGACATGATATTGATTTGAATAATTTAATAATATGATTTTATTTGTGTTTTAAATATTTTTAAATTTTGTAAAGAAAATGCTAAAAAAATTAAAGATTACATGAGTTTTTGCCGATATGTATAAATGTGAAGGTAATATAGTTAGTGGAGGTGTAATATGGTTGCATTTAACGGAAAACAAATTCAATCATCCGGTTCTGCAGGTTTTCCAGGTGCAGGTGCATTTCTTGATTTGACCTTCAAATATAATACAGAAAACGGTATGGTGTCGTATACAGGTTCTCAAGAAGAAGATAATGGGGACTATTATGAAGAAATGCCGCAAGTATTATCCGATGTTGATACAAATGCTGTTAATGTAGGTACTTATGCTGAAAATAGCGGACTTGCAAGAGTTGTAGATTTTCATTCATAGGATTTTTAATTTATTGCATTAATAATGTAAAACTTTTGTTACATTTTCCTAATATAAGGCAAAAAAATATATTCAGGTGCCTTAACTTAAACGTATAGTGTGTAAGGAATAGGCATGAAAGTTAGTTTAAATCTTTTAAATCCGGCTAAAAAAGTTAATTTTACAGGTTTTAATCACAAAAAATCCGAAACAGGAGCAAATGAGTTTGAGTTCAATTTTCCACATGACAGTAACAGATATGATTGTTACTTAGAAGTTTTCAGCGTGAAAAAAGACCAAAATGCAAATTATAATGTAAATAAAATGCTTAAAAATACCGATTTAGGTGTAGAATCAGTAAAAATCGGTAATGCTGGTGTTAAAATAGATATGGGATATGCTTATGATGAATTAAGCAATAAAGAACCATTTGCATACAGATATAAATTAGTTGATAAAAGAGATAATTCTAAGTCTTTTTATCAAGTTGATGCAGGTTCTGTAATAGACTATTCGAAAGATGGTAAATTTGATAAATTCAATCTTGTAATGCAAGACGGAACACAAGTTTCCAAAGGTGGCTCTATGACTCTTGTATTACCGGATTCATATTCTGCCGGCTGGGTTTATAACAAAGACGGTAAGCCGGAATTAAACAAAGAAATGGAACAAAAAGCAAAATATGCTACAAAAACTTTCTCAAATAAAATAGGTGGTAATTTAGCAGGTATTGAAGCAAATATTGATAAACTTAAAAAAGCAGGTTATTCAAGAGTTGTTTCAACACCAATATTTACAGATGATAGTTTATCTTCTCACAGCTATTGGAACAAGAATTGTATGCAAATGTCAAACTCTATTGGTAATATTGACAATTATGCATCATTACAAAAGAAATTATTTAAAAACGGTATAAACTTTGTATCAGACGGTGCTTTCGTTAATGAGGGCTTAGAAGGTGTTCACTTTAAACACATGTTAAAATGGGGTGAAAAATCACCTTATTACAATTGGTTTAGAGCAAGCGGACTTCAATCAGGACCTTTGTCAATGGGTATCTTCTCTAAAAACAAAGATTTTATTGAACACAAAATTGTAAATTCACCTTATAAATATGAACAAGGTGCTGATGGTCAAATTAAATCATCTAAAAATCCTGAATATGATGATAAAAAACCTACTTTTGTTCAAATTTTTGATACAAGATTAGTTTCAGAAGAAAACAAAAAAGATACAAAACATTTAATCAAGTCTTATGATGAATTAGACACTGGAAACGCTTATGATATAAACAACCACAATGATACAGTTGTTCCTTATTCATTTGAAATTGATCCTGAAACATATAACAATAACGTTAAAAACTTAAATTCTTATAACAAAAATGCTGAAAAGAAAATTATGTTAAATCAACCTTTAGCAGCAAAATTCTTAACAACATCAGAAGCTTATGTTTTAGAAGATAAGTTTGAAAATGGTTTTGAAACATGGGATGCTAATACAGATATTGCAAAATTAAACTTTGTATTCTCACATGCTGATACTAAAAAATTAGAAAATTTACCTCGTCATGAAAGAGAATATCAAACAAAATTAATTCATGCCAAGAACTTCGAAGCTCAAGATTATGTTGTAAATTCAGGAAAATATTGGACAAGAAAAACAAATGATATTTTAAATGAATATGCAGCTCAACAATTGAAAAATGTTTCATCAAATCCTAAAGAAGCAATGGCAAAAATTGCAGATTTAGAGAAAAAAGGTGAATTACCATCAAATAATGATATTAACGAAACAATTGTTGCAAATGTTATAAATGGTGATTACGAATCAAGAACTACAAAATTGACTGATAATTACAAAGAATTGACTCTTCAATCTATTATGCAGTTACCTTTAGATTCTATTGAATTTGCTGATGATACAGTTGCTGTATTAGGTTCATCATTAATGACAAACAGAGCAACAAAAGCTGACCAAATCGGTATGAGCCGTTACGAAATGTTCAAAGCAGGTAACCCTCAAGTAACTGAAGAAAACAAAGAAACTTACAAAAAAGTTGATGAATTATTTACTAACGAATTGTTCAGATTTACAAATGATGTAATGCAAAACGTAAACAAGAACTTAGGTGGAAAATTATTTGAAGGAAATAAGGTTACAAAATTAGGTAAATATGTATTACCTTTAGTAAATCAAGATATTGCAAAATTTGCTTTAGTTAAGGCAGTTGCTCCAAAAACAGAAGCAAAAGTTGATGAAAACGGTGCAGTTTCTTACGATTATAATAAAATGAAAGAAGAAACAACACTTGCATCAATGGGCATCTTAGCAGATTCTCCTGAAGATGAAGCAAACTTGCTTACTAAAAAATTAAAATCAGGTATTAAAAATATCTCAATGAAAGATAAAGACCAAATCACTAATGCTGTTACAAAACGTTTACAAGGTATGAATGAAAATAGTTTTGCATTAGCAGAAATGATAGTTGACAGAAACAATGCAGGTCTTGATTGGAGAATTGATGCTGCAAAAGATATAGCAGATATGGATGCATTAAGAAATGGTAATGCAAACTTCAATGAAGAATGGTCAAGTGTTGTAGATTTCTGGAAGAATTTTTCAAAAGGTGTAGTAAGTGAAAACAAAAATGCATATATGGTAGCAGAAGTTACTGATGAATATGCTTTACATGATAATTCAGGTAAATTCTCATCACCAAAAGATGCAGTTATGAAATTACATCAAGAAGCAGGCATGACAAGTATAGCTAACTACTCATACTTCTTCACTGATGTAGCAAACATCTTTAACAAAGATATAACAACAGGTGCTACAATAGACCAAAATACAAGAGAAAGAAAAATCTTTGATAAAATGGTTGGCGGAGATAACTACTTAAATTCTGCTCCATTAGATTCAATCCTTTACTCTTACACATTTGTAGGAAACCATGATAAACCAAGAATGTTACATTGTTTATCTTTGGATATGGAATTATTCCATACAAACTTTGCTAACAATTACAACCACAAAAAGATTGCAACAGCAATATTGAAAGACAAAATGTATGACCAAGTTAACGATGGTGATATAAACAGTATTGATTTCAATAAAGTAAGTAATAAAGCAATCGCAATGGCAGATGCAGTAAAAGGTGGTTTCGGAAAAGCTTTAAACAAAGTTTACTCTCAAGGTTCAAGAAAAGACGAAGTTTTCTCAGCTATCAGTAAATCAGTTGCAGATTTGGCATCAGGTAAATTCTTAGATAAAGAATTTTCTGCAGATGCATTCGGAACAAAACCTTTTGATGTTACTCTTAAAGCTGTAATGACACAAGCTGAAAAGAAACATGGTTTAAATCTTTCAAAAGAAGAAAAAGGCAAATTATTCAATGCAACTTTTGAAACAATTTTAAAACCGGGTATGTCAAAATTCAAACCAATGATGAAATTCTTGGTAAGTTTACCTGGCAACCCTACAATGTTCGCAGGTGATGAACTTGGAATAACAGGTTATGAGGAAAAAGCTAAAAACGTATATCTTCAAAATCGTGGAACATTGCATTGGGAATGGTTAAATGACAGTAATAAACAATTCATCAAAGATTTCTATAATGAAATGAATGAAACAATGGCATTACGTGATAGACCTGAATTAAAGGCATTAAATGACGGAGCTCCGTTCACATTAGATTTGCACAGAGATGTTAATACAGGAAAACCTGTATCTGCAATTCTTAGACAATCATCAGACGGAACAATGGCAATCTCATTATTCAATGCTAACAACGTAAATCTTGATAAAGAAGCTGAATACAATCCAACACACATTAAATTAGATAGTATTTCGCTTCACCCTACAAATAACGATAAAATTGGTGTAGGTGCAGGTTTGAATGTTGGTACTACATTTAGAAATGCAGATAATCGTGATAAATCAGTTTATAAAGTATGTGAATCAAACGGAAGCTACTTTATTAAGAGATTTAATAACGAACAAGATTATCAAAACTTTGTAGCAGGCGGAAGCAAAAACTTCAGAGATGATAATAGAGTTGATATGTATGATAGTACAATGATTTTGTACTCTGTTCCTGAGAAAAAACAAGTAAAACAATCAAGAGTAATGTACAATCCACAATACAACTTTACAACAAATCCTTATCAACAAGCTAAAAAAGTTGAAACAGGTTCAAAATTGGCATTAGTATCAAAAAACTAACACTGTAGTAGAAATGTTAATTTTGTAACGAAATTGTTGACAATCAATGAAAAAAATGTATAATAAAACCATTGGGTGTAGTGAGTACAATTAAAGAAAGGTGAGGTAGGTAATGAACGCAGTTGGAATGAGATTTCAAGCTCCTGTAGCAAAGGAAGTTAAGGCAGCAAATGAAACAAAGAATTCTAAAGAACCGGAAAATGTAAAAGAAACAAAAAATGCATTTGTTTCAAAACCACAAATGGAAACAACTAAGAAAGTTTTACCTGAACTACATTTCGGAACTCCAAAAGTAGCTGATAAAGCTGTTGGTAACAAACTTAACGCTTATGCTTAATTGTAAAAATTAAAGAATTGTATTAAAGGGTTTCTGTTCATAAAAACTGAAACCCTTTTTATTTTTTTAATGTTTTTGTTAATTCTTCTTCAAATGGTTTTATATTATTTGTAAAATCAAATTCTTCCAAATAGCATTTGTATGCGTTATCGGAATAATATTTGTAGTTTGACATTATCTTGTTTATTGCATTTTGCCATTCTTCTTGATTTTCTATGTTATTAATAACTGCCCCGCAATCGTATTTTTCGATAATATTTGATAGTCCATCCAATCTGTTTGCTATTACGGGTTTTTTATATTTTAGATATGCATTCAATTTTCCGGATGCTTTACCTATTAACGAAAAATCGTTGTTTGTTGCTCTATAGCATGCTATACCAATATCTATGGGGCTGTATACATAAATTAAGTCGTCAAAATCATAAACCTGTTTCGATAAATATAAATTTTTAGAATTGGTTTTAATTAATTCTTTTATATACGGATGATATTTTTTTATTTTTAATCTGTCATGGTAGATTAAAATGGCATTATCAATGTTATTAAATACTTTTGCTATTTCATTAGAATATACTTGAGAGCTTATCATTCCTATACTTGCACATTTTGCCGTATTTTCCGGTATATTTTTAAACTGTTCTATAAGGTTTACTAAATTTGGTTTTGGTTCATTACATGGTAAGGAATCATTTGGCAGATAAAATATTTTTGCTGAACTGTTTTGTAAATCTGTTTTATAAGATTTGTATAATGATTTTAATCTGTTTTCATCTTGAACTAATACGAATTTCATTTTTTTGAAAACTTCACACTGTTTTTCAGAATATTCATTTTTATTTGGCAGTTCAAGAGATAAATACATAAGATTATTATTGTATTTTTCGCTGATATCTCCGACCGGTTCAAGTGAAGTTTCGTCTATACATAAAAAGAAATCATCTTTATTTAACAAATTTTTCTTTTCTATTAGTTTTTTTACACTTTTTGCAAAGTTTTTCGGCTTATCTTCTTTTTTGAAATATAAGGAGTTAAATATATAAAAAACTTTTATATTTTTTTCTTTAAATTTGTAAGGTTTAAATTGAGTTTTTTGTGCATAAATATTTACATTATCAAAATGTTTTGATAAAACTTTAGCAACACTTATTGTTGTAGGTGAAACAGAAAGCCATCCGTCATAAAAATAAATATGGCAATCACTCATTTTTAAAATTCCTTTATAAGATTACAAATATATTTTATATCATCTTCTGATAAATTACTTGCAGACGGCAGATAGAAACCGTTTTGTGTTAAATTATCAGTTACTGGATATTCTCCTTGACAGTTGCATCCAAAATCCAATAAACATTTTTGTCTGTGCATTCCTGTAAATAATAATCGGGTATCAACTCCGTTGTTTTTTAGATGTTCGATTAATTCTTCTTTTGAATGTCCGTATTTTTTAGTATCTAATAGAATAGTATTCATCCAATTAACATTTAAAGAGTTTTCTTCATCTTTTTGAAAAGTAATACCATCAACTTCTGATAAATATTTTTTATACAGGTTATGATTTTTTATTCTCATATCACGATATTCGTCTGCTTTTTCAACTTGAGCCAAGCCGATTGCTGCATGGATATTACTCATTCTGTAATTAAATCCAATATCATCGTGTTGGTATATACGAGGAGCGTTAATAGGAAAACTCATGTTTTTTAAATAACGGCATTTGTCATAATAGTTTTCATCTTTCATTACAACCATACCGCCTTCGCCAGTTGTAAGATTTTTATTTGCAAAGAAAGAAAATGATGCAATATCTGAAAAACTTCCGACTTTTTTACCGTTATATAAGGCACCGTGTGCTTCTGCGGCATCTTCTATTATATATAAGTTATATTTTTTAGCTATTTCTTCAATTTTTGACATATTGCAAGGATTGCCAAAAATATGAACAGGCATAATGGCTTTTGTATTTTTAGTTATTTTTTCTTCGATTTTATTGGTATCTATATTCCAGGTATCAGCATCGGCATCTACAAAAACCGGCTTTGCTCCTGTATAACAAACTGCATAAGCGGAGGCAATCATGGTGAAATTCGGAATGATTACTTCATCACCTTTTCCAATACCTAAGGCAGTAAGTGCTAAATGTAATGATACTGTACCGTTACAAACTGCTACTCCATAGTTACAATCACAATATGCAGAAAAGCTTTCTTCAAACGCTTTTACATATTTTCCTGAAGAAGATATCCAGCCGGTTTCCATACAATCCATAACATATTTTTTCTCATTACCGTCTAAACATGGTTCACAAACAGGTATATATTTTTGTTCTGTAATCATTTTTTCACCTTAATAAACTTATATAATATGCTTGAATTTTAGCATGGATATTCTTTTATATCAAATAAAGAATATTTTGTGTAGAAAATATTTTTGTTATATAATCAATTTGTAAGATATTTTTAATAGGAGGAAAAATGAAAGATATCCAAATTTCACAAGAAGTGGAAAAAATGTGCTGCGTAAAACGTGGTGTAAAAGGTGTACCTGCTCCTATACCTCAAGAGGGTGAATGGACAAAGTGTAAGGAAATTAAAGATATTTCCGGCTTAACACATGGTTGTGGCTGCTGTGCTCCGCAACAAGGTACTTGTAAATTAACATTAAATGTAAAAGAAGGTGTAATACAAGAAGCATTAGTTGAAACATTAGGTTGTTCAGGTATGACTCACTCAGCTGCAATGGCTGCAGAAATTTTACCAGGTAAAACAATTTTAGAAGCATTAAATACAGACCTTGTATGTGATGCTATCAACGTTGCAATGAGAGAATTATTCTTGCAAATAGTATACGGAAGAACTCAAACAGCTTTCTCTGAAAATGGTTTGCCTGTTGGTGCAGGTCTTGAAGACTTAGGTAAGGGATTACGTTCACAAGTTGGTACAACTTATTCAACAAAAAATAAAGGTCCAAGATACTTAGAATTAGCAGAGGGCTATATTTTAGAAACAGGTTTGGATGAAGATGGAGAAATCATCGGATACAAATTTGTTCATCTTGGTAAAATGATGGATATGATTAAAAAAGGTGTTGATCCAAAAGAAGCATTTGAAAAGAACGTAGGAACATACGGCAGATTTGCAGATGCAGCAAAGGTTATCGATCCAAGAAAAGAATAGCGGATTTTCCAAATAATCCAAGACAGTAAAAAGTAATTATAAGTATAAAAAGGAAAAATAAAAATGGCACAATTTGAAGGACAAGACAGACGTCAAGCAACATTAGATAAAGTTTTACCGGAATATGGCATGAAAAACATTGACGAAGCTCGTGAATTATGCTTATCAAAAGGTATAAACGTTGAAGAAATAGTAAAAGGTATTCAACCAATCGCATTTGAAAATGCTGTATGGGCATATACATTGGGATGTGCAATTGCAATCAAAAAAGGTGTAAAAACAGCCGCAGATGCAGCAGAAGCAATAGGTGTAGGATTACAAGCATTTGCAGTGCCTGGTTCAGTTGGAGATCAAAGAAAAGTTGGTTTAGGACACGGTAACTTAGGAGCAATGTTATTAAGAGAAGAAACAAAATGTTTCTGTTTCTTAGCAGGACACGAATCATTTGCAGCTGCAGAGGGTGCAATTGGTATTGCAAGAAATGCTAACAAAGTAAGAAAAGAACCTTTAAGAGTAATTTTAAATGGTTTAGGCAAGGATGCAGCTTTAATTATTTCAAGAATAAACGGTTTTACTCATGTTGAAACAGAATATGATTATAAAACAGGCGAGTTAAAAGTTGTAAAAGAAAAAGCTTACTCAACAGGTGAAAGAGCAAGTGTAAAATGCTATGGTGCAGATGATGTAACAGAAGGTGTTGCAATTATGATAAAAGAAGGAGTTGATGTATCAATAACAGGTAACTCAACTAACCCAACACGTTTCCAACACCCTGTAGCCGGTACATACAAAAAATGGTGTGGTGAAAATGGTAGAAAATACTTCTCAGTAGCATCAGGCGGTGGTACAGGAAGAACACTTCACCCTGATAACGTAGCAGCAGGTCCTGCATCATACGGTATGACAGATACAATGGGTAGAATGCATGGTGATGCACAATTTGCCGGCTCATCATCAGTTCCTGCTCACGTAGAAATGATGGGTGTAATCGGTATGGGTAACAATCCAATGGTTGGAGCTACAGTTGCTTGTGCGGTTGCAGTTGAAAAGGCACTTAACGCTTAGTTCGGAATACTTTTTTCTAAAAATAAAAAAAGACAGTTCTTTTTGAACTGTCTTTTTTGTATAATGCATATATGGAAAAAAGTAAGATAGAATTGAGAAAATGGGCTAAAGATACAAGAAAAGAGCTTGATATTGAAAGTTTGAGCAGATTGTTTATTGAAGAAATAAAGAAGAATGATATATTTAAAAATTCTCAAAATATAATGCTTTTTTACCCGTTGAAGTATGAAATAAATTTGTTAGATTTAATTTCTAATGAGAAAAAGTTTTTTTTACCAAGAACGAATAGATTAAATATCGATGTATGTCCGTATAGAAAAGGGGATAAGTTGGATATTGGAGGTTTTGGAGTAAAAGAACCTTTAACGCATCCTGTATCGGCTAAAATATTAGATTTGATAATAGTGCCTGCACTTGTTGTAGATAAACAAAATTACAGATTAGGTTATGGTAAGGGGTATTATGACAGATTATTAACCCATACTGATGCGAAAACTCTTGTTTGTATTGCGAAGGAACTTGTTATTGAAAATTTGCCTATTGAAAAACATGATAAAAAGATTGATATTGTTATTGTACAATGATTTATTAAAGAGTAATAAAAAACATAAGAAAAAAGTTGACATAAATTTTTTTTTTATATATAATTTTTGTACGAAATAAATTCGGGCGTTTAGCTCAGTTGGTAGAGCGCTTCCCTTACAAGGAAGATGTCGGGAGTTCGAGCCTCTCAACGCCCACCATTATAAATAAAGAGTTTCAGAAATCCTGAAACTCTTTTATTTTATTTTGTGGTGTAATTTTGGTGTAATTTCGCAAAAGTACTTCCATGTCGTTACACTGTATCATGGATTTTGACATAAAGTATCGCGAGTTTGATATATTTAGTCGGAAGTTTATAAATTCTGTTTATATATTTATGGTAGAATAATCCGTATGTATAAACCTAAAGCAAGAATAGAATTTATTGATATTATAAAAGGATTAGCGATAATTCTTGTAGTTATAGGACATACAAGTCCGAATAAAACGGAAATTTTGCCTTACAAATCTCTTATATATGCTTTTCACATGCCGTTGTTTTTTATTCTTTCAGGCATGTTTGTTGCAACGAGCAGAGAAAATTATTCTTTGCAAACATTAAAAGATTTTTTGCATAAAAATTTTATTGCGTTAATTGTACCTTTTATGATTTGGGGCGCAATTTATATGAATTTTTCATTCTCAAATTTTGTATATCTGTGTTTCGGCTCTTGGATTAATTTTGCTCATATTCATACTTTAACTTCCTTATGGTTTATTGTTGTACTATTTGTTGCAAGAATTTATATTGAATTATTTTATATGTTGGTAAATAACTTAAAACTAAAAATGCAATATGCCGTTTTTGTTGCAATTCCGATTTTCTTTGCATTAGGTTTTTGTTTACCGCATCATAATGATGTATTAACACAAAACGGGAATTTTTTAAGTTATGATATAGCATTTGTTGCGGCAGGATTTATGCTTATCGGTTCACTAATAAAACCATGTATAAAAAAACTTGTAAACATTAAAAATATCTATTTAATACTTCTAATGTTAGCTTCAAGCTTACTGTTCATATATGGTTTTAGTTTGACTGATTATACGCATGAATTTGTACTAATGGCAAATGCTGTTTACCCAAACATACCTGCGTTCTTGTTTTGTTCCCTGACAGGAAGTTTGAGTATAATATCCGCAGGTATTTTAATATATAAGATTCCGATAAAAAAACGAATACTTAACTTTTTAGGGCAGAATACATTAGGTGTATTTTTGGTACATAGACACTTTGTTGTAGCGTTTTTAACTTTTTTACAAACAAATACAAACTTAAACCGTTTATCTATAAATACAGTTGTAACAATCGCTTCATTAATTATTGCATCTTTAATTGTCGTATTAATAAACAGATATGCTCCTATAATGTTTGGTAAAATAGATTTTGATTTAAAAAAATTAAAGAAAGGCTGAAATTTTATTTATCGACACAAAACGATATATTTTGTATTAAAACACTTGATTTTACTTCAATACAGAGTTAAATTGTGAATAACAATTAAATATTAGGTCGAGAGTTCCAATCTCTCAACATATACCATTAAATACATGTCCACTTTTTCGGGTACAGTTTAGAACGCAGAATAAAAAACATACTGACTCTTTTAAATCAGATAATAAAATATTTTTGTTTTGTATCAGGGATTTTGACATAAAGTATCGCAAGTTTGACATATTAAGTCGGAAGTTAAGACGAAAAACTAATTATATTTACCCCTCGGAAGTTTGGCGAATGTATTTTCTAATTCGGTATTTTAAAATCTTTAAATGCCAAGAATTATTAAAAATACCCTTTTAAATTATATTCCGACTGACTTTGAGATAGAGCAAATCATTAATCCTGCAAGGATTTTTGAGCTTAATAATAAACCGATTAAATATGGTGAAATTATTTACCTCTGTGAAAGAGAAATCAGAGCCAAAGACAATTTTGCTCTCCTATTTGCTATTCAAAAAACTAAAGAAGTATCTCTACCCTTAAAAATAATTTATCCGAAAGTTAATTATGAGTACCAACCAAAACAAGTTTTTATTGACAATCAAATTATTCAAGCAAAAAAGCAATTTAGGCAAATTGGTTTGGATTTTGAAATTATTGAAAAATCTCCGGCTGAAATTATTAAAAATTTGAGACCGGCTTTGATAATTTTTGATTTTAATCCGATTTTAAAAAGAAAGTATTTAAAAAATGCAGATTTTAAAATATATGAAATTGACGGACATAATATAATTCCTGCAAGATTTGTTTCAGATAAACAGGAATACTCTGCCGCAACTTTACGTAGAAAAATCTACTATAACATTTACCCCTTTTTGACTGAATTTGATAATTTAACAACAGAAAAAGTTGAAGCGGATTATGTTTTAGAAAATTTTATTAAAAATAAGTTGCAATATTACGCAGAATACAAAAATGATATTTCAAAAGATGTTTTATCGGGTTTATCTAAATACATAAATTTAGGTTTTATATCAAGTCAAAGAGTAGCTCTTGAGGTTATAAAATCAGGGGTAAGTGACATAAATAAAGAGGTATTTTTAGAGGAACTTGTTGTAAGAAAAGAATTAGCAGATAATTTTTGTTTGTATTCTAAAAATTATAAAGACTTCACAAGTATTCCAAATTGGGCAAAAGTGTCATTAGAAAATCATATGTATGATATCAGACCATATATTTATTCTACGGAAGAATTAGAAAAAGCAAAAACGCACGATACATTATGGAATGCGACACAAATACAGTTGATAAGAGAAGGAACGATACATGGGTATTTGAGAATGTATTGGGCAAAAAAGATTTTAGAATGGACTCCTTCCCCAAAAGAAGGATTAAAGACGGCAATATATCTAAATGATAAATATGCTTATGATTCACCTTCCGCAAACGGTTACACGGGGATTTTATGGGCAATAGCAGGACTTCATGACAGAGCATTTATTTATTATCCGATAACAGGCAAAATCCGCAGAATGACTTATGATTCTATAAAAAGGAAATATGATTTAGGCGATTATTTGCAAAAATATGTGTCTAAATGATACAAAAGGGGCAAATGTATAATCAAAAGGCTTGATATTACTTCAATACAGAGTTAAATTGTGTATGACAATTAAATATCAGGTCAGGAGTTCAAGTCTCCTATCCTATAACATAAAATACATGTCCACTTTTTCGGGTACAGTTCAGAACGCAGAATTAAGAATATTCTGACTCTTTTAAATCAGATAATAAAATATTTTCAAAATGAAGGATATATTGATAAAACCTGTGTTTTTGAAGTAAAACGCGTAGCTGATATTCCGAAAAGACAAATACAAATTCTGACACCGGAACAATTAACGCAACTTTTTAAAATTACAAACAAAAAATATCCGTACCTTATTCCGATTATTCAAGAATTAATTATATTAAAACAACCTTTGAACGACTTTTTAAGAGGCAATGAACAAGAAAAGCTAGGTTTAATAAATTATATGTTTGATGATTTGAGGTTCTGTAATATTGACAATTCGATAAAAATAATATATTATTAGGTCATATTAGGTCTAATTGGGTATAAATATGTTAGAAAATATCGATATAAAAATAAATAATCAAATGCTTTCAATTATCTCTGAGATTGATGAATTCAAAGGTTCCTGGAAGTTATTAGGCAAGATGGCTCCGGAAAAATTAAGAGCATTAAAGAAAGTTGCAACAATAGAAAGTGTAGGTTCTTCAAATCGTATTGAGGGGAATAAACTTTCTGATAGGCAGGTCGAAGAATTATTATCTCGCATAAAAAAGCAGTCTTTTGCGAATCGTGATGAAGAAGAAGTTGCCGGGTATGCAAAACTTGCTGATACTATTTTTGAAGATTGGGAAGTGATTCCATTATCCGAAAATTATATAAAACAACTTCATAAAATCTTGCTTGAATATTCTTCAAAAGATGAAAAGCATAAAGGTGAGTATAAGAAAGTTTCTAATGCAGTTGTGGCATATGATAGTGAAGGTAAAGAACAAGGTGTTGTTTTTGAAACGGTAACTCCGTTTGAAACACCATTAAAAATGCAGGAACTTGTAGATTGGACAAATAAAAATTTATCTGATAAATTTTATCATCCGTTAATTGTCATTGGAATTTTTGTGGTTAATTTTCTTGCAATTCACCCGTTTCAGGATGGAAACGGCAGATTATCAAGAGCATTAACAAACCTTTTACTGCTAAAATCCGGTTACGTTTATGTTCCTTACAGTTCAACCGAATCAATAATTGAGGATAATAAAGAAGGATACTATAGGGCACTAAGGCAAACTCAGACGACTTTGAATAAAGAACCTGATTATGAACCGTGGCTGATGTTTTTCCTAAAGACATTGCAAAAGCAAAAAATCAGACTTGAGTATAAAATAGAACACGCAAACACTTCCGTTAAATCCAATTTAGACCTACCGGAAATTTCAGCAAAAATCATGGAAGTTTTTGAAACAAAAGACAGAGCAACAATTTCCGAATTGTCTGAATTAACAGGAACAAATATTAATACAATTAAAAAGCATTTATCAAGTCTGGTTGAGAATAATTACCTTACTAAACATGGCAAAACTCGTGGTGCTTGGTATACAAAAGTCGTTAAGCTTTAAAACAAAACATATTATTGTAGACAATAAAAAAATAAGGATAAGACATTTTTATGACAAGACAAAATTTAACAATATTACATTTGTCTGATTTTCATTTATCACATAATAATATTGATAAAGAATTATACGACAAAATGCTTTCTGAAATTAAAAATTGGATGGAAAAAAATAATAAGAATATTAATTATGTTTTCCTAACAGGTGATATTGTAAACCAAGCTGATTTTAAAGCATATAGTTATGCGAAAAAATTAATTGATAGTATTTGCAAACAAATATATATTGATAAAAAACAAATATATGTTGTACCTGGAAATCATGATGTGGATTGTAAAATTGAATTACCAAATGAAAATTTAAAAAGAGATAAACTACGAGAAGCAAAATATAATGAAATAAATTTGATAGAGAACCAATTCTATTATGAATCTATTAACGAGTTAATTACACGTCAGAACAAATTCTACAATTTTTTAAAAAGTTCTAAAATTAATAATTTAATCAAAGATAAACCATACATATATAACGCAGAAGATGATGTCGCAATAATTGGTTTAAATTCATCAATTTTTTCATCAATAAATGATTATCGAAATCAAATTTATTTTTTAAAACAACAATATGACGAAATAAAGAGAGAAATAGTTCACAATAACTCTATACCATTAAAAGTTTTAATATTAACACATCACCCGATTGATTATTTTGAAGAAAATACGAAAAATGAGATTACCGAGTACGCTAGACTCAATAATGCATTTATTTTCTCAGGGCATGCTCATGAGCAAGCATATGAAAAAATTGATCGGAATAGTACAATAGCACACCAATTTTGGTGCGGTGGTTTTGCTAATAAGCAAAGTTTTAATATAGTAGATATAAATTATAATTTGAAAATTTTTAAACTTTATATAGGAACATTAGAAAATAATCAATGGGAAATTAAAGATAATACTATTGAAGGTATTAATAGTAATCTCTCAAAAGAAGATAAAAAAATATATGATTTTATTTTAAAAATTAGTGATTATCCAAAACGAAAAAAAATTAAAGCTTTATGGTCGGAACTATTCGATTCTCCTATTTTAAAATTTGAAGATTATTGGAATTACGATTTTGGTTTAAACTTAAAAGTTACTCATAGACAATTAAAAAGACGTATAAATAAGCATAATTATAGCCATACCGAATGTATTTTGTTAGCAAAATGGTTTGCCAGGTTTAATATTGATGAAGCAAATGATTTGTTTGATCTTAGACATAGTGATGAGAGCTATTTATATAATGGCGGCAAATATAAATATAATCTTTTTTGTAAAGTATTGGAAGTTGATCCGGATATATTAAGAACGCCTTAATTTAATTGACTGAAAGTAATAAATTTTAGAGAGGATTTTGGCAGTTTTGTAATGTGTTTTGGTAACAAATTTTACTTTTATTCAAATGAAATAAATACTTCCGGCTTGCTTCCGAGTTGAAAAACAGGCATTTCAAATTGGACTTTTTTGTCCTGTTTGTGTCATCGCTATTATATAGAGTGTATTTGAGTTCTAACGAGTTACTCGGATTTATATCGGATTTTTTCGTGACAAAAAGTGGACAAAAAGTCACCTTTCGTCCCGTTCCAGTCAATTTGGACAAAACTGCTGTATTCCAAACACGTTAGGGAACATTGGCTAATTAATTACAATTCAAATGTCCCAAATAAACCCCAATGTCGTTACACTGTATCATGGATTTTGACATAAAGTATCGCGAGTTTGACATACAAGTCGGAAGTTCGATTAGTCACTATTTATTATCCCAAATTCGATCATATTTTAAAATTATGAAATTTATCATTGCAATTATAGTCATTAGTACAATTACATTCACAACATTCCATCTGTTTAGCAATAATGTGCATATGGCAGAAAGTAATAACGCTCCTG
>CACYOO010000019.1 GCA_902776035.1 uncultured bacterium
AGCACATGATGTAAAACACGTAGTTGCCGTTAAACGCGAGTGAACAAGACAGTCCTTCCATCCCAAAATTTTGGCTTCCTAACGGGAGTCATTTTTTATGGAATATAAAAATTAATTTTTAAATAAATATAAAATAAATTTTAATTCATTGTTAAGTAACTTAGGACAATTGCCAATTAAAAAAAATATATTATTATATAATATATGGTATCTGAGCAAAAAAATTATTATGATATATTGGAAATTTCTCCAAGTGCAAGTGTGGATGAAATAAAATCTGCATACAGAAAACTTGCAAGAAAATATCACCCTGATGTTGCAGGTGATTCAGGTGCTGAAAAATTTAAAGAAGTAAGAGAAGCTTATGAAACTCTTTCTGACGAAACAAAAAGAAAACGCTATGATATTTTAAGAGGAATATTCAGCTACAATAAAACAACAAGTGATAATGCGGCAAGGAGAGAAGCTCAAAAAGCATATCGACAAACAGAACAGCAAGAAGAAGTTTTTAAATCACAAAACCAATATTCTCAAAAATCAACTGACAATAAAACCCAACAAAAACAAGAAGAAAATAAAAAAGAGGATGATGCGTTTCAAAATATTTTTAAAGATATAATGAATGGTTTTCATAATGCATCGCAAAAACAAAATAAGAAAAAAACCGCTCGTCCTGTTAATGGAACGGATATTACCACAGATGTTATTATTTCAATGGAAGAAGCTTTAAATGGAGTTTCAAAAACTGTTAATATTTTATCATCACAAGAATGTTCAAATTGTCATGGAAGAGTATTTGCAAATGGAATGAATTGTCCTGTTTGCGATGGAACGGGTGTTGAATCGCAGCATAAAAAAATAACTGTCAAAATACCTGCAAATATAAAACCAAATTCAAAAATAAGAATTCCATCAGAAGGAAATCCTGGAACAAATGGCGGTAAAAACGGAGATTTATATTTAAATGTTGTTATTGAAAACAATACTAATTTTAAATATGATGATTTAAATATATTATTTACAATACCGATAACACCTTCTGAGGCAGTATTGGGTACATCAATAAATGTTCCGACATCATCAGGCAATGTGTCAATGAAAATCATGCCTAAAACAAGTTCAGGTCAAAAGTATCGGCTTGCAGGATTAGGACTTACAAAAAACGGAGTAACAGGTGATATGATTGTAACTGTTAATATTGAAATTCCTAAAAATCTTTCTGATGAAGAAATTGCATTATATAAAAAATTACATGATTTAGCACAAGTTCGTTTATAATATTAATTATTACTAAATTTTAGAAACAGTCATCAAATTAGTTCAGCACGACATTACATTTTATGTTTATATAAAATGAGCGGCTTGTATTTATATAATTTCCTAAAATTTTTATTTGTGATAAAATACATTTTTAGCAGGGATAGTTCAAATATTTTATGAAGAAATATACTAAAGTTTTAATATGCTTATTAATTTTGATTATAGTATCAATATGTTTATTTATACCTGTTTGTTGGTTTGTAATTTTACCTAAATCTATTCAAAATGAACAGGTTTTAAATCTTGCACAAAAATCAATAAAAGAATTAACTGATGCAGATTTACAAATAGAAAAGCCGTTATTAGATGTAAGTAAAACTCCTGTTATAAATTTTAGCGTTCAAAATTTAACTCTTACAAAAACAGGTAAAAAACTTTTGGTAATTAAAAATACGCAAGGAACAATCTCTTTAAAAGAAATATTGAACAAAAAGGTAATTCTTCAAAAATTAGGTGCAGATGAGATTTATGTTGATACAAATGCTTTACAAGATTTAAAATTAAAACAAGCAGAAGAACAAAAAAAATCAGAGTATATATTTGATTGGTTTAATGCACTGTTATATGTAAAAAAAGGTACAATAATATATAAAACTCCTCAAAATGTATTAATAAAACTATTAGCAAAAGATATAGAATTAAACCAATCAAAAAATCCAAAATATCTTCATTTTGGACTTCTTATTTTAATTAATCACAATAATAGTGATTTAAAAGTTGGCTTTAAAGACAGAAATAATGTTTATATAAAAGACAATAAGCTATATACAGACAATTTTGAATTTATGGTAAACCGTTCAAAAGTATATATTAATTCGGTTATTAGTGAAAAAGATTATGATATAACAATATCTTCGACAAAATTTGATATAGATAATGTAAAAGAGTTTTTAAAATCAGATTTAGTAGTTGCAGGTGGAGATAAAATACTTGAAAACTTTAGTAAATTGCGAGGAACATTTAAATTTAATTATAACCTTAAAAACGGTAATATAAACGGAAAAATTAATACTAATAATATAAAGTTCAATCTTGTACCTTTAGCAGATATTCCCGTTACCGTACTCAGCGGTAATATAATTATGGATAATAATAATATAAAAATTGATAATGTAAACGGTTTTTACGGTTCAAATAAAAAAAATATTGTAAAAATGTTTGGAGAAGTAAAGGATTATACAAGAACGGTTAAGACAAATATACTTGTTGGCGGAAAAGCAACAAATGAATTTGCAAAATATGTTTCTAAACTTTCCGGCATAAAAATTACTCTTATTGGAAATTCAAATATGGGAGTAAAGATAGAATATGATAATTCCGGTAAAGTTGATATTGGCGGGGGCTTTAAAGTACCTAAAGGCAGTAATATTTTGTTAGAGGATTCCTCTATAAGTTCAACAAAATTTGACAGATATTTGGGAACAAAAATGCATATAAACGGTGATAATTTATGGATAGAACGAATAAGCTATTATATATCCGAAAAAATTACAAGAAATGCACATATCGAACCAATGGTAATTTTGAATGGAAATGTAAATTTAAAAACAGCACAATTAACTGATATGGAATTTGATATACCCGAACCGTTACCAAGTGAATTTTTTAATATTTTAGTAAGTAAACGACTGTTCAGAAACGGAACAGTAAGCGGTAAATTGAAGTATGTTAATTCTAAAACACCTTATTTATCAGGAAATATGACACTAAAAGATGTAATGGTTGTAGGACAAAAATTTATTATAAAAAATGCAAAACTTGTAACAAATTCTCAAACGGTGCATATTATATCAGATGGCAGACTAAGAAGAACAGATTACAAATTTGACGGAGATATAAAAAATGAAATGATATTTCCTGTTGTTGTTAAAAATATAAATTTAAATCTTGAAGATATTGATATTGAAAATATAATAAAATCTTTTCAAGCTAATCCTCAAAGACCAAATCGTCGGTTAAATCCGAATAATAGACCTAAAATAGCAACAAGTAAAGTTTCTTCCAAATATTTTGAAGTTCAGGAAGAAATACAAAATAAAAATACAGTAACAGAAAGTGAAAATACACCTATTGTATTTACACCAAACTTGCTAACAATAGAGAAATGTAACTTCTTTGTAAAAAAGGGTAAATATAAAAATATAAATTTTGGTAATTTATCTGCTGATTTAACACTTACTCCAAATGGAATATTAGAAATAAAATCAAATAAATTTGATTTTGCAGAAGGAATTTCCACTCTTAAATTTTATGCTGATTTAGCAAAAGAAAAAGCAAGTATACGACTTGGCGGAAAAAATATAGATTCAAATTTAATTGCCTCAGATATGTTAAATTTACCGAGAGAAATTTCAGGTAAAGCAGATGCTTTAATTGAGTTGTACACTTACAAAAATTCCGGTTTGAACGGTTCAATAAAGTTTAATATTAAGGACGGATCAATTGCAAAATTGGGGTTGGTGCAATACATTTTAAATATGGCTGCCCTATTCCGCAACCCTGTTGTGATGATTAGTCCGTCAACTCTTGTAGATATTATAAATATACCTGAGGGTTCATTCAAAAAAATATCAGGAAGTTTTATTATAAAGAAAAATATTGCTGAAAGGATTAATATAAAATCTTCTTCACCTCAATTAAGTTCATTCATTGTAGGTAGAATAAACCTTATTAATCTTGATTCTTCTTTGAGGATATATACAAAATTTTCTAACAAAAATAAAGGTGCAGCCGGATTTTTGAGAAAAATATCACTCAATGCATTATCAAAAGGTGTTAATTCTATTATAAAAACAGAAAATGAAGTTAGTTATTATGCAGCAGAACTATCACAATTACCTGAACTTGAAACCGAAGATAACACTGCACAAGTGTTTTTAACCGTTATTGACGGTGATATTCAGACAACAAACTTTATTTCTTCATTGAAAAAGATAAAATAGAATTATCTATTTAAATAAATATATAATCACCCTATTTTTTTATAGAAAAATCTTTTAACAGCATAACTTGTATTTCACCTGGAGCTAAAATAGTATTTATCCTGCCTTTTTCAATTATAGGTATTTCATCTATTTTAATAGGTACAATGGAAACTTTATCAGTCAAATGCGGTACAGTAACTTTAACATTTTGCATATTCTGAAAATCCATATTACCTATGACAACTACAGAATTAGTTTTATCCGCTCTGGCAAAAGAAAATACATCATCTATGTTTGATGCAAGAGGAACAAAATTTGGGTTAGAAATAGTCGTGTTCAAAATATATTTAAATTTATTTGCAAGTACAAAATTTTGCATTATATTTCCGTCATTTCCACCCGGTTTTCGTGAAAAATTAAATAAATCTATTTTGCCTTTATGTATAAAATAAAAATCATCATCAGTATATGATTTTACGGCTCTTTTATTTTCCCAAGGATATGAATAGTCATCACCTGATTGAAAACCGTCTACAAAATATGAATTTACAGGTAATGTAGCGTTAAGCCAAGAAATCATTATAGGATACTGACTTCCGTTTATAAGAACAGGACTTACTGAATCAACAGTTGAAAAACTTCCTATAGATGATTTTATTTGTTTATATTTAGAAAACAATTCAGTATTGAATTTTACATGGTTATATAAGTCTTGTGCTGTTCTCCAATCAGGAAATCTTGAATATCCTGCAAAATATCCGTCAAATCCGGCTTCTAAAAGTTTATCATAAGGAGTAAAAGGGATTTTATCAGGCATAGGTATATCTTTATCTGTCGCTTGAGCTATAAAGAGAAATTGTGGACTTTTTTCTCGTGTATAATCTATCAATTCCTGCCAAAATTTATAAGGTTTCATTGATGCATTTGATGCAACAATTCCATCTGCTCCAATTTCATACATTAAATCAATAAATTGTTTATATTTTTGCAATAAATTGTTATTTAAATAATTATTATTTCCTGCATCTAAAACTCTTATATCAGTCCAATCTCCTGGAATTACAGGTGATAAATTTTCTTTTTTTAAGAATAATACTTGATTGTTTAAATAATAATCATATGAAGCACAAGATGGTAAATCAACTATTACACGTAATTTACGTTTATGGGCTTCATCAATAAATCTGATAGCTTGTTGTTTAGGGCTTAATTTTGACTTATCACTTGCAAGTTGAGGATTTATTTCTGTAAAACTGTTTAAAGCATATAATGAGCCGGCTGTTCCTAAAGCTTTAATTTTTCCAACAGACGTTATAGGCAAAAGTTCAATAGTATTAACTCCCTGTAATGCCAATTGGTCAAGACGATATATAGCATTTATAAAATTTCCTCGTTCTTCTCCGTATTTATTTTCTATAATACCGTTTTTATTAACATCTTTTGCATTAAATGTTCTTATATTTATTGCCATTATAATTGATGCATTATTTTGAAATAATAAACGGGCATCATTTACCCAAACAGTTGCTGTATGAGCTTTAATACCGATTAATAGTATGGCTAAAACTAAAAATATTTTTTTCATAACTTATTCCTTTTTTTAAGATTTTATCAGAAAAAATAGGATGTAGCAATATTATTAACTGTTTTTCATATAATTTAAAAATCTATTATAGTTAGTTTATAAATTTTATGATAAAATTCATATATGAAATATAGAAATAATGTTAGAAATTTTTGTATAATAGCCCATATAGATCATGGTAAATCAACACTTGCAGACAGATTGCTGGAAAAAACAGCAACAGTTGCAAAACGTGATATGCAGGCACAGTTATTAGACTCAATGGATATTGAGCGTGAGCGTGGTATTACAATAAAGTTGAATACTGCAAGAATGAAGTATACATCTAATGATGGTACTGACTATGAGCTTAATTTGATAGATACTCCCGGACATGTTGATTTTACTTATGAAGTATCACGTTCTCTTGCAGCTTGTGAGGGTGCCTTATTAATTGTAGATGCAACACAAGGTGTTGAAGCACAAACTATCGCAAATGTTTACCTTGCAGCAGAACAAAATCTTGAAATAATACCTGTTATAAATAAGATTGATTTACCGTCAGCAGATGTTGAAAGAGTAAAACAAGAAATAGAAGAAGTTTTAGGAATAGATGCATCAATTGCAATACCTGTAAGTGCAAAAACAGGAGAGGGTGTAGAAAATGTATTGGAAGCAATTGTAGATTTAATTCCTCCTCCTGAGGATAATTCAGAAAAACCATTAAGAGCATTGGTATTTGATAGTGCTTATGATTCTTATTTAGGAACAGTCTGCCTTTTCAAAATAATGGACGGTGAAATAAAAGAAGGCGACAAAATAAGATTTATGGCATCAGGGAAAGAGTATGATGTTATAGAATTAGGGTATTTAACACCTGACAGAGTTCCTTGTAAATCTTTAAAATGCGGAGATGTAGGTTATTTTTCCGGTTCAATAAAAGAGATAACACGTTTTGTAGGTGATACAATAACAACATGTGAAAACCCTGCTTCAGAAGCTTTACCGGGTTATCAAGAAGCATTACCTATGGTATTTTCAGGTCTTTATCCTGTTGATAATGAAGACTATCATGATTTAAAAGAAGCTTTAGAAAAATTAAAATTATCAGATAGTAGTATTACTTTTGAACCTGAAACATCGAGTGCATTGGGTTTTGGTTTTAGATGCGGATTTTTAGGAATGTTGCATATGGAAATCATACAGGAACGACTTGAACGTGAATATGATTTATCACTTGTAACTACTGCTCCGTCTGTTGTTTATAAAGTTCATACAACAACGGATGAAGTTTTATCAATAGACAATCCTGCAAATTTACCTCCTGCTGCTCAGGTTGAATATATTGAAGAACCATACGTAAAGGTTGATATAATTGTTCCTAATGATTATGTTGGAACGTTAATGGACTTAACTCAATCTAAACGAGGTATTTTTGTTAATATGACATATATTGATAAGGTAAGAGTTAATCTTGAATATCAAGTTCCTTTAAATGAAGTTATAACAGATTTTTATGACCAATTAAAATCAAGAACCAGAGGTTATGCAAGTATGGATTACGAGTTTTCGGACTATAAACGTTCGGCATTGGTTAAATTGGATGTAATGCTTGCAGGTGAAATTGTTGATGCATTATCTGTTATTTGTCATAAGGATAGTGCTTATCATATAGGTCAAAAATTGACAGAAAAATTAAAGACAATTATACCAAGACAGTTGTTTGAAGTTCCGATACAGGCAGCAATTAACGGACGAGTAATTGCAAGAACAAATATAAAAGCCCTGAGAAAGAGCGTATTAGATAAATGTTACGGTGGTGATATTACAAGAAAACGTAAATTGCTGGAAAAACAAAAACGAGGTAAAAAGCGTATGAAAGCCGTAGGTAAAGTTGAAATACCTCAAGAGGCATTTATGGCAGTTCTTACTCTTAATGATGAAAGTAATTCATAATAAAGCCATAAACATAACTTAAAGATGAATTGACACAATACGGTATAGATGAAATAATTAAACTGTTATATAAAAGAAATAAAGGAGAAATTATGTCAGAAGAAAAATTAGAATACAGATGTGAAATTTGCGGATACATTTATGAGGGTGATATCTCTCAAGAATCAGATGATTATGTATGTCCGATTTGCGGTCAACCAAAATCAGTTTTTGTAAAAGTTGAAGAATAATAATAATAGGAGTATGAAATGATAGATAAAAAAATGGAACAGGCATACAATGACCAAATTAATAAAGAATTGTATTCTGCATATTTATATTTAGCAATAAAAGCAAAATTTGCAGAAATGAATTTACAGGGCTTTGTAAATTGGATGGATGTTCAAGTTCAAGAAGAAAATGCTCATGCAATGGGTATGTATAATTATTTATTAAGCAGAGGCGGTAAACTTGAATTTTCGGCAATTGATAAGCCGGAAGTAAAAGGTGAAACTCCATTAGAACTTTTTGAACAAATTTTATCACATGAAGAATTTGTTACATCAAGAATAAACGCTCTTATGGATGTTGCAGAAGAAGTAAAAGACAGAGCTTCATTCTCTCTTTTAAATTGGTATATAAAAGAACAAGTTGAAGAAGAAGATAATGTTGGCGGAGTTTTAGCAACTTTAAAATTAATCGGCGATGATAAAAAGGCACTTTTAATGCTTGATAAGGATTTAGCAGCAAGAGTATTTAATCCGCCTGTTATTGGTTAGATAATTATATACAATAATAAAATTACAAAAGAGGTTGATTTTTAATCAATCTCTTTTACATTAAATAACATACTTTATTTTATTAATAATTCAATTTATAATACTAATATGGCAAAAATAAAAAATAAAATAGGGTATCATTACTGTTCAGTTGATATTTTTATGCAGATATTGCAAAATAAAACTCTTTGGCTTTCTCATTCAAGAACAATGAATGATAAATTGGAATGTATTTATATATTGGATATTTTAAAAAGAGTTATAAAGGATGTTGATTTTAAAGACAGTAAAAAAAATGAGATACTGAAATTAATAGAAAAAGCGTGTCAATCAAATGTAGATTATCCATACATTATAAGTTTGTCAAAAAATAAGGATTTATTGAGTCAATGGAGAGCGTACGGAGATAACGGCAAAGGTGCTGCTATAGGTTTTAATTTGTCAAAAATTCCGCATAAAGACCTTTTAGGTAATGGTGATAGTTCATCAAATATTATAATTGATGAAGTTTGCTATAAAGAGAAAACTATTTATAATATATTAAAAAAAATGCTTGAAACTATACCGTATCTTGATAACAAGTATATTGAAAAAAGTACGATTGTCGAATATATCAGCCAATTTATAAAAATACTTTCCGCATTTACCAAAAACAGTAAGTTTTCAGAAGAAAAAGAATATAGAATTTGTTATTTTCCTTGTTACAGATATTTGTTAAAAAATTTATATAAGGAAAATGTTGATATAGAAGAACATTTAGATTTAAAGTTCAGAACAAAAAATTCTGAAATAGTTTCATATTTTGAATACAAATTTTCGGATGAAATAATCTCTGATATTGTCTTAGGACCTACATCAAGAGTAAATATAAACCAGCTTACTTTGTTTTTAAGCCAATATTTGCCATCTCTAAAAATTAGTAAAATCTTAAAATCAAAAATTCCTTTAACTTATTAATATTATTTATAAAACATTTTAACCTAAATAATTCACGAATATTTTCGGCAAAGCTTGCTATCATCGGAATGATTTTTAAATAAAATTAATTTTCTCTATCGGATAGGGTTCTGCGTCCATTTTTACAAAATAAAGAGGGTAACAACTTTTGTTATTACCCTCTTTATGGTGTCGATGAGGTTACTATTTTGGAACCCAACAACAAAGAAATTATAACAAATTTAGGTAGTAAGTTCAACATTTATCAAAAGTTGATATTGATTATGAAATTAGATACACAGACGTATTATAATATCAGGATGATTTTAGGATTAGAGTATAAAACTTATTTGTAACAATTCAAGAAAAGTTTGTTCAATTAAGCAATTCTCGGAACCCTACTTACTTTATACATGTAAATATATAGGCGGAACATGATATTATGAGTTATGTTCCGCCTATATTAAACATTCAATTAGTTTACTTTACAATCAATTTTTTTGATTGTTCTTTTTCTTTATGTATTTTTGGTGCAATAATTTTAAGAACACCGTGCTCCAATTTTGCTTCTGTTTTATCAATATCTATTTCTTCCGGCAATTGAATTGTCCTTGAATATTCACCATAACTAAACTCCGAATGTTTATAATTTTTGTTTTCTTCTTTTGTTTCATCAAATTTCTTTGCATTAATTTTTAAGAAATCTTTTTCAATATCAATATCCAAATCTTCTTTTTTTACTCCCGGAAGTTCAGCTCTGATATCAAATTCTTTTCCTTTGTCAGCAACCTCTATCGGCATTGAAAGTTTGTCAACATCTTCCCAGTAATTTGCATCAGGAAAATAATTGTCAAAATGTCTGTTAAGTAAAGAGCTGATTTCGTCACTCACAGTTCTAATAAAATTGTCCGGTGTTTTTCTAACTAAAAATTTCATAATTTGCTCCTTTCTTTTTTATTCCTTATTTCTTTCAACACCTATGTTATAACTCTTTTTTGCAGAATATCGTTCTTTCTTAACCTTTATTTAACAATCTTAATAAATCATCAGCTTTTTAAAATCGAACTTTTTAACTAATTTAGTCAAAATCAAAAATCCGAATTATCTATAATTAATTAAATATATTAGTAAATTCCCAATATAATCATTGTTTTAATTAATATTCAACATTCTGTATCCGATGCCTATATGTGTAATTATATAGTCAGATGCATTTGTTTACATTTTTCGGGTGTGAAGTTTGTCATAATAAATTACCTGTCTTGGATTATTGGCAGTTCACCCGTTTTCATTCGCTTTATTTTGCTACGGAAATTGGAAAAACGCAAGCAAGCAATTAACAGTGAAATAATGAACTTATCGGAAAACTCAAGAGAAACCGTAAGACGCATTGATATATTGATAGATTTTGCCAACAGGATACCAGAATTGTATTTGAAGGCAACTCTTGATGAGAAGCGTCTAATATTAACTACAATAACAGAAGAAATAACATATAACGAAGATACAAATAAGCTGACAGTCAAGCTGAATCCATTGTTTGAACACTTAAGACAAATTAAGTTACATAAGAATGAGTCATTTTCTGCTGATTTAGAAACATTGAGTGGAACCTTTGAAAAGCGTTCAGACAGTGCAAAGCAGACACTAAAAAATGACGAACAAAACCTTAGTAATGTCGTTATGATTGGAACCCGTATAAGTGCTATAAATACTGAAATAGAGCCTCCTTTTGAAAGCTCTAAAAAACAAAATGTCGACGGGGGGACTTGTCTTGCTCGTTCGCGTTTAACGGGTCTACGGTTTTTCTTTTCAGAAACTTTGTTTCTTCCAAAGAAAAGACCTTCGCCCTCAGCTCACTCACGCTGAACCCCCGAAAGGTGATTCCAGCCCAACCCAACTTCATAATAAAAAAGATACTGACATTAGTCAATATCTTTTTTATATGTCGACGGGGGGACTTGAACCCCCACGGATCTCTCCACAGGCTCCTTAAACCGGCGTGTCTACCATTCCACCACGTCGACATATCGTGGTCTTATTCCTAAAATATTATATCATAAAATTTTTAGAATGGAAAGATAAATAATCTTTCTAAAAATCTTACAAATTTTGTAGGTATATTTTCTGAATCATTTATTGAACCAACAAGAATAGTCTTTGTTCTTGCTAATTTTCCTGCCAATATATCTGTTAATGGTCTATCTCCAACAACAACAATTTCACGACCTGACATAAACATACCGTGTTTTATTTGATTTATTACATGCGGGCATGGTTTTTTAGCATTAGAATATATTTTACAAGGTGCAGTTTGCTCAACAGTTTCTATATATTCAGGATTTTTATTATTTGTTACTATAGCAATATAAAAGTCTTTTGAAAATTGTTTAAACCATTCCAAAGTTTTTTCTGTAAATTTTCCCGTTTTTGATTGTAATGTCGTACTGTCCAAATCAACTAACATTGCTTTTACACCCATTTTATGAAGCATATCAGGCGTTATTTCATAAATATTTTTTAAATTTTTATCAGGACGCAATATCATCGTTTTTTATCTCCTTTGTTCTTGCTAATGCATATTCATAATTTTTTGGTAATTGCTTTAATTTTACAAGCATTTCTCCATTTGTATTTGCAACATCAGTTTCTTCACCTGTTTTTGTATCAATTATACTTTCAGCACATGTAAAATACTGTTCATCAGGTGTTATTATTTCAAATTCTTGTCCTTTTAAAAATTTATTCTTAACTTTTACAAGCAACATATCATTTTCTTTTCCATGAACTTCAAATAAAAAATCTGCACCTGCTAAGCCCTTAGAAATATCATAACTGTAACTTTCAGAATTGTTATTTCCAAGATAAAAGCCCTGAGTATATCCTCTATTTCCCACTTTTTTTAATTCTTCAACATATTTATATAAATCATCCGTTTTGCCTGACATAACTTCATCAATAGCACTTCTGTATGCTTTTGTAACCGCAGAAACATAATACAAACTCTTTGTTCTTCCCTCAACTTTTAAAGAATCCACTCCTGCATCTATTAATTGTGGTATATATTCAACTAAACATAAATCTTTAGGACTTAATATATGTGTTCCTTTATCATTTTGTTCTATTTCATAATATTGTCCGGGACGTGTTTCTTCAACAAGCTTATAACTCCAACGACATGGCTGAGCACAATTTCCATGATTTGCAATTCTTTCTCCATCTGTCATGTAATCACTTAACAAACATCTTCCCGAAAAAGATACACATTGTGAACCATGTACAAAAACTTCCAATTCCATATCAGGTACTTTTTGTTTAATTTCTGCAATATCTTTTATAGGTAATTCTCTTGCTAAAATTGAACGTGTTGCACCTAAATCCTGCCAAAATTTTACTGCCTCATAATTTAATGTATTTGTTTGAGTACTTATATGTAATGCAGTATCAGCCATATATTTTTTTACCAAACGCAAAATACCCATATCACTAACAATAATCGCATCAGGAGCTGCATCTTGAATTCTGTCCATTACACTTTCAAGCATTTTTATATCATTATTAAATGCAAAAATATTTAAAGTTAAATATGATTTTATATTTAAACTTTTTGCTGTATCAATAACTGTTTTTAAATTATCAAGAGTAATTAATTCACCCTTTCTCATTGCTCTTAAACTGAAATCAACAGTTCCTAAATAAACTGCATCCGCACCGTAAGCAGCTGCATATTTTAACTTTTCAACATTGCCTGCCGGCATTAATAGTTCAGGTCTTTTCATAATATATAGTCTACCCTAAAGTATATTCCTATGCAATGTATAAATTTTTATAATAAATTTAATCGGTAAATCTATATTTTACAAGTGTCCAAATTGCAGAAAATCCGTCTTTCCAAGTTATTTTTTTACCCTCATTATATTCTCTGCCATAATAAGAAATAGGTAATTCATAAATTCTTGCTCCTCGTTTTAAAACTTTTGCAGTTATTTCCGGCTCAAAATCAAACCTGTTTGATTTTATTTCTATACCATTTAAAAAAGAGCGTTTAAATGCTTTATAACACGTTTCCATGTCTGTTAATGTAGTATTATATAAAATATTTGTAAGTAATGTAAGAAATTTGTTACCTAAAAGATGATGAAACATAAATGCTCTTGACGGTTTTACTCCTGTTAATCTTGTTCCGTATGCAACATCCGCTTTATCATCAAGGATTAATTGTATTAATTCTTGATAATCTTTTGGTTCATACTCCAAATCTGCATCCTGTATAACAACAATATCACCTGTTGCCTCTTTAAATCCGGTTCTCAATGCAGCACCTTTTCCCATATTCTTTTCATGATACAAAACTTTATATGGTAAATTTTTGTATAAATCTTTTGTTCCGTCAAATGAACCGTCATCTATCAGTATTATTTCTTTTTCAAGATTGCAAAAGTCAGTATTTTCAACTTTTTCAAGGATTTTTTGTAATGTATTAACTTCATTAAAAACCGGTATTAATATTGATATTTTATTCAAATCCGCTCTCCTTTTTTAACAAATAAAAAATATTTTGAATTATTATAAGATATATTGTACAATAAAATCATATAATAAAAAAGGATAAAATATGGAATTAACAGAATTACCTAAAGAGGACGATTTAAAATATTCTAAGAAATTAATGATTTCTGCAATAAAAGAATTTAACCTTAAAAATTATGCAATGAGCCAACAAATTATTGACGATATTGAACCGTCATTCAAAGCAACACATTATGACAGTTATATGTCTATGTGTCTTGCACTCAGAGGAATACTTTTGTATATAGATGATAAGAATAATTATGAAAATGCATTATCTCTTTTAGATGATGCAGAATATCTTGCAAAATATGCAGATAATCATGATGCAAAAACTTTTGTGGAATATATATTGGGTTGTATCTATGAAATGGAACATAATTTAAGATTGGCGGAATTACATTTACAAAATGCAAAGAATTTAGCGTTTAAATCTGACAACTTAAATATATTGGATAAAATTAACGAAGTTTTTGAAAAACTTTCTTCTATTTCTAAAGGGTTATTGTCAAATAAACGAGATCCTTTGGTTGCTCTTGTAAAAATAGGTCAGACAGTATCTGCAGAGCGAGATGTTGATGTATTGTTAAGAGTGATAGCCGAAGAAACAAAATCCGCTATACAAGCAGACAGATGTACCGTATTTTTATATGATAAAGATAGAAACGAACTTTGGTCAAAAGTTGCATTAGGTATAGAAAACAGTGAATTGAGATTTTCAGCTGATAAAGGACTTGCAGCTCACTGTGTTAAAACAGGTGAAACAATCAATATAAAAGATGCATACAACGATTCTCGTTTTAATCCGGATGTTGATAAATCAACAGGATATAAAACAAAAACTATTCTCTGTATGCCTATAAAAAACCTACAACAAAAGATAATCGGTGCTTTTCAGGTATTAAACAAACTTGACGGATATTTTACAACGGAAGATGAAGATTTGCTTGTTGCAATTGGTTCATCTGCCGGTATTGCCTTAGAAAATGCACAACTATTTAAAACTCAACAAAAAATGTTGGAAGAACAAAAAGTTGTATTTGAAAGTTTTATTGAAACACTTGCTGCTTCTATTGATGCCAGAGATAAAATTACATCAGGTCATTCCACACGTGTAAGAATGTATTCTTCACTAATTGCAAAAGCGATGAATATGACTGAAAGACAAGTAGCAATTATTGAAAAAGCTGCAACATTACATGATATAGGTAAAATTGGTATTAGAGATTCTGTTTTACAAAAAGAAGGCAGATTAACAGATGAAGAATACAAACATATTCAATCGCACGTAGAACTTACACATGATATATTACAAAAGATACACATGTCTGACGATTTTAAAAAGGTAACTGAAATAGCATGTTCTCACCATGAAAAATTTGATGGTTCCGGCTATTATAGAAAATTAAGCGGACTTGATATTCCTTTAGGCGGCAGAATACTTGCTGTAGCTGATGTTTTTGATGCAATAACATCAAAAAGACACTACCGTGATAAAATGCCGATATTTAAAGTTATGAACATTTTAATAGGTGATTCAGGCACTCATTTTGATGGAGATATTGTTAAAGTATTTATGGGTTTACCTTGTGATAAAATCATAGAAGTATTTTTAACAGAAAATCATCTTGAGATGAAAAAAGAAGATAAAACATTTTTATCTCAATACACTATGAATGATTTACATGATACAATGGCTCTTGATCCGGAAACATTAACTGATATACAGCAAAATTTTATAAGTTTATTCAACACTTATTATTATGGACATGAGATAATAAGTAAAGGGTATCTTGAATGATAAAAAAAACACTTACAATTTTATTTTTTATAGCGTTTATACCTTTTAATTCTGTTATGGCAGAAGATTTTGAGCCGACAGTAAATGACAGCTTTAACAAGTTTACGATAAATCTTTTGGATTCTTCAATGAAGGTTTCTGAACTTTCTATAAATTTTAATATAACAGTTTCTCAAATTGAAGCGTTTAATGAGTTTATTAAAGCCGAAAATAAATTTAAACATGAAAATATAGAAGTTGCATACAGTGAATTTAGAAATATTTTAAAAAATATTGAAACAAGTGATTTTGGTTATGTATTAATGTCAAATAAACTTGCTGAATATGGATTATTTTATCTTTCAAATATAGCAGCACAAAGTATATCCGATAAAGAAATTTCACAAAATCATATTGATAGTATGAAAATATTTTTCTATCCAAAAGTGCACATGAATTACGAAGATGAAACATATTTAGCAGAGGCATATTCTAATATCATGTTTAATGACAAAAGTCATGAAGTAATGGAAGAATTGCAAGCGAATACTGATTTGTTGGAAAAATATGACTATGCAAATTATGTATTGGCTCTTGCTGCATTTAAAGCGGAAAATATTCCTATTGCAAAACAATATATACAACTTGCAATATTAAAAAATCCTCAAAATTTAAATTACAAAATATTAGATGCAAAGATAACGGCAAATGGTCTAAAACCTAATGAAGCATTAAAGATAGTTAAACAATTAAAAAAAGATTGTGTTGCGGAAGCTGAATTAAAAAGACGTGTAGATGCAGTCGAACAATATGTTTTATATAAAATAGCTAAAAAAGATTATGATAGGAATTATCATTTAGGATATTATTATTTTTATGAAAGAGATTTTAATAAATCAATAAAAACATTACAAGCGGCATTAACTAAAAAGAAAAAAAATAATGCAAAAGTAAATGCTCTTTTAAGTCAAGTATATTGGAATATGAAAGAATATGAAAAAGCTTTTGCTATTGCAAAGAAATCAGTAAAAGTGTTGTCTAAAAATCCGAAAGCAAGAATGACACTTGGTAATTCCTATTATGTACAAGGTAACTACAAAAAAGCCATAAAAAATTATAAAATAGCGGCAAAAGATACGGATACAACTATAAAGGCAGATGTTGAAATAGCCAGAACGTATCAAAAAATGGGAGAAGAAAACAAAGCAAAAGAGTTATATACACAAATACTAACAAAATCTTCCGATGAATATGAAGCATATTATAGTATTGCGATGATGGAACCATACAAAAAACTTAGCTATTTAAAAAAAGCACTTGGTATAAATATAACATTTATTGATGCCTGGTTAGGACTTGCAGGATTGGAAATAAATCGTGATAATTTTGCAATGGCACAAGATTATTTGTCTGTTGCATATTATATAAACCAAAATGATTTCAGATATTATTATTATCAGGGTTTAATTTATAAAAGTTTAGATGATTTACAAACTGCATCAATGTATTTTAACAAATGTTTAAAATTAAATCCTAATTTTGCGGAAGCACAGAAAGAATTAAAATTATGACAAATAAAGAAAAATTTAATATATTAATAGTAGAAGACCATGAATTAACCAGATTTGGTTTTATAACAGCTTTCGAAGGTGTTAAATTTATTAATAACATTTTTGAAGCATCCTCAGCTGAAGAAGGTATCGAAATTTGTGATAATAACGATATAGATTTAATAATAATGGATTTAGGTTTACCTGAAATGAATGGTATTGAAGCAACAAGAGTTATAAAATCAAAACATAATGATATAAAAGTTGTAATATTTACATCTCATAATGATGATAATGAAGTTTTGGATAGTATTAAAGCAGGAGCAAATGCATATTGTTCAAAAGAAATAAAACCTCAACGTCTTATAGATGTTGTTCGTTCTGTACTTGATGGTGCGGCATGGTTTGATCCTTCAGTTTCAAGATTAATTTTGCAATCAGCAGCAACAACCGACCATGTGAATGAGGAAACAAAGCAAAATACAGATTATAATTTGACAGCAAGAGAAGAACAGATATTAAAACTTATTACACAAGGTTTTGGTAATACTGATATTGCAGCAGAACTTGCATTGAGTGTAAATACAACGAAAGTACATGTTGCAAGTATACTCAAAAAATTAGAAGTGAATGATCGTTTGCAAGCAGCTTTGAAAGCTATAAGGGAAAAAATAGTATAAAAAAGGATAATTAATGACAGAACTTGCACATATATTAGTAGTAGATGATAATCCTAAATATTTGGAAGATGCACTTCCAATGTACGGTTACAATGTTACTACAGCAACTGATGGTTTAAAGGCATTAAAAGTTTTAGCTTCTAAAGCAAATGATATTGATATGGTTTTATTAGATGTTATGATGCCTAATATGAACGGATGGGATACTTTAAAAGCAATTAGAACAAGTGAAAAAACAAAAACACTTCCTGTTATTATGATTACAGCCGTAAGTGAGGAACAAAAAGTTGTATCCGGCTTAAAAATAGGTGCAGATGATTATATCGTAAAGCCGTTTATATTACCAAATCTTCTTGCAAGAATTGAAGCTGTATTAAGACGTTCAAATTGGAATAAAAATTCTCAAAAAACTGTTGACATGTCTTTTGTTTCGGATGAAAATATTGAAGAATTAACACAAAGAGAAAAAGAAGTTTTATCTTTTGTTGCAAAAGGTGCAAGTAATCATGAGATTGCAGAAAAATTATTTTTAAAAGAAGTTACGGTAAAAACTCATTTAAACAGTATTTTTAAAAAACTAAAAGTATCAAATCGTACACAAGCAGTATTATTAGCGATGCAAATGAATTTAATAACAGAATAAAAGTATAATAACATATATAAAGGAGACATTACTAATGGCAAATTACACTAAAGATGAACTTATAGAATTAATTCAAAACAATCCTGAAGAATTTAATGAATGGAAAAAAGAACAGGATGAAATTGATTTAAGTGAAGTTGATTTTTCAAATATAGTTTTAACAGAAGTTGATTTTTCAGATGTTGATTTAAATTCAAGTTCGTTTTCGGATTCACATTTGACAGAAGTTAATTTTCAAAATTGTGATTTAACATCAGTTGATTTCACTCGTTCAAATCTTGTTGAATGTGATTTTACTGATGCAGTTTTACCGGGAGCAGATTTTTCTTATGCTGCAGCAAATTACTGTAATTTTACAGAAGCAGATGTTGCAGGTTGCATTTTTGATGAAAGTGATTTATCCAATTCAGATTTTTCAGGTGCTGTCAATATGAGTGCATGCAGATTTGATGATTCAACAGTATGGCCTGATAATGAAATGTTACCTGAAGATTTTGATTCAACATATAGTGAGGATTTATCATCATTAAAAGATAAAGATGATAGTACACCGTCGGATTATTAATTATATGCCTCACTTCTTTATAAGTTCAAAGGATATAAAAGACGGTTGTATCAATATTAATGATAAAGAAAACTATACACACATTGTAAAATCTTTACGTACAAAATGCGGAGATAAAATTCTTTTTGCAGATGAAAACAGGATAGAGTATGAATGTGTTATTTCTGATATTGATAAAACGAGTATAGCTGCTGAAATTATAAAAAAATATCCATCTAAAAACTATTTAAACTTTAATTTATTTTTAGCACAAGCTCCCGTTAAATCTGATGCACAAACGCTTATTATTGAAAAAGCTACTGAACTTGGTGTTAACGGAGTTTATCCGATTTTTACGGATAATTGCATTATAAATAAAAATGTTATAACTCAAAAAATTCCTAAATGGCAAAAAATAATGTATGAATCTTCAAAGCAGTGCGAAAGGGCTAATGTTCCTACCTGCTTTGAATTGACTTCAATTAAAAAATTAATAAAAAGTACAAAATTTAACAAAAAAATTGTTTTTTGCGAACGGATAGAAGATAAAACCTTAGGTGAATATTTTTGTGAAAATAAAATACAAAAAGATGATAATATTCTTGTTATTATAGGGCCTGAAGGCGGATTTAGTGCAAGAGAGTTTGAATTTTTTAAGAATAATGATATTATAATGTTATCGCTTGGTAAATTAATTTTAAAAGCAGAAACAGCTGTTATAGTATCTTTAGGTAATATTGTTTATGAATATTCAAAGCAAAATAGCAGAAAAAATTGATAATGATAAATTTATAAAAAAAATTATTGAATTTTCAGGAGAATTAAAGGTCTATGCCGTAGGTGGTATTATAAGAGATTATTACTTTGGTATGGATAATTATGACAAAGATATTGTTGTATTTTGTGATGATGTGAAAAATTATTCAAAAAATTTAGCAAATTATTTGGAAAATACAAGTTTTGTAGAACTTGATGATGTAAATAAAATATATCGGCTTGTAAAAAAAGAAAATGACAAATATGTATATATAGATATTGCAGCCCCTTACGGACATAATATTGAAGAAGATTTAAGCCGTAGAGATTTAAGAATGAATGCAATTGCTTACGATATAAAAAATCATAAATTTATAGATATATTTAATGGATTTGATAATTTAGAAAATAAAAAAATAGATATTATAAGTGAAAACAATATAATAGATGATTCTCTAAGGTTATTAAGAATATTCAGATTTCAAGCAAATACCGGCTTTGAAATTGATGAAAATTTAATGAATATTGTGAAAAAATATAAAAATCTAATTCATAAACCGGCAAAAGAACGTATTATGACAGAGCTAATGAAGATGTTTGAGGGTAAATATACAGATATTGCCCTGATAAATATGGATAAAACAGAACTTTTATGTGAAATTTTACCTGTATTTAATAATGTAAAAAAAGTACCTCCAAATTCTCATCACCATTTACCTTTAATTGGACATTCAATTGAAACCGTACGACAAATAGAAAATTTTTATGAGAATGCAGAATTTGTTATAAAAGAACATTTAAATAAAATTGATTTTGGCGGATTTTCAAGAATTGCACATTTAAAATTAGCGGGCTTTATGCATGATATAGGTAAATATTCCTGTTGGACAATAGAGGAAAATACAGGTAGACACAGATTTATGAAACACGAATCAATAGGTGCAGATATGTGTGTTCCTATATTAAAGGAATTAAAATTTTCAAATAAACAAATAAACTATATCAAATCAATGATTAAAAATCATATATACCCTTCACATGTAATATCAACAGAAGAATTGACCGACAAAATAAAAATGCGTTATATACGAAAAATGGGAGATGATGTTATTGATAATATTATTCTTGCAAAATCAGACAGATTATCTGCAAGAGGTGAAGCCGTTACTGAAGAAATGGTTAATAACAATATAAACGGATTGAATAACCTTTTACATTTTTATTTAGATAATAAGGATAAATTAAAACCGCTTCCAAAACTTCTTTCAGGCAATGATATAATGAAATTAACAGGACTAAAACCATCAAAGGAATTGGGAGAAATAGTATCAAAACTCAATGATGCAATCTTTGACGGAGATATTACAAGTGTTGAAGAAGCAAAAAATTTTATAAAAAATATTATATGTAAAATTTAAATTTTGACATAATAAAATCTATCATTAAAAATATCATATACTTCTTAAAAGCTTAATTCAATCAGCAAAAGTATTTAAGCGGTTTTATTAAGAAATATTAATATAAATAAAATTAAAAAAGCAATTTTTTTATATAAAAATACTTTATAAAAATGTAGAGAAGCAGAGGAATTTATAATGAAAGAACAAGAATTAAATACAATGTTATCAGTAGTAGCAGATCCAAT
>CACYOO010000020.1 GCA_902776035.1 uncultured bacterium
TATAAATATTTTTATTTGTTCTTCATTTAATGTTGTTCTGTATTCCTTTCGGGTTGAATATTTATATTGCCCGACAAGAGCTGTCCAATCTTTGTTATAGTCTAATAATGCCCGCCAGCGATAAAGTGAACCGATTGAAACTTTGCCCAAGATTTTAAAAATTTCTTCCTGAAACATCCCTGTATTATATAATTGCAGGAATTCTTTATCTGGTACTTTACCGCCAGTTTTCAATTTATCCCTCTTAAAATCTTTCCTAAAATCAAGCCAAGCACAAATCAGGTCATATTTTGCAAGTGCAATTTTTCTTTGGTTTTCGGATATCAGTTTTTCTTGTTTTATATTGAGATTGCTTAGTTCAATAACCTCGTTATCACAAGTTTTATAATCATCATAATATTCTTGAAAATATTTGAGCTGAAGCTCTTCTTCAAGTGTTGATAATTTAATTTTGTATGTTTTACCGCCTCTGATATTTTCAACCTTGTATTCATATTTATTCTGATTTAATGCAAGCCGAACTGCTCTGCGAGTAATGTTTTTGAGTTTCGCTAAAGTCTCAACATCAATCCAAATATCATTATTATTAATGTCTGCCATACCGTATCCTTATTTATTATTACAGCTACTGTATGTTAGACTGGTTTCTCTCAAAATGGAAGTCATTGAGGGGGAAATGTGTTGTTTTGTGTCTGATTATAACTGAATTTTAAGCAGAAAATTTTATAAAACGCCCATAAAACTATTTTAAAACTCAATTTAAATACAGTTTGAATTTAAAATTTTGCAAAAATCTGCTATTTTCTCTCAATTATGCTTCCAGCTTTGAGGGGTAAAATTAATCCGATATTTTTTACACATACTTTTAGAAAAGTCATCTTTAAGTTTTGGAATTTGTTTCGATAAAATCTTTATTAAATAAAGTCAGGGAAGCGATTTCCCACTAAAAAAATTACTTCCGACTTAGGGGTAAATATCATAGAATTATGCGAAATAATTATAATTCTAAAAGGCACAATTTACGGGGTTCTTCCGAGTTTAGTATAATTTTTCATTAACAAATTACATAAAATGTCCGCTTTTTGTACTTGGCTGTAATTCAAATATAATCGGGGAACTTGGCGATTTTATAAAATTTTATGGAAAGATACCGGACATTTTAGTCCTAATAACCGGACATTTCGGACTTTTCAAAACCCCGACTCTCAGACTTGGGGAAGCGGGTAAAACTCAAACACAAAGCCAAACACCGCGATTAAGAATAGCAAAAACCGATTTCAAAAGTGTCCGAAAAACTATATTTTGATAAATTTTATATTATTAGGTGTTTCTTTATTAAATAATTCTTAAAATATTGAATATTAACTATTTTTAGATTAAATTTGGTGTAAGATGCTATCAAGTTAAAGGATATGTTAGATGGGAGTTAATTTTGAAAACACTTCAAAAGCAAATGGTTTTAATATTTTTGAAAAACTAACTTCAGAAAATATTTCATATGGCGGGCATAATAATGCTTTAAATCTTTATATCTTAAAAACTCATGATAAGCTTTTTTCTTATGACAAATTATATAAATATGTACTTGATAATATATGTCAATATGTTTTTGATAGGCGTAAAAATCTTGCTGAAGCAGAATCTAAAACATTAATACTTGAAGCATTAGAGCATTTAAGAAATATAAATTCTGATAAAGACTCTGGAGCTGGCGGAGAACTTGGAGAAATTTTATTATATTTATTCTTAGAGCAAGATTTACAAGCCCCAAAACTATTTAGTAAAGTTGAACTAAAAACAAGCTCAAATGATTATATAAAGGGTGCAGACGGTATTCATTTTAAATTTAGAACAAATAATGCTGGCAAAAAAATACTACAATTAATTATCGGAGAAGCCAAAATAAAAAATGAACTAAAAAAAGGAATTGAAGAATCATTTACCTCTATAAATAAATATATAAGTACTAATACTCAAGATATTAAGCTTCTTGACACACATCTTATGAATCAATTAGTTGAAGATGATGAAGCTGAAATACTAAAAAAATACTTGTTAGGTGATAATACAGAAGAAAAAGAAACAATTTTTGGTATTTTTATTGGATATAGTACAGATTATGACGGTTCTGACGATGATAATGATAATTACAAACAAAATGTTAAAGAAGCAAATTTAAAACAAGTTTTAGGATACAAGCAAAAAATCATAGAAGAAATAAAAAAATATAATATCAGCAATTATGAGTTTAACTTTTATTTCCTACCATTTCATAATGCACTAAAAGATAGAAAAGTTATTATGGATCAGCTAACGAAAAAAGAATTTAATTTTTCTTGGGGAGATATTAGAAATGGCTAATAATTTTGCAAGTTTTTTATATAAAAATATACTCCAAGAACAAAGTTTTCAGGAGTTGTTCAATGAATTACTTTTAAACTATACAATAAAATTGATAAATAAAAACACCGATGAATATGACACAAAATATAATAAACTATTAAGATATGCTGATATTTTATCACTGTCAGAATTCGAAGAACACCAAAATATAGCTCAACAAATCGTAATTATTCTCTCGCAAATATTTCCTAATGAGGAGATTGTAAAAATATTCAAAGAAAATGTATATAAAAATGTTTCAAATTTTGCATCAATAGAACTTTTAAGAAGTAAAAACGAGTTATCTAATACGGATGATAATTTTTTATCAGATTTAGTATTTAATACTCATAAAATTCAAAATACTATTCCAAATTCAAATAAATCATTTTTTGATACCCAAATTACTGTATTTAAATCTATTGAAAATAGCCAATATTATAGTTTTTCAGCGCCAACATCTATGGGAAAAACATTTGTAATCACAAAATTTATATTGAAAAAATTACAAAGTAATACACCAGATAATTTTGTAATATTGGTTCCAACTCGTGCTTTGATTTCTGAGATCGCCACTAAAATGATTAGAGAATTTAAGAATTTTATTGGAACTGATAAGCATAGAGTAGTAACGACTTTAGCATCAATAACAAATAACGAAAAATATATTGCTATATTAACGCCGGAAAGATTATATTATTCAATGCTTGAAAATCCTGATCTTAAGTTCCAGTTTTTGTTTATAGACGAAGCACATAAAATCTCAAGTAAGGATAAGCGAAGTATAATATACTATAAAATTCTCGATATGCTAAAAGGAAGTAATGATGTACGAATATACTTTTCTTCGCCAGTTATCCCCAACCCTGATATATATCTAGAACTTACAAACTACTTTAGTGACAGTATATCCTCTGGACATTCTTTTAAATTTTCTCCTGTAACTCAAAACAAGATTTATGTTGATTTAGTTCATAAAAGCATATCCATATATAATTCTGTTCTAAATAAATTTCAAAAAAATGACTTTATTAAAATAAATTATAAAAGCAGGATAGATGTTTTATTAAATTTAGGAAGAGAAAAGTGCAATTTGATTTATGTTTCTTCTACCGCAAAAGCCATAAATCAGGCAATCGAATTAAAAGAATTTATAGAAAAAAATAATATATTAAATATTCCTAAAGAAGTACAAAATGAATTAGAAAAGGTTGCTAAAGATATTGAAAATAGAATACATGAAGAATATTATCTAGCTTCACTTGTTAGATGTGGCATTGCTTACCATATTGGAGCTTTGCCATCTGATATTAGGGTTAAAATAGAAAATCTTTTACGTTTAGGCTATATTAAATATTGCTTCTGTACTAGTACTCTTCTTGAAGGAGTGAATGTTCCTGTAGATAATCTTTTTGTTTTTGACTATAAGAAAGGACGTTCCGAACTTTCAACAGTAGATGCATTTAATTTGATCGGAAGAGCTGGTCGAGTATCTCTTAATGAATTCGGTAATGTAATTGTTATCATAGATGATGAAAAAACTCAAAATTATTTTAACAAAGTTTTATTAAAAAATTTACCTAATCAAACATTACTTCCTACTAAAGCAATCACTACAAGAACAAAAAAATATATTGTAGAATGTCTCCTTAAAGGAAAAACAAATTTACTTGAAAGTGGGGAAAAATATAGTGATAAAAAGTTAACGGAAGCAACCTATGAGTATGCCATTAAATGTCTAAATATGTTATTGCATGATATATGTACCAATAATAAAAGTTATATTGTAAAAGATTTTGAAAATGCAAAGGCGTTATCACCACAAAATATAATTGATATCAAGAATATATTTAAAAATTATAGTCAAGAAGATGACGATATAAATATCTCAATCAAGCAAAAAACCTCATTGTTCAACGCAATTAAAAATACACAAATTAATTATCCATCAGATTTTGAATATACTAGTTGTTTGAATTTTTTAAATAGCCTATCTGATATATTCCAATGGTCTGTTTTTGAAAAAGAAACTCTTGGGAAAGGGAACAGATTAAATTATTATGCTGTAATATTATTACAATGGATGCAGGGAAATGGTCTACGTGAAATTATAAGAAGAGCTCTTTTATATAATAATGATCACAAGTGCTTAATTAGAGATTCAAAACATACGGAATTAGTAAATTTTAATAATTCAGTTGAGCATAAAAATATTGTAATCAACGAAACAATGAAAAATATTGATAATATAATCAATTATAAATTTTCTATGTATTTTTTGAGATTTTCTGAAACTTACTTAAAATGTCATAAACAACAACCTGTAAATGACTGGTACGAATATGTTGAATATGGAACTTCAAATAAATTAGTAATAATGCTTCAAAAATATGGCTTTACAAGAGAAGATGCTATAATCTTTAGTAAACCAAGCCTTAGACAATATATAACGCTTGATGCTAATTCAATACATATAAAAAATAGTATCTTGAAAAAAGTTTCTTTGGAATTGAAAGAAGTATTAGAAACAATTAAGATAAATTATCCAGAAATATTTAATTAAAAAAGTCTATCGTCTAACAGCTTTCCTAATATTATATATTTCCATTAGAGATTTTATAATGTTTTCTTTTTCAGAAGATATTCCAAAAGCATCTAACACCACTTGATCAAATTCGATTCTATCTGCACTTTCTAGTTCTTCTGTTAATGGTTTGACATCTCTAATTATTAAAGGTTGAAAAGCATTAATAATTCTTTGTTTTGCATTTTCATTTAATAAATTATAATTTAATATATGCAGATATGCAGATAGTTTTGAAGAACTTAAATCTAAAACTCCTTCACCACGACCAAAACCTAGCATTTCTATATAAAAGATTCCTAACAAACTATTCAGTAGGGCATGTGCAATTGTTACATCTATTTCGTTGCTATTTTTAGTAAATCTAATGAGCCTTTGGTTTACAAATGTTGGAGTATCGAACTTTGCAACAAAAATGCGATCATCGGGATTTATACTTGTAATCAAATCTGCAGTTGTATCATCTTTCATTTCGTACCAGTACATATTAGGTCTACTTAACACTTCTGGTAATGGTCTATTTGTATTATTGCGTGCATTTATAAATTTATTGATCCAAGCATAGGCTCCTCTGTAATGACATCTAAGGGTCTCCATATCTTTATTGCAACAGAAAGCCATACCATCTGAAGATGCAATTAAACTATCAACGGATCGGATTGTTTTTAAAAAAGGTTTTAAAAACTCTGGTTCAATACTATTTTCTGTTTCTGGATAGAAAAGAGCATCCCAACCACGTCGTTCTCCTCTTCCAATATTAAAAAAAGTATTGATAGGTACGAGTTTTTGAGATAAATTGTTAAGCCATTTTAAATCCGTGAATAACGCTGACCATTGTACCCCAAGTGCTTCCATATCATTTATTTCTTGTAAAGAGTACATTACTTTTCTTACAATATTATTGTCCCTGCTATTGTTATCTCTTATATATGTAATATTACTATCAATATCTAAATCTTCTATTTTTTGTTTTAATGTTGAAAAACATATTTTATTTTCATTGATTATAGGGTCATTATTTATAGATATATTTTTCTTTAATACTAAAATGTTTGTAACAACTTTAGCATTATCAAACCATCTTCCATTGCCGGACGTTACTACATTTTCTATGTCAAAATATTTTAACAAAGCTTCTCTGAATTTTTTACCTGCAGTAGTCCCCAACCATGAATTAGAAATTATAATTCCTAGCTTACTTTCATTATTGAGAATTGTCCATAATTTAAAAGGAATATAATATGCTATGTCGGCTCTTGAATCCAACCTATAAATTTCACCAATATTTTGCACAATAAAATCATTTATAGAACGTATAGATTCATTATATTCTGGAATATCTTGTCCTTTTACAAAAGGTAAATTAGATACAATATAATCAAATTGAGGTAGCGTCTTTTGAATTTCTCTTCCAGAAGTTGGATCATAAAAAGTAATATTATTTCCAATATTCAAATTCGCTACATCTTCTTGAAAAATATTTATAATTTCTCTTGATTCATCAGGATCAAATAAAGAAACAGTTGCTAACTGCAAAGGAAATGCTATTTTATCACTTGCCCAAATCTTTTCATATATGGCTTCTTTATTTGTACAGTACTGTTTTTTTAAATTAAGAACTTCTTTCGCAATTGTTCCGGTTCCGCAACATGGGTCAAGTACTTTTAAATTTTTATTATTAACAGTAAGATTAACAAGCAATTTGGCAAGTTTTTGAGGAGTCGCATATTGTCCATACAATTTTCTATGCTTTGTAGATATAATGCTTTCAAATATATGTTGCCAATCAGATTGATCTATATTTTGAACTTGTGCATCTATTAAAAATGAATTTAAAATTTTTAAATCATTCCACAATAAATCAGGAAGAATTTCATTTCCTAGTTGTTTTTTAAAAATATTCCAAAAATCACAATTTCTGGATATATTTTCGATTATATCAATAGCTTCTTGTATGGTTGTTTCGTAAATTATATTTTCTATTGAATTAGCTTGTGTAAAATATCGCTTTATTAAATTTGCAAAAATGAATTTATTAATCCAAGATAAAATATTTATATTAGCAAGTATTTCCAAACAATTCGTATCTTCTGGATATTCTGCCTTTACCGAATTCCACCACAGATTAATACTGTCTTGAAAGTTTGAATCACTAGCTATTTTGTTCAAATATTCATCAATTAGTATTTGGTTGTTATCCACAATAAAATTTACAATATCATCTGAAGTTAACGATTCTGAAATTTTTGCAGAGCGAATTGTCCCAGTATTGATATATTCATTTACATCTATTATTATAGTTTTAAGTAAGTTTAGCCATAATTCTCTGCTATCCTTCACCTCTCGTCTTGTTGTTAAAATTCGTGATAATGACCATTCTTTCACAACATGTATAGAATCTTCATCGCCAATCATATAAAGTCTTGCATAATTAACATTCCATAATAAAAAACTATTTAATTTTAATATTTTTGCTTTTGTATGAGCATTATTTATGAATTCTTCATCGTTAATGTCTGTGTCAGGCATTTTTAATTCCCAGCCTTGTAATACTCTCGCAGACTGACTATCTCCAAAAAGCAATACATCAGGAAACATTGTATTTTTAGGAGCTTTTAAACTATTTTCTCCACCTGCTCTTTTGATTACTAGTTCCTTATCAATCAAAAATTCATTTATGCAGGAAATTAAATCAATTCCCCAACTTCTTTCATTAATGTTTACTACTGGCATAATGCTAATTCTTTTACGTTTTCTTTTTTATTTTTAAAATGATTATTTTTGAAATAACTGTATGGATATAAACCCATACTATCATAAGTTTCTATTATTCTTTCGTGAGCAACTCTAATGTAATCTATTTTTTTATTTTTAAATAGCTCAGCGTCAATATTTTTTTCTATACCAATAAAATTACGTTTTTCTTTTATTGCGGCAACTAAAAAGCTTCCACTACCAAAAGAATTATCCAAAACAATATCACCTTCGTTTGTATATGTTCTGATTAAATATTGCCCTAATGACACAGGTTTTTGTGTTGGGTGAAAAACTTCTCCTTCAGATTCTGCTGTTTTAAAATAAACAATATCTGTTGGATATCTTAACCCATCGCTTTTTACGTGGACAGGATTAAAATCACCATAACTACCTGTTAATTGAGATTTTCTTACACCTTTATCGTATGGTTCTCCTTTGATCATTTGCGGATTATATATTGGTTGATTTTTATAAAAAATGCAAATATCTTCATGTTTTCTGAGAGGTTGCTTTTTTGCATTTAAAAAATTAGTTGATTTGGATTTTTCCCAAACAATTTTATATTTAAAATACTGTTCATTACTTAAAATTAGTTTTGCCGTAAAAACACCTTGAGATGTTAATGCAATAACTCCATTATCTTTGATAATTCTATTATATTGTTTCCAAAGTTTATCTAAAGGTATTACACTATCCCATTTATTCTGTGTTGTACCATACGGCAAATCACATAATATCATATCGACAGACTTATCAGGTATTGAAGGTAAAATATTTAAACAATCATCTTCAATAATTCTATTAGTAAATTTTTCTATACTATACTTCTCCATGATATAAATATATAACAAAAAAAGATTATTATACAGTTATTAATATATCTTTAAATTTGAATTTTATTTTTCAAAATCATCCTCAAACCCTCTTATATTATCAAGCTCAATGTTATATCGCTTGCCGGTTTTATCAATGCAGGTTGCAAAATCTACCGTTTTATCGGCAAATTTGTTTTGCAAAATGCAAATCAGCAAACCGATTTCTTGCGTTTTTAAATTCAAAATCTTTGTCCCGTATAATTGATGATCTTTTTCAACCATATTGTGCTCCTTTCGGTCATGAACATTAATCGATTACAATAAATAGGAAATCAACCGAATGTGTTGCTATGTAAAGATTTCAATGCTTTCTTTGCACTTTTACGCTAATGTTGTGTGGCAAAGGAGGTTTTATGTATGGAAAAAGTCGGATTAAATATTACTCCCAAGGAGTTTAAGGAGTTGAGTAAGTGGTCGGAGAATATTTATAATACCGCGGTTGTTATTGATTATTTTGTAGCAAATCAGCCGGAGATAGAAGAATGCTATAATCTTGCGCCGGTAGTTAAGCACTTGCGCAACGATGCGGATGTCTTAAATGCATTCTTTATAGACCACGAAAAAGATATCGAAAATTTAAATGTCGTTTAAAAGGTGTTTAATCGGTGTTCAAATCGTGTTCACAAATTTCCTCGTGAGTTATGCCGAGAATTTGTTCCTCAATTTCTCGTATAACATCCGGTGTCAAACATTTCGGCTTTTCCTCTTTAGATTTTCGTTTTTCGCCAATTACCTCGTCCTCATAAGATTTGACAGGACCAATCAATTTCAGCATTTTAGTAACAGCATAATATCTTGCAGGCTCAACCTTATCGTTATTATCCATATCCTTTTCGATAGAATTTATCAAACTTCGGGTAAAATCATATAAATCCGAATGTAAAGTTGTTTTAGTCCGAAGATATTCCGTTCTTTTGGTTCCCCAATCATCAGCCTTTTTCCATCGGCGGAGTGTCCTCTCGTTCAAATGAAGCTGCTTCGCAATATCTTCCAACGACATAAATTTTTCAGCATAAAGTTTAAAGGCATCTTGTACCAATGTTTGTTTTTTCATAATTAACCTCGGGGTAAATAAAGTTTTGGTACACACAGGATAACTCTGTTTCGCAGAAACATCAAGTCCCAAATGTGTCTGTATGATACGATTTTAAGATTTAGAGTTGATGTTTGCCGTAGAAATAGTGATGAATGGTGTAGTCTGAAAGGAGCATCTTATGATTGAAATTGGTAAAAAATACAAATTAAAAAAGATAAAAGACTGGTTTGAAAATGATAGCGAAGAGTTTACGGTTCTGTGTTTTGGTGAACACAATATTGTCGGCTGCGTCGCACCGGATGGTGAGAGAGATGTATTTGATAAAGATTTTTTGATTGACCCCGATAAGCCGGACGAAATATACGCAGATATTAAAATAACGAAAGGTTAAACTATGGTTGAAAAAGATTATATGCTGTATGGCACAAAAATTTTAAACTTGAAAACGCAAGAAATTGGATTGCTGATTTGCCTATGGGAAAACAAATTTGCTGACAAAACCGTAGATTTTGCAACTTGTGTTGATAAAACCGGCAAGAGATATAACATTGAACTTGATAATATAAGAGGGTTTGAGGATGATTTTGAAAAATAAATTAACCAAAGAAACATTAGATATTCCGTATTCTGAATTCAGAAAAAAGTTTGCCAAAGAAATTCAGGATGCGTTTGAAAGTTACCGCAAAACACAATTAAATAAATATTCTTGGAACTTCAAAGATGACAACTCTTTGAAGTTTAATTTTTATTTTGAACTTCATTGGAACTTTAACCATTTTGGTAATAGCAACTGGTATATAGAACGACTTTAAAAATTTTGAGCAATATTCAATAATTGAGCGTTTTCTTCTGTATTTAAGACATTTACAGGTATAATATAAATCTTAGTTCCGTCAAAATATGTCCATTCTTTGACCTCGTTAAACTTGGATGTCTGAGGGTACAGTAGCGCGATAGAGACATTTTCTGATTCTTTTGAACGTATAATTGAAGCGTAATTGTATAATTGATATAAATCAGTTTGACTTACTCCTAATTTTTCATCATTTACATCCAATTCTTTCCACTTGGCATCTAAAATAAGTTTTCGACTTTTATCTTTTGATGTAATAATAAAATCCATTTGTGTATTAAATAATTCTTTCTCGCCCGTAAAAATAAGATTATAACGACTATATTGCACGCGATAATCAACATTACTTTGTTTAAACAGATTTTCAATATAATCTTCAAACATTTTGTTTAACGGGAATAATAACGCAGGAAGAGCAGTTCTGCCTCTGCGCGGCATAAAGTTGTCGTGTCTTAAAAAGAACTCAGCGTATTGCAATGGTCTTGAATAATATTCGTGAAGTCTGTTTATTTGTTTTTCCTGCAAATCTTTATCAAGATTCGTACACGGAGAAACGTCATCAAGCTCAATTAAAAGTCGTCTTAGAACTTTTTTATTTTCTTCGATTTCTGTTTGTTTTATCAAGTATAAACAAGCGGATTTCAAAATTCTGTTTTCCGGAATATCTAAACTAAATTCGCTATATTCGACAAAAAATTTGTTTTTTGAAGTGATATTGCGTTTAATATGTTCTGAAAAATTTAACTTGCCTTTGTAATTATTGAGATTTTCTGATTTTCTAATGTAGGATTTTTTAATCCCTCTTTTTAATAATTCAAGGATATCCTTACAAAAAACAGATATAAAAATTTCAATTATATGATTATCTTTTCTTGTATCGCTATCACTAATTTTATTGTGTTTATATTCTTTGGTTAAATTATGCGATGCAAATACAAGATTCTCAAACACCTTGCGACTATCTTCCAAATTTGTATTTTTATCTATTTTAGGTAGTATTTCAAGATATGTGCCATCCTTAAGTTGTATAACGCCTGTGTATTTATCAAACTTTATACATTTTTCTTTTGGAATATAATCAAATCCGCAGTCAATGTTTTTATTAACGCAATAATCATAGAGCTCTTTAAAATGTGTAGGCTTACAGTAATTTATACAACAAGAGCCATCAATATATTCAGACACGCAATTATTGCAGGCTTCATCACATTTCAAAAGTCTGTCGTGTTCGTATGCAACTATTAAATTCTTAGTTGCTGCCATAATTATGCACCTTGAGTTTTACCTAAAATAGAAATAAAATCACCAGTCTTAAGTTCGTCTTCGCTGCAATTTAATATCTCAGCTACGGTTTTTGATTCGTTGTAGAAATATTCATTGAGCAACGGCAATATTCTGTTTTTGTATGCTCTTTCAAGCTGTTCTTTGGTATTTACACCCATTAAATATGAATGACCGATTTGATGATCTCTATCATATTTGTTTGTAATACGTTCATTTATTCTTGTTAATAAAGTTTGCAGGTTTATGTTAGTTCCTTCGACAACTTTATTATTTAATATTGCTGGCCTTGGCATAATTTCTTCAAAATCAAAACGACGTCTTAATGCTGTATCAAGAAGCGCAATCGAGCGGTCTGCCGTATTCATTGTTCCGATAATGTATAAGTTATTTGGTACGCCAAATGATTCTTTTGAATATGGCAATGTAATTTTCATTTGGTATTTATTGCCAATACGCTTATCTTCTTCGATTAAAGTAATAAGTTCACCAAATATTTTTGAAACATCGCCGCGGTTGATTTCATCAATAATTAGAATATATGGTTTATCATTGTCTTTGTAACTGGTAACTTGTTCTTGTTCATCCACAATATCTAATACATCTTTTAGTGACATATTGTTTAATTGATAAACTGTTCCAAGTGTAAATTTTGTGCCATTATTTATTTCCAAAATATTATGATTTAAGCCTTTTGCTAGCCATTTTACTTCTCTGTATCTTTTATATTGCGGGAAATCATTATTCCATTTATATTCACTTGTCACAACACCAATTGCATCAATTGTCTTTTCTGAATAACAGGATAAAACAATATCACCAATTTCCATTTTATCTATGAAGGCTGATAATACCCTACTTCCACCATCATCAAATATGGTTTCATCATTAATTGTTTCACCATATTTATCAAATCCAATCCTTATCCTGTTATTTTCCATACAATCTTTTCTTATATCATTTTCACCGGTTTTCATTAATGAAACCTTCCATATTTTGGGATTATCGTTTAATTCAAGATTGTTATCATTACTTTTAATTATTGGGCTTTCAGCTTTTTTACATATTCTTTTAAATATTCCGTTTTCACCAATATATCTAACTTCAGTATTATCTGTTGTGCCCCATTCTGGGATATATGGTTTTATTCCTTCAACAAATTCTTCATAAGAATATGATTGGTGGAAGGTAACAAACTCAATTTGCCCTGCTTGTTTTAACTCGTCAAATCTTGTTTTTAAAGCAGAGTATTGCTCTTCCGAGACATCTTTATATTCCGTGTTATCAATAATACTCATTGCTTTTAAAACGGTGTTATATGTTTTACCGGTTCCCGGAGGACCATATAAAATTTGATTTAAAGGAATATCCATTTTATCAATCTCCTTATCGTTAAAATCATCATCATTAATTGTATAATTTATTGTTCTATCTGCATAAAAAGAAAATGCAGGGAAATCGTTAATCCCGTTTTTGTTATTTGCAAGTTCCGAACGCAATTGTTTGCAAAAATCTAAATAATCCTTACCTGTTGGTAGGTTATTACCAAAAACTTTTAATTTTTGTTTTATCATACCTGAAATAAAAGATTCTTTTTGCAGGACTGTCCTATTTTTTGAATCAAGGTTAATAAACATATATGGAGATATCCAGAATAGCCCCATTGTTATATTCCACTTAACACCTTGTTGTCCCTTTACAGTATTGAAAATATTATCAAAATTTGCCTCCAAAATAGGCAGACTATTTTTCTCATAATCCAAAGCGACTTTAAATAATTCCCATAAATTATTAATATCATTATCAGATCTATCACCTATAAAATAGTAAAAAGTGGATTTCTGATTATTTAATACCGGTATTCCATTAAAATCTTTTGGGATATCAGCATTTATATTAAAAGATTCTTTTATCAATGATATTAATTCTAACCTGTTATTATTTGTAATTCCTTTATTGAACAAGCCAAAAACAGTAAATGGATCAATATCAATAATATTATTATCTCTTTCTAATGTTGGAAGTGTTAAATTACTCATTCTTAAAAAGATATCTTTTATTTTATTTATTAATTCAGGACGATTGTTCTGATATTCAAGCAACTTATTAGCGAATTCTTTATAAAAGGGAATCCAGGTAAAATTAACAGTATCATTGCCATTTTGAACTAAGAATTTGCCATAATGATTCAATGGGGTTGAAACCCAACCACTTTGAGCTTGACCTGTTTTATTTATAATATCGAAATTTGGATCACTTTTTATTATGTTTACAAAATAATCAAACTCTGTTTTTGTTTGATAAGCGTACATATTTGGATTTAAAGACTTAACTTTTTCATTGTTGGAAAGAGTTATAATCTCTTTTAATTTAAACAAAATATCTTCAGTATAAGCAATTAGCGTTGATTGACTGATCTTTCGACTATTTTGTAACCAATCCTTGAATAAACGTTTTTGTTCATCTGTATTCATATTTCCCATAGACCATTCCTTTTTTCTTTAGGGTATCACAAACATGGATTTGAACATATTTTAACGACTTTTACTTAGTCTCTCAAGTAATTCTATTTTGATTTCTAATTCATAGGGAACATTGTCCCAAAATTTTATTAAGTTTTTATATAATTCTTCTATGTGTTCTTCGGTTACGACAGGTTCTGTAGCACATCTTTCCATTAATTCTTCATCGCTTAATTCATCTATTTCATCATCGTTATAGAAAAATTCTGTATAGTTATCATGTAGTTCTTTATATGATTTTCCGGGGCCGTGTTTGATTGCATTATTTAATAGAGAATATTTTTTCAAGTAACTAAATGTTTGTTTGAAATCATCATTAGCAAAAGGGTCAGCTTCAAAGATTTTAATTAATTTTTCTATTCCGAATTTATCTATAATTCTTGTTTGTTTATCTTTAGGGGTGCTTCCAAAAATTAGTAATTCTTTTATGTTTCGTTCCCAAGTGTGATACAACCCGACAATACATATTTTTCTGATTTCATTAAAAATTTTTTCAAATTGAAAAGGATAATATTTAAAGACGCTATCAGGTATTTGAATACATTCGGTTGTTGTTTTAAGATAGGAGTTTTTTAAGTTTTTAATTGTTTCATTTATACCTACTTTAATATGACATATCCACATTTTATGAATATCCTTTAAACTGCCTGTATGATATGTTAATTTTTCTATTTTGTCATTCATTAGTTATATTTCCTTTTATCTGTCGGTTTATCCATTCCATAATTACTGAAACAAGATATTCTTGTTCTGATTTTGTTAGTTCCCTGTGTTGGGGGAATTTGTGCCATTTTTCAATACAACCGCGGCAGCAGGTGGCGGTTGCATGTTGAGCAATAAAAACAGGATGTCCGCGCATTGGGGTTTGTTTGCCATCATTTGCAGGTTCTGCCGGAGCAACTCTATTCCGAATAAAATCACTGGCATGAGAATAAATCGTATCAATCCCTTTCTCATTGATGTATTCAAGCTCTTTTGCACGAAGCTTAAATCTGCTCCTAAATTTTGACTTTGCCAGTTTATCCAAAATGTTCATTTTAATTTAATTCTTCACTATGAATATTTCTAATTGCGACATTATAACCTAAATTAGATAAAGTTTTTGTTGCATATCGAATAGCCACTTTACTGAAGAATGGGATTTGTGGTCGTTGTTCATTCCCTTTGCTAATAATTCCTAAAACCACTGTATAATTGTTTGATCTAAAGTCATTATCTATATATGAAGCAAAACCTTCTTCTTGTAGTCTGCTATTATATTTAGCTCTAAATTCAGCATCTAACAACGCTTCTCCCGAAACTGCAGCTTGATTAAATAGATGACTTAATAAAGAGGAACCCCCTGATTTCTTTATGTGTATTAATTCTTTATTTTGTGTAAGAATATCACAGACTTCTATTTTATTACCTCTTCCGCCACCAAACGGAATTTCTCCGACTCTGTGAATTAATGCAGCATTGATTTCTTGTGCAAGATCTTCGTTGTATTCATTTTCAGTGTATGTTGTGCGACCATTCGATTTATAATTTGGTAATTCTGTCCCATAAATAGGAATTGTTAAATATTCATCTTTTATTTTTGTTTCAAATGAATGATCAATTTGGTACCATTTATTATTATTTAAGCAATAAGATCTGCTTTCATACTCAATTTCTGCAATTAAACATTTTTGGGCTGACCAACTATATAAATCATTATTTTCATTTTCTGCTGATATTGCTCGTATGGTTTTATTTTTCAGCTTATTCATTGATAAATCTTCCATATTGTCAATAGTTATCAAGAAGTCATTTATATCGATATCATCGTACTCATCTCTGCTCCCCGAGTATTTAAAACATTTTATTTGTTCCCATTTAATAACTTCAGGAACGGCCATCCATATATTTTCAAAATCATTGTGTTTTATTTTGTTTATTACTTGATTATTTAAAACATCGATTGTTTCTTTGCTAGTTATCGCCTTTACGTTGTCAATCCACTCAAAGTTTTCTTTATATAACGTTGATATAAATTTTTGGTAACAATAGTCTAAAAATTCTTCTACATTGTTAATTTTTCTATCAACAGTAAGACTAAATATATCACCGCCAGTTATAACTGCTTTTTCAAAAGTTTCATCAGAACAAGATGCCGTAACCATCTTCATTAAATCGTTAGTAATATTAAATCCAAAATCCGATATTTTACCTTTTTGAGGTATTTGTTCTTGTGATTGTTTTTGATTTCCCCCAATGTTTTGTTTTGAAATTTTCCGAATTTCATTAGCTTTAGCCGTATTAAGCACTATTTTTAAGCCAAATTGTTCTTCTATAACATCTTCTTTAAATAAAGTTTTTGAATAACCAAATGTCAACGCAAATATTCTTTGATTTGTCCCATATGTCCGTCTGATAAGTAAGACTACTTTTGAATTAGCCTGAAATAATCTTTTATCCTCTATGTCAAAAAAGCTTTTTAGCCAAGTAGGTGGGTGTTTATGACTACCAACAAAATAGACTTTTTTATCAGGAGTATATTCATGTAATTCTTGTAAATTATCCTTAAAAATATTATTTATATCAGTTATAGATTCTTTTATTAAATATATTGATAGCTTATTTTTCATACATTCCCCTATTTTCCTTTATACATAAAAAATAGCAAATAGTCTATTAGCCAATAAGCTATATTAATAAAATTTACTATGTTTTAGCTTTAAATATGTATAATCTCATAAATTAGGTTCAACTGATCTTCAAAGTTGGGGTTGAGTTCTTTCCATAAAAATACGGCGAGGTGGTGGTCGAGGTATTTGCGCATACTTGCCATAAACTTTTTGCGGTAAAGAATATTGTATAATCTGCGAGCTTCATTAACCTCATCAGGCTGTTGGCGTCGTTGCGGCAGCTTTGATTTTAGTGGTTTATGCGTAATAAAAACCTTATCGTTATAACAATACAAGCATATCGAAACATTGTTCATAAAAATTCTAACTTGCGGAATTTGTGGGTCGGAGTCAAAATGCTCAACTAGTTCCTGATATTGTTTATCATAAATTTTTGCCCTAATAAATTGATAAAAAGTTTCTGTTGTTGTGTTTCCCAGATTTGCTATTTTTGCGGTTTGAGAAGCCGGTATTCCAAAACAGAAGCATTTATAAATAATCTCAATTTGCTCTGTTGTTGCGAGATTATAGACTTTCGGCAGACGATTCAGATTTCTGCGAACTTCTGGTTCTTCGTTTTTATTATCCGGCATAAAATATTTTGGAAATATACCGAGCATTCCCTCTGTTTGGTACTTTTTGCGTTTGGAATGAAACGCAGAATATGAAACCTTTAGCTTTGGATTCTTTAACGGGATTATTTCTAAAAAGCTCCGCAGTTCTCTGCAATTCATACCTTCTGTAAGTTTAAAAAGTTTTAGGTATCTATAAATAAATTCTTTACCTCTGTCCGAAGCCACAACATACAAGCGTTCTTCCTCTTTATTGTGAAATAGTTTTTTGACCTCTTTATCCATCGCACGCCGTTCGGAATCTTCTAAAAAATCGTAGAGTTTGAGCGACGAGCGTTTAATTAAATATTTCCCCTCCAAATTAGGCTCTTTGTTAGGTTTTACTATATAATTTCCTTTTAGGCAGTTTCTTTTAACCGTTTCTTCTTGAACATTTAAAAGCCGTGCGACCTCAGTTATTGTGAGCCAAATGTCTGAATCGCTGCATTTACTTGTTTGGACTGGTTTATTCACCCGCTTTTTAAAATTTGTATATAGATATTCTGTATTTGATATCTTTTTAATTTGATTCAAAGTTTCTAAATCATTAAGTGCTTTTTGAATTGTTTTTTCATTTTCTTCAAGCATTGGAAGAATGTCAGGCAGAGTGAATTTATTAAGCCCTTTTGCTATTTTAAGAATTTTCATTTGTAAGTTCAATTTCTTCTGCGTCAGCATCGTCATTTTTTAGCACCTCCTTCAATGTGATTTCGTCTATTTCTTTTATTCCGTTTGATTTTGCGACCTGTTCAGCTTTACTGATGGTTTTTACCAATTGCCTAAAGCGATTTGTGCGTGTGTATAAAAGTTTTTTTGCACAATCCGTAAACGGGACTTCTGATAATTGGTCGATTATTGAAGTTATATCTTGTTTTGAGAATGGCTCAAATTTTATTATTTCTAATAATCTGTCATATAAATGCTTGTGCCTTTGGAGCCTTTTGTTGGCTGTTCCCATTCCGACCAAAACAATAGGGACATTCGTTTTGTCGTGAATGTCCCTTAAAGTTTCAACCGCCCGAGAATCAATCGTTAAATAATCCGTTTCATCTACAATAATGGTTCTTGGGGTTTTGATTAATTGCGATACAACTTGATTGAAGATATCGGAAAATTTATTGTATGGAATCTCTCCTAACTCTTCAACCATCTCCTCTAATAGCCATCTCGCAGACATAAGATTGGCACTCCTGATTAATATGGCATCATTTTGTGCTGCCCACCAAGTTATTGCATAAGTTTTGCCGAGCCCCGGTTCGCCATAGATAAGTCCCATTCCCGGGACTCCGTCTTCTCTTTCTTTCAGACGGTTCATCATCGATATTAGTTGTTTCACGTTTTTTGTTTTTACGAAGACCTTTTTCATTACTGCTCCTTTCCGTATATTTCTTTGTATTCATCTGATTTTATGTAATTTGTTAGCCACGCCCTGTCCTCTTGGCAGATACAGCCGTTTTGCATATGCCATTCGTAGCGTTCGTATGCACTCTTAAAAATTGGTCTTGCAACTATTGAAGTCTTAACTTTTGGCTCAAAATCCTGTTTTGGCTTTGGTTCAGGCTGAACCGTAATTTCTTTAATCGGTTTGGGTTGAGGTAATCGAATATTTTGCATTAGTTCTTTTTCAATATAATCCATATCCTCTAAATTGAAATGTTCCCGAACCGCCTTAATTGTTTTCCTGCGGAGTTTTTGCTGTTTTTCAATTTTTTGTTTATAGTCCTCGATATCTTTAATATCGCCCATTTGGTAAGCAAGCGGATGGGTTTCGGTTATTCGGTTCGCTTTACAGATAAATTCGCCCTTCATTGAATAAACTTTGATATAAGAAAGGTCGAACAGACTGTACTTTATGACGGTTTTCTCTTTGATACCATAAAGTGCCTCGTCAAAATAATCCGCTTTCAAAAACCTTATTCCGTTTCTGCCAATTGATTTTATCTCTTGTGCCATCATCAAATCATCAAGCGAGTTTTCGTCAATATTTTGCTTTTCAATTTCATTTAAAACCTCTTGAATTGTTTTATCTTTAGCATTCGGACAAGGTTGCGAGTGTTTGAATTCAAGCCATTTATCTATCATTTTAAGTGCCTGCTCAATAGTTGGGGTAAAGCCAAATTTTTCGTGGATGTTTTTGTGCAATTTTTCGTTTCGCATCAAATATGCCGGCTTGTTTTCAATGCTTGTGCCGATATAACTTGGAATGAGTTTTTCAAAACTTTCCTGAAAATCTAAAAAGAAACGCTCGATGACTTTTGCTCGAGCGTTGTAAGGAGTGGCATAGACTGGCGTTATTCCGAGTTTGTTGTAAACTCCTGTAAAACCAAGTTCCTCAAACTTTTTGTCCCCGTTAAAGAACTTACTTTTAAATGCTCGACCGTTATCTTGATATACAAAATCAGGAATGTGATCCATCTTTAATATTGCATTGCGGAGTGCCGATGCAATATTTTGAGTGCACTCTTCAAGCATAATGTCATATCCGACAAGTCCTCCTGATTTCCAATCTAAAAAACCAAGTAGAGTTGCTCTGCAGGGTTTACCTGTGAACGGGTTTATCACTTGAAAATTTAGTGTATGCCCATCTGCCACAAGCACTTGTCCTGCTTTTAAAAGACTTGCGTTTCTGACTATAAAGGGGCTCACTTTATCCTTTAATGCTTTTTCACCGTCTCTTGCAAGCGTCCATTTGTCAAAATTGTTATCCCTGAACCATTCTGCGTACCTGCGGAAAGTGATATCTTTGGGTAAAATCTCTTGACCGCGTTCTTTTAAAATGTGTTTGGTAAGTGATATTGCTTTACCTATTGAAAACGCACTAGGAGATAATAGGATTTGTATAAATATTTTTATCTGTTCTTCATTTAACGTTGTGCGATACTCTTTTCGGGTTGAATATTTATACTGCCCGACAAGTGCTGTCCAATCTTTGTTGTAATCCAAAAGTGCCCGCCAGCGATAAAGAGACCCGATTGAGACTTTACCTAAAATCTTAAAAATCTCTTCCTGAAACATCCCAGTATTATATAATTGCAAAAATTCTTTATCGGGAACGTTACCATTAAGTTTTAACTTGTCTTTCTTATATTCTTTCCTAAAATCAAGCCAAGCAAAAATTAAGTCATACTTAGCAAGTGCAATTTTTCTTTGGTTTTCAGAGATTAGTTTTTCTTGTTTTATATTGAGATTAGATAGCTCAATAACCTCATTATCACAAGTTTTATAATCGTCATAATATTCCTGAAAATATTTGAGCTGAAGCTCTTCTTCAAGCGTTGATAATTTAATCTTGTATGTTTTGCCACCTCTGATATTTTCGACTTTGTATTCATATTTATTTTGATTTAGTGCAAGCCGAACAGCTCTTCGAGTAATGTTTTTCAGTTTTGCTAATGTCTCAACATCAATCCAAATGTCGTTATTATTAATGTCTGCCATACCGTATCCTTATTTATTATTGAAGCTACTGTATGTTAGACTGGTTTCTCTCAAATTGGAAGTGTTTGAGGGGGAAATGTGTTGTTTTGTGTCTGATTATATCTGAATTTTAAGCAGAAAATTTTATAAAACACCCATAAAACTATTTTAAAACTCAATTTAAATACAGTTTGAATTCTTGATTTTGTAAAAATCTACTATTTTCTCTCAGTTCTGTTTCCTACTTAACGGGTAAAATTAATCCGATATTTTTTACACATACTTTTAGAAAAGTCATATATAAGTTTTGGAATTTATTTCGATAAAATATTTTTCCCACTAAAAAAATTCCTTCCGACTTAGGGGTAAATATCATAGAATTATGCGAAACAATTAAAATTCTAAAAGGCACAAGTTGCGGGGTTCTTCCGAGTTTAGCATAATTTTTAATTAACAAATTTCATAAAATGTCCGCTTTTTGCACTTGGCTGTAATTCAAATATAATAGGGAAACTTGGCAATTTTATAAAATTTTATGGAAAGATACCGGACATTTTAGTCCTAATAACCGGACATTTCGGACTTTTCAAAACCTCGACTCTCAGACTTGGGGAAGCGGGTACAATTCAAACACAAAGCCAATCATAGCGATTAAGGATAGCAAAAACCAACTTCAAAAGTGTCCGAAAAACCATACTTCCGGGGGTACTTTTCTCAATCTCTCTGGTAATCTACATCTACAATCCCATTAAATCCCAGAAGCATCATGAGTATCTATATACACAAACTCTTAAAACTGCCTAGGTTGGACCCGAACCTGTGAAGTCTTAAAACGCTTGCTATGTCACTATTCATCTTAACTCGTTTTTGCGACACGTCAAGTCTATCAAGCAATAATAACGCATATTTTAGACACATATTTTAATATGGGCTGAAAACGAACCGATGACAATAATTATCTTGATTATGTATTGACATAATCAAATAAGCGTGTTAGTTTTGTATTATGAAATGTTGTCAAAAATCCAATTGGGGCGGAAAACGTGAAATGGCAGGAAG
>CACYOO010000021.1 GCA_902776035.1 uncultured bacterium
ATTGGATCTGCTACTACTGATAACATTGTATTTAATTCTTGTTCTTTCATTATAAATTCCTCTGCTTCTCTACATTTTTATAAAGTATTTTTATATAAAGAAATTGCTTTTTTTATTTTATTAGTCTTAATATTTCTTAATAAAAAACGAATAGTTTCACAAGCTTTCAACATAACAAAAAAGAAAACCTGAAACGAGTTCAGGTTAACAAAAATCTTTATATTTTTTAAAATAACTGACCATAAGATAATGAGTTCAAATATGATAGTGAACTTATTACTATACAGTCATTTTCTTTTCAAAACCAAACAATGAACTTATTGATTCATCATCATGTATTCTTGAAATAGCTTGTCCTAAAAGACCTGCTACAGAAAGTTGCTTAATTTTTGAAGGTAAATTCTCCGTATCTAAAGGAATAGTATTTGTTACAATAACTTCTTTAATAGGAGCATCAATTAATCTTTGAATTGCAGGTCCTGAAAATACGGGATGTACTGCACAAACATAAATATCTTTTGCACCTTCCTGTTTTAATAAATTAGCTGCACCGGCAATAGAACCCGCAGTATCTATTATATCATCAAACATGACACAATTTTTACCTTTTACATCACCTATAACACAATTTGCTATTGCTTCATTATGCTTATCACGTCTTTTATCAATTATTGCAAGTGAACAACCCAAATCTTTTGAAAAATGTCTTGTTCTTTGAACTCCGCCTGTATCCGGACTTACTGCAACAAGATTATCCGTATCAAGATTTAAAGTTCTTATATAGTTAACTAATATTGATGTTGCAAAAATATGGTCTACTAATATATTGAAAAAGCCCTGTATTTGTCCTGTATGTAAATCCATAGCAAGAACTCTGTTGCATCCTGCTGTTGTCAATAAATCAGCAACAAGTTTTGCTGTAATTGCCTCTCTGCCTGATGTTTTTCTATCCTGTCTTGCATATCCGTAATAAGGTATTACTGCTGTTATTGATTTTGCACTTGCTCTTTTGAATGCATCAATTATAATCAATAATTCCATTAAATTTTGATTAACCGGCTTGCATAACGGTTGAATAATAAATATATCATCCCCCCTTACACTATCTTTTACCTGAACATAAATTTCACCATCTGCAAAATCTTTTACTATCATAGGTCCAAGTGTTGTGCCTAATGCTTCTGCAACTTCTTGTGCCAATTTTGGATTTGAACGTCCTGCAAATAATTTAATATCATGTGTAGGATTTATTTCTCGTTTTAACTTTTCATATACTTCATCTGTTATCATTTATCCAACCCTTTCAATAACAACTTAATTATACATTCAACATAAATTTTATTCATTATAATTTTCAAGAAATTTTAACATATCATCTAAAGCTTTTGCTCTATGCGAAATTCTATTTTTTTCATCGGAAGATAACTCTGCCATTGTTAAATTATATCCGTTTACTAAAAATACGGGATCATATCCAAAACCGTTTATACCTCGTCTTTCATTCACAATTTTACCCTCACATATTCCATTAGATACATGTAATATGTTTCCATTTTTATCAAGCAATGTCATACAACAAACAAAATGAGCATTTCTATTTTTTTCTTCTTTTAATTCGTTAAGTAATTTTGATATTTTATCATCTTGTGTATTTGCAAATCTTGCAGAATAAATACCGGGAGCACCGTTTAATGCCTCTACACACAAGCCGGAATCATCAGCAAGGCACATTTTTCCTGATACCCTATAAGCTTCTTTTGCCTTTATTAAAGAATTTTCCTCAAAATCTTTACCGTTTTCAACAGGACTAAAATCCTTTGAAGGTAAAATAAATTTTATATTATTCAAGTTACAAATTTCTTCTATTTCTCTTTGTTTATTAGGGTTAGATGTAGCAAGAACAATTTCCACAATTATGCCCCAAACCTTCTTTGTCTTGAGTGAAATTCCATAATAGCATCTTCTAATGCCTGTTTATCAAATTCCGGCCAAAATGTTTGTGTAACATATATTTCAGAATATGCACACTGCCATAACAAATAATTAGAAATTCTTTTTTCTCCGCCTGTTCTAATCAATAAATCAGGATTAGGCATGCCTGCCGTATAAAGATTATTTGATATAGTATCTTCTGTAATATTTTCAACATCAATACCTGATTTAATAATTTTCTTTACGGCATGAACAATCTCATCTCTGCCGCCATAATTAAATGCAATTTGTAAATGCACACCACTATTATCTTTTGTAAGATTTTTTGAGTAGTTTAACACATCCTGTAATGCAGGTTTTAATTTTGTTAAATCTCCTATAAAATCAATAACTACATTTTTTTCATGAAGTTCTTTTGATTCGTTTTTAAGAGTTTGCACAAACAAATCCATTAAAAAATCAACTTCTTCCTGCTTTCTGTTCCAATTTTCAGTTGAAAAAGCATAAACAGTTAAATATTTTATACCAAAATCATCACACGCTTGAACAGTTTTCTTTAAAGCACTAACACCCTGTTTATGTCCTACGGCAGACGGATAATTGTGCAATTTTGCCCAACGTCTGTTGCCATCCATAATAATTGCAACATGCTGTAAATTACAATCTTTTACTATATCTTTTATACTCTCGGCTGATGTAAGTGTTTCCATAAATTACCAAAATTTCAAATTTATTATAATTTTATTTTAACTTAAACAAGAATTTTCACAAGTTATAGTTAAACTTGCTATAGTTTCTACTTCTATATTTATATACTGTATTTATCTTATAAAATTGGTTTTTATTTTTTGAACTGATTCGGGATGATACAGACCGTTCTTTTTACTATATTCAATACACTTGATTAACCATGCCATATTATTTCCCAGAACATGCATTACCTGAATACCTTCTTCGTCTTTCATTACTTCATCAGGAGTATTACCATGAACCATATTCCAATAACCTGATGAAACAATAGGCATATTATTTATACCAAAATGTTTATTTATTGCATCCAAACTAGCAGTTGTGCCTGCACGTCTTGCAGATACGACTGCCGCTGCCGGCTTGTAAGAAAATGCCGAACCATGTGAATAAAACATTCTATCCATTGCAGAAATCAATCTTCCGGATGGATGTGCATAATAAACAGGTGAACCAAATACAAAACCATCTGCAAGTTCAGCTTTTTTAGCTATTACATTAACTATGTCATCATCAAATACACATTTTCCGCCATTTTGTCTGCATGTACAACAACCCATACAATCTCGTATCGGCTTATTACCTAATGATATTATTTCTGTTTCAATTTCATTTTCGTTTAAAGCTTTTTGAACTTCATTCAAAGCAGTATAAGTACATCCGTTTAAATTTGCACTTCCATTTATCAATAATACTTTCATTTTTATTCCTTTTTGTATTGTATTACTTATTAAAATTATACACAAAAACAAAAACTTATTGAAAAAAATATTTCAATAAGTTTTTGCTTATAAATTACGTGAAATGTTTAATATTCTTATTTTTGAATATCTTTAACGCTTAAAGCTATTCTGTGTTCTTGAGGTGTGAATTTTTTAATTAAAACTTCAATTTCATCACCTGCTTTGTATAAATTAAACGGATTAGGGTTTTCACCGTCCATTTCAGCTATAGGAAGCAATGCTTCAACACCCGGAAATATATTTACAAATGCTCCAAATGTTGCAACTTTGTTAACTGTTCCTTTTACTAATTGTCCTTCTTCAAATTGACCTTCAATTTGCTGCCAAGGGTTTTCTGTCATTCTCTTTAAGCTTAAGCTGATTCTTTTTAATTCGTTATCAATTTTGATAATTTTCACTTCTATTTCATCACCTAAAGCCAAAACATCTGACGGATGTTTAATTCTTTGCCAAGAAATTTCAGATATTGGTAACAAACCGTCAATTCCATTAATATCAACGAATGCACCAAAATCAGTTATTCTTACAACATTACCTTTTACTATTTGTTCTTCAGATAAGTTTGAAAGAATATCATCAACAACTTGACTGCGTTGTTCTGCTACTGCTAATCTTTGAGATAAGATAAGTTTATTTTTCTTAGGATCAGCTTCTAATACTTTAACTTCAATTTTTGTATCAACAAGACCTTCAAATGGAACTCCTGTTCTTAATTGACTTGACGGAATAAAGCCCTTCAAATCTGCTACATCAACCAAAACTCCGCCTTTAACTATAGATACAACTTTTGCAAGGATTGTATCATCAACATTTTTAGCATCATTTAATTGAGCCCAAGCTTGAGCATAAGCAATTCTCTTTAATGATAATTGCATAGCATCATCATCATTTTCTTCTTTTAATACGTAAAATTCTCTGATGTCGCCTATTTGCAAATCTTCTGATACTTCGTCATTGTTTGAAATTTCTTTTTCAGGTAAGAATGCTTCTGTCTTAGCACCCTTTACGCTTACGAGATAACCGTTGTTTTCTTTTTTGATAATTGTTCCTTCTACTATATCTGCAACTGTGTATGTCTTAGATAAAGTATCGTTCAATAATGCTTCAAAATCTTCAAATTTTGTTTCTTCTGTATTTGTCATTCATGACCTCCTTTTATTTTTGTGTATACTCTGTCAATTATAAATTGCGGTGTTGACGCACCTGCTGTTATAGCAATATTTTCTGATTTATTAATTGTATTTATGTAATCATCTAATTCATTATCACTTTCAATATGAATTGTTTGAGTTATATCTTTTAGAATTTCCGCCAAGTGAGATGTATTTGCACTCTTTTTTGAACCTACTACAATAACTAAATCATTTTCTCTTGCAAGTTCTCTTGCTTCTTCCTGTCTCATTGATGTACTCTGACAAATCGTATTTACCAGATGTATTTCTTTTGAAATAGTCGTAAGGTAATCTAAAATACTCTGTAATGTTTCTATTCTTTGTGTTGTTTGAACAACAACACCAACTTTTTTATGAGATTTTATTGCTTCTTTTACTTTCTCAAGCTGTGAAACTTCACTTGCTACAAAAATTTTATCACTATATTGTTCAGCATTTGCTTTTATTGCAATAACTTCCGGATGTTCCGCCTTACCTACTATAACAAGAAAATCACCTTCCTGTGCTAATTTTATAGCATGCTGCTGCACCTTTTTAACGTCAGGACATGTTAAATCAACTAATTCCAACCCGCTTGTTTTTATTTGTTCTATTACTTCAGGTGATGCACCATGACTTCTTATTACACAAATTCCGTTTTTATCTTTCGGAATTTCATAAACAGTTTTTATACCCAAACTATCCAATTCATTTATAACTTCTGAATTGTGTATAAGCTCACCTAAAACATATATATTTTTATCAGGATTTTCAACTTTCAACTTTTTAACTGTTGTTACAGCTCTCTTTACTCCGTAACAAAACCCTGAAAATTTAGCTAATGTAATTCTTTTTGACAATAAAATTGTCCTGCTTTCGTTAGACTCGAAGAAAAAGTTTTTCTTCTGTAATTATATTAAAACATAAAAATAATATTAAGCAAGTTTAACTATTTTAATTCTCAATACAACATAAAAATTTATTTATTATTAATATTCTAAGTTTTGTTACATTTGCACAAATTAATATTTGAATTTGAAAATGTAAATAGTACAATTGAAATGCTCTCACTATTGAGTAATTTTTATTTACGTATGATTAAACATTAGGTTATAATTGATATAATAAAAGATATACGGAGAAGAAGCAGTATGGTTACATTAAATTACAAACATGTTGATGCACAAATTATTGGCAAAGAACACGGTTTAAACGTAGAAAAAGAATTTGATAATCACAAAGGTGATATTGAAAGAATTATCAAAGATTTAAACCAAAGAAAAGACAAGCAAGGACAATGGTTACAATGGATGAATCTTGGCTATAATGAAGAAACAGTTTGGTATGTTAAAGAATATGCAGCACAAGTAAAAGGCAAATATGAAAATATACTTGTTTTAGGTATAGGCGGTTCTGCTCTTGGCGGAATAGCTGTAACAGAAGCATTATTAAAACCATATTGGAATCTGTTATCACCTGAACAAAGAAACGGAATGCCTAGAATATTCTTCCTTGATAATATCGATCCTGACCAAATTACCGGTTTGTTAGATATGCTGGATTTGCGTAAAACATTGGTTAACGTAATTACAAAATCCGGCTCTACTGCAGAAACAATGTCCCAATATATGATTGTTAAAGCAAGACTTGAACAACAATTAGGTGATGCATACAGAAACAATATCGTAGCAACTACAGACCAAAAAACAGGTATTTTACGTCAATTAGCAGATCAAGAAGGTTACAAAACATTTGTAGTTCCTGATGATGTTGGCGGACGTTTCTCTGTATTTTCAGCTGTTGGTTTGTTACCGTTCGCCCTTGTAGGTATTGATATTGAAGATATGATGAACGGTGTTAAAGATATGGATTTAGAATTAAAAAATACCGATATTCATAATAACATTGCTGCTCAAAATGCTTTAATTCACTATTTAATGGATACAAAAAAAGATAAAAATTTATCTGTTATGATGCCTTATTCAAGCAGATTGAAATACGTTTCCGATTGGTATACACAATTATGGGCAGAATCCTTAGGAAAAGAAGAAAACCTAAAGGGTAAAAAAGTACACATAGGTCCTACACCAATTAAGGCATTGGGTGCAACTGATCAACACTCTCAAATTCAACTTTACAACGAAGGACCTAACAACAAGTTAATTAACTTTATCAGAGTTGAAGAATTTGATAAAACTCTTGAAATACCAAAAATATTTGAATACACAGGTATCGGATATTTAGGCGGAAAGACAATTAATCAATTAATTAATGCAGAAGCAGATTCTACACGTGTTGCATTATCTGATTACAAACGTCCTACAGTTACAATAAGTATTCCGAAAATTACACCTTATAATGTGGCTCAACTTCTTTATATGTTTGAAGTTCAAACTGCTATTGCCGGTGAATTATACAACATAAACACATTTAATCAACCGGGAGTTGAACAAGCTAAAAATTACACTTATGCATTGATGGGACGTGCAGGTTATGAAGAATCTGCTAAAGTTCTTGAAGAAAAAATGGCTGTAATATAAAATTTAATGAAAAAAAAATTATTTTTATTAATACTATTGTTTTGTATAATTTTACCATATACGGTAAATGCAGATGAAAAATATGTTCTTAAAGGCACGGTATCAAAGATTGATATGGTGCCTAAAGAATTATTTGGAAGCTGGCAAGTAGTATCCGAGCTTGAAGAAACAAATTATCCAAAAAATTTTAAAAAAAATACTGCTGATTTTTGGAACTTACGCAGGAGTGGTAACGTCATAGAATTAAGAAATCCTATGACGGGAGCAATCGCCGAGGTATATTTAAATGATGTCAGTTATAGAGATGTTACCTTTTATCACACTCAAAAAGACGGTAACTACAAAGTAACTGACACTGTGAGCATTAAATTAAATGTTGACGGTACAACTTTTACGGGGGAAAACACAATAATTCTTGAGCAATTAATAGAAGAAGATACAAGATATATTATTAAAAGTAAAAAAGCCGTATACAAATTATATGGCAAAAAAGTATCGGGGATGAATATATTTTAATAAATTTGAGGAGTTATAAAAAATGAATGACGGTAAAAATTTTGATATTATTATTTTAGGTGGAGGCCCTGCCGGTTTGAGTGCTGCAGTTTATGCTGCAAGAAGTTCTGCAAAAACCGCAATTATAGATAAAAGCATGTTTGGCGGACAACCAAGCAATTATCTTGAATTGGAAAACTATCCGGGATTTAAACGCATTGGCGGATATGATTTAATGGAAAATTTTGAAGAACATGCTGATATGTTTGGAATAAATAAATTTCCTATGGAAGAAATACAGAGTGTAAATCTAACAGGTGATAAAAAAGTTGTAAAAACTTTAAATGGAGAGTTTACAGCAGATGCTATTATCATTGCAACAGGTGCACAGCCAAGACATCTTGGAGTAAAAGGAGAAGAAGAATTTATAGGTAGAGGAGTTAGTTATTGTGCAGTATGCGACGGTGCTTTTTATAAAGATAAGGTTGTTGCCGTTGTAGGAGGAGGAAATGCAGCTGTTGAAGAAGCAATGTACTTAACAAGATTTGCTTCTAAAGTTTACCTTATCCACAGACGTGATGAATTAAGAGCCGATAAAATAGTTCAAGAACGTGCTTTTAAAAATGATAAATTGGAATTTATATTTGATAGTGTTGTCGAAGAAATTATCGGTGATGACACCGTTAAATCATTAAAAATAAAAAATGTAAAAACGGAAGAAACTTCTGTTCTTGAAGTAAGCGGTATATTTCCATATATAGGAATATTACCAAATACAGAATTATTTAACGGTCAAATACAACAGGATAAAAGCGGTTTTATAGTAACTGATGAAAAAATGCAAACCTCAGAAGCAGGTGTTTATGCTGTCGGAGATGTAAGAACAACACCATTAAGACAAGTTATAACAGCCGCTGCAGATGGTGCAGTTGCAGCAGTATTTGCAGGACATTATACAGATACTCTTAAAACATCTCAAAAACAAACTGCGAATATAAAAACAAATAACTAGGATATTTAACAATTTAATTTGCTTGAAATGCTTCGATCATTATATTCCCTCAGCATGACAAAGTTTAATGTCAATTTGAATACATTAATAAAGCAAAACAACAAATTGCCTTTGACGGGATTTGAACCCGTGGCCTCTCCCTTACCAAGGGAGTGCGCTACCTCTGCGCCACAAAGGCATGCTAAAAATAAAAAAAGAAATAAAAAAGCCGGCAATAGGAATCGAACCTACAACCTACGGTTTACAAAACCGTTGCTCTACCATTGAGCTATGCCGGCAAATTATTAACTTCTTTATTTTAATAGGTTCAAAAATATATGTCAAGTAAAATTTTTGTTTTATAAGATAGAAGTAAAAATTTTGTATTTTTATTTGATTTTACATTTAAAAAGACCATTTAAACAAAATAATCGTAAAGTTTTATAAATACAAAAAAATATATATTTGTTGTATTTTATTTGTCTTTTATATATAATCGATTTGAAAAAGATTGTAAAGTAGTAGTATGGTCGAATAAAAAAGGAGAAAACGACAATGAAATTATTCAAATCATTATTTGCGACTGTCGTAGCTTTAATGGTAACATCAGCTGCTTTTGCTGCAGACGTTACAAAAACAGAAGCATACGCACATCCGACAATGTTTGGTCAACAAATCCAGTCTACTGAAGGCAACGGCGTTTACGTTGTAGGAGACAAATTGTTAAAATCAGAAGATGTAATGTCTTTAAAGAACAGAAAAGATGTTATTATTGATTCAGAAGCTAAAGATATTTTAGCTATCTTAAAAGCAAACGCTAAAGGTGTTTGGAACCCTAAAATGCCTATTTTACGTTCAGAAATGGCAGTTGTATTGGCAGAAGGTTTAAAACTTCATGAATCTACACCTAAATACCAATACAAAGATATTACTGATGCTTATTGGGCAAAATCATGGATTGATAAAGCTTTAAATGAAGGCGTTATGATTGGTTATCCTGACAGAAACTTCCGTCCTGATCAACCTATCACAAAAGCAGAAGTTTTTGCTACTTTGGCTCAATTAATTGATGTTAAAACTGATAACAGCAAAACTTTACCTACTTTAAACGGCTACAAAATGGAACAAATTCCTAATTGGGCTATAGCTCCTACAAAAGAAGTTATGGCATCCGGCTTATTAAATGATGTTCCTGATCAAAAAACTGTAGCTTCAGACAAATACTTAACAAAAGAACAAGTTGCTTACTTAGTTTGTGCATTACAAGAAAATTACTTATACAATTCAAAATTCTCTAATGCAAAATACAAACCAACTTACTTAAAAGTTAAAATGTCTCAAAGAGTTGATGCTAGACACTCTAACATTGGAGATTACTTCTATGCAGTATTACAAGATAAAGCAACTGTAGGCGGAACATGCTTTGAAGCAGGCGCTCAAGTAAAAGGTGAAGTTGTAGAAATCAGCCGTCCTGGTGTTAAAAACCCTGGATACATGAAGGTTAAATTCCTTTCAATCAAAGACGGTTCAACATCTGTAGACTTCCCTAGAAACATTACAAGTGCTACAGCTAACACAGATAAGAGAACAAACTTTGTTGCAAGATTATTTGCATCTCCTCTTTCTGCTATAGGTAGAGTTGGCGGTGTTGCAGGTAGATCAATTTCTGCAGCAGGTAATGTTGTTTCAAACGGTGGTGAACAATTAGTAAGCGACAACTTGTCAAATACTTTTGCTAACACTCTTTCACTTCAACCAAAAGCTGGTTTAAGAAGCTTTGGTAACGGTTTCGTAACTGTTGGTAAAGGTGTTGTTAACATCGTTGAATTAGCAGCTAGCGGTGTATTCGGTGTTGTTTATGAATTTGGTGATGAAGTTAGATACTTAATCCTTCCAAGTTCAATCAATGATTCAGCATTGAACCCTGGTGATGAATTAACTGTTATTTACTAATTTGTAAATATTCTAGATAATTTAAAAGAGGTTATCCATTTGGACAACCTCTTTTTTTATGTTCAGGTTGGTTATTTGGACTACTATCTTCTGATTTATTCATTTATTATCCTTTCATGTTAAAATGATGTTATGCATATTTTTAATTTAAGTAAATTTTACACATTTAACTTATTATTGTGGTTTTCATTAATAGTACATTCTTATCTTTTATACTATTCTGCTTTTACTGAATTAAAAGATGCACATTATGTTGTAATTTTTTTTTATTTTTTGGAATTTGATTATTTAGTATTTTTTCTTTGTCTTATTTTTCTTTTAATTATAATTGCTATTGAAGCAGTTTTAAGAAAAAGAAATATTTTAAAATCCTATAACAAACTGACTATACCGTTAAAAATAAGATTAATTTTATATTGGACTGCAATCATTTTTATTCTATTAGATTTAGTAATTTTTAGAATAACATTTTTGACTACAGGGTTATTAAATGCTCCATATCCACCGACTATTCATCCGTAATTTGTATAATTATTTTGGTTTCATATTTGTTCCTTTCATGTTAATATAAGGTTATGCATGGATTTAATTTAAGTAAATTTTACACAGTTAACTTGTTATTGTGGAGTTCATTAGCAAGATATGAACGACCGAAGTATCTCATTGTGGTCTTGTCCTTGTAAGATTCTTCACCTCAAAAATTGTCGGTTAAGAATGACGATTTATTTCGTTTTGTCATGCTGAATTTATTTCAGCATCTTTTTTTTTGAAATTCCGAAACGAGTTCAGATGATATTTTTCCTTAAGGAAATCACCCCCACTGTATCTCCCCCGTCCGGTGGAGAAAATTAATTTTTATTTAAAAATCGTTCCGAAGATAACAAGCTTTGCCGTTTTCTTAACAAGAAAAAAACATGCATAAACTATATTGAAATATTTTATTTTAAATTTAGTTAATAAAACATCTTTTAATCATCATATACTTTAAGGTATCTTACAAAATATGCACAAAATATTGGTATTGTATATAAAGCTATAAGAACATTCATTATTCCTATTTTTTGTGCCAAGAAACCAAGTCCTCCTATTGCAACACCGACAATTCCCCAGCTAAAACCGTTTAAAAATCCACCGATAATACTTTTATATTGAGGCAATTCTCTTTGTGATAATACCATTGTTATTGGTGTTGCAAGCATTATTGAAAAAGCAAGCAATGCAAATGCTAAAAGAGAAACAAAAGGTATTGTTTTATATGTAAATGCAAAAATAAGCATTAGCGGAAGTGTAATTAAAAGAGAAATATAAATAACTTTTCTTGTACCAAGCCATTTTTCAAAATAAGGACTCATTAACGAACCAATACCACCCATAAACAGGAATATGAATAATGCTGTACCTATATACAACGCAGAATGCCCGTTTTCTTTCCATAAAAACGGTAAAAGAATAGAACAACTGCTTGATGTCAATGCTTTCATTATAGAAATTACAAGGAGGATTTTAAATTGATTACTTTTAAATATATCAGAAAATACTTTGATAATATCTTTATTTGTACTTGGAGTTTTATCTCTGTCAGAGATTTTAGGCACACACCAAAACATAATAACAGCAAGTAATATTCCGACAATAGATGTATAAGGTAATTTTTCGAGTCCGAAATATTGAGTTATAGTTGCCGATATAGCAGGTCCAAAAGCATAACCGATAGAACCTAAGCTTAAAAATACACCCATACTTTTAGTAAAATCGTGTCTTGTAAATCTTATAACAAAACCTATTGATTGAGGGTGAAAAATACTTACGCCCAAACTTCCTAAAATAATGAAAAGCAGAAGTGTATACAAATTATTTGTACAAGCAGAAAAAGGAATAAAAACAGCTGCAAGTAACACTCCCCAAAAAATAAATACACGTTTTATATAATTATCAGCAAAAAAACCAAAAATTGGCTGTAATAAAGATGAAAACATTTGAGAAATACTCATTATAACTGTTGCTATTGCCATAGATATGCCTATTTTTGCTGCAATAAAAGGCATTATCGGATTTAAAAATCCGGAATATATATCTGTTGTAAAATGTCCTGCTGATAACCAAATTAACGCTCTTTTGTAAGGTGATTTTTTCATAGCATATTTTTCCTCTTTCAAGAACATTATACTATAAAAATGAGTGTTTATAAAACTTAAAATATCTTGTAATAGAGCTGTCCCAGCATTTCATACAAATATTAAAAAAATCAAAATTAGGAATATTTATTTTATTTATCTACCCAAATAAAAAGATTTTTGGGTATTTTTTTAAACGGATTTGTACAATAACGTTTTTGTTTTATTTTTATGAGTTCTTTTGTATAGTCAAGAAATTTCATAATAAAATTATCACATTTTTCTAAATTCTTTTTACCCCGATAAAGCATTATATTTTATGGATTTACGACTATTTATGGTATTATTAAAATATGAAAGAAACTGATATATTAAAAATTATACAAGATACTATAAAATCAAAATATATAGGAGATGATTGTGCATATCTTGAAGATTTGAATATTGTTGTAACCCAAGACAGTTTAGTTGAAGATGTTCATTTTGCAATGGAATACACGACTCCGTTCCAACTCGGTTATAAATCTGCAGCAGTTAATTTAAGTGATATTTATGCATCAGGAGCAGAAGCTAAATATCTCACAATATCTTTATCTTTACCAAAAAATATTGATGAAAATTTCATAAAAGAATTTTATGAAGGTGCATCAAGTATTTCAAAATCCGTACAAATAGTTGGAGGAGATATAACAGGAGCTGATAAAATATATATATCAATTTGTGCAATAGGAAGCACACAGGGAAGAAAAATATCTTCAAGAAAAAATGCTAAAATAGGTTACAAAATCATTACAAACGGATTTCATGGTTCTTCAAGCGGAGGACTTTATGTTCTACAAAATAAAATAAACGGCTTTGAAACATTAAAAAAAGAACATCTAATGCCAACGATATCAAATAAATTGTCAGATGAAATTGCTAAAAAATGTAATTCTGACTATGCAATGATGGATTCCTCTGACGGACTTGCAGATGCAATATATAAAATTTCTAAAATGAGCGGAGTTTCTGCATTATTGGATTTCAAAAAAATTCCTTTTGATAAATCCCTAAAAAATATAAATAACATTGATTATAAAAACATGATTTTTTTTGGAGGAGAAGATTATAAAATTGTATGTGCAATCTCAGAAAAAGATTTAGAAAAAATTGATAATGACCTTTATACAGTTATTGGAGAAATTATTCCCAAAAAGGATGATGATATTATAAAAATAGATTTTGACGGAATAACTAAAGGTCTAAAAGAATTTGAAATAGAAGAAAAAGTATTTAATCATTTTAAATAAAACATACATAAATATATTATTTTCATGTCCGTATTTTTGAGTACGTTATTCTAACTAAGTAAAATTTTGTACGCTAAATAACAGACTTATTTTTTTTTAAAATATATTAGTATTAAATTATCAAAATAAAAAAGGCAAATACATGGATTTTTTCATGATTTTTCCATGTACCATGAGAAAAAGTATGGAGAAGAAACATGAAAGAACTATCGCAAAGAGAAAAAGAAGTTATTGAACTACTGTGTAAAGGTTATAAAGATAAAGAAATTGCAGGAGAATTATTTATATCACAACGCACTATTCAAACATACATAGAAAGGATTTTATATAAACTAAAGGCCATAAACAGATTGTCGGCAGTAGCTAATTATGTCGAATTAAAATACAAAAAAGAAAATACTATATAGATAATTTTTAATATTTGATGGGAGAAAAGATGTTAAAAAATAAAAAAACAAAACTTAAATCTTGGAATGAAGTAGATGATGCCTTAAAGCTTTTAAGTGAATTATATATTCAGAAGCAAGAACTTGAAGGTGAACAAACAGTTAAAATAAATGAAATTAAACAAAGTATAAAAAACAAATCTGAAGTAATACAATATCAAATTAAATTATTAAAAGATAATATCGAGCGTTTTACAGAAGAAAATAAAACCGAATTTTTACAAAAAAGAACCAAAAAACTTACTTATGGAACTTTGTCATATAGAGTTGTTAAAAAAGTTTGCTGTAAATGTGCTGAAGATGCAATAAAAGCACTAAAACTACTCAAAATGGATTTTTGTATAAGAACAAAAAATGAATTAGATAAAGAACAGATATTAAATTGTGATGAAACAATACTTGCAAAAGCAGGTATAACAATAAAATCAGATGATAAACTAAAAATTGAACCGTATATTGAAGAAATAAATGATAACTAAATAAAAGAAATAATTATGAATAATAACCAAGAAACAGTACAAATATTGAATTATGAAATACCTTTAAATGAAATTACACCCGATGACATGCCTAATGAAGTAATGCGTGAAGTATACGACTTCTGCGGAGTTTATGTTGCTGTAAGTTTACTTTTACACATGAGAGGAAACCAAATATTAGTTCCGACAAAGGGATTAAAACTCTTGGAAAAAAAGATAATTAATAAATTTTATGACGGTACGGCATCATCAATAAGAAATATTGCAAGAAACTTAAATTTAAGTGAAGTTTATATAAGACATATTTTAAAAAGTTTGAAATAAAAAAAAATATGCTTATAATGTAATTATTAAACTTTAAAATGAGGATTACATTAATGAAAAAGATTATTCTTGTACTATTACTAATTATTTTATTCTATCCGCAATATGCCAATGCCGGTATTTTTTCAAGAGAAAAAGGTGATGTTAATGTTCAAGAACAACCAACAGCATGTTTCCCTTCAAAATATGATGATATATATTTGGAACAATTAAGAAAAGAATATAAAAAAGTAAGCAGTGATAATGTAATTCTAGTTGCCTTGGATATGATGAAAAATACAGGGGCTGATTTTTCAAGACGAGCTATATTAGGATATAATTTAACAGAAAAACCGGTAAAAATACAATTTAAAGATTTGGGCTCAATAAAAGAAGAATATGCTAATTTTGATGCATTGGGCTGGAAAAAAAAACAACAGTTATATATATTTATAAATCAACGACACATGGATGCACCTCCTGCGGCAATAGCTGCATTATTAGCACATGAAGCATTACATCAGGACGAATATAACTCTCTTGCAGAAGAAACTTACGCCTGGACAATGGAAGCAGCAGTTTGGACTGAAATGTTAGAAATATATCCTGAATCTAATGATAAACCGCATCCTTTATTACAAAGAGAAAACACATTAAAACAATTATTGGAAAAAGGCGGATATACAAATAAATACATAAAGAAAGTAGTGTTCACAAATAAAGGATACCAAAATTTGCCTCAAACATCTCCAGGCTTTGAAAAATTATAATTAAATATATTAATATGATTGTTATTAAAATGTTTAAATGTGGAATTTAAATACAAGAAATATAGTAAATTATAAATAGGAGGATACTATGGTAGAATCTGTATCATCAATAAATTCTGCAACAGCTGCAGCTGCAGCTTCATCAGTAGAAAAAGTTCAAGAAGAAGAAAAAAAAGAAACACAAACCACCAAAACAACGGATAAAGTAACAAAAACAGAAGAAAAATCAACTGAAGTAAAAGAAACAACTATGGACAGATACAGAGTTCAAAGATTGGTTATGGAATACCTTGAAAAAATGGAAAAACAATATGAGGATTCTCCTTGGGTAAAAGACCAAATTGATATGTGGCTTGCAACTTTTGATGTTGATAAATTTATGGTTAAATATCCTGAATTATATACAGAAATGGACTTAAGTTCCATTATGTATAACGAAACCGTAAATTTTGTCTAAATTTATAAATTAATTAAAATATCGTTATATATTTTATCAACAACATCTTCCCATGTTGTATGTTTTTGATACAACTTTATACTATCGTACCAATAACATTTAGATAAGTCGTCATGCCAGCGCCAATCATAATATTCAGGCAGTATGACATAAGTTTTTATACCCATTGCACCTGCTAAATGTGCAACAGATGTATCATTACAAATTACTATATCCGCATTTGCTATTGCACCTGCGGTATCAGAAAAGTCATTGAAAGTTGAACCCAAATCTATAATATTGTATTTACTTGCTAATTCATTAAGTTGTTCTTGTCCATCATTTACCTGAACGGAATATATTTGAGAATTAGCAAGATTAAAAATCTTTTCAAAACTTTTTGCAGTTATTGCTCTTTCTCCGCCAATGAGGGTATTACCCTGCCATTTTATACATATTTTAAGTAAATCATTGTTAAAATATGTTTGTTTATAATATTCTGTTTTCTTTTTTGAAGCATGGATAAATTTATCCGAATGGATAAACATATTTTCATTATGAAAACCTAATAAATAAGGTAAACTCATAATAGGACATTGATAATCACATTCTTTTGAAATTCTTTCATTTAAATGCATTATAATTTTTACATCACCTCTGTTTTCTGCAAATAAAGAAAGAAGTGCAACTTGTGGTTTAAAATACACTTTTTTACATAATTTTGATAATTCTTGCAAATATCTGAAATACATTAATGTATCACCAAGTCCTGCTTCATAATATACAAAAATTACCTTGTCTTTTAAATCTTCTCCATTCCAAAATGGTATATCTGAATATAAATTGCCATAAGTTTTTGCTTCAGACATGATTGTATGAGTTTTACTTATTCTGGATTCAAACAACTCAATACCTTTATCAAAATCTCTTAGCATAAAATAATATGTAGATAGAAAATATCTTCCCTCAATATCATCAGGTTCAAATTTTAAATATATTTTCATATTTTCAATTGCATCATAAAATTTGAACATTCTTGCATAAACAAGTGCAAGATTATAATATACTTCAGGTAAGCTAGTAGTTATAGATAATATTTCCTTATAGTTTTTTTCAGCAGAAATAAAATCTCCATTTTTTTTAAATTCCATTGCCTGATTAAAGGTTTCAAGTATTTTTTTAGTATCCATATTATATGCCAAATTTTTAAATAGACTATTCTTCTAATTCTGCTGTAGGATTATCATCATCGGCTATACCCTTATCTATTTCAAGTATTTTTGCCAATGTTTTTGCATCTCCTTTTAATTTAAAATATTCTGCAAATTTTGGTGTAGTTTTAATATTGAAGGATCGTCCATTTTTATCTTTATGACGTGTAATCATACCCATATCAAGCAGTTGTTTAACATGTTCATAAGCATTCGCACCTCTTAATTCTTTTAGATAAGTTTGTCTTATTGGTTCTTTTAATGCAATAACAGTTAAGGTTTTTAACACTGCCGGTTTTAAATCAACAGGACATAATTTTTCTACAATATCAGAATATTCTTCCCTAACCTGTAAAATATATCCATCTTCATCATCTATTTCTAATGCACCATCTCTTGATGAATAATCCATTATCAATTCAAGCATTGCATCTTCTGCTATTTCCGGCTCTATATTTAATATTTCTGCTATTTCTTCTATTTGAAGAGCTTTACCTGTTGTAAATAAAACTGCTTCAATTCTCGCTTTCAACTGTTCTGTCGTCATTATTTTTTACCACATATAAATCTGAATAAAACTCGTCTTGCTGTAAATCACACTTACCATCTGCTGTTAAAAACAAAAGTGCAAGATATGCTGTTACTTTGCTTATACCTATTGATATAAGCTCATTAAGTTCTACTCTTTCTTCGCTGTTAAATATTTTTTCTAATTTTGTTTGTACACTTTTTATAGAATTTTCTATAAATTCCTCATGTGCTAAATTTACAATATCAGTTGCAGTTAAATTAGCATAAGAACGAACTCTGTTTTTAGCCCTTTCATGAGATTGCTTCAATGACATTTTATGTTCTAATTTTTCATAAAATTCTAATTGTTTAATTAAGTCGTTTAAGGTTACTGTTCTGTTACGATTAAGTTTTACACTCATTCTGCGTTGTAATACTTCATTAAACGATATTACATTAGATTTTGGAGCATTATAAACTTCGTCTTCTCCGTAATCATCATTTATATCTTCTATATCGTCCTGCATATCATCAAATTCAGATATGTCATTCCCCTCTAAGACATTCGATTTTAAACGCAATAAAATTGATGCAAATAAAAATGTCTTGCTTGTTGTTCTAAGATTTTGAGCTTTCATCTCAAAAAGATGTGCAAGATATTTATCTGTAACATCAACTATATCAATATTCCAAGGGTCAATCTTTCCTGTTTTCGCCATTTGTACAAGAATTTCTATCCCCTCTTTTTGAAATATATTCTGTTGTTCTAATTTAAATGCTTCTGCCATATTACTAATCTCTTAATTTTACACCTGTAACTTTTGTTATACCTTTTTCTTTTTGAGTTACACCAATTGTCCTATTAGCTGATTCTATCATAGGTTTACGATGACTAACTACTATAAATTGCGTATTTTTTGATTGGTTTTGAATTAAATCTGCCAATTTTTCAACATTTATTCCGTCAAGACTTTGATCAACTTCATCAAATGCATAAAATGGAGCAGGTAAATAACTCTGTATTGCAAATACAAATGCCAATGCCGTGATTGATTTTTCTCCACCGGACATACTTTCTAACCTTTGAAGTTTTTTATCTCTTGGTTGAACATTCATTGTTAATCCGCCATTAAACGGTTCTTCCATATTTTCAAGAATTAGTTCACCTTCTCCTTCTGCCAGATTGTGAAATGCCTCTTTAAAATGAATATTTAAGTTATTAAACGTTTTCATAAATGATTCTTTTTTCAAATTTTCATATCCCTGCATACGTTCAATAATTTCTTTTCGCTCATTTGACAGAGTTTCTATTTGAGTTGCCATTTCTGCTTTTCTTGCAACAACTCTTTCATAATCAGCTATTGCACGCATGTTAACATCTCCAAGTTCGTCCATCTTTTTCTGTAACCGTTGTATTTTGGAATTGATTTCATCAACTGAAATTGTTGTCGGCTCAAGTTCTTCTATTTTAACTCCGCTATTTTCCAATTCCTGTCTTGAAGTTTCTAATTGTGGTTCAAGTTCTCGTCTGCGTGCTTTCTGCAATTTTTTCAATATCACTTTCTTTTATGTGTTTTTGTTTTTCAAGTTCAAGTAATTCTTCATTAATTTTATCTCGTTCATCAAGAAGTTCTTTTAACTTATCAGTTATTTCTTCTATTTGAACATTAAGTTCTTCAAGTTCTTTTTGTAAAACTTCTATTTCACCCTTTGCTGTTTGCTTATCAGATTCATATTTTTCGTTATTTTTCTTTATTTCTTCTATATCACTGTATCTTGTTGTTATTATATTTTCATTAAAGGCAATTTGCTGATTAGTTACAGTTATGTCATTTTCAGCTCTCATTTTATTTTCGTTTAAACGTTTAATATTTTCTTCGATACCTGATGTTTTTTCTTTTAATTTACCTAAGGTATCATTATCCATAAGTTTTTCAATTTCATCTATCTTGGCTTCTATATCAAGTATTGCATTAGAAAGTTCAATATCTTCTTCTTCCATTTTGTCTAATCGAGAAGATATTTTTTCTGTTTCAGGAAATTTTGTTTTTACAAAAGTAGTATATTCATCAATTTTTGTATCAATATTTTCTGCTTGAACTACAAGTTGTTTTAAATCACCTTTTGCTTCTGATAAAGCATTTGTTGTCTGAGAATAATCATGCCTTACACGATTTAATTTTTCTTCTATTTCAGATTTCTCTTGTGCCTTTTCTTTATATAACTTTTCAAGTTCTTTTTGTTTTGTTCTTAATTTGTCAAGTTCACTATCATCATTTTGACTAAACTTAATTCTTGAACGTTTTGGCTTACCACCTGTAATTGAACCGGATTTTTCATAAACTTCTCCGGAAAGTGTAACCATACGATATTTACCAATTAACTTTCTTGCAGTATTTTCATCTTCGACAATCAAAGTTTCACCTGCTGCATAATAAAATGCATCTATATATATATCATCAAAATCAATTAAATTTATAGCATAATCAATAACACCGCTTTGATTTGGTATGCTTAAACTATTTGGTACTTTTTTTATTTTATTTAAAGGAATAAATGTTGCACGACCTGCACCGGATGATTTTAAAATTTCTATACACTTTGAGGCAGTGTATTCATTATCAACAACAATATGCTCCATTCTTCCGCCAATTGCTGTTTCTAAAGCCAAAGCATAAGTCTTTTCTACAGAACCTAATTCTACAATTGGTGCATGCACACCTTGTATATTTGATTTCATTATATATTCTACAGCATAATTAGCAGTTTCTCTCTGCACTTCTTGCTGAACTTCCATTTGAGAAATCTTTTTATACAATGTATTTATTTGAAAATTTATATCATCTGTTTCATTTTTATTAGATATACTATCATTCATCAATTTTGTTTGAACAGTCTTTAAATCTTCTAATTCTTGTGCTAAGTTTTCAACTTCTAATTGCAATTTGTCTTTGTTCGGCTCAAAATCTTTCTTAAAATCTTCTAACTTTTTAAGTTCTGATTTATAAAATTCAATTTTTTCCTGTAAATTTTTTAAATCGTTTTCTAACGGCAATTTTTTCTGTAAAAGCTTATTTGCATTATCTTGAAGTTCTTCTTTTTTAGACCTTAAAGAGTTTCTTCTCTCAATATATTTATCTGCGGTTTGATTTAACCCTGTCATTTCTTTTATGACACTATCCAACTCAGTTTGATTATCAAGAATGTCTTTATTAATGATTTTTATTTCATCATTTTTCATCTCTATTCTAAGCTTTGCATTCTCAATATTTTTCTTTTGATTTTCTATACCGTTTTTAGCATTTTCAATAGATTTTAAACCGTCTGCAATTTGTTTTTCAGCATAAATTATTGCAGAATTTTTTCTGTCTATCATTCCTTGAACTTCAACAGATTTAGATTTTAAATCTATTCTTTTATCTTCACCTTTTTCTTTAACTTCTTTTGAAATAGAATCATACTTCTCTTTTATAAGTTTTAACTTTTCCGTTGTATCCGTTAATTGATATTCAACTTCTTTTTTCTTTTTACCAAAAGACAAAATATTTTCATGTGCAGTTTCAATATTTCTTTTCAAGTCAAAGAATTTTACGGCAGAAATTTGTCCCTCATATTTTTGCTTCTCTTCTCTTAACTTTTGATATTTAATTGCAGCTTCTTTTTCTTCTTCAAGTTGTGCTAACCTGCCTTCAACCTCATTTAAAATGAACTGTGTTTTTTCAACACGATTTTCAACCGTATCAAGCTCCTTTGTTGCCTGCTCTATACGTCTGTCAAAATCGGCAACTCCTGCTATTTCATCAACAATTTTTCGTCTATCAACAGCAGAACAATTAGTGATACTCATTACATCTAATTGCATAATAACATTGTAACTGTTCGGAGTTATATTGTATTGTTCTAACAATGAATGAATATCAGTTAAAGTCGTAACATTATCATTTAAATAATAAGTACTTAAATATGTACCGTTAGATGCTTTCTTAAGTTTTCTTGCAACAGAAAAATCCGGTGCATTTTCAATTCCGCCAAATGTTACTTTTACATATGCATCGTTCTTCTTTGTATAGGTAGATATAAGGTGTGAAACTTTTTCCGCACGTAAATTACGGGTTGTTGCCAATCCGAGAGCAAATAAAATACTGTCTATAATATTACTTTTGCCCGAGCCGTTCGGTCCTGAGATAGTTGTAAAACCTTCTAAGAATGGAATATCGACTTTACGTGCAAAAGACTTAAAATTATCAATTTCAAGCTGCTTTATGTACATAGTCCACCCAAGTATACTTATATCTTATTAGACTATAACTTCAATATCTTGTCAAATTGTTAAGTTTTTAAAATGTTACTATTGACAGAAACAAAAATGCATGCTACCATGTTACTATGAATAGTAACAGCATAAATATAAATAATATTGAAGAAATTTCCAATATAATTCTGGGATTAAATAACAAGAATGAAATTCGGCAATTTTTGTCGGAATTACTAACAGATGCAGAAATATCAACATTATCAAAACGATGGCAAATTTTAAAAATGCTTTCTGAACATTCTACACAAAGAGAAATCTCAAAAGAGTTGAATGTAAGTTTGTGTAAAGTAACAAGAGGTGCAAAGATTTTAAAAAATAAAAATGCAATAGTTACAAGATTATTTAATAAGGAGAATTAATTATGATAAATATAAGTATGTTACCTGATAAAGAAGGATATTTCGGAGAATATGGCGGACAGATTTTACCTGATGAATTAAAAGCGGAATTTCAGAATATAACTAAAAAATTTTTAGAATTAAAAGATGATAAGAGTTTTCAAGACGAATTAAATTATTTATTAAAACATTATGCCGGTCGTCCGAGTCCTGTATATTATGCTAAAAATCTTTCTAAAAAATACGGAGCAGAAATATATTTCAAAAGGGAGGATTTAAATCACACAGGTGCGCATAAGATAAATCATTCTTTGGGAGAAGGGCTTCTTGCAAAACGAATGGGCAAGACAAAACTTATTGCAGAAACAGGTGCAGGTCAACATGGTGTTGCAATAGCAACAGTTGCCGCATTATTAGGGCTTGAATGTGATATTTATATGGGCGAAGTTGATATTAAAAAAGAAAAACCAAATACAGACAGAATAAAAGTTTTGGGAGCAAACCTTATATCTGTAGCATCAGGTAACGGAACATTAAAAGATGCAGTAGATGAAGCATTTAAGGCATACATAAATGAATATGAAACGGCATTATATGCGATTGGTTCTGCTGTAGGGCCTCACCCGTTTCCAATGATTATAGAATATTTCCAATCAATAGTAGGTAAAGAAGCAAGAGAGCAAATAGTTGAATTAACAGGTGATTTACCTGATTATGTTGTAGCATGTGTCGGAGGCGGTTCTAATGCAATAGGAATTTTTAACGGTTTTTTGCAGGATGAAAACATAAAAATATATGGTGTTGAGCCGCTTGGAAAAGGTAACAAAACAGGTGATAATGCCGCAAGCATGACTTATGGTACAGATGGAATTATACATGGATTTAAATGTAAACTGTTACAAGACGAAAAAGGAAATCCTGCAGAAGTTTATTCAATTGCAAGCGGACTTGATTATCCGGGTGTAGGGCCAAAACATTGCTATTTAAACAGTATTGGCAGGGTAAAATATGAAACAATATCTGATGAAGAAGCAGTTAATGCATTTTATGAATTGTCGAGATTAGAGGGAATAATTCCTGCATTGGAAAGTTCTCATGCCGTTGCTTATGCTATAAAATTGGCAAAAGAATGCAAAAGTAATGAGAAAATTTTGGTTAATTTATCAGGCAGAGGAGATAAAGATATTGAATTTGTAATGAATAAATATCCTAAAAACTGATAGATTATTAATCTAATATATTTAAACTAAATTTTCTTCCAAAATGTTGATATTCATGAAAATATCATTATAATCTGTTATATAAGACATGACTATATAACGGGAGAGGTATGCTTATGGGAATGGCAGCATCACAGGCAAGATATCTTGGTTTAACAGCAAGAAAAACTAACGTAGAATATGAAGGACAACAGATTAATCAGGCACGTACCGCACTTGCAAATCAATCTGCAAACTTATTTAACAGATTGCTTGGACTGTCTGTGCCAACAGCACCGAACACTACTAATTTTACTACTCAACAGTATTCATTTTCCGATGGATACAATGATTATGAAATTGACAATATAAAAACTGTTAATTATACAGATGAAAATGGTACAAAATATAACTGTCAAGTTACTTACCATTATCTTCAAGATGTATATAAATCAATTCAAGAAAAAAATACAAATCCACAGGTACGAAAAGTTACCGAATACGAATCCCATACAGGAATACAAGACGGTGTAAAATCAACAAAAAATGAAGATGGAAGTTATACAATATCAGATGGAGCAGCATCTCTCACATTAACAAAATGTGATGATACTGATGCTGAAGCATTAGCAAGATTAGGTTTATCTGCTGATACAACATATAAAACAACTATAGATGATGTAACAGGATATGCTACATTTTCTGATTTAGAAGATATAAAAGATACAGCAGGAGAGCTTCCTTATTACTATGAAACTTCAAGTTATGCATATAACGTTGGTAATGATGAGGCAGCACCATACGATCCAACAGATTTAGAACAAAAAGCTGCAGTTGAGCAAATTTTACATGATAACCCTAAATTATCAGAAGAAAATTTATGGGTATACGAGAAAAACGGTAAAATTTGTTATGCAACAGAAAAAGATTTTGAAAAATGTATTTCGAGCGGTAACGTTAATAAAGCAAAAGATAAATATCAAATATCATCTACAATGGATTATCAAAGTCCGTTAAATCAATATTATGTTGCAAGTTTTCAGGAAAACATTACTAATAAAGAATATGCAATAATGGATGATGCATCAGGCACAAGCAGATATAAATCAATTCAATTACAAAATTCATCAGGTGTATTCCAATTAAATTCTGAAACTAAAACTGATGAAAAATCTTATGCTGATGCTATGCAGCAATATAATTACAAAGTTATGAAATATCAAAAAGAAATTGAAGATATAAATGCTAAAACCTCAAAATTACAAGAGGAAGACAGAACTCTTGAATTGAGATTAAGACAGCTTGATACAGAACAAAAAGCATTATCTACAGAAATGGATGCTGTAAAAGGTGTTATTCAAAAGAACATTGAATCAACATTCAAGACATTTAGTTCATAATAAACTAATTTGCTTTTCTTAATTCAATTTCAATCAGTTTTACAAATTCATTTACAAGAGTAGAATTCCATTTTTTGTTAGCATCTTTTTTGATTATATCAAGAGCTTCATAAGGTGTTAATGCCTTTCTGTAAATTCTTGGTTCGGTTAATGCAAAATAAGCATCAATAATCAATATAATTTGCGAAGATAAAGGAATATCGTTTCCTGCAAGTTTGTTAGGATAACCTGACCCATCCCAATTTTCATGATGTTTTTCAATAATAGGAATAATATCTTTAACTTCAGGAATATTACTTAATAATTCATTCGCAGCTATGCTTGGATGATTTTGAATATATGCACGTTCTTCATCAGTAAGCGGATCTTTCTTTTGTAATAATTCATGCGGCAGCATCAAATTACCAACATCATATAACAACATTGCAACACGCAATTTATCCGCATCATCTTTTTCTAATTCAAAACGTCTTGCCAAAGTTGTTGCCATAACAACTTTAGACTTTGAAGAACCCAAAGTATGCTGAGGATTATAAGTTGAAGCCAATGTATCTGCAACTGTATACAAAGTATCTTTAGGATTTGTATTTTGTTCTATTGCAAGTGATAATTTCTTTGTTAAATCACGTTTAACTTCGTTAGATACATTAACTCTCTCAGTTTCAAGAATATCATTGAATGCATTAAGAGCAACTTCCTGCCATGAAACTTCTGAAATAGGAGTAGCCAAAGTAACTTGATTTCTTCCGTTTCTTTTTGAATGATACATTGCCTGATCGGCAAGTTCCATAAGTTCTTCGATATTATTGGCATGTTCTAAAAATGTCGCAACACCAAGACTTGCAGTAATAGTTCCAACCGTTTCTATAGGAGTTGCTGCAATTGCTTTTCTTATTCTTTCCGCTGCAATCATTGCACCTTTTGAATCAATACCCGGTAATAAAACATTAAATTCTTCACCACCAATACGTGCAGGTATATCTATTGACCTTGCATTTTGTTTCAATACCGTTGCAATTTGTTTTATTGCCAAATCACCGTAAACATGTCCAAATTTATCATTTATTTGTTTTAAGTGGTCTAAATCAATACCTATAACAGAAAACGGTTGCTTTTGACGATTAGCACGACTAAATTCTTTTTCAATTTCTTCTTCAAAATATCTTCTGTTATATAGAGTTGTAAGCGGGTCAGTAACTGCCTGTTCTCTAACAACTTGGAACAAATCTGCTATTGTCATTGCAAGTTCTATTTGTTGTGCAAACATTTTCAAAAAGTCTTTTTCCGCATCCGTTACAATATCCCTGTTTGATAAAACTATCAAAACTCCTGCATGATTCATCTTTGTTAATGGAACTATCATAAAAGAACGACAATCTGTTTCACTTAAAATTTCTTCTACCTGATCTTCTTTCAAATCCGGTGCTATAGAATTTAAACCGGATCTTAAATCACTACTTTGTAATATTTCCTTACTACGTAAAACAGCTCTTATTATTTCCGAATGTTCAGGATTTAATCTTTGAGTATCCAATGGTTTTTCTAAGTAACCATTTATAATTTCAATAAAGTTATCTTTAGAACTAGCCATTAAGGCATAGTGCTCTCCATTTTCATCATTCTTTTTTTGTAAAATACAAGAATACATATATCCAAGTTCATCTTGTAAATTATTCACCGTTGAATCAAGAATTGTTGAAAGTGGTTTTGAAGAATTCATCATATCCCAAATATGCTGTAATGTAAGCATACGTCTGTTTACTTCATTCAACTCATTTGTTCTGTCTTCAATTTCCTGTTCCAATTGTGCATTACGTTCATATATTTCTAAAAAATCTTTTTTACCGCTGTATAAATGATTTTCGATTGTATTAATTTGTTTTGTAAAAGATTTGAATTTATCAAAAATTCCCATTATAAGCCCTCATATTACTTTCTTATTATATTCATTACATGCTACAAACGCAATCAATATTTAAAGATTGTAAAATTTTTATGACTTTGCAAAAAAAATAATTAAAAATATACCGTCATACAAAAAGATGAAATTTTGAATAAACATCTTATATGAACATGTCAAATATAGTATCATAAGAGTGAGCGAGGATAGTAAATGTTTGATTCAATGAGAGTAAACAATAGGATTACGCCAAATTCACGCAGACGATTAAAGCGTCGCGAGGATGATGAATCAAAACGTCAAAATAAAGTAGAAAAAGAATCAGAAAGCACAAATAATTCCAATTTATCACGCAGTAAAGGTCTTCAATATGTAGAAAACTTACAAAATGGTTCTCCGCAAAGAACTGCAAATCAACCATACTCCAATATGTATGGATATAATCCACAAATACATACCGGCTCAAGAATACAAAATCCTCAAAACAGATTAAACGGAGTTCAACCGAATGTATCACGTCCTGTTTCTAATGCATACGCAGGTTCATCAAATATAAATCAAAACAACAATCAAGCAGTTACAAATCCTCAAAATACAATAACCGTAAACGGTTCAACTATTATAAAAAGTCCTAAAATCAACATCGCTCAAGTTTTAGGAGATTTTAAAAATACCGCAAATGCAATCGGTACACCGGAAGAAATAATGGATGAGGTAAATACCTATTTAGGACTTGTTGAAAAACAAACCAAAAAGGGTAATGCTAATGTAAATGTAGTTCAAACAAATCTTAACAATGCAGCCATTGTACTTGATAAATATATTTCCGATACATTAAATAAAGAGTCAAAAGTTGTAGAAAATTGGATTGAAGCAATATTTTTACAACAGGTAGATTATAATTATAACGAAAATGATATAAATGAAGCATTTCTTGTAAAAATGCCTGAAGATAAAAAAAAGGAAGAAGCTTCACAAACCTCAACAGCGACTCAACCTGAACCTCAAACTATACCTGAAAAACCTGAAAATAAACAGATAGATGGTATGCTTAAACAATTATTTATAGCAGGTAAAAATGCTGTAAAAGCAAACAATAACCAAGCAGCATTAGAAATTTTTGCAAAAGCAATAACTCGTTCACAAGAAGTTCAAGATACAGAAACACAAGCAAAATTACATTATGAAACAGGTGTAGTTTATGACAAAACTGATGATTTACCTAAAGCTTTAGAAAACTATAATAAAGCAATAGAAAAAACATCTGATAACAATGTGAAAGCACGTGCACATTACTCAATGGCACAAATATATGATGATGTAAAACAATTTAAGCCGGCAATAGAACACTATATGGCAGCAGTTTCTTTTGCAGGAGAAAGTGATAATTTAAAAGCTCAAACACAATCACTTACCAAAATAGGTAATATTTATACAGATAAATATGATAAAGAAGCATTCAAAATATATGAAGATGCAGAAATTGTTGCAAATGAAACAAAAGATTTTAAAGTTAAAGGTTATGTTTCAAGCACAATAGCAAACGCACATAACAAATTTAACAATCCTACAGAAGCATTACATTACTATTCAAATGCCGCTAAAAATTATTATCACGCAGGTGAAAATGAAAAAGTTGCTATCACCTATAAGCATGCAGGTGAATTAATGCAGGATTATAATAAAATAGAAAAAGGTAATAACTTAATAAAAAAAGCAATTGTGTATGCACAAAAAGCTAACAACAAAAAACTTGCATCCGAATTATATACTGAAATGAGCATGCATACCAATTAAAAATTACACACAACCTTAATAAATATAGTAATTACGTATAATTTATTTTGATAATTATATACAATTTTACACAAAAGATTAAAAAGTAGTTCCCGTATTATATATAGTTGCCTATTTTTAATACTTCCTAAGTTAAATTTAAAATATTAAAATGAATATTTTGGTCTTTTAAAAGCTTTAGTCCTGTTAAACGGCCACATTAAAAATACCGCCCTGCCAATAATTCTTTCTTGAGGCAGAAACCCCCAATATCTGCTGTCTTGAGAATTTCCTCTATTATCTCCCATCATAAAATATGAACCTTCAGGAACAACAAATGGACCACAATACATATTTGGCGTACAATCATTATATTCATATTTACTTTGAATATATTTTTCATTTAACTCTTTATCATTTACCAACACAACACTTGAACCGTCAGCATTTTTCTTTATTTCTATTTTATCACCGGGCATACCAATTACACGCTTTATAAAAGCCATATCCTTGCATAAAAATCCGGTAATACGAGCAAAAACCTTATCCGGTCTGGTTTTTAAATTAACCATAGGCGGATAAAATATTAAAATATCACCCCTTTTAGGTTGTCTGTAAAACCTTGAATATCTCTCAACAAATACTCTATCACCCTCTAATAATGTAGGGTGCATTGAACCTGAAGGTATCCAACGAATTTCACCAATAAAGAATTTTATCGCAATAAGCATAACAATAACAAAAAGTATTGTATCTAAAGATTCTTTTATAAATAGTATTATTTTTTCTTTTAAGTTGTTTTTTTTCATATTTTTAATAACTCTGCAAGTGAAATTAATGCTTGTTTATATTTGTTGTCAGGAGCTTTATTCAAACATTTTTGAACTCTGCTTACATAATTATCCAACAATTCCTTTGTTTTTTCAATGCCATAATCTAAATTTTCTGTTCCCTTTGCAAAAATAACAGGTGCAGTATAAATACCATCTCTTATATCATTATTTGTCGGCTTATCAGGATTATTTTCTATAATATTTAATAAATCATCCCTTATTTGAAAAGTTATACCAAAACGTTTTGCAAAATCTTTTGCAGAATTTATATCTATACCTGCAACCATAGCCGAACTGACAAGAGAAGCCATAAATAATTCCGCAGTTTTATACTTACATTTATTTATGTACTCATCAAAATCCGGTATTTTAAATTTATTAAAATATTGGTTAACTTCCCCGATACACATATTTTTTATTGCTTTTTGAAATAACTTAAATATTTCTAAAGAATCGGCATTCAAAAGCTTTTTGATAGCAGCTGCAAGCAAAAAATCACCGGATACTATTGCAAGACTGTTATCAAATTTAGTATGTAAAGTTTCCCTATTTCTTCTTTTAGAAGAATTATCAATAACATCATCATGTATAAGAGTTGCGTTATGAATTAACTCAACTGCCGATTGAATATCAATTTGAACAGGAGTAATTTCACATCCGTACATTTTTAAATATAACATCGCAAGCAATGGACGTATTCTTTTAGATTTACTTTTTAATAAACCACTTAATTCCTCTTGTAAATTATCCGAACCACAATAAAAATCAGTAATGTTATTTTCTATAGAATATAATTCATCTGATACTAAATTTCTTATTTCATTATATTTTTCTGTATTAAATGAGTATTGCATTAGAATTTATCCACAAATAATAAGTCTATATTATATATTGTCAACCAAACTCATCTTTATGTCAAAAAATTAAAAATGGCTCCTGTAAAATACAGAAGCCATTTATTAAATTATAAAACTATAGCTCAGGATTATGCTGCGGTATTTTGAGCTGCTTGTGCAGAAGCTGCACCTTTTTTATTAAAGAAATTCTTTATACTTGTAAATGCTTTTGTGAAGAAATTATCTGCAGAACCAAACACTTTGGAATTTGCAACCTTAGAACCTAAATCAAAAGCAACATTTTTTGCTTTATCCATAAATTTAGTTGCATTATCAACCTTAGTTAATTTACCTGCCTGAACACCTTTTCCTAAAGCAAATAAACTTCCTGCAACAACTAATGCAGCACCTATAGTACCTAATAAAGCTTTACCCCAGCTTTTTTTCTTAGGTGCTTGAGATACAAAAGCATCTCCGCAAAATGACGGTTGAGCCATCATCTGTGGTACACTGCTATTACCTCTGCATAAATCACTAAACTGATAACCTGCATTAACACCGCTTGTTATTCCTGAAACCATTTTTTCCTCCTATACACACTTACTCTTTATTAAAGTTTTTACAAGAAAAAAAATTGCCATGATTTTCAAAACATGCTTCCATGCTTTTACAAAAGTTTACAATTTATTTTTTTTAAGGAAACTGTTTCAAATGTAGATATTACACTTTATACAGGTATTACAAATGTAGTATTCGATATACAATGTAAGATATGCACAAAAATTGATTAATTTACTACTTGCAAAAAAGTGTAAAATATACTATTATTATTTTGTTAATATATATATTGGGGTACATAAATGAATTTAAATGTTTCAACAGTGAATTTTCTCGGAGCGACAAAAGCAAGCAAGTCAAAACAAAACCACAAGGAACAGACAAAACAAGTTAGTTTTGTAACAACACCTGACAGTTTTAAAAAGAGAGAATTTAATTTAGACAATGCTGTTGATACATTAAGCAAAATGAGGGTTAAAAAGTATGGTATGGAGCTTCCAAAGTTTGAAAAGGGCTCATTAGAAACCATAAAGAACGAATTATTTCTTGAACCGAAGAAATGGAACTCTGTATATGCATTAGCACAAAAAGACCATATAAGCGGAAATACTGTTACAAAATTATCAAGAGAACCGCTTGAAAAATTAAATACGATTAAATTATATGCAGATGCAGAAAACAACAAAAAATCACCAAGATATTCAGGAAACGATTTATTATTATTCGTTAGTAATGAAACAACTGATGAATTAAAAAAGACATTACCGTTAACAAAGACAAGTTTATCTACAAAAAATGTAATTTCATTAAAACGAATGGAAGCAGATTTCACTAAAAAAGCTGCAGATAAAATTGTTGATATGGAGCATAATGTTTGTAAAGATGAAGTAAAACAAATTGTATTTACAAGAGATAAATCTGACAGAGAGGCATTCAATATCATAGCTCAAGATAAGAAAAACGAATTGCATTCTGCATTATTAAATAAAAAACTTGATACTGAAGCTGTTGAAACTGCTTCAGTGTATGGAACAAAACAAGGTAAAGTTTACGAAATCAAAAAAGTAAAAGATTTAAGAAACAATACTACTTCAAAAGTTCGTATGGAAGCTGACTATTCAGGTTATCCTGTCGTTACACACGAAGTAAGAGTACATAAAGATAAAAATAATAAAGTTACAAAGACTGAATATACAGCTCCTTCTGAAATACCCGGAATATTTGATATAAAATACAAATATCCAAACGGAAAAGAAGAAATAGTATCTTCAGGAAAATATGATAAAAAAAGCGGTATAACTTCTATTAAGAAGAACATGGTTTCACTTGACGGAACAAGAACAGATTATTTATATGAAAATGATGAAAACGGAAACAGAATTTCCGATTATAAAATTACTGATAAAAAGGGTAATGTATTATTGAAAAAGAGTTCTTCATTTGAAGTTGTAAATCCACACAAATTTATATCTTCAAATAATGACGATAAATATGAAATATTATTAGATAAAGATGAAAAATCAATAAAAGTTACTGATATGAAAAATCCTAAAAGAAGTGTAACAATAGATGTTGATAAACAAATTATCGGTAACAAAAAGAAGATAATGACATCATTAAAACAAATGCCCGGAGAAGAATTAATAAAATTATCTCAATCAACAAAAAAACTTGTAGGTATTGATTCTCCGTTAGAATCATATTATCAACCCGGAGATAAATCAATCCATTCAGGTGATCAGTTATTTGTAATACTTCATGAACTTGGACATGCCAGAGATATGAGAGATTTGGATGTATCAAGTGATGAGGGATTTTACTCAACATTCCATAAGACAATATCTTCAAATCCAGAATTAAATGAAACATTTGAAGAAGAAAAGGCAAACTTTAATAAAGCATTTCCTGATGCACAAAGAGATCATATAGACTACTTTGTAAATACATTAAATCATTATGGCGGAGAACTTGGCGGATTTAAAGAAGTTATTGCAGAAGGCAACGCATTATTAACTACACCAAAAACAATGGATTTACTTGCAATACGTTCACAGTATTTACAACAATACTTCCCTAGAACAATTGCATCCTTGTCAAACATTGTAAGTCAAGAAAAACCTTTTGAAGAAACTGAAAACAAAAATTAAAATGTTGCTTAAAAAACAATTTATTATATTAACGTATGTAATAAATTAGACACTTGGCACTAGAAATTCATTCATGTTTGTTTTACATTAGCATTGGTCTATTAGTAAACAACGGGGTTTTTATGACAAAAAATGAAATATGCTCAAATGATGAATTTGAAGCACTTTTAAGCAAGTACGATTACAACTTTAAAAAAGGTGATTTAGTAAATGGTATTGTTTCCGGTTATGATTCTAATGGTGCATTAGTTGATATAGGTGCAAAAAATACCGCATCTGTTTCATATAAAGAGGCAGTATCTGACAATTCTCCGATTGAGCAAATTTTAGAAAAAGGTAAAAAATACGAATTTTTAATTATATCAGATGAAGATGATAACGGCAGAATGCAGTTATCAAGCTTAAAAGTTCAACAGGCATATACTTGGAAAGAACTTGAAAAAGTAAAAGATGCAGATGAAATTATATTGGGAGAAGTTAGTTCAATTGTAAAAGGCGGGTTAATGGTAATGGTATCAAATATCAAGGGGTTTGTACCATCAAGCCAATTAAAAAATAAAGAACAAGAATATAATGTAGGTGATAAAATTGAATTAAAAATCCTAACTTTGGATGCAAGTCAAAGTAGTTTCATTTTATCAAACAAAAAAGTTTATTCCGAAACATCCGAAGAAGAAGTAGAAAATATCTTTAACACTGTAGAACAAGGACAGGTCGTTAAAGGAGAAGTTGTAAGAATGGCTGATTTTGGTGCATTCGTTGATATAGGCGGTGTTGACGGACTTTTACCGTTATCACAAATATCTTGGAAATGGATAGACCATCCGTCAGATTTATTGAATATCGGTGATAAGATTGAAGTTGAAATTATCAGTATAGACAAAGACAAAAAGAGAATTTCATTGAGTTTGAAATCGCTTGTACCTGATCCATGGATTGAAGCAGAGAAAAATATAAAAGAAGGTGAATTAACAGAGGGTATAATTACAAGAATAAAACCATTTGGGGCTTTTGTAGAAGTTTATCCTGGAGTTGAGGCATTATTATCTCAAAACGAATTAATTGCTTATGAAAATGAAAATAACAAAATTCCTGTTATAGGAGATAAAATCAACACATATATATTAAAATTTAATCCACAGGACAGAAGAATTGCTTTAGGTATAAAGCAACCTGAACTTACAGAAGTTTAGACAACAATTTGTTTAAACTTTTTGGGCAAAGTCCAACAATATTTTCAAAACTGCCGTTTATGTTTTTAATAAAACCTGACGGCAGTTCTTGTATGCCGTAAGCACCTGCTTTATCAAGCGGATTATAATTGTTTATATAATCTTTTATCATTTCTTCAGTTAAATTATTAAATTCTACATAACTTGTTGTTGAAGATATTTTTTTTCTTTTACTCAAAACATCTATTAAGCATATTGAAGTTACAACAAAATGTTCTTTACCTGAAAACATATTCAACATTTCAAAAGCATGCTCTTTATTTTTTGGCTTACCTAAAATCTTATTATCTAACACAACAACAGTATCTGCAGCAACAATTATTGCATCATAATTAATTGTTTCTAAAACTGATAGTGCTTTATTATATGCAAGGTTTTCAATTTTTTTATACTCAAAAATATCATTGTCTAACTTTTCCTTATACAATGATGGAATAATACAAAAATCCAAGTGTAAATTTTTTAATATTTCTTGTCTTCGAGGAGAAGAAGACGCTAAAATTATTTGTTTCACACTTGGATTATAGTATAAAAATTTTATTTTGCACGAACTTTATTAAGCAAACATTTTAAGTGGTTCGATAGGCACTGTAGAATATCTTGCTGTTCTTGCATTAATTCTTGCACAAGAAGTTTGTAACTTTTGACTTAGAGCAAACATATTTCTACTCATTGAAGCATAATCATTAAGAGCTGACATCATTTTTTCAGGATTTACAGCAGAAACCATACTTTCATGATTATCAACTTTTTCCTGAGCATATTTTTTTACTAATAATTGATCGATGTAATCTCTTGCTCCGATAGCCATAACTTTTTTCTCCTCTTTCTCTTTATAATTATTTGTTTTGTAATCTCTCTTACATTTATATAAACGTTTTTTTTATAAAATTATTGCCTTTTTCTTAACATAATATTAACTTTTGTTAACAAAAACATGTTTGCATACAAAAAAGGCGTATCGCTTAAATATACGCCTGTAATTTTTGGTTTATACATTTTATAAATTATTTATGTAAGCATGTAGCTAATTTTGCAATTGTTCTAGGGAAATACTGCTGTAAATATTGAGAACGTGTTGCAATATCGATTTCATCATTATAAGAATTTAACAATGCATTAGATTCAGCAACAGTTTCTTCTAAACCGCCTAGTTCTCCTGAATAATGTCCTTCAATATCTATAAAATAATTTATATAATCTCTTTGAGCATTTGGAAAAGCATCATTAAATAATTTTCTTTCTTCGTTAAATACTTTTTGAACATCCTTACGATTTGTAATCATGTCTGAACCCTCATTATTATCCTTTGAATGACCAAGTTCATGCAATACAGAATATAAATCATCTACAATATCAATTTCACGTTTATCAGGCCAATAACAGCAATCATCAATATTATCTATACCTTTTAAAATATCCGTTGTTTCATTTAATGCAATTAATTCTTCTCCCGGAAATTGTTTTAACAAGTTAATCATAGATTTTTTATCGCCTTTAATTAACTTTTGAAGATTAATAACATTATTTTCTTCTGTTGCTTTATCTTTTACGGTTAAAGTATTATTTTTTTCGTCTAATTTAATTTCATAAACTTTATCATTTTTTGAAGATATAAACGTATTATCATCAATAACTTCAAATGATTGAGAATAATTTAAAAGTTCTTTACCGTTTGCATCTGTTATTTTATAATCAATAATTCTGTTACCCTGCGGATCATTTTCATACAAATATTGAGTTCTTGTTCCGTCTAAAGATTTCATATCACGTTTAACAGATACTATACCTGTTTTTTTATCTTTTTTACCGGAACTTATTTGTTCAACTTTTCCGTTTGGGTAAACATATTTTATATCATAAACACCTTTTACCTCAGATTTGTTCATATATTCAGTACGTTTAACATTACCATTTTTATCTTTTAATATCCTAACCTGACTTTCTACGTAAGGATAACAATTTTCATCCACAAAAGAACGTACTTTAGAAACCGTATTATTTCTAAAGTCATTTGTTTTTGTAATTTGGTAATAAGTACCATTATTTGGTGATACGTAGTATGTTGTTTCATCAATTGATAATCTTTTTAAATTTTTATCAACAGATTCAGTTCTAATAATATTATCATCATCTAAATTTGCAGTAATTAAATAACTGTCTTCAGGTGTATATATATCTTTTCTGAAAGATAACTCCTTTAATTTGTGAGGACTTGCAGCTTTTTCCATATCTATTAGCTTTGTACTTAATTTTTCAAAGTTAATTTTTTTATTATCCGCCAAAGAAATTATATCATCTGTCTTTAAAGCAGTATCTGTAAGAGGTAAAACATGCTTTAAATCTTCCGTTTTCATATTAGCAAAATCTTGAAGATTATTACTTGTATATTTTAATTTATTTTCTGTATCCTTTTTATTTGCCAATATACCAACAATTTTAACATTTTCAACAGGAGCAGCTGCTATTTTAGCAAGACATTTACCCTTTAGATTTGGTCTTGCCGCAAGTCCTTTTATTGTTTCATATTTCTCAGGTTGTTTCTCAATATTATTAACAATTTTAGCTATAGACTTATTATTAAAAACAGGTTTTCCATTTTCGTCTTTGATTTTTTCTAAAAAAACAGAAAATTCTTTTCTGTCATAATTACTCTTTTGAAAAGTATCCGGAGTTGTTGTTAATTTGCATGTTTTATTAATTTTCAAATTATTAACAGATTTAACGTTACCTTTAAAAGAAACACCTTGAATATACATAAAACACCTTTTTATCTTTACATTTATATAATGTATATAAAAAATTTTATTGTTATTTTTATCAGCTTATTTTAACAAGTCTTAATATTTATACATTTTATATTTTTTATGCAAGCAAATTTTATGCTAAAATTGAAATGTAAGTAAATATAGTGTGGAGAAATCAATTGAGTTTAACTAAAACTATTTGTGAATTATTAAAAGAAAATCCAAATGAAGCGTATACAGCAAGAGAAATTGCAGAATGGATTGTAGAAAATAAAGAATCCGAATGCATGGAAAAAATGAAAAATACAAAAGTTAAATCAAAAGACGGATTAATAAATCAACTAGTTGCAGAAATCGGTTCCAGAAAAAATAATTTACAAAAAAATAACGTATCCATTACAACCGAAAGACCTAGAAAATATTTTTACAATATTTTAAATGATACATTGGCAGGTTTTAATTCATCAAGTATGTATTCTTCTGAAGAAAAAACATTAGCACAAAAATTATCAGAATTTTGCAATTACATAGGCATAAAAACCATAAATTTTGATAACAATACAAACCATTGGTTATGCGGTGAAGTTTTGGGCTTTCAAAAAATTCCTCAAGACTTTGAAGAAAGTGCAAAAAAAGTTTTGGAAGAATATACTTATGAAAATACATATTTATACTCATTTGATATTCAAACTGAACCTTTAAATAATAAAAATTTAAGAAAAAATTTCTTCAGAGCAGTATCAAATTCTTCATGGGCAAACTACTCTTATATTTCAGCAGAAGATATTGACGAAGATATAATGGAAGAACTAACTTTTTTATGTCAAAAATTTAAAATGGGCTTTATAAAAATGGATAAATCAGAACCTGTTGAAAGTAAAATCGTAATAAAAGCTCCTAAAACTTCTTTAGATTCAGTAATGGTAGGATATATTGCAAAAGAAAATACAAAATTTAAACAAATAGTTAAAAATGCAACTTTATCTTTTGTATAAAATTTTATAACATAACTAATTACATGTTATTTTAAAACATGCGTATAATAAAGTATTTTGTGTAACGATTTGTAACATTATTTTTAAATACTGAAATTTGATAAAAAAATAATACTTTAAATGAGTGGGAGAGTACGAGTTTTTTGACTCGTATAATTTCGTACTACACACACTAACCTTCTACATTAGGAATTATCAAAAAAATTCCAAACCGCTTTTTAGCGGTTTTTTTTTTGAAATAACAAAAAAACGAAATTATTATAAAAATAATTTTGGCTTTTTATATAATTATTTGTTTTAACCTACCCTAAAGAATCAAAATTAAATCCTGTATTTTCATCTTTTCTATATTCACTGCTATTTTCAAAATTATTATTACTTAATATATTTCTTAAATCATTTAACTCTCGTTGCTGACTACTTTCTTGATTTTGACTATAAGCATTATTTGTACCTTTATCAGCATTTCCGTTAGTGTAAACATTCCAATTAGTACTGTTACCATTATTATTAACTTTTAAAGTAAAAAAATTTGACATAAAGTAACCTCACATTATTACGTTTACATGAATATTATCGGCAAATAAATACATAAACTTTAATATCATTTTTGTGATATTATACAGCTACAATTCGCTTTATAATTACCTATGGGGTTATTTTACAGCAAATTTTTATATTTACAAAAATTTACATATTAATTAAATTATAGCCCTAAATAGATTCCTCGCTCCACTCAGCATGACAACTCTTTTTCAATCTAAATACTACACGTCTTTATTCTTGTTAAGAAAGCCGGCAAAGCTTGCTATCGTCGGAAGAAATACTTTCATCAATAACGTCAATAATGCTGTCATTCTTGTATATGTAACATAATTCAGAGGAAATGGAACTACTGAAGTATCTAAAGTTAATGTCATAAAGAGATTTCCCATAAAAAAAGAGATGAAATCTTTTTTTGATTTCATCTCTTAGTAAAATTAGAACTCAGCATCGGGCTATCTTTCCAGGCGGTAACCCACCAATACTTCAGTTGTAAGCGAAGTATGAGCTGTACAAATGAAGTATGCGCAGATTGCGTAGAAAATCAAAATTATTAATTTTAGATTTTCAAGCAAGCCAGCTGTATTTTCGCTGAAATGAGTCTTTACGACCGTGTTCGGGATGACTCTGCGGACAAAAACGATTAAGTATCGTTTTTGGAGAGGCGGGTGGTTTCCCATAAAAAAAGAGATGAAATCTTTTTTTGATTTCATCTCTTAGTAAAATTAGAACTCGGCATCGGGCTATCTTCCCAGGCGGTGGCCCACCAAGTATTTTCGCTGAAATGAGTCTTTACGACCGTGTTCGGGATGGGAACGGGTGGTTTCCTCACTCTTGGACACCGAGAAATGTTTCGTAATCGGATAAAAAATCACGATTAAAAAGCACTTACCGTGCACTGAAAGCTGCATAAGAATTATAAGCAGGATGCGTAATACATTGACAACCGCCTTTAGCCAAATGGCTAAATTAGGAAAAGCCCTCGTCCTATTAGTATCAGTCGACTGAATATGTTGCCATACTTACATCTCTGACCTATCAACCACGTGATCTTCATGGGGACTTACTGACTTGAGTCATGAGAGATCTCATCTTACGGTGGGCTTCGTACTTATATGCTTTCAGCACTTATCCGCTTGGAACACAGCTACCGGGCGTTTACCACTGGCGTGATAACCCGTACACTGGCGGTTCCCTCTTCCCGGTCCTCTCGTACTAAGGAAGACTCCGTTCAAATCTCTTACGCGCATACCGGATATGGACCGAACTGTCTCACGACGTTCTGAACCCAGCTCGCGTGCCGCTTTAATGGGCGAACAGCCCAACCCTTGGAACGTACTACCGCTC
>CACYOO010000022.1 GCA_902776035.1 uncultured bacterium
AATTGTTGATAAAGAGCCGGCAAACCCTATTACAGCATTATTTTCGATAATTGTAACAAGTATTGCATTTATGAAAAATATCAATGTATAAAATATTGCAAAACTAATAATTTGAGAAACAATTTCAGGTGCAACGGTTATATTATCTGATTTTATTGTGATGACAGCGTTAGGGTGTATAATTTTCACAAATTCACGTTTTAGATGTTTTGCAATAATAAGCACTCTTGATATTTTTAATCCCCCGCCTGTTGAACCGGCAGATGCACCTGTTATCATTAAAATAAGCAGTAAAATTTGTGCTGATATAGACCATTTTGAATAATCACAGGATGCAAATCCTGTAGATGTAATTACACTGACTGTTGTAAATACGCTGTTTGTAAATTCACTAAATGTAACTGCATTATTATTAAAACATAGTATAGCAAATATACCGAGTGATATTGCAATAATGATAAAAATATAGGTTTTAAATTCTTCATTTGTCCATAATAATTTTACTTTTTGAAACGTAGTTATTCTATATACAAGAGCCAAGTTGCAACCTGCAAGAATCATAAATACAATTGTAACCCAGCAAATAGGTATTGAATTGTACCCTATTATAGAATTTTGGTGAGGAGAAAAACCTCCTGATGCAATTGTTGCAAATGAATTACATATAGCATCAAATAGAGGCATTTTAAAATAAACTAATAAAATAATCTGAATAACTGTTAATAAAACATATAAACCCCAAAGGGCAATGGCAGTATTTTTGATTCTTGGTGTAAGCGTATCTTCAGATGGACCAGGAGCTTCTGCAAAGAACATCTGTCTGCCGGCAACAGCAAATTGAGGTAATACTGCAACGAATAATACGATTATTCCCATACCGCCAATCCATTGTGTCAGCGCTCTCCAAAAGAATAGAGTTTTAGGGTAATCAAAATGTGTAAATATTGTTGCACCCGTTGTTGTTGCACCTGCAACACCTTCAAATAAGGCATCAACTATTTTTATTCCATATAACATATATGGTAATGATGATATTATTGAAAATATTATCCATGTAAGTAATACTACACTTAATGCTTCTATTTTTTTTACATCTGTAATAAGTTTTGTCGGTAAAAGTTTTTTTACCAAAATATTTAATATATATCCTGATAAAACAGTAATTAAACCCAAACTACTAAAAATAACAATAGAATTTATATCGTGATAACAAATTGCTGTTATAACAGGTAAAAAAAGAATAAAACCTATAAAAATTATTGTTAAGGAAACTGCATTTAGAAGAAAGCCAATTCTCATAATTTAAAAAATTCCTTAATTTTATTTGCATCTTCGTTTTTGGTAAATACGATAATTTCATCGCCTGCCATAATAAGAGTATTACCTGTTGGTATAATAACTTTTTTATTTCTGTTAACAATTCCTATAACGGCACGAGGTGTCATTTTTAAATCCATAAGTTTTACTGTTTTAAAGTTTTCAGGCAGAATAATATTCAAAACTTCTCCCTGTCCTTGTTCTACAGTTGCTATAATATCTACATTGTGTTCACTAAATTCATTTTTTATTTCATGTAATGCTGCAAACTTTGTTGATACGGCAACATCAATTCCTACTCTTTCAAATAATGGTATATTCAAAAAATTTATAACTCTTGATATAACTCTTTTAGTATTATATTGTTTTGCTAAAAGAGAGCATAATAAATTCTTTTCATCACTATTTGTAACACTCACCAACACATCTACATCTGATACATCTTCATTGTTTAAAAGTTCAGGATTTGTTCCATCACCATTTATGACTAATGTATTTTGTAATGATTCCGCTAAAAAAGCACATCTTTTAGGATTTTTTTCAATTATTTTTACTTTGTATTTTAAATTTTCTAAATCTCTTGCAAGCATAAAGCCAACATCTCCGCCACCTATAATTATGATTGATTTTGAAGAATTTTTTTGATGAAAGAATTTACCTGCAAGAATATCCAATGAGTGTGAAGAACCCATAAAAATGGCTTTATCTCCCTCTTTAAGTACAGTTTCACCGTATGGAATAAATAATTCATTATTTCTGGTAACACCTACCACAAGAGTATCTGTAGGAAAAACACATTCTTTTATTTTTTTATCTACAAGAATAGAATTTTGTTCTAATTTGTATTCTAAAAGTTTAGCTTTTCCTTGTGCAAAATTTTCTACATCTAATGCTTTAGCAACTGTAATTATCCTAAAAATTTCTTTTGTTAATAATTCTTTAGGCCATATCATAGAATCAATTGAAGCCATTGAAGATTCTTCAATATCTCTTAATGCCAAAAATGTCTTTTTATACTCTTGGTGAGATACAAGACATACTGTTTTTGCATGTGTGAAAATTTTTGCTATACCGCATGCAACAATATTTGTATCATCACTTTGCGTACATGCTATAAATACATCCGAATTTTTTATATTTAACGGTTTTAGGACAGAAACATCAATACCTGAACCGTTAACAAAACTTATATCTAACTTATCAAAATCATCAGTTTTATTAGTTTCTTTATCTATGACAATCACATCGTATTTTTGGCAGAACTCATTGGCTATTAGATATCCAAATTCTGTTGCACCGTATATTATAATTTTCATACGTTGAATATATCAAAAACAAAAGTATTAGTAAACTTTTATTATATATTATAATTTGAAATCAGATTCTGCAACAAGAGTTGATTTAACCTTTTCTATCCAATCTTTTGATGCAGGCTCAGCTTTTGTCCAATTTATTGAACATAATGCTCTTTGTACCCATACTAATTGTTTGAAAAATTCATTTTGTGAGTTAGCAGCTCTTAATTTTGAACTGAAATATGTATCTTCAGCATCTAAAACTTGTGTAATAGATGTGTATTTGTTCATTAAATATTCGGATTTAACTTTATCAAAGTTTTCTTTTGATGTAAATGCAGCTTTATAATCTTTTTCAATACTAAAGTATGCTGCAATTGCTTTATTTATAACTGAACGTACTCTGCTTTCCAATTCTAATTTTATTGCCACTTCTTGTGCATTCAATTGTTCCAATTCTGCATTTATTCTTTGTATTTCTGCTATTTTTGTACCACCTTCAATTGGTTTCCATTGTGCAAAAATTCCAAATCTTGAATAAGAAGGAGATGAATGCATTGCATATAAAGGCAATGTTGTTAATGAATATCCTGTTACACCTCCACCTGGAGTAACAACTCTACCTGGTATAGGGCCTGCATTATCTGCACCATATTTTCTTCCCATTAATGATGTAAATTCATAAGAAACTTTTGCATCAGGTAAGATAAATTTTTGTACATACATTGAACGTTCGTTCTTCTTCATTCCTATTGCAGTTCTAAGTTTTACAAGTTCAGGTGAAACATTAAATGATTCATCTACAAGCATTTTTGTAAAATTTTCAAGTGCTTTAGGAGTTCTTACATAATCAAGAATATTTATTTGTGATGTAAAGAATGCAGGATCATTTGCTTTTAAATCAGCAAGTTCAAAGTTAGCATTTTGTTGTTCATTTAGCATTTTGCTTATACTTACTTTTAGATTTTTATAATCGGCTGTCATATCAAGTAGAGTTTGTTCTGCAATACTCAACTGTGATGCCCAACGCATTATTTCTTCTTTTCCGCAATATCCCATTTTTTCTCTTACACGGGCTATGCCTAATATTTCTCTTGATTCTTTTACATATTCACGTTGAACTGCAATACGGTTTCTAAGTATTATAGTATCCAGATATAGATTTGCAATATCTATACCCATGTTTTGTTCTGTAACTTTATACTCTGCTTTTTCAAATTTAACTTTTTTATTCTTTATTAAAATATTTGTAACAAGTGCAGGTGAATATATAACTTGGTCAACCCCGATACTAAATACACCCGTACTTTGAGGTATTAACAAAGCTGCTGATTCAGCATAGCTGTCATTATATCTTTGCCAGCCCAAATTAACCGTTGCAGATGGTAAATATCTCAATTTTGCAGCTAATGATGCTTTTTTAGCCGCCTTTACAAGATATGATTTTTGTTCAATATCCATGTTTTGTTCGTCTAATTTATTAAATACTGCTGATAGATTGTAAACTTTTACAGGTTTTTTTGAGATTACTTTTGATGCATTTAAAAGTCTTAGTGGTGGATCGTAACCTACTCTTTCGCATGTATCCATGTTTACATAGAGTATATCATCTTCATAAAACATTAACTTTTCAGGTGCAATCTTTTTACCGTTTAATACGCTTTTTATATTAAATGAAGTTGCTTCTGCTACTTTTCTATCTAAATCTAATGCTCCTGAACCTATCATACAACCGGCATTTACATCACTTTCTCCTAAAACAGAGAATGTTTTTATTTTTCGTTCACTCATCTTGTCAAACATTGATGTAAGTTCTTCCATTGTAAGAGTAAATTGAGGTAATATTAAGGCAGCATCAACATCTTGAGGTATTCTTGACATAGTTACATTAACATCATTACTTACAGGAATAACAACAAGATTTATTGATTTGTCTTTTAATTTATTTTTTATTACAGTATCCCAATTTTTTTGCGTATTGTAGTATTTAGGATTCATCATGATTGCAACACGATTAAATTTGGTTATTCTGTGAAATAATTCAAGTTTATTTGTGAATTGATCTACAGGAGAGAAAAATCCGGAACCAAAATCTCTTAATCCGTATTGGTCAACTGTAACTACCATTTTACGTTTGTTTTTTAAGCTTGTCATATATTTTGATGACAAATATCCCAAAGCTACAACTGTTGTTGCATTTGAAGATAATGCCTGATTACATTTTTGTGCAACGCCTTTTTCTGTCCAATCTGCTGTGTATATTAATTCTTTTGGAAATAAAACGTTAGAATCTTTCATTGACTTTTTAATTGATACTTTAAATTTATCTAAAAAATAATTATTTGCAGGGGACGGACCGTCAAACACAAATGATATTCTAACTGTACCTTGTGCGTTGGCAGATAAGTTGAAACCCATAAAGCAAAATACTGCCATGATACATATAAACAAACTAAAACCTTTTTTCATAATTCCTCTCTTATATTTTATTTTTTACTTAGTATTGAATACCACGTATAATATTATTAAAAACTTAATAGGAATACAAGAAATTTACATTAAATTGTAAAAAATGTTACAAATTATTATTATTTGTTAATCGTTCAAATTAAAAACATTAAATATACAAATTATATAATTGTGATATAATTTATTTATTATGAATGAAGAAAAATTAAATGAAATAAATGAAATTATTGGAGAAAAGGATTTTTCACAGGCAAAGATAATGCTTGAGGATTATCTTAAGGATGATGAGTTTAATGTAGAGGGATTAAAACTTCTTGGACTTTGTAATCTTAATTTAGACTTATATGATGAGGGACGTTCAAATTTTGAAACTGTTGTAAAATATGCACCGGATGATGCAACAAGTTGGTTTTATTTGGCTAATTGTTATGATAATTTAGAGGATTATTTACATGCTGAAGCTGCTTATATTGAAGTTTTAAATTTAAGAGAGGATTATATAGATGCTTTCAAAAATTTGGCTGTTCTTTATATGAAAACAAGTGAGCCGGATAGAGCCATTGATATAGCAAAAGAAGCTTTAGAAAAAGTACCGGATGATTATCGGCTGAATTTTTTACTTGGTACGGCTTATATGTCGATAAAAAAATATCAGGATAGTATTAATTATTTTAATAAAGCCATTGAGATTGAGCCGGAACATGCACAATTGTATAATAATTTAGGTACGGTTTATGTTGCTTTGGCTGATTATGATAATGCTGTATTAAATTATGAAAAAGCTTTAGAGTATGAACCGGATGATTCTATTACTTATTATAATATTGGTTCTATTCTTCAAATAAAGAACAAGCATAAGGAAGCATGTGAGATGTTTCAAAAAGCTTATGAAGTTGAGCCGATTGATAACTATTTAGTTTCACTTGCTTTATCAGAATTTAAGTCAAAGCAATATAATAAAGCTATTGTTCATTATAACTTTTTGGCTGAAAAATATCCTAAAAAGGAAAATTTTAAATATAATTTAGCAAGTTGTTTTGAGGCAATAGGCGATTTGGATTGTGCGTGCAATATTCTTAGGGATATTATTGAAAACAGTCCTAAATCAATTATGATTATTCAAAAATTGGCTTCAATTTATATAGCGATTGGTAAATATGAAGAAGCTAAATCTTTATATAACAAAATTCTTTTACAGGGAAATGTTACGGTTTCCATATATTACGAATATGCTATGTTGTGTATGAAAACAAATGATTATAATAATGCGGAAACTATATTTAAAAAAATATTATCTCTTAAACCGGATTCAGCACAAGCTCATAAGGATTTAGGAGTTATATATTTAAATAAGCATTTATTTAATTATGCAAAGGAAGAATTTGAAGAAGCTTATAATTTAAGCCCTGATGATAAAGATATAGTTTTTGAATATGCTAATTATCTTCATGCAACAAGTGATTTTGTAAAAGCGGATGAATTATATAAATATGCTCTTTCAATCTCACCTGATGATCCGAATTTCTTAGCATTTGCAGCTAAGAATAAAATGGCTTTAAATGATAATGAAGCTGCTTTTTCAATGTTATTAAATGCGTTGAAAAAAGCTGAAAATAACGAGTTTATATTATTTTTAGCCGCAAAGTCAGCTTTTTTCATTAAAGATTATGAAAATGCAAAAATTTATTTAATAAAATCTTATGAAATATCTCCTAATGATGAAAAAGAAAACTTACTTGCTTTATGTTATTTTAATCTTGGAGATTTTAGGCAGGCAAATCAAATTTTCTTAAAGATATTAGAGGGTAATCCAAATAATACTAATTTGTTACTAAATTCTGCTAAATGTTATGAACAAATAGGTGATAATGATAAAGCACTTGAGCAGTTGGAAAAGGCAGTTAATATATTTCCTGATTTTGAAGAAGCTCATGAAATGATAAGAAGATTGTCATAGAATTTATAATATCATCTGTTTAAATGATTGTATATGAAAAAATTAATATATAATTATAGTGTAGTAAGATAATTTATTGTAACCTTATAGGCGTTATTGAATGGCAGAGGATATAAATAATAATTCATACAGTAATATAAAGCGAATATCCGATGAAGAATTGGAAGCGCTTTGGAATGCTTATTTTCAAAATAGAGCCGATAAGAAAGTTAGAGATAAACTTATCGTACAATATATATATTTAACCAGATACGTAGTTGGTCGTGTAAAAGTATCTTTACCAAGTTCTTTTTCTGTAGAAGATATAACAAGTTATGGTGTTGAGGGGTTAATCAATGCCATTGAAAAATATGCACCTGAGAGAGGCGCTCGTTTTGAAACTTATGCATTAATGAGAATTAGGGGAAATATTATTGATAAAATTCGTTCTCAGGATTTTATTCCTAGAAGTACACGAAAAAAAATAAAAGATGTAAAACAAGCCCAAGAAAATTTAAGACAACAATTAGGTCGTCCTGCAACAACACTGGAAGTTGCGGATTTGTTGGGTATGGAACCTCAAAAGGTTGACCAAATACTTGCAGAGGATACAACTGTCGGCTCTATTTATGAGAAAAAAGGAACTTCTGACGATAATGTTCAAGTAATTGATACAATAAGTGATGATAGATTAACTCCTAATGAAGTTGCTGAAGAAAAGAATGTTAAAGAGGAATTAAATAATGCCTTAAAACGTTTACCTGAGAGGGAACGTACTATTTTAGTTCTTTATTATAGTGAAAATATGACATTAAAAGATATTGGTGATATGATAAACATTTCTGAATCACGTGTTTGCCAATTACATGCACAAGCACTTATGAAGTTGAAAAATATTCTCTCTGATAACCGTGTTGAACGTTTAAAACATTCAATTATATAATTACCATTTTTTAATCGCTATAATCGTAAATAGAACCACCATCTTGTTCTGAATCAGCAGCATATTTTGCTGATAATTTATCTTGATTGTTAAGCTTTTTTATTTGTTGTAATACAAGTTGTTTGGAACTTTCAAGTTTTGAAATATTTTCATTTTCAATTTCCATTATTTTATTAGAAATTTCATTTAATATATTAAGTTCGTCATCTTCAAGTTTTACTGTTTTTTTTAAAAAATTAATTTTTTGTACTAATATCGATATATAATTCTCTTTTAAAATCGCATTATCATAATCTTCGTTGCTGATATAATTTTTTACTTCTTTAACGGAATTAAGTAATTGATTATATAAAATTTGTATTTGTTCAAATTGTATAGACATTCTATCCCTCAAAATTTGCTAAATCATATTGAGGGTTTTCTTCTGCAGTTTTTTGGCTGTTTGCTATTGCAATTGCTTGTTTCCAAGTTGCACGTAAATCAACAAGATGTCTTAAAACCTCGTCTATTTTTGATTCATCTTTTTTCATATTTGCCTGAACAAGAGTATTATAAAAATATTGGTACAGAGCTTTTATTCTTACCGCAAAATCTCCGCCTTCTTCTTCGTTTACGGTGTTTATAAACTCTAATATAATATTTTCACAAGACATTAAATTATTGTGTATTTCAGGAATATTTTTTTCATGCATTGCTATTTTTGCTTTGTTTAAAAATTGGATAGCTGCATCGTATAATAATATTAATATTTTCTCAGGTGAAGCAGTTTCTACTTCATTTTTTTGATATTGTTTCAAATATTGATTCATTATTACCTCTATTAATATATTACTCTTAAATTTTTTTATTTACAAGTATACCGGAATTATTATCTAATTTATTAATCATGCTGACAAAATCGTTTGCTTTTATACTTTCTATGGTTTTTTGAGAAACCTGATTATATAATTCAATTTTTTGAGTATTTCCGTTAAAGCGTATTACAACATTTTCAGGGTCATTTATGATAGGTGCTTTGTATTTTGGTTTGCTTGAAGACGATTTTTCATCATCATTTTCATCTTTAGAATTTTCATCATCATCATCTTCTTCTTGTTTTTCCTCAAATCCGTCATTGAAAAAATTACCTTTATTTTTCTTTTCTTCATCATCTGTAATTTTTTTGTTAATTGTCTGATTAATTTTTTCAACGTTTTTGTCAGTATTTCCCAAAACAACATTTTCACTCATTGATGCTGTTGCTTGTGCTGATGTTATATCTTTCGGTAGCCCCAAACTCGACATTGAAAATCCATCTACGCCCATGTTCCCTCATATTTTTTTTAACTATTGCCATTACTTTTATTATATTATATAATGTATAAAAATAGAATACATGAGGAGATATTTTGAAAAAAAATCTTTTAAATGTTTTTATACAAAAATTAAAGGAATTCCCGCTTTGGATTAAGCAGGTAATATTTTTACGACTTTATGAAGATTTAGCTGCGGTATTATCTGAAGACTTTATTGATACTAATATAGAAGAAAACTTACACTTATATGTACCTACATTATCTTATGTTGGTCAGACTGAAATGAGTGAGCGTAAAAAGGGATTTGAAGCAAACATTTACTCTTTTATGGAGGGTGTCGACGAAGGTTTATCTATATTAGAGATAGCAATAAATAATTTTTGGACTTTGGAAGAAGTTTGCAAATTTTTTGTTGCTGCTGTTGATACTGATATGATAAAAGGCCCTGTTCCTGTTAAAATTTATACAATGGCAGGTTTTATGGCAGGTAAATTCAGAACGGGTGAATATTTTAAACGTGTCGGCAAAATAAATGTAGATCAATTGGAAGCTACAATTCGTAAACAAAAAGAACTTTCTTCTACAGGGCAAAATGTAAAAATTGCTCAAGTTATGATTGATTTGGGTTATATTACTCAAAAAGATACTGCTTCATTAATCAAACTAAAAGAAGAAGCAAGAAAAAGATTTATATTAGATGCATCTATTATTCCTGAAAATGTTACAGCAAATGATAATAAATATATGGCTGAGATTGATGCTCTTAAAAAACAAAATGCAGTTCTTAAGATGAAACTTGCTAAATTATTGGCTATGTTTAAAAAGAAGTAGTTGTTATTTATGCCGTATCTTGATTCATATAAACCTAAAAAGCTTGTTAAATTCTATAGAAACGGACTTATTGAACAGGAACATTTTGGTTTTGTAAAAGGTGTTAATTTTTCTATAGGTGAAGATTATTCGTATCCCTTTTTTATGCGTTCATGTGCTAAGCCATTACAAGCTTCTTTAGCCATAGATTATGGTTTAGATTTTAATAAAAAAGAGATTGCATTATTTTGTGCATCGCATGCCGGAGAAGAAAAGCATGTCAAGTTGGCAAAACAAATTTTAAATAAAATAGGTCTTGATGATAATTATTTAAAGTGCGGTATACACAATCCATTATCACAAACGGCACAGGTTGAATTGATTAAATCTAATTTAAATCCTACAGTTTTACATAACAATTGTTCAGGTAAGCATATTTTAATGCTTGCTTTATGCAAAAAGAATAATTGGGAGCTTGGTAATTATTATCTTCCAGAACATCCATTGCAAATAGAAATAAAAAAGAAGATTTATGAATTATGCGAGGTTAACGAAAATTATCCTGTAACCAAAGACGGATGTGGTGTTCCTATATGTTCTATGCCTTTAAAAAACATGCTTACAGGGTATTTAAATTTATTTCTTTCCGATAAATATAAAATAATACGTGATAGTTTCCTTGAATATCCTGATATTATCGGAGGAGAAGGAAGGTTGGAAACAAAGATAATGACATCTTCCGATGAGCTAATTGTAAAATGCGGAGCAGGCGGAATTTGTATTGTCATAAATACAAAACTATCTGACGGATTTATTGTTAAGATAACAGATAGTAATATGCAGGCACGTGAGGCAGTAGTTTTAGAAACTCTAAAAAAACTTGGTTGGTGTAATATTCCGTATGATAACCAAATAAAAACACTTCATAATGAGGTTGTTGGTTATATTGATGTTTCTTTAGATTTTTAAACTTTCCTATCCTATTGGCTCGAATGCATCTATTCCATGTTTACATATCGGGCATATATAATTATCAGGCAAATTTTCACCCTCATATATATATCCGCATACTTTACATACAAATCCCTTTTTCTTTTTATCTATTTTAGTTTCAGGTTTTATATGTTCTTGGTAGTAGGAATATGCTAAAGATGGTTCATCTGATATAATACGTGTATTTTCTACTTCTGCAATAAATAATGTATGTGTTTCATAATCTGTTTGAGAAACTACTTTTGCTGATATTACAGAATTTGTATATTTATTCAATGATAAAATGCCGTTTTCTTCTCTTGTTGTATAATCGAAATTGTCAAATTTTTGACAATCCTTTCCTGATTGAAAACCAAAATGTTTAAACAAGTCAAACGGTGCATCTGAAGTTAAGATTGAAATGTTAAATTTTCCTGTATTTTTAATCATTTGGTTTGTTAAACCATTTTTATTAACAGATATAGAAATCAAATTAGGACTTGATGTAATTTGATTTACAGTATTTATTATACATCCGTTGTCTTTATTATTTTCATTTGCTGTTAATAAATAAAGCCCGTAATTAATATTAAACATAGGATTTATTTCTTTTTTTGCAGGTAATATTGACTCTGATATCGTATCTGCCAAATTATTTAAACTTTCCAACTGTTCATTTTTTAGAGAAGATTTTAATGTTATTACCGGTTCAAGTAAATCCATATCTTTCATTTCTGAGAACAATTTATTTATTAAGCTTCCGGCAGCAGGGGCCCAAGAACCGTTTTCTATAATTGCAATTTTTCTATTTTGTAATGCATGTGCTTTCAAATCAAGTAAAGCGGTTTCCATATTACAGAAGATACCCATATTATATGTTGTTGATGCAATTACCAGATGAGAACATCTGAATGCTTCTGAAACTATAACAGACGGGTGTGTTTTTGAAACGTCATACATTTTTATATTTTGAACACCCTTATCTGCAAGTTTTGATGCAAGTATTTCTGCCGTATTCTCAGTATGTCCGTAAACTGATGCATACATTATTAATACCGCATTTTCTTCCGGTTCATATTTGCTCCATTTATCATATTTATTAATAAAGTATGATAAATTTTTTCTCCAAATTGGACCATGTAACGGACAAATCATTTGTATATCAATTTTTGAGCTCTTTTTTAATAATGTTTGTACAGGCATTCCGTATTTTCCTACAATGTTTGTATAATATCTTCTTGCATCATCAAGCCAATCTCTGTCAAAATTAACTTCATCCGCAAAGATATTTCCGTTTAATGCACCAAATGTTCCAAATGCATCTGCTGAAAATAATATTTTATCTGTTATATCATAAGTAACCATTACCTCAGGCCAATGTACCATTGGTGCCATTACAAAGGTTAATACGTGATTTCCTGTTGTTAAAGTATCACCTTCTTTTACTATATGTGCTTTGCTGTCAATATCAAATGTAAAATATTGTTTTATCATTTGTTTGATTTTTTCATTACAAACAACTTTTGCATTAGGATATTTTTCAACTACTGCTTCTAGTGTATGAGCATGATCCGGTTCCATGTGATTTACTACAATGTAATCTAAATTTCTACCGTTTAGCTCATATTCAAGATTTTCAAAAAATGGAATGATTGCATTTTTATCTACAGTATCCAAAAGAACTGTTTTTTCATCTTTTAATAAGTATGAATTATATGAAACACCGTTTTCTATCGGAAAAACGTTTTCAAAAAGTGCAAGTCGTCTGTCATTTGCACCTATATAAAATAAATCTTTTGTAATTTGTTTTGTATTATGCATTTTATTCTCCTTTTTTGTATATGAAATTTGTATATGAAAATTTTACCATGTACAGATTTAATTTTAAAACAAAATATATAATATATCGTAACAATTTACCCAAATAGGGATATTTTTGATTATAATTATTTTTTATATAAGTGGAAAATAGATATGCCTATCATAAATGAAAAGTTTCAAATAAGAACAAACGGATTTACTGATATAATAGATATAACTAAGAATGTGCAGAATTGTGTGTATAACTATTCTTTGAAAGATGCAAGTGTTCTATGTTATGTATCAGGAAGCACTGCCGGCTTAACTACAATAGAGTTTGAACCTGGATTACTTGTTGATTTACCGGAAGCATTAGAACGTATTGCTCCTCAAAATGCCGAATATCATCATGATGAAAGCTGGCATGATGGAAACGGTTATGCACATGTTAGGGCGTCTATTATGGGAAATTCTGTCAGCATCCCTCTAATTGACGGTGCACTTCAGCTTGGAACATACCAGCAGATTGTGCTTGTTGATTTTGATAATAAAGCCAGAACCAGAAATATTTTTATTCAAATCTTTTATTAATTTTAATCAAAATTTATATAACTAATTATTATTTTATAATTTTTTTTAAAATTATAAAATTTTTTTTCTTAATATTACTGCATTACAGATACCAATTGTTAAGTTTTGTAAAGTTTTATAATTATTTTGTTATATTGAGGAATTAAGTAAATGTAATTAGTTAGTTTAAATGGAGGTGTACAATGATAAGCATTTTCGGTTTTTCAGATAAAGTACACGCAATAAGCAGAGCAACAGGAGTTAAATCTTATTATAATAGCCCTACAGCACAAAACGATTTAATCAGAAGATTAAAGGATGAAATACCTGATACAGCATTAAAAACTTTTGCAGAACAATTGCATTCAATGGCAAAAGATGATGATAATAAATTGATTGATGTTAGTTTAAATAAACCAAAAACAAATAATTTAACAGGTAAGAAATTAGACATTTTTGCTTAATTATTTAAAAAAAGTTTAGACATTAAATTTTAAAAAGAAAGGAGAAAGAGTAGAGCGAGAAAAAATATTATAAAATTAATTGTATGATAAAAAAGGACTAAATTAATAAACTAAGTGTATATTTAAAATGTTATTATATAAGTTAAATAAATTACTTGTAAATAAACAATAAAAATTAAAAATAAAACGCATTAGTTTTGATTTAGTCCTTTTGTGGTGGTAGGTTAAAGTTTTTTAATTATAAATTTATTTTGAATTATTACTCGTTTTTCAAGTTATTTTATGGTTTAATAAAAATTGATAAGATTATCTATATAGAAAAGGGGAAATAATGTCATATTATCAGGGCTTAATAAACAAATACAGAGAATATCTTCCTGTAAATGAATATACACCGGTTGTAACATTAAATGAAGGTAACACACCTTTAATTAAGGCAGATAATTTAGCAAGAGAAATTCAGCCGGATGTGGAGATATATTTAAAATTTGAGGGCTGTAATCCTACGGGAAGTTTTAAAGATCGTGGAATGACATTGGCTGTTACTAAGGCAAAAGAAGATGGTTCTAATGCAATCATTTGTGCATCAACAGGTAATACAAGTGCTTCTGCAGCGGCTTATGGAGCTAAAGCCGGCTTAAAAACGTATGTGTTGATACCTGATGGATATATTGCACTTGGTAAACTTTCTCAAGCTATGATGTATGGAGCAGAAATAATTGCAATAGAAGGTAATTTTGATGAGGCACTTGAGCTTGTACGTAAAATTTCAAGTGATTATAATATAACTCTTGTAAATTCATTAAATCCATACAGAATAGAGGGACAAAAAACAGGTGCATTTGAAATATGCGATTCTTTAGAACAAGCTCCTGATTATCATTTTATCCCTGTAGGTAATGCAGGAAATATAACTGCTTATTGGAAGGGATATAAAGAGTATTTTGAAAAGGGTAAAATTAATAACCTTCCAAAAATGATGGGTTTTGAAGCAGAAGGTGCTGCTGCAATAGTTAGGGGAGAAAGAATTTTGCATCCTGAAACAATTGCAACTGCAATAAGAATAGGTAATCCTGCAAGTTGGACAAAAGCAGAAGAAGCTAGAGATGAAAGTAAAGGCACTATTTCATCAGTTACGGATGATGAAATTATATCTGCATATAAATTGATTGCGAAAACAGAGGGAATACTTGCAGAGCCGGCAAGTGCCGCATCTGTTGCGGGCTTAATTAAGTGTAAAAATACTTTAAAACCGGGTTCAAAATGTGTTTGTGTTTTAACAGGTAACGGACTTAAAGATCCTGATAGTGCAATAAAATATGCAGGTGTTGAAGTTAAAAAAACAAAGAATGATATAAAAGAAATTTTAAAAATTATATCTTAAATTTTTTAAGAACTCTTTTTAATCATAAATTCATAAAAAATAATACTTGCAGATACGCTTAAATTTAGTGATTCTACACTATTTGACATTTCTATTGTTACTTTTTTATTTGAAAAGTTTATTAATTCTGAACTTAAGCCCTCTGCTTCTGCACCAAACATAATAAGAGATTTATTTTGAGGACTAAAATCTTTTAAATATATTGTATCTTCATTTTTAGGTAGAGTTGCAATTCTTGAGTAATCATTGAAATATTTTTTTAATATTTCAATATTATTTATTTGAATAACAGGTACTTTCCACATATTTCCGACAGTTGAGCGGACAACTTTTGGATTATATAAATCAACTGTTTCTCCGTACAGTATAATTGCATCAATAGAAAATGCAGCAGCACTTCTTATAATTGTTCCTAAGTTTCCTGTATCTTTTATATTTTCAAGCAGTGCAACATTTTTACAAGTTTTAAGTATATCAATGTTATACCTTTTTTGTTCTCCAATTGCTATTGCATCGGGCGGTGTATCTGTTGACGATAATTTCTTCATGACATCTTCCGATACAATTGTTAATTCTGTTTTTAAAAATTCATATTTATTTATGCTTTTTGATAGTACAAAAACGTGTTTAAAGATTATATCAGAATTTTTTGCACCCTCTATTGCTTTAAATCCTTCAATTAAAAACTCATTGAACTCATCTCTGTACTTTTTGAGTTTTAATTTTGCGATTTGTTTTATAAGGTTATTTGTTGTACTTGTTATTTCCACTATTTAACCTCAAAATGGCTTAACTGTTCTTTTTCACTATCAGTAAGCATTGTATAATCAATAAGTTTTTTTTCATAGCACATGTTTGTAAATGACTTTATTTCTCCATTTTCAAAATAGCAAGAGTTTTCTAGCCGTACTCCAAATACATTTTGTTTATATAAACCCGGCTCAATTGTAAAACACATATTATCTTGAATAGGAATTAGAGATTCTTCACCTGTACAAGCAAGTCGTGGCGGATTATCATGAACATTTACTCCTATTCCGTGTCCTAACCCATGATTAAATACAAATCCATCAGGAGCATTTTTTTCTAAAAATTCTCTTGCTGCTTTATCTATATCTTGTCCGCATTCAAAATCTTTTTTGTTAAACGCAAGTAAAAATGATTTTAAAACAAGTGTATAAATTTGTTTTTGTAATTCTGACGGAGTACCTTTTACAAAAACTCTTGTGCAGTCTGTTGCAAGTCCGCCTTTGTAAAATCCACCACAATCTATTAATACAAGTGAACCGTCTTTTATTATTTCTGTCTTTGAAGATTTTGAATAATGGGCTAAAGCAGAATTTTCATCTTTTGCAACTATTGATGTAAATGATTGTGATACTGCACCGTATTTTTTAAATGCATTTTCTAATTCACATTTTATATCGTATTCTGATATATTATCACTTTCTTCAATAAACTTGCGTGTTTCTTGTAATGCTAAATCAGTACATCTGAATGCGTCTTTATAATGTTCTATTTCTGCTTTTGTTTTTATTGATTTAAGCGTTTTAACAGGATTTATTTTTAACTCTTTTACTTTATTACCAAGTAATTTATAGTCATAAGCTGTTATAGAGTGTTTATCTGCATAAATAGTATCAATACCTTTTATGTCTTTTATAAATAGTTCAAAATCTTTTAAATTATCATCTTTAAATATGTAATGTTTATTTTTAGTAAAAAATCCCTTACCGTTAATTGAGGAAGAATTACTTTTATCAAAATTTCTAAGATTAGTAATGTATGATAAATCTTCAAGATTAGTAACTAATATTGCTTCATCCGGTAAAAGATTTTTAGTTAATTCGGATATTTTAGTATCTTTTGATTTACCTGTAAATTCTAAAGGTATTTCTGTTATATTCTGCTTAACATTATTTTTAAATGTTTGCAGGCAATCTTCATCAACCAGTTTTACTTTGATACTTTTTTCTTCAAATTTTTTCACCATATTCTCGTAACGGAATTGTGAATTTTTTTTAGAACACAATCCGAAACAACTGTTTGGTTCAAGTATTTCAAATATTTTGTTAATTACTTTTTCACCTGTTTGAAGTTTGATGACAGTAACATCATCATGATTTACTTCCAAATCTGCTTGTATATGGTATCTTCCATCAACAATCAGGTAAATACTATTTTTTGATACAATAGCATCTCCTGTCGAGCCGGAAAATCCCGTTAAAAAATATCTCGAATTTTCTTCCAAAGAGTTATATTCTGTTAAAAATTCATTTGTAGCATTTACAAGCAGGTAATCAAGTCCATTTTGAATTAAAAAATCTCTTGTTTTACTGATTGAGCTATTCATTAGTCAATTGTATCCGTAACCTTTATTAAGTGCCATCCGAATTGAGTTTGAACAGGATTTGAGATTTCACCTGTTTTTAGAGAAAATGCTGCATCTTCAAATGGTTTAACCATAACACCTTTACCGAAAAATCCTAAATCTCCGCCATTTTGTCCTGATGGGCATGAAGAATATTGCATTGCTAATTCTGCAAAATCTTTTCCGTTTTCAGTTAATTCTTTGTATAAATTTTTAGCTTCATCTTCTGTTTTAACTAGAATGTGGCTTGCTTTTACTTGTGATGTCATAAATATTCTCCTTATATGATTTTACAAAGATATTATACTTCAAAAAAGGTGAAATGTTTTATAAAATTTTTATGATTGAATTTTTACATAGTTTAAATGTTTAGAAATTTCTTCCCCTCAAAAATATTCGGAGTTTCTTTGCCGGCTTTCTTAACAAGAAGAAAGCCGTGTAGTATTTATGTTGAAATGTATTACTGTCATATTGAGTGCTAGCGAAGTATCTCCTTTATTTGAGATTATTCATATTTTTTCAGAATAACAAAAAAAATCCTCCAAAATGGAGGATAAAACTTTTAAATTGAGAGAGAGAGATTTTATATTTTAAAACTTATTTAAGAATTAT
>CACYOO010000023.1:0-1282 GCA_902776035.1 uncultured bacterium
AAAATGTCCGGTATCTTTCCATAAAATTTTATAAAATCGCCGAGTTTTCCTATTATATTTGAATTACAGCCAAGTGCAAAAAGCGGACATTTTGTGCAATTTACCAATCAGAATTTATACTAAACTCGGAAGAAGCCCGCAAATTGTGCCTTTTAGAATTATAATTATTTCGCATAATTCTATGATATTTACCCCTAAGTCGGAAGTAATTTTTTAAGAGGGAAATCGCTTCCCTGACTTTATTTTACAAAGATTTTATCGAAATAAATTCCAAAACCTGTATGCGATTTTTCTAAAACTAAGTGTAAAAAATATCGGATTAATTTTACCCCTCAAAGCTGGAAGCAGAATTGAGAGAAAATAGCAGGTTTTTGCAAAAGAATAAATTCAAATCTTGTTTAAATCGCGTTTAAAAGCTGTTCAAAAGCAGTTTTATGAAATTTTCTGCTTAAAATTCAGATATAATTGGACACAAAACAACATATTTCCCCCTTAAACACTTCCATTTTGAGAGAAACCAGTCTAACATACAGTAGCTTTAATAATAAATAAGGATACGGTATGGCAGTCATTAATAATAACAATATTTGGATTGATGTTGAAACACTCGCGAAATTGAAAAACATTACTCGCAGAGCTGTGCGTTTGGCACTTAATCAAAATAAGTATGAATACAAAGTTGAAAATATTCGTGGCGGAAAAACATACAAAATTAAGTTATCAACTTTGGAAGAAGAACTTCAGCTTAAATACTTTCAAGAATATTATGACGATTATAAAACGTGCGATAACGAGGTTATTGAACTATCAAATCTCAACATCAAGCAAGAAAAACTAATCTCTGAAAACCAAAGAAGAATTGCACTAGCAAAGTATGACTTAATTTATGCTTGGCTTGATTTTAGGAAAGAATATAAAAGGGATAAATTGAAAACAGGTGGCAACGTACCCGATAAAGAATTCTTGCAATTATATAATACAGGAATGTTTCAGGAAGAGATTTTTAAGATTTTAGGTAAAGTCTCAATCGGCTCACTTTATCGCTGGCGGGCACTTTTAGATTACAACAAAGATTGGACAGCTCTTGTTGGGCAATACAAATATTCAACCCGTAAGGAATACAGAACAACTTTAAATGAAGAACAAATAAAAATATTTATACAAATTCTGCTGTCGCCTAGTGCGTTTTCAATAGGTAAAGCAATTTCACTCACTAAGCATATTTTAAAAGAACGTGGTCAGGAGATTTTACCTAAAGATATTACTTTTCGCAGGTATGCAG
>CACYOO010000023.1:1296-19297 GCA_902776035.1 uncultured bacterium
AGAGTGGTTTAGGGATAACAATTTTGATAAATGGACACTCGCTCGTGACGGCGAAAAAGCATTAAAAGATAAAGTGAGCCCCTTTATAGTCAGAAACGCCGCACTTTTAAAGCCAGGACAAGTGCTTGTGGCAGACGGGCATACGCTCAACTTCCAAGTAATAAACCCATTTACAGGCAAACCCTGCCGTGCAACTTTGCTTGGGTTCTTGGATTGGAAGTCGGGTGGACTTGTCGGGTACGATATTATGCTTGAAGAATGTACGCAGAATATCGCATCTGCTTTAAGGAATGCCATCTTAAAAATGGATCACATTCCCGAATACGTTTACCAAGATAACGGCAGAGCTTTCAAAAGCAAATTCTTTAACGGAGATAAGAAATTTGAAGAATTAGGTTTCACTGGTGTTTACAATAAACTTGGAATAAAACCTGTCTATGCCACACCATATAACGCTCGAGCCAAAGTCATCGAGCGTTTCTTTTTGGATTTTCAGGAAAGTTTTGAAAAACTGATTCCAAGCTACATCGGGACAAGTATTGAAAATAAGCCGGCATATTTAATGCGAAACGAGAAGTTACATAAAAATATCCATGAGAAATATGGTTTCACGCCAACCATTGAACAAGCCTTAAAAATGATAGACAAATGGCTTGAATTCAAGCATTCTCAGCCCTGTCCGAATGCCAAAGATAAAACGATTCAAGAAGTTTTAAATGAAATAGAAAAACAAAATATCAATGAAAACTCTCTTGACGATTTGATGATGGCACAAGAAATTAAGAGTATTGGAAGAAACGGAATAAGATTTTTGAAGGCTGATTATTTTGATGAGGCACTATACGGAATCAAAGAAAAAACGGTCATAAAGTACAGTTTGTTTGATTTGTCATATATCAAAGTCTATTCGATGAAAGGCGAATTTATTTGTAAGGCAAACCGCATAACCGAAACTCACCCGCTTGCTTATCAAATGGGAGACATTAAAGATATCGAGGACTATAAACAAAAGATTGAAAAACAGCAAAAGCTTCGCAAGAAAACGATTAAGGCGGTTCGTGAGCATTTCAACTTAGAGGATATGGATTATCTCGAAAAAGAATTGATGCAAAATATTCGCTTGCCTGAACCCAAGCCGATTAAAGAAATAACCGTGCAGCCTGAACAAAAACCAGAACCAAAGCCGAAACAAGATTTTGAACCGAAGGTTAAAACCTCAATAGTCGCAAGGCCAATATTTAAATCTTCCTATGAACGCTATGAATGGCATATGCAAAACGGCTGCATCTGTCCTGAAGATAGAACTTGGCTTGCAAATTACATAAAATCAGACGAATACAAAGAAATATACGGAAAGGAGCAGTAATGAAAAAAGTTTTCGTAAAAACAAAGAATGTAAAACAACTAATATCGATGATGAACAGGCTAAAAGAACGAGAAGACGGAGTCCCGGGAATGGGACTTGTTTATGGCGAACCGGGACTTGGCAAAACTTATGCAATCACTTGGTGGGCGGCACAAAATGATGCAATACTAATCAGGAGCGCGAACCTTATGTCGGCGAGGTGGTTACTTGAAGAAATAATTGAAGAATTAGGGGAAATTCCTTACAATAAATTCTCTGATATCTTCAATCAAGTTATTGCACAATTAATAAAAACACCTCGGCTGATTATAGTTGATGAAACAGATTATTTAACAATCGACTCAAGAGCAGTAGAAACATTAAGGGACATTCACGATAAAACGAATGTTCCTATTGTTTTAGTTGGTATGGGAACTGCCAATAAAAGACTCCAACGGCACAAACATTTATACGACAGATTATTAGAGATTATAAAATTTGAGCCATTCTGTAAACAAGATATAACTTCAATAATAGATCAATTATCAGAAGTTCAATTTACAGACTGCGCCAAAAAACTATTATATTCTCGCACTAATCGATTCCGACAATTAGTAAAAACTATCAGTAAAGCGGAACAGGTCGCAAAATCAAACGGAATAAAAGAAATTGACGAAATAACTCTGAAGGAGGTGCTGAAAAATGACGATGCTGACGCAGAAGAAATTGAACTTACAAATGAAAATTCTTAAAATAGCAAAAGGGCTTAATAAATTCACTCTGCCTGACATTCTGCCAATGCTTGAAGAAAATGAAAAAACAATTCAAAAAGCACTTAATGATTTAGAGTCTTTGGACCAAATTAAAAAGATATCAAATACAGAATATCTATATACAAATTTTAAAAAGCGTGTAAATAAACCAGTCCCCACAAGTAAAAACAGTGATTCTGATATTTGGCTCACAATACCCGAAGTTGCTCGACTACTGAACATTCAGGAAGAAACTGTTAAAAGAAACTGCCTTAAAGGGAATTATGTTGTTAAACCAAATAAAGAACAGGATTTAGAAGGCAAATATTTAATCAAACGTTCGTCGCTAAAACTCTACGATTTTTTAGAAGATTCCGAACGACGGATGATGGATAAAGAGGTAAAAAAGCTATTTCACAATAAAGAGGAAGAACGTTTGTATGTTGTGGCATCCGACAGGGGTAAAGAATTTATTTATAGATACCTGAAACTTTTTAAACTAACAGAAGGTATGAATTGTAGAGAACTACGGAGCTTTTTGGAAATAATTCCTCTGAAAAATCCGAAGTTGAAAGTTTCCTATTCTGCGTTTCATTCAAAACGAAAAAAGTACCAAACAGAAGGGATGATGGGAATATTCCCTAAATATTTTATGCCGGATAATAAAAGCGAAGAACCAAAAGTCCGAAGAAACTTAAACCGCTTGCCAAAAGTCTATAATTTAGCAACAACAGAGCAAATTGAAATTATTTATAAATGCTTCTGTTTTGGTATTCCAGCTTCTCAAACAGCAAAAATTGCAAATTTAGGAAATACAACAACAGAGACATTTTATCAATATATTCGGGCAAGAATCTTTAACAAACAATATCAGGAGTTGGTTGAGCATTTTGAGCCTGACCCTCAAATCCCGCAAGTCAGGATTTTTATGAATGATGTTCCAATATGCATTTATTGTTATGGTGACAAAGTTTTTATCACTCAAAAACCACTAAAATCAAAGTTATCCCAAAGACGCCAGCAACCCGATGAAGTTAAAGAGGCAAGAAGAATGTATAATATTCTTTATCGCAAAAAGTTTATGGCAAGTATGCGGAAATACCTCGACCACCACCTCGCAGTATTCTTATGGAAAGAACTCAATCCAAACTTTGAGGATCAACTCAATTTGATTTATGAGATGATACATATATAAAGTTTAATTTAAAGTATATGCGTATTTACCATTCTCCTCGCATAAAAATATCTTTTCAAACTTGGAATTAAATTTATGCTCGAATAGTGAATTATCAAAAGAACAATAATTAGCATTGTATGCATTGGGAACAATTATTAACAAATAACATTTAGTACAATCCTTGCTATAGGATTGGATTTTATCATTCTTTTTATCAATACAGGTTTGTAATTCATCAATGGGATTTTGCTTGACCATGCCGGAATTATTAACGTGGCAATCATATTTCCCAGTCCAAGGACACACAATGGGTTCCATTGATATTTTAAAATGCTCATTATCAACTTTAATCCATTCCTGAACAAGCCAACCTTGTCTCAATTTTTCTATATTATTTTTGAGAACATCACGCATTTTTTGTTTAAGTATTTTCGCATCAGGCAATTCTGAAAATCCAGGATTATAAGCGTAATCCAAATGGTCTTTCAAATGGATGCTAAATTCCCTTTCATCATATTTATCAATAAGTATATGTATGCGAAGATTATATTCCTTTTCTGCTTCTCGGCAAATTTTATTACCTATTCTGGTTAATGCCTGAGAAAATTTAAGATTTTTATTTTCTGCTATAAATTTAGTTATTTCTAATGCGATAGTGTCACCATTTATTGTTTTTATTTTAAAATCCGGAGCTTCTGATTTTACACAATCAATAACACCAAGTCCTTCATACCATTCCTGACCAACTTTGGTTTTGAAAAACTTTTCGACTTGTTCTTTTTCTTCAGTTTCTTTTATTTCATTTTTACTCATTATCATTATGCTATCATAAATTTATGGACATTTTGGATAAATTAGCAAAATCAAAATTTAGGAGCAGATTTAAACTCCGGGCAAAAGAACTTGAATATATCAAGGACAAAGGGCTTGATACGATTCATTCTCATGCCTGCGATTTTATCAGAGATAGAGTTGCTCCGGCAGAACCTGTGAACGACGGCAAACAAACACCAATGCGAGGCCATCCTGTTTTTATCGCCCAACACGCAACCGCCACTTGTTGTCGCGGCTGTATCGAAAAATGGCACAAATTTCCCCAGCATAGAGAACTAACTGCAACCGAACAAGAATACCTTGTTTCAATTATTATGGAATGGATAAACCGCCAAATTAATTCAAACCCCGTTTTATAACAGTTCAAAATATGTTCAAGATCTATTCAGCCATATTTTTTCGTATTTTAAGTCTGTAAAAATTTTATCAATTTTATCTTTAATTTCTAATAAATTATCAAAATTATCTAAAGCTTTATCGATATTATCTAAAAATTGTGCAGCATAATTTAAATCTATTTCTGGTTCTTCTGAAATAATAGGTGTATTCCCAGAATAACTTTTAGTAATAATTTGTTTAAATCTTAAAGTTGAAAATAAAGTTTTTTCGTTATCAGGAGCTACTGTGATTTTAGTACGTGATTTTATCGAAAGAGCTGCACCATCCGCAACGCATATTGCTGCAACTATAGCTTGATCGTTATGGTGAGATACTAATATCTTTATAGATTTTTGTACAATAGAATCATAACTTTTAATTATTTTGTTAATTATTTCTTGTAAATGATTATTCATGCTTGTTATTCCTTTGTTTAGGACATCATATAATAAAAATAATTTTTATGATAGGATTAATCTATTATTAAAGGAGTGGCATATGGTTGCAACATTAGGAAAGTTAAAGAAAGTTGACTTAAGAGAAGCTTGGAAACACGAAGCTTTAGATTTTACTCGTTGGCTGGCACAGGACGAGAATCTTGCTTTATTAAGTGAGGAAATAGGAGTTGATATTAACTTAATCCAAACAGAAGCAAGTGTAGGTTCTTTTAATGTTGATATCTTAGCTGAAGATTCTAATGGTAGAAAAATTGTAATTGAAAATCAATTAGAAGCAACTAACCACGACCACTTAGGTAAAATTATCACATACGCATCTGGTTATAATGCAGAAATTGTAGTATGGATAGTAAAAGATGTCAGGAATGAACACAAACAGGCAATAGATTGGCTGAATGAACACACAGATGAAAATATCAATTTCTTTGCTATTAAATTGGAACTGTGGCAAATTGGAGATTCACCATATGCTCCAAAATTTCAAATAATAAGCAAACCAAATGAATGGGCAAAAATTATGAAAGCACCTGTTTCAGATCTAACTGAGAGAAAATTAAAATTGCTTGAATTTTGGACGGCATTGAATGATTTTCTTGAAAATAAAAATTCAAAAGTTTCACCTCATAAGCCATCAGCTCACCATTGGAATAATGTATCCATAGGCACATCAAAAGCTCATATAAGTTTAACTGCATCAGCGAGAGAAAATAAGATAGCTGTTGAGTTATATATTCCAGATTGCAAAGAACTTTATTTTCAATTAGTAAACAAAAAAGAAGAAATTGAAAAATTGTATGGGGAAGAATTATATTGGCAAGAACTAAAAGATAAAAAAGCAAGTAGAATATCAATAAGCCGAGATAATTTTAATTTATATGATAATAAAAATTGGGAAAAAGATTTTCTTTGGCTTGAAGAAAAAACTCTCGCTTTCAAAAAAGCTTTTTGTCCATTTATAAATATTAATTAATGCGTTCAATATACCAGTTACTATTTCCAAAATGATTGAAATTCCAATGTAATTCAAAGTAAAAATTAAACTCCAAAGAATTATCATCTTTGAAGTTCCAAGAATATTTATTTAGTTGTGTTTTACGGTAACTTTCAAACGCATCCTGAATTTCTTTTGCGAACTTTTTTCTAAATTCAGAATATGGAATATCTAATGTTTCTTTAGTTAATTTATTCTTCAAAATCATCTTCAAATCCTCTTATATTATCGAGTTCAATGTTGTATCTTTTGCCTGTTTTATCAACACAAGTTGCAAAATCTACTGTTTTATCGGCATATTTGTTCTCCCACAAGCAAATTAGTAAACCGATTTCTTGAGTTTTTAAGTTTAAAATCTTTGTTCCGTATAACTTATAATCTTTTTCAATCATAGTTTAACCTTTCGTTATTGTAATATCTGCGTATATTTTGTCCGGCTTGTCGGGATCGATCAAAAAATCTTTATCAAATACATACCTTTCTCCATCCGGGGCAACGCAGCCGACAATGTTGTGTTCGCCAAAACAAACAACTTTAAACTCTTCGCTATCTTTTTCAAACCAACCTTTTAGCTTTTTTAATCTGTACTTTTTGCCAATTTCAATCATAGTATACTCCTTTCAAGCTACACCATTCATCACTCTTTCGGTGCAAAACATCAACTCTAAATCTTAAAATCGTATCATACAGACACATTTAGGACTTGATGTTTCTGCGAAACAGAGTTATCCTGTGTGTACCAAAATTTTATTTACCCCGAGGTTAATTATGAAAAAACAAACATTGGCACAAGATGCCTTCAAGCTTTATGCTGAAAAATTTATGTCGTTAGAAGATATCGCGAAGCAGCTTCATTTGAACGAGAGGACGCTCCGCCGATGGAAAAAATCTGATGATTGGGAAACCAAAAGAGCAGAATATCTTCGGACCAAAACAACGTTGCATTCGGATTTATATGATTTTACCCGCAGTTTGATAAATTCTATCGAGAAGGATATGGAGAATAACGGTAAAGTCGAGCCTGCAAGATATTATGCCGTTACTAAAATGCTGAAATTGATTGGGCCGGTTAAATCTTATGAGGATGAATTGATGAGTAAAAAACAAAAGCTCCAAGAGGAAAAACCGAAAGGTTTAACACTGGATGTTATACGAGAAATCGAAGAACGAATTCTCGGAATAACTCACGAAGAAATTTGTGAACACAATTTGAACACCGATTAAACGCCTTTTAAACGGCATTTAAATTTCGACATCTTTTTCGTGGTCTATAAAGAATGCATTCAAGACATCCGCATCGTTTCGCAGATGCTTAATTACCGGTGCCAAATTATAGCACTCTTCAATCTCCGGTTGATTAGCAACAAAATAATCAATAACAACAGCAGTGTTATAAATATTCTCCGACCATTTACTTAATTGCTTAAACTCTTTTGGAGTGATATTCAATCCGACTTTTTCCATACGACCTCCTTTAACGTGTCGTATTCATCACTTAAAATCAGATTAAAATCAAGCATATATTACACATATTACTAAATTTGTATTTTTTAATATTTATGCTATCATTCTCATAGATGATGTATTAACAATTAAACCATGGGATCATAATATTGTATGTTTTTGAATTGGCTATATACTGTATTAACTGAAATTGGCATTGATTTTAATGCTTTTACTGGAAATAAAGATGAAAGAATAAAAGCTCAAAAATATTGTTATATTTTAGGTAAATTTTATAATTTACCAATTGATGGATCTTTTTCTTTGTATATTAACGGACCATATAATTCAAAATTAGCAGATACTTTATATGGTATTACCAGAAAAAAAAGTACTATAAATACTGTAGAAATTGATGAAAATTTAAGAGGAGTAATAAATAGAATTACTGAAGTTTTTCCTGCTAATGATCCTAATATTGTCAATATATTAGAAATTTATACTACTTATGACTTTATATCTAATCATTATCCTAACTGGACAGATGAACAACGTAGTAATGAGTTACAACGTTTAAAAGGGCATTTACCTGAATTTAATAATATAGTAAATAATCTAGTATCTTATCAACAAAGACTTGCTGCTTAATTTAGAATTTTATTAAAATCGTATACTTTAAATGATTTTAACTCTTTTATATTGTTATTTTTGCCATCGTTATTTTCAGCTTGGTTGTCAAATAGAAATAATTGAAAAAATTGATTTTTAAGATCCATGATATTCTTACAATTATTTTTTTGTACTATTATGTTTATCTGCTTGTCATCTTGATATTCTTTTGCTATAGCCTCAGGAGCAATACTTTTTTCTATACAAACACCAAAATATTTCTGCCCATCCTTATTAAACTGTGATATTTTTTTATTAAATTCATCTAATCCATTCTTAAATTTAGTATTATTAGATAAAATCTGACTATAATTTACTAAAATCTCTGATTTAAAATTATTGCTAAAAAATGTATCATCTTTAATATCAGGGAAAGTTCTTTTAATTAGCGAATTTGCTAGTTTATATACCAAATCACCATTATTTTCTTTAATGATATCTTGAATTTTTTCCCAAAAATAGTCATCGTTAAAAAAGAAAAATTTTTCTGGGTTATTGTTTAAAATATTTTTAAAATTTTCGATTGTAGTATAATCCGAATCGATCTTATTATTAATCAACAAATGTGAATATATTCTTTGTGCAATATTATTCACAATATATGCCTTATTATAGAATAAAATATTTGCATACCAATAATATTTTGATAACAAGAATTGTTCAATTACTTGAATTGCTTTAATATTAAATGCTATTGTTTTACGTTTGATTTCGTCCGGGTATATTTTTTCACAAATATCAATATTATTTATGATGTAATCTAAATCAATAGAAGCATTTATACCTGTATTTATTGTATCTCTCATCATATAATCCATTTGATCAGCATCTAAACGAGAATTTATCAACTTTGATGCAATAAAATATTCATCATTTATGTATTTTCCGGTTATTAATTTACAAATTATGTCAAGATCTTCATCATTTAATTTAGGAAATAATTTAAATAAAATCTTTTTAAAAGGTTCGCTTTCAATAACAAATCTTGCAAATTCTTCATGATTAATTTCAGAATCTTTACTTTTTGCATAGTATTTTAAAAATTGATTTATATCTTGACTATCACAAAAATCTTTCAAATTATTATTTTCTAAATCAGGGATCGTCATTTTTTCCTTTGAACTAAGGAAGTGAGAGAATTCCATATATGACTTCTCAATTGTATGAGATAAAGGATAGTGCCCAATATCATGAAGTAATGCTGCTAATCTGACAATTTGGTGTTTTTTAGAATCATTAAAGTCTTTATGGCCTTTTTTCTTTATATGCTGAATGAGTTTTTCAGTTATATAGAGAACTCCTAGGGAGTGTGAAAATCTCGTATGCACAGCTCCTGGGAAAACAAAATATGATAGGCTAAGTTGTTTTATATGATTTAATCGTTGAAAATATAATGTACCTAATAATTTCTTTTCAGCTTCATTAATTGCAATGAAACCATGGATATCATCATATATTTTCTTGGTCAGTGAATCTTCAAATCTTTTCATAAGGAGATTTTACCATGAAAACATTTAAGCATATTATTTCTTCCGATAATTTGCCTTATGAGAAGGTGGGCAAAAATGAACCTGTATGCATAGCAGACGAAGTCCCATTTGATATACCTGATAGTTGGGAATGGGTGAGATTGGGGAATATTGGAGATTGGGGTTCTGGAGCTACACCAAGTCGTACCAATTCTGCATATTATAATGGGGATATTCCTTGGTTAAAAACAGGTGATTTAACAGACGGATATATATATGAAATACCTGAATGTATAACTAGGTTGGCATTAAAAGAAACCTCCGTTCGATTAAATCCTGCTAAATCTGTACTTATTGCAATGTATGGTGCAACCATTGGTAAGTTAGGAATTCTAACTTTTCCCGCAACTACAAACCAAGCTTGCTGTGCTTGCCTTCCTTATAATGGTATTTATAATGAATTTTTGTTTTATTTTTTGATGGCACAAAAGAAAGCTTTTATTAAACAGGGAGAAGGTGGAGCGCAGCCAAACATATCTAAAGAAAAAATTGTTGCAACATTAATGCCAGTTCCTCCTCTGCCAGAGCAACAGCGTATAGTAGAAAAATTAAAAGAACTTGAGCCATATATCAATGATTACAATAAAGCCTACGAAAAAATAGAAAAATTAAATACAGATTTTCCTGATTTATTAAAAAAATCAATATTGCAAGAAGCTGTGCAAGGAAAACTGGTTCCACAAGATCCGACAGATAAACCTGCAAGTGTTCTTATAGAGCAAATCCGAAAAGAAAAAGAACAACTTATTAAAGATAAAAAAATCAAAAAAGATAAGAATGAATCCTACATATTTAGAAGGGATAATTCTCATTATGAGAAGATAGGCAAAGAAGAACGCTGCATAGATGATGAAATCCCATTTGACATCCCTGATTCTTGGGAATGGACTAGACTGGGAACAATTTTAGAAAAATTGACAGATGGAACTCACTCAACTCCTATATATGTCGAACATGGAATTCCTTTCTTGTCAGTTAAAGACATAAGTCAAGGTAATATTTCTTTTAAAAATACTAAATATATTACAAAAGAAGAACATATGGAATTATATAAAAGGTGTGACCCAAAAATGGGCGATATTTTATTAACAAAAGTTGGTACAACCGGCATTCCTGTAATTGTTGATACAGATAAGGAATTTAGTTTGTTTGTAAGTGTTGCACAATTAAGATTTAAGCATAAATTTATAAACCCTGAATATTTAAAATACTTAATTTTATCCCCGTTAGTTCAAGTGCAATGTAGAGAAAATACAAAAGGAGTTGGAAACAAGAATTGGGTAATGAGAGATATCGCAAATACACTAATTGTTATTCCTCCTTTTGATGAACAAAAAAGAATTGTTGAAAAAGTAAAACAAATATTACCAGAAGTAAATCATTTAAAATAAACTCCCGCAATATGCGGGAGCTATATTTACCAATCAACTATGCTATCAACAATAGTTCGTTGTTCGGTGCTTGTTTTTCTTAAATAGATTCTTGTAGTTTCAATGCTTTCGTGCCCCATTAAATCTGCAAGAAAAGCAATATCGTTACAACGTTCCAGAAAACTTTTTGCAAACCTATGACGAAATGAATGCGGATAAATTACAGCCGGATTTATACCATATTTTATAGCAAGCTTTTTAAGTTGTCCTGATATTCCGCGAGTAGTTATTCTTTCCCCGTATTTATTTAAGAATATAAAACCACTATTTTGTTTTTTACTTTCAAACCAAGCAAGTGCTTCTTCCTGCAATTTTTTAGGAATATAAATTCTTCTTAATTTGCCTCCTTTTGAATACAAATCAAGATGTCCTATTTTAACGTGCTCTACCTTAATTTGTATAAGTTCACTTACTCTAGCTCCTGTCGCTGCTAGAAAGCGAATAACAAAATACCAAAAGAGTTCATTATCTTGCTTTAATGAACTCTTAAAATAAGCATAATCTGCTTCACTTATTACATTTTCTAAAAATGCTTTTTGTTGAACCCTTACGAATGGAATTTTCCAGCTTGATTTACCTATAAATTCAAGATAAAAATTGATCGCTCTTAATCTTAAGTTCACAGTTTTTGGCTTAAAATTTTCTATTAACCAAACCTTATAAGTCCTAAGGTTTTTCTTGGATACAGCATCATATTGATTTTTAAACTGCTTAACCGCAAATAAATAAGATGCGTTTGTGTTTTCAGATAAATTAGTACTCTGAAGATACTTTTCAAAATCTTTAATAGTCATGGCAAAAGCCTCCTTTCACCACGATTATAAAAAATAGACTTAAAGCTTTGAAATTTGCGGAAGTAGTTGATTAACTTTATCTACAATTCTTTGCTGTTCGTTTAATGGAGGCAGAGGTATTAGTAAATTCTTTGTTTTATCAACTCCAAGCTCTGTCTGTTTGGTAGTTTTTGCACCTTTTGAACGATTAATTTGAGCTTGACCTTCAATACCATTAATAAAAATCTCTATGTATTTGTTCAAACATTTATATGGTCTAATCAATAATACATGAGAGTCATAAGGCATATTTATAGCATCAGATGTTACTGCACTGCTTCTGCCAATAGTACCTTCTCCTGTTGAATTTATTAAAATATCTTTTTGCGTTGTTAAACATTCCTTAGAAATAGATTCAAACCATTGTTTATCAACAGTTTTACAAAATGAAGTATCAATATTACCCCATCTTACACATTTTTGATTTAAAATTCTAAAATCGGTATTGTCTGCATATTTTGGACCTTTCCCTCTTAATATTTCTGTTATTGTTCCTAATCTAGTCCATTCCCAAGAGTCCGGGATATCAAATGGAATTTCATCATCTATACAGCGTTCTTCTTTGCCTATCTTCTCATAATGAGAATTATCCCTTCTAAATATGTAAGATTCGTTCTTATCTTTTTTGATTTTTTTATTTTTAATAAGTTGTTCTTTTTCCTGTCTTATTTGTTCAATAAGAACACTTGCAGGTTCATCTGTCGGATCTTGTGGAACAAGTTTTCCTTGTACAGCTTCTTGTAATATTGATTTTTTTAATAAATCCGGGAAATCAGTATTTAATTTTTCTATTTTTTCATAGGCTTTATCATAATCATTGATATATGGTTCTAATTTTTCTAATTTTTCTACAATTCTCTGTTGTTCAATAAGTGGTGGAAGGGGAAAAATTGCATTTGCGACTTTATCACTATTTAAATTTTTAACTACAGCGCCACTTACAACACTACAAAATTGGCAAAAAGCAAATCTTGAAGATAACATGAAATATAAAAAATCTATATTATATGCTTTTTGGTAATCACTTAAAACTAACCAACCGTCATGAATACATCCATCAGTATTTAAAATATATGGGCGACCAAAACTCATAGAATTTGTTAATAAAAAATCTCCTTTATGAACCATTCTACTTTTGGTAATACCCTCTTTTTTAATTTTTTCTTTTGTCTTGCTTATATATTTCCCACCAATATCAGAGTCTCCAATTTTTATCCAATTTATGCCATCATCATCTGTTGTAAGATAATCTTGGATAGGTCTTGGCGAACCTCCTCTCGCTATGTTACAAACAATACCCAACCTTACCCACTCCCAGCTATCAGGTATATCAAATGGGACTTCGTCAGCTATGCATACAGGCTCATTTTTACCCACCTTCTCATAAGGCAAATTATCAGAACCTCTAAAAATGTATGACGGATTTTTATCCGGTTTAATTTTCTTCTCTTTTATAAGTCTTTCTTTTTCAGCTCTAATTCTCTCAATTAAAGCACTTGCAGGTTCATCATTTGGATCTTGAGGAACAAGTTTCCCCTGAACAGCTAATTGTAATATTGAATTTTTTAATTGTTGTGCGTTCATTAGTCTTGTGTCTCCAATTCAATACCCAAAATATCTGTAATCTGTTCTAAGACTCTATCAATATCAGCATTTAAACTTGAACGTTTTTCTTGATATTGTTGTATAAGTTCTTTAGGGGCAAGAATTTCTTCTTCTTCATGGGGGAATCCACACAAATCTATGTTGTAGTTTCTATCGATAATATCCTGCAAAGTATATTTCTTTGATTTATCAAATTCATCAATGGCTATTTCTTCTCTGTTATTCCACCAATCGAATACCGGTTGGAAGTGCTCAAGTTGCATTGGCTTTGTTTTTGAGAAGTTTTTATAACCTTCCGGCATATCCAATCTATAGAACCAGGTTTCTTCTGTCGGCTTAGTTTTATCAAAGAATAAAATATTTGTTGTAATTGATGTATAAGGCGCAAATACACTATGCGGAAGCCTTATAACTGTATGCAAATTAAACTCTGATAATAATTTCTTCTTTATTGCAATTTTTGCGTTGTCTGTACCGAATAAAAATCCATCGGGTAAAATAACTGCAGCACGACCTTTTTCTTTTAATCTATACATAATTACAGACATAAATAAATCAGCAGTTTCGCTACTTGCCAAATCAGCGGGAAAATGATTTTTTACATCTTTCTTTTCGCTACCACCATAAGGAGGGTTCATAAGTATAACATCAAATTGATCATCTTCTGTATAATCAAGAACGTCTCTTAATAGCGAATTATCGTGATATATTCTAGGTTCATCTATTTCATTAAGAAGCATATTTGTAATACAAAGCATATAAGGGAACTGCTTCTTTTCAATACCATATATAGAATTATCAAAAGCACCCTGATCATCAGTTGTTTTTACTTTTTCTTTAAGCTGCTTCAACCAACTTGTTAAAAAACCACCTGTACCACAGGCAAAATCTGCCATCTGTTCGCCGACTTTTGGGTCAATAATTTTTGCCATAAAATCAGTAACGGCACGAGGAGTATAAAATTCACCAGAAGAGCCTGCACTTTGCAATTCTCTTAAAATTGATTCATAAATTTCACCAAAAGCATGGCTTTCTTCATAATCACCAAGATCTAGTTCATCAATTTCGTTCAGAACTTGTCGTAATTGAACACCGTCCTTCATATAGTTATTTGCATCTTCAAATGTTGTTTTAACTATTGCTTTACTCATGGGTGTTTGAGGTGTAATTTCAAGATTTTTTAAGGTTGGGAAAAGTTTATTATTTACAAAATCAAGCAATACTTCATTTGTCATTGCTTTGCCGGATTTATCATCTTTTGCCCAATTTCTCCATCGACATTCTTCCGGAATAATTGACTTATAGTTGTTATCACTAAATTCCCAGTCTTCTTCTTTTGAGTCATAGACTTTTAAGAATAGCATCCACGCCATTTGCTCAATTCTTTGCGCATCACCATTTATACCGGCATCATTGCGCATAATATCTCTGATTCTTTTTACAAATCCTGATAAATTACTCATTCTATCCTACCTTATAAATATTATTTTTTAATTCTTCTACGGCCTTAAAGTACTCGTCTTTTCCGCCAAATAATTGTGCAATTTTTGCAGGTTTTCCAAATTTGTTAATTGGATCTAATTTTAAAACATCAGCACTATTTAATTCAGATAAACCTGTATTCATATATTTATCTAATAATGCTTCAAGAACTTCTCTTGCAGCACCACTATACTTACTGAAGAAGTCTCTCTTTTTAACATTATTTGCACGTTCTCTGCGTGTTAATGGCTTTGCACCATACGCAATATGGCAAATGAAGTCAAAATCATCAACATCGGTCATATTTTGTTCTTCTTTTAATGCTTCTAAATCAATACCCTGTTCTTTCAGTAATTCAGTAATTTCGGATTTTTTATCTTCTTCGCTCCAGCGTTTAATAAATTGTTCTAATGACGATGAATAGCCAAGAATATTTGATTTAGTGTAATCAATAATATTTTCTTGTTTTAAGAGCTTTCCATCAGTATCATATACGGATACTGTTTTATTTGTTATTCTTACAGAACAACCGTTTTTATCAACAATTGGTTTATAATTATCACCTGGTGGTAATGGTGGCTCCGGCCCAGGTCCCAGTCCAGGTTCTGACCCTGGTCCTTTTTTCTTAGGATAATCCGGATCAATTTCAATTGGACCATCCCAATCAGGATCAGCGAATAATCGTGTAACGTTACGAAAATCCATAACAGTAAAACTCATTTTACCTTCTTTTTCTCTTAAACGAGTTCCACGACCAATAATTTGTTTAAATTCTGTCATTGAGCCAATCATCTTATCAAGAACTATTAATTTAGTCATTTTACAATCAGCACCTGTTGATAAAAGTTCTGATGTTGTAGCAATAACAGGGTATTCCGCTCTGACCGAAATAAAGTAATCTAACTTACTTTTTCCATAGGTATCACTGCCTGTAATTCTAACAACATAATCAGAATTTTCTTTTACTTTGTCGGCGTTTAAATTATTTAGAGCAATACGCATTCTTTCTGCGTGATCTTCCGAAGCACAGAATACAATAGTTTTCGCCATTCTATTGGTTGCTTTTAAATAATCTGTAATTTCTTTTGCTACTTGGTCAATTCTATCTTGAATTATAATATTGTAATCATAATCACTATTATTATATATTCTATCCTCAATAATTTGACCATTAATATCGCATTGTCCTTTGCGTGGTCTCCAGCCATCTCCAATATCAGTCGTAACATTTATAACTTTAAATGGTGCTAAAAAACCATCATCAATGCCTTCTTTTAAACTATAAGTGTAAATTGGATCTCCAAAATAAGAAATGTTTGAAGTATATTTTGTTTCTTTCGGAGTTGCTGTCATACCAATTTGCGTTGCAGAAGAAAAATATTCTAAAATTCTGCGCCAACGACTTTCTTCTTTTGCAGAACCTCTGTGACACTCATCAACTATAATCAAATCAAAGAAATCCGGTGAAAACAATTCACTATAATGTTCTTTATCATCATCGCCAATTAATTGCTGATACAATGAAAAATAAACTTCGTATGCAGTTATAGTTGTTTTATTATCTTTTGCAAAATTTACTTTATGAATAGTTTTTTCTAACGGAGCAAAGTCTTGCTGAATAGATTGATCTACAAGAATATTTCTATCAGCTAAATATAAAATTTTCTTTTTTAATCCACTTTTTATTAATCTATATACTATTTGGAAAGCCGTATATGTTTTACCTGTTCCGGTAGCCATAACAAGTAATAAACGCTCTTGCCCTCTTGCAATAGCATCCAAAGTTCTATTTACTGCAATTCTTTGATAATAACGAGGCGGATACGTTTTACTGCTCGTATAGTATGGCTGTTCTATAATTTGTTCTTCAGCGTCTGTAATATTTTTCTGAGATTTAAATCTGTTAATCAGTTCTTCTGGGCTTGGAAATTCATCCAAAGCAAATTCTCTTTCTTTTCCAGTAAGAAAATCATGCTCAATAAAACCATCGCCATTTGAACTGTAAGCAAATGGGGTATCTAATTTCTTTGCATATTCCATTGCTTGCTGCAAACCATGTGAAACAGAATGTTTATTATCTTTTGCTTCAACAACGGCTATTGGGTTGTTGACATTTATATATAAAACATAATCCGCTTTTTTAGGTTTTTCTCTGGATGCCATATTACCACGCAAGTTGATTTTACCGTCAGTAAACTGAACTTTTGTTTCCATTGTAATTTTATCTTTCCACCCGGCTTTTTCTAATGCCGGAGTAATAAAATTAAGTTTGATATCTTCTTCAGTCATTTGATTTTTAGGTAATATAGCCATTCTTCACCTCACAACTTCTGATAATAAAAACTTATAGGAAGTTGCCTTAATTGTATCATGAAAATATTCCGTAGTTTGTTGTGTAACAATGCTGAGATAATTTCATTAAAACATATGCCTATGTCAAATATGGACATGGCTCAAACAGTTTTTAAATGATATTCAAATATTGTTTAAATGGAGTTTTATTAGTGTTTAAATAGAGTTCATAATATTTTTCAAAAAACATAAACCTTATTAAAAAAGTATCTGTTAGTTTGAGAGTTAATTATCTTTGAGTTTAAGAATTTGTATCAGTTAGTTTTGAAGTATTTCCTCCAGAATGTAAAAAGTTTGAGAATTCTCTCAAACTTCCGGGGGTAGTTTTCTCAATCTCTCTGATAATCTACAATAATTATTATAAAATGCACATATGTCATTTTGTGTTATATCAAAATTACTATAGAAATTTTTCTTTGAAAAAATTTGTCAAAAGTTGATAAAAATACATCATAATAAAACTTTGATGTTGTTTTATGATTAGATAATATATTATCTATATATTGATATTTTTGATAAAATCGGTTAATATATTATCTATGAATAATCAATTTTTAAATCAAAAAACTCCCAATGAAATTGCTAAAAGTTTTGCAGATAAAATTAAAGAGCACAGAAAAAAGTTAAAAATTTCGCAGGAAGTTTTAGCGCAAAAATCCGGAGTTAGTCTTGGCAGCATTAAAAGATTTGAAACAAAATACGAGATTTCTTTGCAATCTTTTA
>CACYOO010000024.1 GCA_902776035.1 uncultured bacterium
GCAATGGGTGACGAATCTAATGAATTTCACAGAGAGGTAGTGCGTCCCAAAGTAACGGAACTTCTATCTCCTAATCCTGCGGATTACATTTTGGATATTTTGTAATCCATTTAAAATGTAATGCAATTCCTTTATTAGAGAGTGTTTTGGACTATAAAACAAAGTTGTTATAAGAGTAGTCAATCTGATCCTGCTCGATACCTATATAACGCAAAGTTATCTGCTGACTTGAATGATTAAAGATTTTTTGCAGTAATGCTACATCTTTAAACTGTTGATAGTGATGGTATCCGAATGTTTTTCTCATGGAATGTGTTCCGATTTTTTCTTCAAGTCCAACATTCTTGCAGGCTTCCCTTATCATATAGTATGCAGTGATTCTATTGTATCTTCTACCCCATAATGATTTAAACAACGGCTCTTTGTCCCTTTTACCTTTGACAAAATCGGCAATTAATGTTTTTAATTTTTCATTAAGAGGGAAACGTTTTGTTTTGCCCGTTTTCTTTTCTACAATTTGAACATAGTTTTTGTTTCTGACATCACCGACATTCAAAGCAACAATGTCAGAAATACGAAGACCGCTGTTTGTCCCGAATACAAAAATCAAATGGTCTCTTGCACTTTGTTTTAGAAGATATCTTTCGACTTTTTCGACATCTTTTTTGTTTCTGATAGGCTCTACTGTAGTCATTTTTTACTCCTTTCTATTTGCTACACCTTATAATTTTCGGGCAATAACGCCATCTAAAATAGTTAAGGTAAGAAATAAATTGGTTTCACTCTTTTAAATAATTTTCAATATTGTGTAAAATCTCATCATAGTCATCATTTGTGAGGGATAAATAAGGTCTTGCAGGGATTTCAACGGATTTGTTTCTACCGGCTTGACCTCCGAGTTGATGAATTGCCGCATACTCCAAATTCGATCCGATAACCGCAGAATCATTGTCATAATATGTATTTATTGATGCGGCAAGTTTACCTTCAACTTGTAAAATCTGTCCCGGCCACTTTCTTTTTTTAGTTCTCTGTTTTTTTGTCGATTCTGCCAAATCAACCCATTTGTCAGGTCTTCCCTCTTCTTTAAAATTCTCTTCAGTTGAATAAGAGAAAATACCTGCGATGTTTTTCATCAACGGTCGCAGGTTTTCTGTCCTCTTTGCAAGATTAAGGAGTTTTTCATGAACTTCTTTATTATCAAATTCAATCTCAATCGGCTTGTCGCTCATAAAGTTCCTTTATAGGATAATTTGCAATCAACAACTCTTTGAACATTTTGTTTCGGTTTTCAACTCCTTCTCTGTTGTTGATTCCGTTTAATCTTTCAACAGCAATCATATCAAAGCCTTTGTATAATTCTCTGATTTTAGGTGAATCGTCATAGGATAATAGAAAACGCCCTTTGACCGCTCCTAAAACCTCTCTTAAACGTTCGTGATCAAAGTCCTTTGTTGAGGTTACTTCATAACCGCAACCTCTTGAATACGGAGGATCACAATAGAAAAACGCATCTTTGTGGTCGTATTGATTTATTAGTTTTTCAAAATCACGACCTTCAATCATTACGGTATCCAAACGTTCATGGATAGCCTCGATTTTTTTAGGAACATTGTGCAGGGATTTACAAGCACCGCCGGAGGTTTTCTTTACAGTTCCAAAAGTATCACCACGACCGCCAAATGAACGTGTGATTAAGAAGTAAAATTGAACTGCTTTTTGAATATCAGTTATAAATGTGCCATTGAGAAATTGGAGGAACATTTCACGAGAGCCAAGCAAATTGCTCCATTCTTCAATAAAAGCATTAGGGTGATATTTGACAATTCGGAACAGATTTACAAGTCTGCCATCGAGGTCATTGTAGACTTCCAAATCTGCCCACTTGTCTTTATAAAACAACACCCAACCGCCTCCGCCGAACGGTTCGATGTAGGATTTAATATCTTCAGGGATGAGTTTAGCGATAGTTTTTCTCAATAATCTTTTACCGCCAACCCAATTTATTAAACATTTTCTATCAATAGTCATAATTCAAACTCCTTTTTATTACTGTTCAAATGCCGTTTTAATTACCCTCAATAAGACCGCTTGCAGGGTTATGACTCCACCCGACATCAGGTGCTACTCTTTTACCAGTCAGGGGATCTGTGTAAACTGTGACGGGTTTATACTCACCTGACTTTTTAGAAACAAGAGCCAATTCCTCCGATAGTGTGCCGGCAGAAGAACTGACCGTTCGTTGTTTCTTTTGCAAGTTGTAATCAGAGAGAGCGTTTACTCTGCATCTGCACCTCCAACCGTTCGGAGGGTAAAAGCTCTGCCAAAACGGATCATCATATCTATAAATAAGTCCGTTAAGCTGACAATTTAAGAGATAGAATCAGACAAGCTCCCGAAAAATTTTCAAACGCAGGGAGTCGTGGTGCATATCGTTATCATACTTTATCAGCACATCAGTCAATAATTGATGTCGCAATAACTTCACCGTCTCCGGGCGTGGTTAATATTTATCCTTTAACTGACGATGGAAACCCATCACAGGAGGTTTTGGAAATTGTATTAAAATATTTGTCTGATGATAAAATTAGACCTTTAACGGATTATGTCCAAGTGCTATCCCCTGTAAAACACGATTTTAATATCAGAGCAACTATTTATTTATACAAAGATGCTGATGAAACGAGTGTTTTGACAACTATAAATTCAAAGTTGGCAGAATATAAAAATCAACTGTCTGCAAAACTTGGAAAAAGCGTTATTAAAACGCAAATAATATCCATTTTGAACAGCGTTTATGGAGTTTTCAAAGTCGTGGTTGATATTCCTGATGACATAGAACTTCAGGAAAACGAATGGGCGAATTTAACTAATTTTGAAATAACGGTTGGAGGTTATGCTAATGAGTAAGTCTCTTGCACCTATAAATGACATTAATTTAAAAATATTTGATGGCACAACAACATTACCTCTGAATATAAAAAATTGGAACACGACTTCCGACCATTGTGTTGTTATGTATCATAAATTTTGAATAAAAATTAACTTTACCAAAAAAACCATACCTTACCAAAAAAAGCGTTCTATACCAAAAAAACCGCTTTAAAAAATTTCTTACTATTATTGGAAAGTAAGCGACCGGTGAGAGTAAATAATGAGTAAATATGAGTAAATCGGTTTTTTTGGTAAAGTTGCACTTCCGACCGCCAAAACCCCTATAAATAGCGGATTTTATAAAAATAAACCATCAAATTTTATGAACCGCACCAACTCGATGTAAATACCGAGCAAAACGGACAAAAAATATACAAATTCCTTCATATTATCTACCATAATAATTGTTCGAACTCTGAAACCCTTATCGTTCCTAATAAAAATGCACCCATAAAGGGTGCATTTTTTGAAAAATGGGGCGGATAATGGGATTCGAACCCATGTATATCGGAACCACAATCCGAGGTCTTAACCACTTGACGACATCCGCCACATTTTAAAAATTCTGTTAATTAATTCTTTGGAACATGTATCCTATTCCACGAGCTGTTAAAATCAATTCAGGGTTTGCAGGATCTGTTTCCAATTTTGAACGTAATCTTGAAATATGTACGTCAACAACTCTTGTATCAATACGATGATCAGGCGGATATGCCCATACGTGTTGTAATATTTCGTTTCTTGAATATGCTTGACCGGAATTGTTTACTAATAATTCCAACAAACTGAATTCCATGCCTGTAAGGCGAATTCTTTCATTCTTACGGAATACTTGGCGTCTTGCTGTATCAATTTTAATATTACCTGTTGTTATAACGTTCTTTGTTGCTTTACCTGTTGTAGTTCCTACTGATTCATGGTTGTTTGTTCTTCTAAGAACTGCCTTTACTCTTGCTTCCAATTCTTTAGGGCTGAATGGCTTAATTACATAGTCATCTGCACCTAATTCAAGACCTGTTATTCTTTCTGATACATCACCTAAAGCTGTTAAAATAATTATAGGCACATCTGATGTTCTTCTGATTTCTCTTGTTACACCGTATCCGTCAACCTTAGGCATCATTACGTCTAATACTACTAAGTCAGGATTTGTTTTATTAAATGCACTTATAGCTTCTTCTCCGTCTTCTGCTACAACTACATCATAACCAACCATTTTTAATCTGGTTTCTAATATTCTTCTTATACTCGCTTCATCATCGGCTACTAATATACGTTGACGTTGGTCATCGTTTTCTAATTGAGTTTCTGCATTCTCTGCCATCTGTTCTTCCTTATTTTTCTTCTGCTATTTAAATCTTAAAATTAATAAATTAATTCATGTAATATAAATTTATTTTTCTAAATACATCTTAATCTAATCATAAAATAAATGCAAGTGATATTTTAAAAATAAATTTAAAAATTGTCATTATAACTTATTATTGCCCATAATCATTTTAAATTTTTCAAGGTCTTCTTTTGTGTCAATACCTATTGGCTTATCTGTTACAATTGATGTTTTTATTTTCATTCCCATTTGCAATGCTCTTAATTGTTCCAAACTTTCTGCTATTTCACAAGTTGTTTGTGATGCTTCTGTCATGTTAAATAATGCCTCTCTTGTATATCCGTATATACCTATATGTCCGTAAAAAGGAGCAGGATTGTCATGGCGTTCAAACGGAATTTTTGAGCGTGAAAAGTACATTGCATAGCCATTGTTGTCAATTACACATTTAACTAAATTAGGATTTTCAATGTCATGTTCATCTTCAATCGGATATATTAATGTTGAAATATCTGCATTACTATCTTTTACACCATTAATAACAAGTTCTATATTTTCCGGTTTTATAGTCGGTTCATCACCTTGAAGATTTATTATAAATTTAAAATCGTCATGTCTTGATGCTACCTCTTTTATTCTGTCGCTTCCGCATTTATGGTTAACAGATGTCATTTCAACATCACCGCCAAAACTTTTGACTTCATCAAATATTCTTTTATCATCAGTTGCAACAATTACTTCGTCTGCTGATTTAACAGACTTTGCTCTTGTATAAACCCATTCAATTATGCTTTTTCCGTTTACTTTAATCAAAGGTTTACCTTCCAATCTTGTTGAAGCATATCTTGCAGGTATTATTATTGACGTTTTATCCATCATTTTCTCCTAAATATTTTTTCATATATTCATAATCTTTATTTTTTATTACTAAATTAATATTTCCGCAATCAGTATGTGTATTGACTGTTAAAAATTTTTTAAAACGTGTTTTTGAAAGTTTAATATCCGAAAAGTTTCTTATCAATAATGCACTATTAAAAAATCTTATAATTACACTGTTTTGATATACATAAACTTTTACATAAAAACCGTTAAAATAGCATCTTCTTTTGTAAAAAGGGTTTGGTACAACTTTATTATTAAGTATTGAGCCAATATTCATTTCAAAACTAGAAAAGGTATACAGAGCTGTTTTTTCTCTGCCTTTATAATATTTATATTCATTAGGAAAAACAGTATCTATGATATTTTTCAAAAGTTTATATAAATGTTTTGAAAAAATAAAAAATATTATGACAAATCCTATTAATAACAGTATATTTATTAATGTCATATAAATTAATTATCCTTTATCACAACAAAAGAAACCCACTGATTTTGATGTATTTCATCAACAACTTTTAAATTGTTTTTCATTACTGCATCAAGTACAATCTGTCTTTTTTCATCTAAAATACCACTTAATGATAAATAAGCACTATCTTTCATAATACGTTTTAAATCAGGCATGATTTCTGCTAGTACATTATGTAAAATATTTGCACATACAAAATCAAACTGTTCCGTAATATTATCTGCAGTATTTACCTGAAAATCAGTATTTTCGTTAAATGGTTGCAATTTATCTAAACCGTTTATATTTGCATTTTTTCTTGCAGTTTCTATAACATCATCTTCAATATCACATCCGTAAATATTACTTGCACCCATCTTTTTTGACATAATGGCTAAAATACCTGAACCCGTACCTATATCAGCCATAGACATACCTTGTTTGAAATATTTTTCCAAAGCCCTCATGCACAATTGTGTAGTTTGATGTGTTCCTGTTCCAAAAGCACATCCGGGATCAATGTTTATTATAATTTCTTCTTCTAATTTTGGAGTATATTCAAGCCAAGACGGAACAATCGTAACCTTATCGGTTGCATGTGTTACAGTCCATTTCTCTTTCCATTTTTCAGACCAATCCTGATTTTCTTTTTCTTCGATAGAAAATTCCCATGAACCCAATTCTTCATCAGTCAAACCACGTGATTTTAAAATATCTTTTTGTTCTTGAATAATATTTTTAAAATCAGGACGACTATCACCTTTTATAAATATACGTAAAGTACCTTCGGTAGAGTTTGTCATTTCTAAATCTTTGTAAGATTCTTCTGTTGTTACTATACCTTCACAATCAAAAACATCAAAAAACATGTCAGTAACAATATCTGTTATATCAGGGTTAATTTTTATTCTCAGTTCAAAATAATTATTCATGTAAAAAACAACCCATTTTGCGATATTTACTGTATCTTTGTTTTCTTAATTTCTCAGGAGTACATTTTGATAATTTTTTAAGAGTAGAAATGAGAGATTTTTTAAGTATTTTAGCCATTTCTTCTTTATTATTATGAGCTCCGCCTAATGGTTCTTTAACGCATTCATCAATAATACCTAATTCCAATAAATCTCCTGCAGTTATACGTAAAGCATCAGCAGCAGCAGATGATTGAGTTGCATCTCTAAATAGAATAGATGCACAACCCTCAGGCGAAATAACCGTATAATATGAATATTCTAACATTTTAACGTCATTTGCAACGGCTAATCCCAAAGCTCCACCGCTACAGCCCTCACCTGTTATAACAGCAATTACAGGAACATTTAATTTAGCCATATCTCTTAAGTTTTGAGCAATTGCAATTCCTTGTCCTGTTTCTTCTGCCGTAATACCCGGATATGCTCCCGGTGTATCAATAAGGGTAATTATCGGTAAATTAAATTTGTCTGCATGCCTGAATAATCTCATAGCTTTTCTGTAACCTTGAGGTTGCGGCATTCCGAAATTGTATTCAAGATTTTCTTTGGTTGATGAGCCCTTTTGTGTTCCGACAATAACAGCATTAAAATTCCCTATTTTACAAATACCTCCAATAATAGCTCTATCATCCATGCCTTCTCTATCACCGTGAAGTTCTATAAAATCATCACACATTAAATTTACGTAGTCTAAAAAATTTGGTCTGTTAGCATGACGTGCAATTTGAAGTTTTTCTGACGGCTTAAGATTTTCATAAATTTCTTTTTTATAATCTTCCGCTTCATGTTCAAATTTTTCTATTTCCTTATTTAAATCCATTCCAGACTCCGAACTTATTTTTTTTAATTCCTGTATTTTTTTATCAATTTCAATCATAGGTTTTTCAAATTCAAACATATTTATGCCTTTTTATTGTTCAACTTCAACAGTGGTATATCCGTGCATAGAGAATATTTTTGATAAATTTTCTCTTAAATCTTTTCTTTTTAAGATAATATCGACCTGACCGAATTTCATTAAATATTCTGCAGTTTGGAAACCTGATGGGAGTTTTTGATGAATAGTTTGCTCAATAACACGTCTGCCTGCAAAGCCAATTCTTGCACCTTGTTCTGCAATAATAATATCGCCTAATGTACCAAAACTTGCGGTAACACCACCATAAGTCGGCTCTGTCAAAAGGCATATATATAAAACTTTTGCATCATCCATTTTTGCACATGCACAAGATGTCTTAGCCATTTGCATAAGACTTAATGCACTTTCCTGCATTCTTGCTCCTCCTGATGAGGTTATTGCAAGCATTGGCAGGTTTTTCTCAATGGCTTTTTCCATTATAAGAGCAACTTTTTCTCCTACAACGCTGCCCATTGAACCGCCCATAAAGCCAAAATCCATAATGGCAGATGCAACTTCATAGCCCTCGATTTTTCCGATACCTGTTATAACTGCTTCATTTAAATCAGTTTTTTCCTTTGCAGATTTCAAACGATGTTTATATGATTCTGTATCTATAAAATCTAAAGGATCTGTTGGTAAAATATCCGTAAACATTTCAACAAAACTATCTTTATCAAATAGTTGAGCAATTCTTTCTTTTGCACCTATCCTGAAATGATAATCACATTCCGGACATACCATTAAATTTTCTTCTAAATCTTTATTAGTTATTTGTGCTCCGCAGTGTATGCACTTTGTCCATAAACCGGGAAATGTTATATTTTCAACTTTGGCTTCTGTAGAACGACGCTCTATTTGAGCTTCTTTTCTTTTATCAAACCATTCCTGAATACCCATATATATAATCCTTACGAATAAATCGTATTTTTTACATTCAACTATTCTATTATACATCAAATTAGAAATAGTCAATTATTCTTTTGTATAAGAGTATAAAAATCTTAGTTATCTTTCTTTTGAAAAGGTTTTCCTAAATATCGTTTTACGTTATCTGACAACTCTATATTTTGTAATTGTAAATTATATTTTTTTAAATCACCTATGTTAGTTTGTTCTTCCAGCAAATTTCTATTACCTTGAAATCCTAATGAATTTTTAACCTGTTCAAATTCACTTGGATTATCTTGCATTATAACCTTTGTTATAATTTCATCAGGATTTTGTGAACCGAATTTATATTGAGTTATCATATCGTTAACAGTTGTACCCTGATTTAATTTATATAGCCATTTCAAAGAAGTTCTATCACGTTCAGACAGATTTACAACACCATATTTGTGTGGTGTAAACATAATATCCGTATCATAAGGGCTGTGTCCTAAGCCCAATGCATGTCCGAATTCGTGTAAAATAGTATGATAAACTTCTCCGTCTGCCATATATTTTTGACTTACGGCACCGTCTGATATACCTATAGAAACTTCTGCACCGTACAAACGATTATTGTTATCATAGTTAAATTGACAGTGTCCTAATGATTTTCTGTCAATTCTTCTCCAAACAACATTTATATTAGAATTTAATAAATTATCAACAAGTACAAATTGAACCTTGCCGAAACTTGCTTTTTCCCATTCTTCACAGGCCTGAATTACCATTTTTTTAAATTTGTAGTCCTGTCCTTGTTTGGAGTAAAAATTCATTGGAGAAATGAAAACATTTAACGGCATAAATGTCCAACGCATGAGATGTCCGTTTTTGAAACTATTGGATAAATATGTTTTCATTTCCATAATTTTATTGTATAATATTTTGTACACAATATCAATATTTATGAAAGAGGAGATATAACAATGAATATGGGACAAATGATGCAGATGATGCAAAAAGCACAGTCTATTCAAAAAAAATTGAAAGAAACACAGGATGAACTTGCAGAAGCGGAATTTGAAGGTGTATCAGGCGGAGTTGTTGTAAAATGCAACGGTAAAGGTAATTTTAAATCAATAAAAATATCAAAAGAAGCAATAAACCCTGAAAAGCCGGAAAGTGTTGATGACGATACTATAGAAATGCTTGAAGATGTTATATCAACTGCTATTTTACAAGCTACTGAAAAAGCTACACAAGAAATGGAAGCTAAAATGAGAGCTATTACAGGTGGTATAAGTATTCCCGGTATTTGCTAATGATTTATCCTAAATCAATATCGGCTTTAATTGAACAATTTCAAAAATTTCCGTCAGTAGGGCCTAAGTCAGCTCAAAGAATGGCTTTTTATTTGTTAAAAATGCCTGTTAGTGAGGTTGAAAAATTTGCAAAAACTCTTGTAGAAGCAAAACAGCAAACTAAAGCTTGTGAAATTTGTTATAATTTATCAACAACAAATCCTTGTGAAATTTGTTCTTCTCAATCGAGGGATAAAAGTACAATTTGTGTTGTTGCTGAAACAAAAGATTTAATTGCAATAGAAAAAACTAATGAATACAAGGGATTGTATCATGTTTTACAAGGTTTAATATCTCCTATTGACGGAATAGGAGCAGATGATATACGTATAAGAGAATTGCTTAAACGATTAACCGATGAAAATGTAAAAGAACTTATACTTGCACTTAATCAATCTGTTGAGGGTGAAGCTACGAGTTTATATCTAACAAAACTTGTAAAACCATTTGGAATAAAAGTTTCAAGAATAGCATTTGGATTACCTGTTGGAACAGAACTTGAATATGCAGATGAAATCACGCTTGCTCGTGCTATTGAAGGCAGGCATGAATTATAATTACTAAAAACTTACCTTTTGTTCGTAAAAGGTAAGTTTTTAAATTCTTCATATATAATATATATAAATAATATTAGTTTCTAGGCAACTAAATTTAAACCCTGTTTTTGTTGTTCTTTTTCTTTAAGTTTCAAATATCTTTCGCACTGTTTTGTTTTATCGTAACCTAACAGAACACCAAGCATAAAATCTTTTTCAGGTGTCATTTCATTTAGTGGTTGATTATTAAAACTCTTTATTACATCAACGCATGCTTTATCTCCAAAAAATACGTTTAAATTTTTTCCACCCGGTGCAGGCATTAAGTGATAATTCAAATTATCTCGTTGCAGTCTTTTTTCAATAACATCTTTATCTTTCATGCTTTCGGTTTGTAAAACTAAAGGTCTTATACCATGCTTATATCCGTAAATTTGTTCATTTAAAACTTGCAAATTAGGATTTGTTGCAGCAGATGATATAGGTGTAATTGACATTTTATAACTCCTTATTAATGTATTAAGCGTTAATACAAATCCTGTAAAAAATTTTTTTGCGGGTAATTCATTTAAATCTTAATATATTGTAATAAAGTTTGTTAAATAATTCATTTTTAATTATACAATATATTTCTGTAATAGCAGCTTTTTTAATGCTTTTGCGTTTATTGCATCAGGTTCAATTTCAAGTAATTTATTTAGATATTTTAATGCTTCATGATAATTTCCAAGTTTTTTTTGAGCTGCCGCCATAGCAAACAGTGCATCAACAAATTTGTTATCTAAATCAAGAGCTTTTTCTAAATTTGTAACCGCTTGGTTTATATCAGGATTTTCAATATCTTTTCTGGAGAGTAGAATGTTTGCAATATTATAATACGCATCAGTCATTTTGTTGTCATATTTAATTGCTTTTGTATAATCAAGAATTGCTTCATCCCAATTTTCCAGTGCCTGATTAGCAACTCCTCTGTAAAAATACGGAATATTCCAATCTGATTTTATTTTTAGTGATTTGTTAATTAAATCAATTCCATCTTGGAAATTTCCGTCATATATAAGGTTTATTCCATTGTCTAAATCTGTTTTGTAATCACTCATATATACAAATTATCAAAAAATAAAATTTGTGTAAACGGTTTAATGTCATAAGTAACGGAAAGTGAGATGAACACTTGTCGGAGAGAAAGATAATCCAAGACGAAAAAATGGATTGCCACGCTATCGCTCGCAATTGACAATAATACATTTCAACCTAAATACTACACGGCTTTCTTAACAAGAAGAAAGTCGGTAAAGCTTGCTATAGTAGAAATAAATTTTTGTATATAAATTCATATATAATATATCTAAGAAATTTTGCCATAAAGGTTGGTGATGATATTGTAACGATTTGTAAAATACATTTTAAAATGGGTGAAACACTGTTATAATCCCCAATATAATACGATATGATATAATATGAGTATTAAACTATTTAACCAATTCTGCCGATAAATAATGTACTAAAAATTATAATAGAAAAAGGGTGAATTATATGGCAGAAATACAATTAAGATTTGGAACAGACGAATATAAAAATGCAAAGGCAGAATTGCAAGGTTATCAAACACAGTTGGGTTCATTAACTTCGCAATTACAGCCATGCACTTTAAATAGAAATTTGCAATTACAAGAATATGAAGAAGCTGTAGATTATGATGATTTATATACAGCTGCAAGCGAAAATCTTTCTGCCGCAGAAGGTGAGTTAAGGCAATTAGATGAAGATGTATCAAAAATAGAACAATCAACAGAAAGAAAAAATGGAAAAATAATATCATTTACCAAATCAGACGGAACAAAAATAAAAAATGATAACGATGCTGCATCCGAATATAATCATCAACTTGAAATAATTATACAAAAACGTTCAGCAATAAATACAAAAGTAGAACAAGCAAGACAAGAACAGTTAAGAATAACACAAGAACGAAATTCAAAACAATTAAAAGAAACACAGATAGAAAAACAAGAATCTGATACAGCTCAACAAGAATTAGATGATTTAAACACTGAAATAAATGAGTTGAATGCAAAAATTTCTCCATTGGAAACTGCTATAAAGAAAGCGGATGAAGATACAGTAGATGTAGCTGCTCAAAATAATGAAGATTGGACTTTTTATGCAAAAAAAGAATTAGAAGCAGAAGGTGTTAAAAATCCATCAAAGAAACAAATCCAAGCTAGAGCAGAAGAAATAAAACAGAGAAATATCGAATTAGGTAATTGCAACAAAAAAGGAGAATTGATAGTAGGTAAAACCATAGTAACCTTGACAGGCAGAAATGGCGGGGTAGCAGATGATATGGTTTCTGCAGAAGAAGCTGTAAGTCAATATAACTCTGCTATATCAAAAAGTGCTTCACAAGCAATAGAAACTGCCTTAGGACAATTATCTCCGGAAGAAAAAGCTGCATATAATTCCCTACCTGCAGATAAAAAATCAGCAATACAAAGTCAGGTACTAGCTTCTATTAATAAAGGAAAGGGTGATAATGCATTATCATTAATAAAACAGGCAGTAAGTTCTGCTGTTGCAGCATCTAATGCATCTCAAAATACAGAAAATTCATCAGGTATAGTTCTTCCGTTTACAATATCAGTAGAGCAGACAATGTATAATAATCTTTATACAAAAACAGCAGACGGTAATTATCGAAAAGGTGATAAATTATATAAAGCATCCGGAGATATGGCAAGTGGTAAAGTTACTGTTACTGAAATTGGAAATGCACCTGTTCAACATCTAACACAAGAACAGCAAAATATTAGTCAAAGTTTAGATGCTTGTCGTAAGGCTGCAATGGCTGCACTACGTAATGCAGAAAATGTTCTGAAGTATGCAAGTTCTACAGGAATGTTGAACGGTTTAATGTATGCAGAATATCATAATTTAGCTCAAAAATGGGGTGATTTCCCTAGCGAAATACGTAATGTTTTGGGTGGTAGTTATGATACTCCAAACATTGTCAACGAGATAAAAAGAGTTAATAGATTAACAAGTGAACTAAATAGTTTGAGTGAAGCTTATAAAGCAAAAGATAAAGGAATGTCAGACAGTTACTATAATGTAACAGGTAATGTAGGTGCAATACCAGGAAAGGTAGGTCTTGTAGGAAATGCATATACTGCAATGGGACAAACTTTTGATGCTATAAATTCTGAAGAAGGGTTAACATTACCTAAAGCTGGACAGATTATTTTAGATTTTGCGTATAATCAATTTGGTGGAAAAGTATTAAACAAAATGCCTTATGCCCAAAAAATAGTTCAAACTGTTTGTGGAAACAGTGTTACAAAAGCCAAAATATTTGAATATTTGCAAAATGTCGGATTAGGTGAACTGAAGTCTGCTCTTGGTTTATAATTTTTGTATTTATTGAAATAGCTACTTTGTCATGTTGAGTACTCTGCTGAAGAAACATCTAATAAAGTAATAAAAATTGAATATAAATAATTTATTTTTCTTTATTGTCATGGCATGCTTTTTTATATTTCATCTAAATGAATGAGAACAAATTTTTAAGATTTATAAAAAATTCAGTCCTGAAAACGCAATCATAATGCCAATCTAACATATAATTAAGATTTGTAAAGAAAAAATAAAAATTTTTGAAAACATGGGTTGACAAAAAAAATTAAAGTTGTAATATTAAAAGTACGGAATGCATCAAGCTTCCGTTTTAAAAACGGCCCCTAAAAAAGACTTTCGAGTCTGCCGTTTATTCCCCGACCTTAGGGATTAGGATTTTTAAATAATCGCTAATGAAAAGGATTGAGAAAACTCAATCGTTTTTAATGTCGGAAGATGAAATTGAACATTGAAAAAAGAATAGCTGAAAACGACTAAAATATACTTGTTAATTCTAACAAAATATGATTTAGGACAAAAGAACATAAGCAAATGCTAGTGTTTAAACGAAGTCGAGCTGTTTACCGTTTAGCTCGGTAAACAATGGACATAAACTTTCTGACAACGGAGAGTTTGATCCTGGCTCAGGACGAACGCTGGCGGCGTGCTTCATACATGCAAGTCGAACGAGAAGCTGACTTCGGTCAGTGGAAAGTGGCGGACGGGTGAGTAATATGTAGGAAATCTGCCTCAGAGAGGGGGACAACAGGGGGAAACTCTTGCTAATACCCCATATGAGCTTGGCTGCAATGCCAATCTTGAAAACTCCGGTGCTCTGAGATGAGCCTGCATCTGATTAGCTTGTTGGCGGTGTAATGGACCACCAAGGCGACGATCAGTAGCTGGTTTGAGAGGATGATCAGCCACAATGGGACTGAGACACGGCCCATACTCCTACGGGAGGCAGCGCAACGCCGCGTGTGTGATGACGCCCTTCGGGGTGTAAAACACTGTCAGTAGGGACGAAACTTGACGGTACCTACAGAGGAAGCACCGGCTAACTCCGTGCCAGCAGCCGCGGTAATACGGAGGGTGCAAGCGTTGTCCGGAATCATTGGGCGTAAAGAGTTCGTAGGTGGTTTGTTAAGTCTGGTGTTAAAGCCCGAAGCTCAACTTCGGTTCGGCATCGGATACTGGCAGGCTGGAATGCGGTAGAGGTAAAGGGAATTCCCGGTGTAGCGGTGAAATGCGTAGATATCGGGAGGAACATCGGCGGCGAAAGCGCTTTACTGGGCCGTAATTGACACTGAGGAACGAAAGCCGGGGTAGCAAATGGGATTAGATACCCCAGTAGTCCCGGCCGTAAACGATGGATACT
>CACYOO010000025.1 GCA_902776035.1 uncultured bacterium
AGTTAACCCAACCAATAATCTAAAACCAAAAACCAAAATAAACCTACAAAACCAAGAATTTTAACAACCAAACCAAAATATAAAATAACCAAAACCAAAAACCAAATTTATATCCGCTTTTAAAAAGCGGATTTTTTTTGTTTTAAATAATATTTTTATGTAATTAAATTATTTAGCAAAAAAGCTTGGTTCATTAATAACCGTACGACACATAATATTGTTACCAATTCTGTTTTCATTAGTGTCTATGCATCCATCTAACGGTGCAGGTATAGATTGGCAATATCTTTGATAATATGTACCATGAAAATTCTCTTTTCTGTTTATAGCTTGATATGATGCATCACCTGCTGTTCCTGCATAACATTGTGCATAAGCAATAGGGATATTTGCATATAAACCTGAAAAAGCAGTATTGTTATTATAAATATATGGTTTATAATATGCTGCATCTACGGTTGTACCTACAGTTCCTTGAGCCGGAACAGGTTTTTTCTTTAATATTTTTGCAGTCAGCAAGTCTTGTGGAAAACCGCTTTCATAGGCAGGTAAAACTGTTCCATCACGATATACATGAAACATATATATATCATTATTTAACCTGTCGGGACCTCTGGAATAATCTTTTACACCTGTCATTTTGCCGTTTGTATCTATGTATACATTAAAATAATCTCTGTTATGAAGCCATTGTTCTTGTAAAAACATTTGAGAATTTGTACTAACTCCTGCAAGTTGTCCTTTATCACTCAATTTTAAAACAGCTTTTGTTATTGCGGAACGAGTTTCATTAGGAAATCTTAATATGCCGTTAGTAGCTATTATATAGCAATTATTGTCTGTTAATGTTGCTGCTTGTCCTTTTGTTGCAGCGGTTTCACAAGTATAACCTTCAGCTGAAGCCGGATTAATTACAACTCTTGAGCTGCCAAGTTCTGTATATAATTTTGAACTTATATATATTGAATCTCCATTGGCAAGCTGCAAATTAGGTGTACGATTATCTTTACTATCTGCACTTGTAAATACAATTCCTTCATAATCAGATTGTGATGACAATGAGCTATCATCAATTAATTTATCAGATGCACAATTTACATTTTGATTATCTACCTGGTATATGTAAGCCAATCTTTGGCATAAGCCCTGTTGCATATATTTGAACTTATTTTGCTGAAAAGCTGTTAGTCCGGTATAACCTGTACCTTCTGTATAATTACTAACACTACCATTATTCCAATCAGGATTGTAAGTATTTTCTGTAGCATGCATTGGTAATGCAAAACTGTTATAAGGCACTTCTCCTGAAGGAGCATAATCTGAACAACTTGTTCCGCTTCTGTTTACACATAATGCAAGGTCAGATGGAAGTGCAATAAAACCTTCTGCAGTAATTGTTTCAGCTGCACTCTGTAAATTTGCAAATGCCTTATATACTTTTAGTTTATTTAAATATTCATTTTTTGGTTTAGATAAACCGACTGCAGCAGCAGTTACAATACCTATAATGAAAAATATCATCATTATTTCTATTAACGATGTTGCAGCAATATATTTTTGTAATTTAAAATGCATTTTTAATTCTTTCCAAACATTCATCATAAGTACTTACTATATTTATACCACATTTATGTATTAAATCACTTGTAACATTAAGAACTGTAATATTTTCCTTTACTGCATATACTTGAATACCTCTTTTTAAGCATTCAAAAACCGGTATTGAACCTAATGCATTGTATGGCATGACAAGATAGTCTAAATTTTCAACAGATATTCCTGATAGTTTATCTAAAATGGGTGCATTTCTAAGCCCTAAGAGTATACATGGTAGGAATGTCGGTGTTATATATTCTGATGCGGATTTTGGGTTAACAATATCGGGCTTTATTGAATAATCACAAAAAGCAGGTGAATGTGCCGCAGGAACAAGAAATTCTTTTGATATGTAATGAGATATAATAGCTTCAACACCACCAACTGGATCAACACCATTTCCATTTGAATATGAAATATCATTGTCATCATCTTTAAACAAACATACAATTGCAATTGCCTTACATTTTCTGTCTAATAAAGTTTTTGCAGCTTTTTTGAGAGTTTGTTGATTTTTCAAATAACCTGTTGAAAATCCGTTTTTATCAACAAAAAAGTCAACACCGACATCTTCATCTGTTATAACGTACTCGGTAATTTCTGTTCCATAAACTGTATTAACTGCATTGAGTGTATTTATATGAATATTCAATACATCTTCCGGTATAGATTTATCAAATATTATTCCGATATTATTATTTTTGCTTTCTTGAAGGTATAAATTCCCTTTGAAAAATTCATCTAAGCTATAACCTTCAACATATAGCATTTTATCGTTAATACCTGAAAATCCGCCTGCATTAACAACATTGGGATTTACAATTAGTTTACTAATTTCCGTAAATTTTCTTGCATAATTGGATGCATCACCAGCGTATCCGCCAATAGAAGCACCTATTCCTGTAGGTACAATAAAGCCGCCTAAAAGTTCTTTCTGGTTAATCATAGTGATATTATATCACATATAATAATTTAATATTTATTTTTTTATATAGTGTTTCATAATTTGTACATGCGTTTTATGTAAATTTTAACTAAAAAATGGCTCTAAATACTTGAAAAAGAAATACAAATCGTTTATAATATTAGAAGATAACCCTGGATTGATGTCCTGCTTTTGCAGAGTCGCTAGGGTTTTTGCTTTATTATATCATTGAATCTACTAATTTTTTGTAATAATAATTCTGCTTCATTAGATAGCAAATGTAGCATATCTGCAATTATTTGATATTGTTCTTGTGGTGTTTGTTTTCCATTAATTATTATTTCATGGTGAAATATTCTATTTCTTAATCGTAGAATTGCAAGTAAATTATTTTGTATTGGTGCAATTTTTCTTAATTGTCCATTATTGGTATAGTTTGGAAATACAAGTTCAAAGAACCCTTTTTTATCCCATAATTTAGGTTTATAGGATTTTGTACAAAGATGAATCCAAAAACCTAAAGTCATTTCAGAAACTAACCTATCATTAGTAATTGTTTTTCCTGCTTTTTTAATCTTATTGGCAGAATCTAAAAGTTTTTGATATTCCTTATTTTCCAAAATATTTTGGATTTTTAATTCATTTATTAGCCAATCTTTGCAAATAAGTTTTTCAATAGCATTACAAATTTTATTTCGTAAAGTTATTTCTAATAATGATAAAGCAGGATAAAAAGCTTCAGAGAGTTTAAGATTATAAATATATCTTTCTATGAGAATATCAATACTTTCCTTACCGTATGCACTAATTCTCACAGGAGTTATAATCTCTAAAAGTTCATCTTGGTTAATCATAGTGATATTATATCACATATAATAATTTAATATTTGTTTTTTGATTGCTATAAAAATCTGCATATACAAACTATGATAATGGGTTGACAAACAGTGTAAAATAGTAAATAATGTATGAAGCAGGGAGCAGTTTACCAAGCTGCCAATACTCTGTAAGAAGTCTTAAGTGGTATCTACTTTTTTAAGCAGGTGCCACTTTTTATTATGAAAATAATTAAAAATATCAGAAATAAGCTAATATTAAAATCATTCATAACGATCTCCTTTCTAGTCGGGAACCAACCCGAAGTCTTAAGTAAAAAGTGGAGGTAGGTTTCCTTTTGAAAAGAGTATCTTTTACCCTGCAAACCTATTATATTTAATTTTTCAGAAAAGGGCAATGTTTATTAATGAGTGCATGTAAAATAAGAAACTCAATAGAAAATATCTTTAAAAAATTTTGGTAACTATATATAATGTTACACTAAAATATCCGTAATTCTGAGCGAAAGCGAAGAATCTTTTATTATGAGATACTTCGGCTAAAGTCTCAGTATGACGCATTCTGTCATTCTGAAAAACCGTTAGGTTTGTTCAGAATTTCTTTGTTCAAGATTTAGAAACAAGTTCGGAATGACATTATCAGAGAACCTGAAACAAGTTCAGGTTGACATTTGTTGTCATCCTGAGGGCAACGCCCGAAAGATCTCTTTTCTGTCATTCACAGTATGACGAGATTTTAGTAACTTTGGTATAAAATAGTATATAATTACAAAATATTATGTATTAATCTATTGCTTGCCAATCTACCGTTTTAAGAATCAAAATCTAATAATTTACTTAGTTTAATTTTTAAAATTGTTGCAATTTTTAGCAAATGTTTATTTAAACATATACCATAAGCATTACCTTTTTCAATTTTATTTAAATATTCAACTCTAATTTTTGTTTTTTGTGATAATTCTTTTATAGTAATTTTCTGTTCTTCTCTTAAATATTTAATCCTTAAACCCAATTTTTTACACATATCTGAAAATCGTTTGTCATAATACATTATTGTTCAATTTTCCTCCATTTTTGTAAAAATATATTGTTTATTATAATCATCACTTGTTTATTATAATCATTTGATTATAATAAGTCAAATGTTTATTATAATACAATGAAAGATGATTATAATTCACTAAGTAAAAAAATAGGTAAAAAAATAAAGCTGGAACGAATAAAAAGAGATATTTCTCAAGAGAATTTAGCGTTAGATGCCGGCTTAGATAGAAATACCGTATGGAAAATTGAAAGCGGCAGAGTTTCCCCTACGATTGATTCATTAGAGAAAATAGCAAAAGCTTTAGGTATTGAATTTGCTATACTTATGGATGTTTCTAAAGTAGATTTGTAAGATTAATGCAAAACATTATATAAAAATGGTTTTATCAAAAAGTCCAAAATAGATATAGAACTTCTTTATAAAATTTATAGAGCCATTGAATATTAAATCATTTATTTTTAAAACAAATTTAATTGTGGAACATCCGGTTCGTTAGTATTACTTTTTTTGCGTGATAAATTTTGAGAACGATTTTTTTGAAGTTTTATCATCAAATCTTTTGAACGGTTTAAAACTTCATTAGGCAGTCCTGCCATTTTTGCAACCTGAATACCGTAACTCTTGCTTGCTCCGCCTTGTACAATTTTTCTTAGAAAAATTATTTCATCATTATCTTCTGCAATTGTAATTCTGTAATTCTTTATTTGCGGATAAGTTTGTGTCATTACATTTAATTCGTGATAGTGTGTTGCAAATATGCATCTTGATTTTATTTTTGTTGCAATATATTCAGCTACTGCCCATGCAATTGCAACACCATCGTATGTACTTGTACCTCTGCCTATTTCATCAAGCAATATCAAACTTTTTTCTGTTGCTGAATTTAAAATATATGCAGTTTCAACCATTTCAACCATAAATGTTGATTGACCTAGAGTTAAATCATCAGAAGCTCCTACACGTGTAAATATCTTATCAACAATACCAATTTTTGTTTCATCGGCTGGTACAAATGAACCAATTTGAGCCATAAGAGCAATGAGTGCATTTTGCCTCATATATGTAGATTTACCTGCCATATTAGGGCCTGTAAGTATCATAAATTGGGTTTTATCAGTTGAATTGGCTTCTATATCCAAATCGTTAGGTACATATTCGCCAAATGGTAATACAAGTTCCAAAACAGGATGTCTGCCGTTTTTTACGTAAAAATCGTTACTTTCATCAACTTCCGGTTTTACATATTTGTTTTCTAATGCTGCAATAGCAAATGAATTCAAAACATCCAATTTTGCAATACTTTCAGCCAAAATTCTGATATTGGTAACATATTCTTTTGAGTATTCTTTAAAATCTGAAAATATTTTGTATTCAAGTTCTTCAACTTTAAATTTAGCATTAAGAACTTCATCTTCGTGTTTTTTTAATTCTTCAGTTATAAATCTTTCACCTGTTGTAAGAGTTTGTTTTCTAATGTAATTTTCAGGTATTGCTCCCAAATTTGAATTACTTATTTCTATAAAATATCCGAATATTTTGTTATAACCAATTTTTAAGTTTTTTATTCCTGTACGTTCTTTTTCTTCTTCTTCAAATTTTTGCAGCCATTCTTCGCCACCTGTTAAAAGCGTTCTTAAGTAATCTAAATCACCGCTTACACCCTCTTTTATATAGTTTCCGTCTTTTAATACGGCAGGAGGATTATCCTCAATGGTATCATTTATCATACCTGCATAATCTTGTAAGTATTCCGCAAATCCTTTAACTTCATCAAAAAGAGTTGTATCTAAGAGATTTACATACTCTAATATTTCAGGCAAATGTTCTAAAGAAAGTTTTATGTTTACAAAATCTCTTGGGTTGCAAGTTCCGTTACTTAATTTTGTTGATAAACGTTGTATATCATAAATTTGTTCTAGTGCATTACTTATACCGTCCATTATAGAAGTGTTATCAATTAACTGTTGCGTAAATTCTTGTCTTTTTTTAATTTCTTCTACATTTTTGAGCGGTCTTGAAATCCATGAGCGAAGTAGTCTTGCTCCCATATTGGTTTTAGTTTTGTCTATTGCCCAAAGTAGTGTCCCGTAAGTTTTTTTTTCTCTTAATGTTTCAACAAGTTCAAGATTTTTTCTTGTATTTGCATCTATAAGAACATATTCAGACAGCTCATAACTTTCAATACGTTCAAATTTTGGAAAAATATCTTTTAAAGTTTCCCACATATATCCTAAAATAGCTGCTGCAGCGTGATAGCCGAGTTTGCAATTTTTATAACCCAAACCGTCAAGAGATTGAACTTTAAATACGGCTTTTAAATTACTTTCAGCATAACTTTCGGAAAAAATATCTTTTGGTACTTTTGAACAATTATAATTATTTATAATTTCATCAGGCAGGTCAACAGATTCATCAGGTACAATTTGAAATGGTTTTATGTCTAATTTTTTAGCAGGTGCAATAATTTCTGAAGGGTTAAGCCGTGCAAGTTCCGATAAAATGAGTCCGTATTCAGCTTGTGTTGCTTTAAATTCACCTGTAGAAATATCTGTATATGCAAATCCGTATAAATTTGTTTTTTCATCTTTAAATATTGCACATATATAATTGTTTTTGTTTTTATCAAGAAAATTTGTTTCAGTTATAGTTCCTGCCGTTATAACTCTTGTAACACCTCTTTTTACAATACCTTTTGCAAATTTAGGATTTTCTAATTGATCGCATACCACTACTTTTATATTTTTTTTGATAAGTTTTTCTACATATCCGTCAACAGCTTTTGCAGGAATACCGGCAAGTGGTACTCTGCCGATTTTAGCACCTGAATCTCTTGATGTGAGTGTTATTTCAAGTTCTTTAGACATAAGAACTGCATCTTCAAAAAAAGTTTCATAAAAATCACCCATTCTGTAAAGTAAAACACCGTTAGAATATTCCTGTTTTGTTTTCAAATAGTGCTGCATAGCAGGAGATACATCATCAATATTTACATCTTTTGAATTTATGTGGTTGATTTCTTGAACTGACATGAATTATAATTCCTATATGAATAAGAACATGTTAATTTAAAGGTATCATAAATTCAAGATGGGTTGTTTGCGTAAAATAGTTCAAATAATAATATTAGCACTTGCTATAGTCGGTTTTGTAACAATAGGCGGTAAGGATTTTTTAATAGCTCAATATAACAAATATTTAGGCACTGCCAAGACATCGGTAATGGAGCGAGCAAGTAAATTGGGTGATTTTTCGGAATTATCCGATGAGTTTGATATAGATAAAGCTGCAAGTGCATTCGGATATAAAGGTGTATTGGCAGAGCATGAGGCGTCAGGTCAAAAGATGTTGATTGTAGATACCGGTAAAAAGCCAATGTTGACCGAAGAAGATTTTGATGAAAACAAAGCAGAGGCAAAGATTAAAGATTTAATAAAAAGTTTTAGCTATAAATCTTTACAAATAGATGATTTTACTATAATAAAAACAGGAAAATTAAATGCTTACGGAGAGAATATAAAATATATAGGATTTACAGCAAAAATAAATAAATTACCTATCGGAAAAGTACGTGGAATGATATCTGCAATTGATTTAAGTTCAGATAAGTCATTTGTATTATTATCCTTGAATGAGGATAAAAAATATTCACAATTAATAGCCGATGAATTTTTTAAAAAAGTCAAACCTGCAAAATAGTTTTTATGATATAATTTGAGAGTTATTTATTATAATCTGTCGACATGGTGAAATGGTAGACACGTGCGTTTCAGGTGCGCATGAAGCAATTCGTGGGGGTTCAAGTCCCCCTGTCGACACCATTATGTTAAGTATAAAATGTCGAAAGATATTATATTCAAATAAAAATAATAGTATGGATAATTATTTAAATTTATGCAGTGGAGTTAAATGGCCTTTGAAATTAATGCCAATAAACGTATATATTGGCTATTATCATTTGTATGAAACCGTTGCATCATCATATGTTCAAGCATGTCAAAATGCTGTTTTTTATGCTTTTGCCGAATGGCAAAAAGCAACTGAAAATAAAATTTCTTTTAATATATTAAAAAATGGTGGAAATAATTTATATTCTTCACAAATTAATGTTATATTCAGAAAAAGCAATAATGATATTAAAGGTAAAACAACATTAGATACAGATAATAATAAACAGATATTCGGTGCAGAAATAAAAATTGATCTACCATCAAATTATATAAATATGGATAAATTATATTTTATAACATTGAGCGAAATAGGAAGAAGTTTAGGTTTGGCAAATTCTAATATACAAGAAGATGTAACATATTATCCTTATCGCTTTTTAACAAAGATACCTTCTCAAAGAGATATAAATACTATTATTGCATTGTACAATTTAACTACAAAAATATCTTTTCAAAATAAGAATAATAGTGAGAATTTACAGCCGCTAACCGATAGAAATATGTTAAGTGAGCTTGATGATATTGCAGATTATAAAAAAAATCTTTTTAATATAAATTTTAAAAATAAAAATTAGAAAAACTTTTAATTACTAAATAAAAAATTTTCTAAAATTTATGTAAACAATTGTAAAAACATGTAAGATTTACTAACAATAATATTTTTCAGGAGCTTTTTATAATTGTAAGCATAGTAATGTGGAGCATTCATGAACGTTAATACGGTAAAACCACAAATCCAACAGGGATTTACTTCTAAGACAGAAGAACCGAAAAAATTAAAGTATAACAAGGATACATTATTAGAAAATAATTTAAAAACTCGTGCAACAATTGCGTGTGATAAATTTGTTAAAGCATTTACTACGTATCCTGCAAAAGGTTTAAAAGGCGATAAAAACGCTAATTTCTATGAGTTTTTAACAATGGGTACAGTACCATACTTAATGGGAAGTGCTGCATTGATGGCTGTATTTAATGCAGCAAACAAATACTTTACTCCGTTTGCAAAATCAAAAGCCGGCTCTTTAGGAAAGAAAATGGCATTAGGTGTTGCAATGTACGGTGTTGCTAAAGAAGCTTCAAAAGCTCTTATTAACAAACCGGTAAAAGCATTGACAGGTGTTGATACTGAAATGCCTTATGCGAAAGTTGTTGAGGGATTCCCTAAATATGAAGGTGATCCTAATACAAAATCTATCGAATATCACAAGGTATTTGAAAGTGTAGAATTCCCTCGTTATGATTTGTTGTACGGAAAAACAAATGAAAACAGAAATGCATACTATGATAAAGTAGCTAAAAAATTAGGTTTAGGTGAAAATTTAAAGAGTTCTGATAAAGAAGTTAAGCCAAGAATAAAAGATATTATCATTCGTTCAAATACTGCAAAGAGCATATCTTCATATATGTGGGCAGCAGCAGGTGTTGGATTAGCAGTACAAAAACCATGGGATAATTTCTTTGCATCAATGAAAAAAGGTCATGGCTTCGAAAAAGTTAAAAATGTAGCTCGTTCATTCGGTAATAATTTTGTAAAAGCTGCAAAAGATTTATGGACAGGCGGTGCAAATCCGACAGGTATTCAAAAATATGCAGGTAAAGCGTTAATAGGTGCAGCAGTGTTATCAACAGTTATCGGTGTTGCAAATACTGTAATAAATGCTAGAAAATCAGCAAATTTAGAAGATAAAAATGTGTTTGATGAAAACAGAAAGGTAGTGGTGGATTAAAATGGCAATTACCGCCGTTAATGGTATTAAAACTGAACAATATATAAAACCACAAGAGGCAAAAGGACACTTAGTAACATCAACTATAATTCCTTCTCCAAAAACAGTTTTATCAGACACAAAATATAATTTAAAAGCTGTAAAAGATGGTTTAACAGGTAAAGCAAACGATCATCAATTAGGAAAATTAAATGACGTAGGAATGAAAGCAGGTGCTGTTGCATTAGCAACATATCTTGCAACTCAAAGAACTACCCCAAAAACAAAATTAATGGAATTTGTAGGTTTAGCAACATTCTTTGGTGCAATGAAATTATGGCCAAAAATTGCTATAGGCGCTCCTGCAAAAGCTATTCACGGTTTTGATCCTACACAAGAATACGTTGACAGTTTCGGAAGAAAGAAACCATTCTTCCAAGACGCTCAATATACTCCTTGGGATGTATATTCAGATGAAAAGCTTGAAAAAATCGGCGATAAAATGGGTGTTGATAAAAATGCTCAAGACAGAAACGATTTAACTAAAGCTAATATGAAAAAAATTGCTACAAAAAACAATACTTTATGGATGTTAACAGCAGGTATTGCATCAGCAGTTTTATCAGCATTGGCTTGTAACAAAGCTGAAAAAGTTATTGATCCTGCATTAGATAAGGTTAACAACAATAAAGCTGATAATTTATTAAAGAATTTTGAAACAGAATCTGCTAAACGTATGAAAGATAACAGCATGGTTCAAGATTTAGATAAAATCTTTAATGAAAACAAAGGTAAAAAAGTTGATTCAAAAATGGTTGAAACAATATCTAACAGATTAGCAAAAGGTTTAGATCCTGTTACTGCTGATAGTGTTAAAGAAGATATGACTTCAATCTTAATGAACGGTAAATCAGTTGTTGATGAATCTTTAGCAGAAAAAATTTCAAATGTTTCTAAAAAAGTTTTAACTCAAAAATTCTCTGAAGAACAAGTTAATAAATTTGTTCCTACAAAAGAAGAATTAACAAAACATTTCCAAGAAACAAACGTTATGGGTAAAGAAGTTAATGAAGACGATGCCTTAAATGTTCGTACATCAGTTGCTCAAATGGTTGTTGCAAAAGCTAAAGAAGCAGGAATGAATACAAATGATTTGAAATCAATCAAAAAAGGTGTTTCAGCTGTAGCTGATAAGGCAATAAAATCAAATACATCATCAGTTTTAGATGATAATGCAATAAACAAAGTTAAAGATATAGCTGTTTCAATGAACGAATTGCAAGCAAAAGACAGTGTTCTTGATGATTATGCACAAATGAAGGTTGCTGATAAACCTGAAACAGTTATTGCAAACTATTGGAACAATACAGCTAACACAGTTGTTAAAGCATTAGGTGTAGATTTCAAGGAAATGGAAAAAGTTAGAAATAACAGAGAACTTGTTCAAGGAATGATAAGAAATAAAATTGAAGAAGTTACATCTGATGATGCTAAATATCAAAAGGCAATAACAGAAATTGCAAATGGTGTTGCAGTTCTTGATAAGAAAATTAAACCTGAAGATACTCAAAAATATAAAGAACTTGTTGGTAAAACTTACGATGAAGCAGCAGGCAACCTTTATAATAAAGGAATGCATGCAACAGCAGACAAATTAACTGCTTTATCAGTAGGCGGTAAAGGTTCTTTAAAAAGAGTAAAACAAGTTTACTTTGAAGAAAGAATTTCAAGTGTAAAAAATTCATTCTCAAGATTAATCAGTACAATGGATATGTACAGAAGAATTTCAAAAGGTGAAGTTCCTCATGACGTTTCATCAAGAGAAGTTAAAGAAGCAATGCTTGAACTTTCTAAACAAACTGCATTACAAGGTCATTCATCAGACCATTCAATAAAATTCTACTTCAACAGAAACCAAGATAATTCTCAAAATGTTGACAGAAGCGATGTTGAAATAAAAGACGGTAAAGTAGTTAACAAATACTTCCAAGAAGGTAAAGGTGTAGATGTTCCTGAAGATTATGACTTCTATCAAAAGACAATGAACTTTATGTATAATTCAGGTTTAAACAAAACAACTGAAGAAGTTCTTGCAAAAGCAGGTCTTAAAGATGAAGTAAACAAATACAATAACGAAGTATTTACAAAAATCGGCGGAGCAGATTACTTCACAAAACCTAATCACAAAACAACAGGTGATATGGGTACATCATCAGAAGAAAAATTCTTATTATTGGGTGTAGCTCCTGATGAAATGATGACAAAAACAATTCAACAAAGCTATAACACTCAAAAATGGGGTAAAACATTCGGTGGTGTTGCAGCAGTATTAACCGGCTTAACAGTAGCAGCACAATTCTTATTCGGTAAAGGTAAAGCCGTTAAATAAAAATTCAATCAATCAAAAATATAATTAGGAAATAAGTCAAATGTCAGTTCAATCAATCAAATCAAATTTATTTAATGTACAAGATTTAAAAGCTCGTTATGCATCAAAAGCATCTCAACCAAATTTTAAAGGTAATGAAGTTGTAAATAATGCAACAAATCCTTTAAATAACTTCTTAAATGCTCAAGCAGCAATGAATAAAACAATGGTAAACTTTGTAAAACCTGTTGCAAAAGCTGAAAAAGTTGAAGATAATGCAAAGGTTGAAGCTCCTGTTTATAAAAACAACTTGAGAACAATGTTACAAAATGGTGAATCAAAAATTTTAGCTATTGTTCCAAGAACATTCAACGCAAAAGATGAAAACGGTGATGAAAAAATTACAGGAAATGAACAACACGGTACATTATTAAATGCAATTGACAGACTTGATGAAGTAAAAGCAGAGGGTTTTAATACATTCCACATTTTACCTATTCATCCTACAGGAAAAGAACATGCAATGGGTTTGGCAGGTTCATTATATTCTCCACTTGATTTCTTGGCAATAGATCCTAATTTGATTGATAAAAATGATAAAAGAACACCTGAAGAACAATTCAAAGCATTTACAGATGAATGCCACAAACGTGATATTAAAGTTATGTTAGACTTACCAAGCTGTTCTTCTTTAGATTTGTACAAAGCTCAACCTGAATTAATGGCAAAAGAACGTGATGGTCAAGCAAAGACTCCTCAAGGATGGAATGATATCAGAATGTTTCAACCATTTGCAGATGAAACAAAAAGAGAATTAAATCCTGAATTAGTTGATTTACACAAAAAATATGTTGATATGTGTGTAGATTTAGGTATTGACGGTATAAGAGCAGACGTTGCTCGTGCGAAACCTACAGAATTTTGGGATATAATTATACCTTATTCTCATTCAAAAGATCCTGAATTCGGTTGGTTAGGCGAAACTTATACTTATGAAGATGCATCTCCACAAGCTAACATGCCTTACGACAGACCAGAAGATTCTTTAAGAGCCGGTTTTGATGCATACTATGGACAATACCACATTTTCCATGAATGGAAAGGTGCTAAAGACTTAAATGAATTTGTAGAAGAAAACATTGAAATGTCAAACAGATTACCTAAAGGAAAATCTATAATCGGTTCATTTACAACTCACGATGATATTTCTCCAATGTTTCATGGCGGTACAGACTACTGTAACTTAACTGCCGGTTTACAAGCAACATTACCTATGTTAAATCCATACTATGTTGACGGTTATCAATCCGGTGATTACTATGTATATGGTTATGACCATGAAAAATCTGAAGAATCTCAAACAGATTGCCATGAAATGGTTGTTCACAGAGGTAAATTAGATATATTCAATTTATCAAGAAAACCGGGTGGTAAAAATCCTGAAATTGGTAAATTTATGACTGAATCTTTCAAAATGAGAGATAAATATCAAGATTTAATCACAAAAGGTTCTTTCATAGAATTGAACAAAGAAAACGATAAAGATGACCAAGTTATTGCTTATGCAAGACACAAAGACGGTAAGACACTTTTAGTTATCGGTAATAAGAATATTAACAGAAACGTAACTGCTACAGTAAAAGTTCCTACAATGAAAGAAGGTCAAGAATTGAAAAACTTACTTCCTTCTTATGGCGGACAATCAAAATACCAAGCAGGTGAAGGTGAAGTTAAAGTAGATTTAGGACCTTCAAGAATACATGTTTTTGAAATTGATACTCCTGATATCGAAAAGGCATCAGACAAAGTTTTCAAACAAAACTTGTAATAAATTGAGATTGAGAAAATTTGATTGAATAAATAATTGAACATTAAATGACTTGAGCCGCATAAGCGGCTTTTTTATTGACAAAATCATATATAAATAAAAAAGCCGATTTTGATAATCGGCTTAAAAATTTGTGTATAAGTAAGGAAATAAGGAAATTTGTTTTTATAAATATTATTATATATCTCAAGGA
>CACYOO010000026.1 GCA_902776035.1 uncultured bacterium
GCGGTTAAAAGAATGAACGGTTATATTTTCGTGAAAAGCTTGCGTGTCGGTGTTTCTTTGCCGGCTTTCTTAACAAGAAGAAAGCCGTGTAGTATTTTGGTTGAAAATGGAAAATAGTTGTCATCAAATTATGTAACTTATACAAGAATGACTTTTTTCTTAAACGCAAAAATTGTTGGTTCAGAATGAAGATTTGTTTCGTTTTGTCATGCTGAATTTATTTCAGGAAGATAATTAAATTTTATTTAAAAATCTTCCGACAATAACAAGCTTAAGCTATTTCAGCTTTTAATTCTTCTTCCGATTGTTCATCATCATGTTTTGGAAGCTCCAATAAATCTGCCTTCTTATTACGGTTTAAAACCATATCTTTTGTTACGACAAATTCTTTAATATCACTGTCTGTAGGAACATCATACATAATATCAAGCATTAATTCTTCAACAATAGACCTTAATGCCCTTGCTCCTGTTTTACGCTTAATAGCTTCTTTTGCTATTTCATCAATTGCTTCCGGCTCAAACTCTAAATCTACACCGTCCATATCAAGTAAACATTGATATTGTTTGATAATAGCATTCTTTGGTTCTGTTAAAATCATTTTTAATGCTTTTTCATCCAATGCATCCAAAACTGCATATACAGGTATACGACCAATAAATTCAGGTATCAATCCAAATTTAAGCAAATCTTCCGGCTGTAATTTTTTAAGCATTTTTGATTCTTCTGCTTCTTTTTCTGCCTTTGTTAAAGGCGCTTTTGCTCCAAATCCTAAAGATGTACCTTCATCAGAACGGTGTTCGATTATTTTATCTAATCCGACAAATGCTCCACCTACAATAAATAATATATTTTTTGTATCTATTTGTATAAATTCTTGATGAGGATGTTTTCTTCCACCTTGAGGAGGAACATTAGAAACCGTACCTTCTATAAGTTTTAACAATGATTGTTGTACACCTTCTCCTGATACATCACGAGTTATTGACATATTTTCAGATTTTTTTGCAATCTTATCAATTTCATCTATGTAAATAATTCCTGTTTCAGCTTTTTGTGCATCATATTCCGCATTTTGATAAAGACGTAACAATATGTTTTCTACATCATCGCCTACATAACCTGCTTCTGTTAATGTTGTAGCATCTGCAACTGCAAAAGGAACATCAAGTAATTTAGCAAGAGTTTGTGCTAAAAGAGTTTTTCCGCTTCCTGTAGGACCTACAAGCAAAATATTTGATTTTTGGATTTCTACTTGATTTTTATCACTTCCAAACTCTTTATTGTGTCTTAAACGTTTATAGTGATTATACACAGCAACAGCAAGAACTTTTTTAGCATCATCCTGCCCAACAATATGCTCATCAAGATATGCTTTTATCTCGTGAGGTTTTGGTATGGATTTATCCTTTGTTTTTTCACCTTTTTTTCGTGTTGCAGAACTGTCTTTTTCTTTTCCTTCAAAGAATTCTTCATCTAAAATTTCATTACACAACTCTACACATTCATCACAGATGTATACTTCAGGACCGGCAATTAATTTTTTAACTTGATCCTGTGTTTTACCGCAAAATGAACATTTTAGTCTGCTGTCGTCGTATTTCGCCATTTTTTCTCCTAAAATACTTATTCTTTTGATATAACTTTATCAATCATTCCGTATTCTAAAGCTTCTGCAGGTGTCATTATATAATCTCTGTCTGTATCCTTTTCGATTTTTTTCAATGATTGACCTGTATTAGATGCCAAGATTTCATTTAATGATTTCTTTATTCTCAAAATTTCTGCTGCCTGAATTTCAATATCTGTAGCTTGACCTTGAGCTCCACCTAAAGGTTGGTGAATAAGAACTCTTGAATGTGGTAATGCCAAACGTTTTCCTTTAGTACCTGATGAAAGTAAAAATGCTCCCATTGATGCTGCTTGACCTAAACATATTGTTGATACGTCTGCTCTTATATGCTGCATTGTATCATATATCGCAAAACCTGCTGTTACAGAACCGCCGGGACTGTTAATGTACAACATTATATCTTTTTCAGGATTTTCACTATCAAGTAAAAGTAATTGAGCTACAATTAAATTTGCTACCATATCATCAATTTGAGTTCCAAGAAATATTATTCTTTCTCTTAATAATCTTGAAAAAATATCAAATGAACGTTCACCACGACTTGATTGTTCTATTACTACAGGTACAAAACTCATCTTTTATTTTCCTTTCTTTATATATTATCGTTTATTTACTAATTTATTTCAAATGAAATTTAATTTAAGCGTTTACAGGTTCTTTTTCTTTAGATGAAACCCAATTTATTTTATTGTTTTCAATTAAGAAATGAGAAACTTTTTCACTTACTATTTGTTGAGATACTGCACTAAGCATACTAGGATTTCCCGCAAGCTGTTTCATTACTTCAAATTTTTCAACTCCGTAAGTATTATGCATATCTTCAACTTTTGCTGACATATCATTTGTTTCAAGTTGTATATTTTCTAATTTTGCAATTTTATCAATTATTAATGTATTTTTAACTCTTTTAAGTGCATCTGCTTTCATTGTATTTAAAAGAGTTTCTTCACCTTGTGTTTGAACAGCTTGTTCATAAGTAAAGCCCTGTTGTGCAAGACGTTGTTTATACTCATTCATTAAATATTGTTGTTCTCTTTCTATCATTGATGGTTGTATATCTATTTCTGTATTATTTGAAACATATTCCATAACCGCACGCTCTGCAGATGCTTTATCTCTTGATTCTTTATCTTTTTGCAAGAAATCCTGTACATCCTTCTTTAACGCATCTACATTTTCAAAGCCGACTTTTTTTGCAAATTCATCATTTAATTCAGGAGTAATCTTTTGTTTTATTTCGTGTATTTTTATTTTGAATACGGCAGGAGCACCAGCTAGTTTTGCTTCATGATAAGTTTCAGGGAAAGTTACATTTATATCAAATTCTTCTCCTACATTATGTCCTACCAATTGTTCCGCAAAACCAGGTATAAATCTTGAATTAGAAATATCTAATGTGTAATTTTTACCATCACCATGCTCAATTTTTTCTTCATTTACATATCCGTCAAAATCTATTTTTACCAAATCTGTATTATTAACAGGTCTATCTGTTACAAGTTCATAAGTAGCTGCTCTGCTCAACATATTGTCAATAGATTTTTGTACTGCATCTTCAGGTATTTTATATTCTTCTACATCAATCGTTTGTTCTTTGTAATTTTTTAATTCAAATTCAGGTCTTACTTCAACGTGAGCATAAACTTTTAAATCTTCACCTACGTTAAAATCATAAGAATCTACTGCCGGCTGCATTATAATATCAAGTTTTTGTTCTTCTACTGCCTGTCTTAAGGCCTTTGGAAGAATACTTTCCAACGCTTCATATTTAATTCTTTCCACACCTATATGTTGTTCTATAACATTTCTTGGTGCTTTTCCCTTTCTAAAACCTGCAATATTAACATGTTGAGCTATCATTTTTGCAGCTCTGTTATATGCTTCTACAGCTTCCTTCGCAGGTATTTCCAAATTAATTTTTACAATGTTGTTTTCTTCTTTTTTTGTTTCAATATTCATTTTTATCACCTATTTATATGTCTGTTACTTAACAGTATATCAAGAAAAAAATGCATGTAAAGTGCTTAACAATTTTAAATACTGTCATTGAACTATTTTGGTATATTTTGTAATAATCCTATATTTATCGGATAAAATATGATTAAAATGTTGTAGAATGGGAATATATAACATGAAAGGACATATACCCCATGAGCTTTGATGTAAATCCGATAGGTGATAAGCCAAAACTGAGAACTGCAAAATCACAAGACGGTGGTGCAGGTAATACCGGATATTTTGCAAACAACAGAAAAAAGAAAGAATCAGAAAACAGCATGAATAAAAGTGTTTTTGGTGATACTTCACAAGATACAGACACTTTTACTCTTGAAGATGCAGAAAAAGAAACTTATAAAGAACCTTCTCTGCTTTTAAAAATAATGGATGCATTAAAAAAGATAATTAGAAGTCTTATTATGTAGCATTGCTACAGAAACATAAATTAATCATATCCTGTCGGTTTTCCATATTTGTAATATGGAAGATGTTTTTTGATTTTAGCTTTTTTAGTTTTATCTTCTTCATTTTCAGGATCTTTTTTCAGTTCTTTATAATTTTGTTTTATTTCTTTAACTTCTTCTTTATATTCTTTTTTTAGTTTTTTCTTTCTTGCTTTCTCTGCTTTTTTAGCTGCTTTTTTTTCAGCTTTTTCATAGGCAGCTGCCAAATTTGCTTCTGCTTTTGCACTTTCAGGTGAAATATAACCGTCTTGAACAAGCTTGAAGCCGTTTACACTAACACTTACATTTTTGGAGCTTAATGACTCCATTCTTACCTGTTCACCATTTATATCCATACTCCAGATACCCAGATTAATAGGTGGATTGCCTGCGTAAGCATAAGCCGATATTAATATTCTGTCAGGAGAGTTTATATCAAAGCCCAGAGGGTATAAATCCCAACGAATTTCTTTTACATCAAGATTTTTTGTATTAAGCCAATAATATCTTACTGCTTCCCTTATATCAGGAAGTTTTGTTGTTTTATTTGTATTGAAATCATAAATCAATATTTCCGTCTTCCAAATACCATCTTCACCACTTCCTAATTTTTCTTTTGCTAAAACTTTCGTACCGTCTGCTGAAAAATCAACAGGTGTTATTGTTCTAAAAAGTGCATATTCTACTTGAGTTTTATCAGTTGAAAATATTGGCGGTTGAATTCTTGCAGCAATATTTGCATGCATAACTTTTTCCAAATCCGGCTGACCTTTTCTTAATGGTATAATATAAACCTCACACTGTGTTGTTTTTGTTTTTGGATAATAATATACAATAGGAAGTATCATTCGTGTAACATCAGGTGATACCAAACCTGTACCTAACTCCTGTCGTTTTATGTGTAAAATATTATCATGCAGATTTAATTCTGCGGATCCGGGAGGATTGTTATATCTTACAAGTTTGTATTTAGGTTGCGGAACATATACCATTCCGCTTTCTGTTACACGCTTTGGAACAAATTCACCACTACCAACAGATTTATCTTTTGCGACAGATTTTTTGTTATACTGTTCCATTGTCATATAACCGGATTCAGGAAACAGCTTTTTTTTATATTTTGTTTTTGCATCATTTTGATAAACTTTGCTTCTATAATCCCATTCTCTATTGTTTACAGCGTAACAACTCAAAAAACAGGAACTTATAAAACCTGCCAAAAATAAGACGAAAAATTTTTTTCTCATCATAATTTTTATACCAATCCTTGATCCATAGCTAAGGTTACAGCTTTTGTTCTTTTAGATACATTTAATTTCTGTAAAATACTGTGTACATGGGCTTTTGCAGTAGCTTTTGTAATAACACAATGTTCTGCGATTTCAGGATTAGACAAACCATCTGCCATTAGTGCAAGTATTTCCATTTCTCTTTCGGTTAAGCCATATAAATTTTTTCCGTCTTTATAATTTATCCTGCCTTCTGTTGAAACATGTTTATCTATATTTTTATTTTGTCTTTGAACACAGGCAAGAACTATTCTTGCTATTTGAGGATCAAGCCAGCAAGTTCCCTCTGCTACAGATTTTATTGCACGCTCTATCTGTTCTTCATTTGCACCTTTCATAACATAACCGTTTGCACCCGATTCAAATGCAGTTAAAACGTCATCTTCGCTCTCTCTTGATGTAAACATTAAAATCTTAATTTCAGGATTTGTTTCTTTTATGCGTTTTGTCGCTTCTATACCGTCAATTTCAGGAAGTCCTATGTCCATTAACACAATATCAGGAAGCAGTTCTCTTGTCTTTTTTAAGCCGTCAAGTCCGTCTTCTGCCTGCCCTATAAGTTCAACACCGTCGATTTTTTCTAATATAAGTGATAACCCCATTCTTACCATAAGGTGATCTTCAACCACGAGAACTCTTATATTTTGCGACATTATACCGTTACCTTTTCCTTTTTGTGTGATACAACAACATCGGTCAGAATAAATGAAAATTCACTGCCCTTATTAACTTTACTTTCAAGCCAAATTTTACCACCATGAGCTTCAATTATTTGTCTTGACAAATATAAACCTAAGCCCGTACCGGTAGAACGTTTTCTGCTTGTTCCCTGAGAAAATCTTTTAAATAAATGTGGTATATCTTCCTTAGGTATACCGTTTCCTGTATCTGAAACAGAAAATACAAAATCCCCATCTTGCTCTTTTGCTAAAATTTCTATTTTGCCATCAGGATTTGTATAATTAACAGCATTACCGCATAAATTTGCAATAACTCTGCCTATTTCCTGTCTGTCAGCAAGTATTAATGTATCATCAGGTGCTTCAAATTTTACACTCATTTCTATATTTTTCTTGTCTGCAAGAGGTTTTAATTCATTATACCTTTGCATAATTAAGTCTTTTATATTGAAATTAGTTTTAACAAGTTCAACTTTGCCTGCATCAAATTTATAAACAGTCAGTAAACTGTTAACAAGTCCTAACAAGCCCTCATTATTTGATTTCATTGTTTCTAAATACATATGCTGTTTTTCATTCAATTCTCCTACTGTTCCATCAAGGAAATATTCTAACAATTGAATTGCAGCTGTTAAAGGTGTTCTCATATCATGAGTCAGTGTTGCTATGAAATCATCACGTAATCTGTCAGTTTCCTTTTGAACACTCACATCTCGTATTACACCTACGAATTTTTCTTCTGAATCTTTATTATCATCAATAATTGCAAAATTTATTTCTACAGGAATTTGTTTTTCACTCAAACAGTTTGTAATATAGCAATCACGTAATGTAGAAACACCCTCATCAATACATTCTTCAAAGATATTTTTTATTTCTTGTCCTAAAACAATTTCTGATAAATTATGTTTTAAAAGATGTTCTACACTCAAACCCGTCAGATTTTCAACAGCCGGATTGGATTGTTCTAATAAACCGTTTTTATCTGTTATTATTATACCGTCAGCACAGTATTGAATAATACTTTCTAGTTTGGAATGTTCTATACGTAAATCTTTTGTACGTTCCGCAACTATATCTTCTAAATTATGAGAATATTTTTCAAGTTCTGATTTTGCCTGTTCGAGTTCGGTAATTTTTTCATGTAATTTATCTAACAAATTACTTCTTTCGATACCATTTTTGATATTTATAATTAAATCATCATTATCCCATGGCTTTTCAATATATTTATATAATCCGACTTCATTTATGGCTTTTATTGCATTCTCTTTATCGGCATATCCTGTCAAAAGTATTTTACTAACATCAGGATACAGCTTTTTTGCCTCTGTTAAAAATTCTAAACCGTTCATTTCAGGCATAATAAAGTCAGAAATAATAATATCAGGTTTATTTGATTTTAAATAATCAACGGCTTCTATTGGATTATTAAAAGCAACACAATTATTAAACCCCTCTAATTTTAAAAGAGTTTTAAAAGCAGAGGTAACCATTTTTTCATCGTCAACAATGATAACTAAACTATTCTCCATACTAACAGAATACTTTATTTTTTCTACTCTGACAAATTCTTAATATATTTTCACAGACAAATTTAGATTATTATAATCAAATTTAATTGTACTATAAAGAGAACAGTTAAAAGTAAACAAGTTAAACAATATAAACAGATGCATAGAAAAAATTAATTCAATAAAACAAGAAAAAAGCTTTTTATAAGTATTTGAAGTATAATATACATGGATTATTTTATATGACCACAAATAAACCAACAAAATTTATTCAGGAATTTTCAAATTATTACTATTTGTTGTAATTCAGGATTTATAATGACAATCGAACAGAATTTATTTAAAAATCATATAATTGATAAAAATTTACTCAAAGAATACGGATTTAAATTAAATGGCGAAAAGTTTTTATACGAAACTAATATTTTAAATGACGAATTTAAAATAGTTGTTGAATTTGACGGACAAATTTGCGGTAAAATTTTTGATATATCAACAGGAGATGAATATACAAATTTTAGAATAGAATCTTCCAGCGGTTTTAGTTCTGAAGTTAGGGAAAATTTTATAAAAATATTAACCGACATAAGAGATAAATGTACTGAAAATAAACTATTTCAAACAAAACAAGCATTAGCCATAAATAAATATATATCAGAAAAATATCAGGATGCACCTGAATTTTTATGGAAAAATTTACCGACTTATGCAGTGTTTAGAAAAAAACAAAGCAATAAGTGGTACGCAATTATCGGTACAGTACCATTAAATAAGGTTAATAAAAACTCAAACAGTTCTGAAATTGTTGAAATTATAAATGTAAAAGTTAATAAGGATAAAATAAAAGAAGTATTACAACAAAAAGGAATATATGAAGCATTCCACATGAATAAAAAAAATTGGGTTACTATTATCTTTGACAAAACTCTAAAGGATTTTGAAATAGAACATTTTATTGATGAAAGTTACAACAATGTTTAATATAGTTTTGTAGAATTTATCATTTTGTTTTTAATTGAACATTCTATTGCTTTGCAAAAAGCTTTAACCCTATTACACCAATAATAATCAGAATAATAGATATGATTTGCAAAACTGTTAATTTTTCACTAAATAATAGAACACCAAGAATTGTAGTACCGATTATTCCAAAAGCAACCCACATAACATAAGCAATTCCAAGAGGAAGATATTTTAAGGCAAATGCTAAAAATACTGCACTTAAAATATATGTAATAATAGTTATTACAGATGGAATTAAAATACTGAAACCATTTGAGTATTTCATAGCAATAGCCCATACAATTTCAAATATTCCTGCAAGTAATAACATTATCCACTTCATAAATTAACCTCATTATCCAAAACAAACTTTGCAAAATCTTTTATTTTTGTTCCTTTGTGTTTGTGTTCAGAATCTATTTTTTCAAAATAACAATTCGGAATATCATTCGTTTTTAAATTTATTTCTATGCAAGGAGTACACCCTAAATCGTGATTTGCAGGATGATATTTGCATTTTGTATTTTTACATGTACATAATTCTTTTGCATCCATATTTCTTATCCTAAAAACATAAAACTATAAATAATAGTAGCATGAAAATATAAACAACTTTGAATTTAATGAAGCTGAGGTTGTCAGTGCTTATATAGTAAATATGTTACAAAATTGAAGAAAAATTTTTATTTTACAATTTGCTTTTTTTTTTAATATTTTATATAATAAAAGAACTAAGTAAGGAAAGTATGGGTGAAAGTCCCTCACTGGTCCGCAGCCGTTACAGTCGGAATGCTTATTTAGTTTGTTATTACTTTGCGAGACTAAAGGAGATTTTATTATGCAACAAAAAGTTATCAAACGTGATGGACAAATTGTAAAATTTGATTCTGCAAAAATCACAAATGCCATTTGTAAGGCATCAAATGTTACCAAAGAAATTGATGAACTTAATGCAAGAAAATTAACAAAAAATGTTATCAAAATTGTTAATGATTTTGTAAAAGAAAAGCAATCTAACATGTCAATACCGACTGTTGAAGAAATTCAAGATATTGTTGAAAAAGTTTTGTTATCTTCTAAATACAAACAGACTGCAAAATCTTATATTCTTTATCGAGAACAACATAAAAAAATGAGAGATTTTATTAAAAATGCATCAATAAATATGATTGATGACTATTTAGAACAACTTGACTGGCAAGTCAATGAAAACTCAAATATGGGTTATTCTATTCAAGGTTTAAATAATTATCTTGCATCGGCTATGAGTAAAAATTATTGGTTAAACAAAATTTATTCATCTGAAATCAAAGAAGCTCATGAAAATGGAGATATTCATATTCATGATTTGAATATTATTTCTGTATATTGTGTAGGTTGGGATTTAAAAGATTTATTATCAGAAGGTTTTACAGGTGTCGAAGGTAAAGTTGCATCAAAACCTGCAAAACACTTCAAAACGGCATTAGGTCAAATAGTAAACTTCTTATATACAATGCAAGGTGAAAGTGCAGGAGCACAGGCATTTTCAAATTTTGATACTTTGCTTGCACCATTTATCAGATACGATAAATTAAATTACAAGCAAGTTAAACAAGCTTTGCAAGAATTTGTATTTAATATGAATATTCCTACTCGTGTAGGTTTCCAAACACCATTTTCAAATATCACAATGGATTTAAAAGTTCCGTCATACTATAAAGAGCAATGTGTAATTATTGGCGGAGAAATGAAAGAAGAAACTTACGGTGAATTTCAACAAGAAATGAACATGATAAATAAGGCATTTTTTGAAGTAATGATGGAAGGAGATGCTTCCGGCAGAGTATTCACATTCCCAATTCCAACATATAACATTACAAAAGACTTTGACTGGGATAATCCTGATTTGAAAGGACTTTGGGAAATGACTGCTAAATATGGTATTCCATATTTTTCTAATTTCATAAATTCTGATATGAATCCGGAAGATGCTCGTTCTATGTGTTGCCGTTTAAGAATAGATAACAGACAGCTTGAATATAGAGGGGGTGGTTTATTTGGTTCTAATCCTTTAACCGGTTCAATTGGAGTTGTAACAATAAACCTTCCTAAAATTGGTTATCAAGCAAAATCAAAAGAAGAATTTTTTAAAATATTGAAAGAAAGAATGGAAGTAGCAAAAAAATCTCTAGAAATTAAACGTAAATTATTAGAACGTTTAACTAATAGTGGCTTATATCCTTATACAAAATTTTATCTAAGAGATATTAAAACAAGATTTGGTGTTTATTGGAAAAATCATTTTTCAACAATAGGTCTTGTTGGTATGAATGAAGCATGTGAGAATCTTTTAAATTGCGGAATAATAGATAAAGAAGGACATGATTTTGCAATTGAAGTAATGGATTATATGAGAAATTTGATTGTTAAATTTCAAGAAGAAACAAATAATAACTATAATCTTGAAGCAACTCCTGCAGAAGGAACAAGTTATCGTCTTGCAAAACTTGATAAGAAAAATCTTATTGATATAAAATGTGCAAATGATAAAGAATATTACTCTCAAGGTGCTGAACCTTATTATTCAAATTCAACCCAATTACCTGTAAATTGTACTGATGATATTTTTGAACTTCTTGATAATCAAGACGATTTACAAACAAAATATACCGGAGGAACAGTTGTACACATATTTGCAGGGGAAAGAATTAACGATACTAATACAATGAAAAATCTTGTTAAAAAGATTTGTACAAATTATCATTTACCATATTTTACTTTTTCACCTACATTTTCTATATGTCCAACACATGGATACGTAACAGGAGAACATAAATATTGCCCAAACTGTGGAAGTGAATGTGAAATTTATTCACGAATTGTAGGTTACATCAGACCTGTAAAACAATGGAATAATGGTAAAAAAGCAGAATTTATAAATCGTAAAACTTTTAATATGACAAAAGCAGGAGAATTGTGCGGTTGTTCATAATTGGAGGAATTCAAAAAACAACACTAGTTGATTTTCCGTCGAAAATTGCATCTATTGTTTTTACACAGGGGTGCAATTTTCGCTGTGGATATTGCCATAATCCAGAAATACATGATTTTAAACACGAAAGCAAATATAAAACTGAAGAATTTATAGAATTTCTTAAAACAAGAAAAGGGAAATTGGACGGTGTTGTAATTACAGGCGGGGAACCAACTCTGCAATCAGGTTTATACGATTTTATTAAACAAATTAAATATTTAGGTTTTGCTGTAAAACTTGATACAAATGGTTCAAATTTTAATATAATTAAAAAATTAATTAATGATAATTTACTTGATTATGTAGCAATGGATATTAAAGCATCATTTGATAAATACGATAAAATTATTGGAGTACATTGCAATATTGAAAATATTAAAAAATCGATTTCCTTAATTATTAATAGTAACGTTGATTATGAATTTAGAACTACTGTTTTAAAACATCAATTATCATTTGATGATTTTGAAAAGATTGGAAAAGTTTTACAAGGTGCAAAGAGATATTATTTGCAAAAATTTGTTTCGTCAAATATACTTGATAAAAATTTAATAAATGCACAAAATTATACTGATAATGAACTTCAAAAAATATGTATTAATTTAAAAAAATACATAAACTGTGTTGACTATAGATAAACATGTTTAAAAATTTCATGTTAACTTAATAAAAATTTAGACCATTCATTTATAAGATTATCTAAGTTATATCTTGCATTAGCAGGGCTGGTTGATGGCATTTTGTGGCAATTATATTTTTCCAACAAATCTGGAAAATATTTTTTAAAAGCAGAATATGATTTATTGCCGTTTAAGCAAATTGTCTTAATATTAGGGTATTTTTTCAACAAACCTTTAATGTCATTTGGTGTTTCATCCTGAATGTTAAAGTCCAAACTTCCATCACGCTTGCAGGTTTTTATTGTATCCCATAGTGCGATATTATTTTTAAGTAAAATTTTTAACTTTAAGTCATAACTATATTCTGATATACTTGGCTCATCACAAATAACACCAATAACTTTCCAAAATCTGTTTTGCGGATGTGCATAATATTGCTGTACCTCCAGAGATTTTACACCCGGCATTGAACCCAAAATCAGAACTTTTGAATTATTATCTATTGATGGTTTAAAACTCGTGCAGTTATTCATAAATAAATATTAAAACTTAAACGGTAAATTTTACAAGACCTAACGGTTTTATAATAGCAAACATTCCATCTGCTGTATTTATCATTGTTTCAAACTTTTTCATCAATTCTTTGTTTTTTTCAATAATATCCATTATGTTCTACTTTTTTAATTATATTTGATAGTTTTTTAATTGCCACTTAATTTCTTCTAACTTTTTAGTTAAAAGATTTTAATATAATTCTTTTTAATATCTTATAAAGTTTCTGTAATAAAAATTGCTTTCAAATAAATATTGTATTAATTTTCAATTTTAAATATCACCGGACGAAGTCCGTCATTGCAGGAACAAATCGCAACACCCGGTTTTCTTATCCAATCACCGTAATAAAAAAGTTCTTTTGTAGCTCCACCGTGGGCAAGTGTAAAAACATATTGATAAATTGCTTTCCACGCCTCATTGCAAAACCCTTCTGGACATTCCCAATCAGCATAGAAAACTTGTCCAACTTTTAGCATCGGGCAAGCAGTCAAGCCCTCAACACCGTATTCTTTTGCAAGTTCTTCATCAAAATTTCGTTTCAAAACTGTTATTTTACATTTTTTCATTATTTTTTACCTTTATTTTTGTAATAACTTAAACCAATTTTTATTGTATCATAGCACTTCTTTCAACTCCTAAGTAATCCGCTAAACCTTGCCTATCGTATTGAATATAAAATTCTTTTGAATTTTGTTTTATTGATTCCAAGCTCAAAAACGTAAGTAATTTTTCTCTTGTTTTTCTTTGCGACATACATTCAATCTTTTCTGTCAAATTGACATTTTTGTTTGAAATTATAAAAAGCAAATTTTTTACAAGCTGTTTATGAAAAGTACAACAATTATGACAAGGACTGGATAATTTATCGGAATCTAAAAATAAAACTGTACTATCAACAAGCGCTTCCACGTTCATTGAAGGAATTTTATTAACATAAGCATAAGCTTCTGCAAATATTTGTTTAGGTTCAATTATTGATAAAATGGACTTATTCCCTAAATAGTCATATTGAACAACTTGCAATTTACCTTCTGTTAAAAGACCGAATTTTTTGATTTCAGCCCCTTGGGATAATACTTCTTCTCCTTTTTTATAATGCTTTATTACTCCTCTTAAACACCCAAGCATAGATGATAATTCCTCTAATTTTATGTCTTTAATTAATAAGCTATCTTTTATTTTTTCTAATTCGTTTATCATCTTGTTGTTTTTCCAACATACTTTTATTTTAATTTAGTATAAATTTAAAATGTAGTCAAATAAAATTAAAACAATAAAGGAGAAATTATTATGTCAATGTTTTGTTTTCAATGTGAGCAAAGAGGTAAATATAAAGGAGCTGATGGTACCTTACTGGACGGCTGTACTGTTTGCGGTGTATGTGGCAAAAAAGAAGATACAGCAAACTTGCAAGATGAAGTTATCAGTTCTTTAATTGAACTATCTAAAACTAAACCGAATGATGAAACAACTTTAAAAATTATAGAAGGACTCTTTACAACAATCACAAATGCTAATTTTGATAATGAGTCATTAAAAACTATGATAAAGAACCCTAAATATGATATGAATAAAATTTGGCAAGGAAATGAAGATGTAAGAAGTTTAAAATCTTTAATTTTATTCGGGCTTAAAGGTATGGCTGCTTATGCTCATCTTTCTTTTATGAAGGTTTATCTGCTTTGGAAAAAGATTTATCAACAGATGAACTTATTGCTCTTGTTTTAAAAACCGGAGAAGTTAATTTTAAATGTATGGAAATGCTTGATAGAGCTAATACTGAAACTTACGGTAATCCTGAGCCGACAAAAGTTACAAAAAACATTGAAGCAAAACCTTTTATTGTTATAACGGGACACGACTTGCACGATTTGAAAATGTTATTAGAACAAACAAAAGATAAAGGAATTAATATTTATACTCATGGCGAAATGCTTCCTGCTCTTGCGTATCCGGAATTGAAAAAGTATGAGCATTTAAAAGGCAATTTTGGAACGGCATGGCAAAATCAGCAGAAAGAGTTTGATAATATTCCGGCGCCAATTTTATTTACAACAAACTGCATTATGCCTGTAAAAGACAGTTATAAAGACAGAGTATTTACAACAGCTGCCGTACATTATCCTCAATGTACTTATATTAAAGCTGATAATAACGGCTATAAAGATTTCAC
>CACYOO010000027.1 GCA_902776035.1 uncultured bacterium
AGCTGCGATTGAGGATTTGTAAGTGTCAGCTGCAACTTGTGAAAATAACATTGTCATTTTTTTAAATCCCCTCTCGTACTTTTATAAAGTATTTTTTTCCAAAAAAATTGCTTTTTTTGTTTTATTATACTTAATAAAACTTAACAGTACATTTTATAAGGATAAAAAATTTCTTAAATTAGAAACTCATATTTTTTATATCGTTATATGCGGAGATAATTTTGTTTCTTACTTGCATTGCCATTTGCATGCTTAAGGTTGATTTTTCTGCAGCAATCATCAAGTCATGAGCATCTACATTCTCACCTCTTGCAAATGCCTCTTGAAGTGCATCTGATTGCAATCTTTTTTCGTTCACATCATTTAAAGTATTACTAAAGCCACCTTGAATTAAATTCATCATATTTTCAACAGGTGATGATGATGCATTTATTTTAGAATCATGGTTCATTTCTCTTTGCAGCATCATATCAAAGTCGTTTTGAAAACTTTTATTTACATCAAAAGAAGCATTACCTTTTAAAAATTGATTATAGTTACTAATCGGATTAAATTTATTTATATCCGGTTGTATCATCATTCCTATTGTATTAAATTCCATATTACACACCCCTTATAAATTATGTTAAATATTTAACGCTGAATTAATCATGGCTTTTATGTTTTCTGCAACAACAGAATTTGCTTCATAAGCTTTTGATGCTGATACCATGTCTACCATTTCTTCAACAACATTGATATTAGGTAATTCTACATAACCATCTGCATCTGCATCAGGATGCGACGGATCATAAATCATTTTAGTCGGATGTTCCGTTTCTTGAATACTTTCAACTCTAACACCATTCGATACCAATCCTTGATTTAAAGCTATACCTGTATTAATTTGAAAGCTGCCATTTATAGGATTAAATCTTGCATCTGTAGAATTTGCCGCAAAATTTCTTGCACCTCTTGAAAGTTCATCTTCATACATTGCTCTAAAATTAACTGTCTTTTTAACATATACACCCTTACTTCCGTCAGGATTTCTTGTTGTATTAACATTTGCAAGATTACTTGCAACAGTATCCATTTTTACTCTTTGTGCCAACATTCCTGAGGCAGCTATATCGAATGTATTTAAACTCATTTTTCACCCTTTAATATTATAAATTTTCACTTATTATTTGTTTTAATCCTGAGTAATATTTACTCTGAAGATTAGATAACATTAGAAACTTTGTTCCGTTTTTGGTTAAATCAACCATTTCTTTTTCAAGTTCTACATTATTTCCATCTAATGTACCTTCTGAAAATACATCATCCATAACTTGAGGATCGTATTGTCCGTAAGAATTTGTTATTAAAAAACGTTTTTCTTGCGGTGTAAGCGGTCTTTTTTGTCCATGAACCTCCTGCATTTGCATAAACTCATCATAACCTGTAACTTTTGGTTCTATACTATTTTGACACTTTATATAGTTTTTTAAATCCTCTTTTTCAATGATTTCCGACAATTGAGATTCAAAAGCTACTTCTTTTCTTAAGTATCCCGGAGTTTCGCAGTTTGCAATATTAGCACCAATCGCCCTCTGTCTTTCAACAAGACCGTCCATTGCCAATTGTGATATTTTTGATGTTCTTGATGATAAAATATCCATTTTAACCTGTCCTATACCATACTTATCAATATTTCAAAATCTGTTGATTTTTTATCAGATTTTAAAAGTTCCAATCTTGCAAATTGTTCTGAAAGTATTTGTCTGCATACATACAAACCGATACCGCTTCCTGTATTTTTGGTTGTAAAACCGTCTTCAAAGATTTTTGATTGCTTATCTTCAGGTATCATTTCACCTGTATTTGAAACAACTATAGATATAAAATCATCTTTTATTGATGTTTTTAGTGTTATTTCACCTTTATCATTGATTGCTTCAACTGCATTTTTAATTAAATTTACAAGCACAGATAAAAACTTCGGTTCATCTGCAAATATTGAGCTGTTTTTGTCATCAAAGTTTGTTTTAAAACTTATATTTTTATCTTTTACATATACTTTTGCAAGTAAAATAGCTTTCTCAACCATTGTTTTAACATCATATACCTGCAAATCTTTATTATCTATTGATTTTAAATCCATTAATGCACTGTTAGCAATTTTTACAGCTGTTTTTATACATTCCAATGCATCCGTACAGTCTTTATTATCTTGCAATTCTTGATGTTTTTCTATAATATTTGCATACAGTTCACAAATTGAAAGCTGATTTCTTATTTCATGTACAGCATATCTTGATTTTGAATTTAAAAATTCTAATCTCTTTTTTAAATCATCATTATTTGCTAATTCTGATTTTTCCATATCTGCTACAATTGCATCTTGAGAAGTTTCATTCATAAGATTTACTATTTTTCTTATTGATAAATTCATTAAAACATTATCACGTCTGTCCGGCTTATATTCATCTTTGTATGAAGATATATCTTCTTTAGAATTTTCTTCTATAATTTCATAACTATCTCTTAATGTTACTGAATTATGCAACAAATAGTATCCTGCAAAATCATCACCTGTTTCAGTATCATAATCAAAAATGAAACTTGCACCGTATCGGCTTGTTAACACATATAAAAATTCTGTATTTTCCCATAATTCTTCTGATTTCAGCAGTGGAGATTTTTTAGAGAAATTTTTTATATCAACGCTTGTATATTGTAATCTTTTAAGAAGACCTGAATACTTATTTTCATCTTCAAACCTATACATTACAATACCTTTTTCATCAGGATTACTGAATAACGGTTCTAACAACGCTCTGATTATTCCATCAATAGTTTTACTGCTGCAAGAATTATTTTCCTGAATATAAATTAAATCTTTTAATTTGTTTTTATAAATACCCATTTTACACACATACCTGTTTTTAATATAACGATTGTCGTGTATTATCGTTTTCTAAATAGTACACGACAATCTTAAGTTTAATTGAAAGGAGTTAACTTATTACTTACTACTCTTATATAGCTGATACAAGTGAACTGTTAGCCATACGAGCTTTTGATTTACTTGTAAATCCGTGATTTATAGCATACAATACAGCTTGTGTTCTATCATTTACCTGTAATTTTTGGAAAATATTATTAACATGAGTTTTTACAGTTGTTTCAGAGATAAATAATTGCTTTGCAACACCTTTATATGTAATACCTTGAGTTAATAAATCCAATACTTCTTCTTCTCTTTGAGTTAAATCTGTAAGATAATTTGATTCTTGAGCTTGTTGTTGAGCAATTGATTCTTCCTTGAAAGATTTTTGGAAGTATTCGAAAAATCTTGCTGTTAACATAGGCGGCATATAAACTTTACCATTAGCAACTTCATCTATAGCAAAAATCAATTGTGATGATGCCATAGTTTTTAAAACATATCCTTTTGCACCTAATTTCATTGCTCTATAAATTAAATCTGCATCATCATAAGCACTTAAAGCCAAAACACTTGTATGTAAGTTTAAGCTTTCTATTTCTTGTATTGCTTGCAATCCATCTTTTTCAGGCATATTCATATCCATTAATACAACATCCGGCTTATGTTTTTTGATTAAATTAATACCAATGTTTGCACTTGTTGAAACGGCAACTACATCAAATGAACTTTCCAAACTTAAAAGTTCTCTGATACCTGCTAAATGATCCTTGTTGTCATCAATTAAGATTACTCTTGCCTGTTTTTTGAATTGTCTCATTTGTTCCCCCAAATCTTTTTATGTCCCTATTCATTTTTTCCTTTTGACACAGTCCATACTACACTGTTTTGATGAGTAAAACATCAACATAAGGATTTAAAAAACTCATTAAAAAGGTTTATATAAAGATATAGACCAAAAGATTAATATAGGGTTCAAATATTGATTATTATTTGATTTCAAAAAATACACCAAAAAATTGAGTATGATTTTTTACTAATACATTGAATGTAAACCAAACAAATGATAAATATAAACTATAGAAAATCTAAAATTTACATGCCCGTGTATATTCTATTAGCTTATTAATATCGTGATTCCAACATCCGTTCCAATTTTCTAAGATAATATCGGCAGGGCATTTTCCTTGATATACTAAATCTTGTAAAGGTTCAAGATATTTTTCCTCATCCGTATTTTGAGATTTTAAACCTTGCTCTGATATATTTACTAGTTCTTTAGCTATTGCTTTAACTTTTGTTTTCTTAAAATCCGCTTCCATTGCATATTTTGGAATATTATATCTTAAGTCTGCAAAATCTTTATATTTGCATTTTTCAAATATATTTTCCACATCCTCTAAAGCGGTTTTTGAATACATTATTCCCTTGTAAAATGCCAACATAGCATATTGAAGATTATTTCCTACACAATCATGGTTTCTTATCTCTACAAATTTTCTTAACCTAACATCAGGAAAATATAAATTTGCACAAAGTTTAAAATCATCTAATGTTGCCGTTTGACCTTGAATTTCTCCGTTTATAAATTGCTTAAGTGTCATTGTTCCATTAACCGCATAAGTACGAGTTTCTCGTTGAATCATTATAACAGGAGTTTCAAATACCAAATTTATATAATCTTCAAAACAAAAATCTTTACTAAAATTAGTTGCAAAACCGCATCTTTCGGTATCGGTATTTAACCATGACAAAGCCCTGAAAGTTTTATATCCCGTTTCAACTCCGCCTCTAATTGGTGAATTTGCAAACATAGCTGTTGCAAATGGGGATAACATATTTGCAACTCTAAATTTTTTCATAGCATCATCTTCACTATCAAAATCAAAACATGCCTGTATACCCGCAGTTTCCCTCATCATAACATCTGACAAAATTCCCCATAAATAATTTGCCATAATTTTATATCTGCGTTTTGGAAGTAATTTTATACTGTTATAAAGAGATATTGGTGAAATACCATAGTTTAAAAGCTCCATATCAAAATCATTCATCAACGGTATTAAACTTTTATCAATATCTTTTACTTTTTGTTCTATTTCTTGAATTGTTTTTTGCGGCTCTAAACTCAATTCCATTTGCATGCCCGGTTCTAACGTAATTGTGTCATGCAATTTTTTTAAACCAATAATATTTTCTTCATCAAGTAAATAATCCCAATTTTCATTTCTTGCATAAAGTCGTAAAAATTCGCACACACCATCTAAACCGTTATATAATGCTGATGTTTTTGTTTCTTTACAAACAGGTAAACGTTCATATTCAAAGCCAACTTTAAAATCTGCTTTTGTTAATTTTATTCCATCCGTAAAAAGTTTACGAACAGAATTCATATTTAATCTTTCTTTTAATGTATTTGTCAAAACATTCTCCTCAGTTTTTTATTATAACACTAATAAATTATCAAATAATAAAATAAAAACATTTACCTGTTTGTATTATTATAAGAATAGAAACATGGACTATTTAAAAAAAGCAAAATATTTTAAAACTAAAAAACGACTCGGACAAAATTTTCTTGTAAGTGAAGAAGTTATCGGAGATATAATTAAATTTGCAAACTTATCAGATGATGATACCGTTTTAGAAATTGGAGCAGGTGCAGGGTTTGTAACAGAACAATTAATTAAGCATGCCAAACACGTTATTGCGTTAGAACTTGATGAAGATGCAATAGCAGAATTGCAAAAAATAAAAGCAGATAATCTGGAAATTGTACATGCCGACATTTTGAAAACCGATATTTCCAAATTTAAGACAGATAAAAAAATAAAAATAGTTGCCAATATTCCGTATTATATTACCACTCCTATTTTAGCTCATTTACTTGGTGAGATAGATGATTTAAACAATCAAAACCGTCAATCAATAAATGAAATAATACTAATGGTTCAAGAAGAAGTTGCAAGACGTATGACAGCAAATGAAAATTCTCCTCAAAAACAGTACGGATTACTTTCTATTCTTTCACAATTTTGGTCTGACTGTTCTATTTTAAGAATCGTAGGAGCAAGATGTTTTTATCCGAAGCCAAAAGTAACCTCCGCTCTTGTAAAATTAGTTGTAAATGACAAACCATTATTGGAACTTACAAACTATCAACATTTTAGAAAAACTATTAAAAGTGCTTTTGGACAAAGAAGAAAAAATTTAAAAAATGCACTTATTAACGGTGGTTTTAATAAAGATATTGTAAAATCTGCACTGGAAGAACTCAATATAGATGAAAATACAAGAGGAGAAAAACTCTCTATTGAAGATTTCGGTAAACTTTCAGAGGTATTACTATGCAAATCAAAGTAAAAACACCCGCAAAAATTAATTTAACACTTGAAATTACAGGAAAAAGACCTGACGGATTTCATAATATTAGAAGTGTTATGCAAATGATTAATCTGTATGACATTCTAACAATAAATATAAACCGACAAGACAGATTTAAAATAAATCTGTCAGGTAACAATACAAATATACCTTATGATGATAAAAATATAGTTTATAAAGCCATAGTCGCTTTTACGGATTATACTCACTTGAAAGATTATAGATTTGATATTTATATAGATAAACATATTTTTACAGAAGCAGGACTTGCAGGCGGAAGTTCTAATGCCGCAGGAACATTACTTGCTTTAAATGAACTTTTTGAAACATCTTTAACATCAGAAGAATTACATAAAATAGCAAGTACATTAGGTTCTGACTTAAATGTTATTTTAATGGGGGGCTGCACTCTTGCAGAGGGCAGAGGTGAAAAAGTTACACCTGTTACTTTCAGAGAATATCCTGTATCCTTAATAAAGCCGAATAATTTAGGAATAAGTGCAAAAGAGGGCTATCAAAAATATAGTTCTCTAAAAGATAAACCACAAAACAATTATACCGATAAAGTTATTAATGCTCTAAAAAATAATGAAGATATAAAGCCGTTTTTATACAACGATTTAGAAACAGCAGTATTCAAAGATTATAATATTTTACAAAAAATAAAATCCAAAAATCCAAAATCTATTATGTCCGGTTCCGGTTCAACTTATTTTGTATTAGATAATACAATTAATAATGTTGAAAACTGTACTGTTGTAAATGGCTTAAAAACAATAAATACAGGTTGTGATTTTATTGAGTAAGCATATTTTTTCTCATAAAATTTCATTTAAAATTTATTTAAATTTTTAGTTTGAAATCCTTTCAAAAAATTTATTAGAATAATAGATGTTAATACTAACATGAAAGGATAAATAAATGAAAAAAAAATGATTTATAGATATGATATTTATATTAAAGAATGGAAGATATTTTAATATCCAAAATAATTATCCCATAGATATTGACTAAAGTTATAAAGTATGTAAAAGGTACAAAAACTAATTGGTATTAATATAAACCCTATAAAAGAAAGAATACTTCTATAAAGATTAGGTATAAATAATTTATTAAAGGTATTCAACTTATTTATTTTTCTAAGTAAAAATTCTATTATACAAAATATAATTACAAAAAATATAATAATTGTATAAACAATATAGTATATTTCCATTCTTACTAAATTACTAAAAAAGTCTAAATCTCTTTGTATAGGTTTTATGATAAATAATAAAATACAAAATAAAACGGCAAGAATATTTCCAAATATGGAAATCCATAATAAATAATTAATTGAGTAAAATTTACTTAAATTAAAAATATGCATAAACTCATTTTAACACGAAAGGAGAACAAATGAATTAATCGAAAAAAATTGCATCATAAATAATATGAAAAATATATGAAATAAAAAAAGACAAAATAATTAGTACCAATGATGAATAATAGAGAAAATATCTTAATTTATCAGGCATTTGAAAGGTATTGTCTAAATGAATATTTTTAAATTTTCTTATAATAATTTCTAAAATAAAAATAAAAATAAAAACTATAACTAATAAATTATAAAGAAAGTAGTATGCACCTGTAAGCCAACAATAATGGTATATTAACATTATAAAATTAGTTATTTGATAATTTGTATTATCAAATAATATTGCATAAAAAATCATCACAATATTAAACAGAATAGAAAACCATAAAAATACATTTAGAGTATAGAACCTGCTTAATTTAAAATTTTTCATAAAGTAATATTATCATAAAGAAAGAAGAAAGAAATGAATAAATCTGAAAATAGTAGTAGTCCAAATAACTATCCCATAGTAAATGAATTACATGCAGATGCAAAATATTATAGTAAAAAATATCATTTATATAAAGACAAAAAACATAATGACGGTTGGGATGATACAGAAGATGCATTTAGACATGCTTATGCCAGAGCATATACTGTTTACTTAGGTGGAGAACTTTTTAGTAATCTTGGTATGACATATCATGAAATTGCTGGAAATTTAAATAATCAATCAAAAGCTGAGTACAACATGGACAGATGGAATAATCAAGTCGGAAAAGAAATTGGTACTGAAGTAAAAGAAACCATTTCTAATTCGCAATATAAACCTACAAAAAGTGAAATTAAAGACTATATTGCGCATAAGGTTATGCAAAGAATGAGAGCAGGCGATTTAATCACTAATCCTAATGATCCTCGCAAATTCAGCGATTATCATAAAATAAAAGCAAGAAAAGATGAATTGGTTCCTAAATATAATGCAAACCGCAATGATTTTAATAATCCCGCTTCATTATTAAAATATAAAAGAGGATACTATAAAGGATTTATAAATGATGAAAACGGAAAAGATATAATTTATACAGTAGAAAATGTCGGAGCAATGTCTGATGAAGAATATAATAACAACAAAAAGGTTTTAAATGCACAAATTAAAAAGATAGGTTTACCCTCAAATCATGACCTTAGACGACCAAGTTCAACAGGTGATGTGTATGTACACTCCTATACAAAAAGTGATGGAACGCATGTAACAAGCCATTACAGAAGTCGTCCTAATTAATAAATAAAACGGATATTTTATTTTATTTGGAAAACGCACTTTGTACAATAACCACGAGGCACATAAATTAAATTATCCTCTATATCATACATCTCCTCAATCCTTACTTTCAACAGAGATTGACACTTTGGACAATATAATTCTGTTTCACCATTCAAAATTCTTTGTTTTAGTACATCCATAACTTCTATGGGTACTTCTTCCATTAAAAAATCCTTTTCAAGAAGCTTTAACTCCTCACAAGTACATTTTAAACCCTTTGCTAAATTTTGTCTGACCGTTACAGATAAAAACAATTCCCGACCTGCCTCTATTTCTTCAATAATTGCAGAGGCGATATTACATTTTTTGGATAGTCCTAAAGGTGTTAATCCTAATGCTTCTCGTTTTCTTTGTACAAATTGAGCCAATGTATCCATAATCGAATTATAAAGCAAAACCGGCTAATACAAATTAAATGTTAACTAATATTAAGAAAATAAAAAATAAAATAACATTTTCTTAACATTTCTTAAGAAAAATGTTATGAAAATTTTAATGTGTGGAATATAAAAAATGTAAGGATTAAATTTTTAGCAAAACTTACGGCATAAAATTTTTATCTGTTTAACGTATTTATTAAGAGAGTATTGAAAGAAGAAGAAAAAACAAGCGTAATAAACGCTTAAGTTGTTATGTCGAGATGAATTGACATTTAAACAGCTTAGTTTGTCATGCAAAATATTGACTTTTGCAAAAAATTTATTAAGAGAGTGAAGAGAGAGATTATAAGAATGAGGAGAGATGCTTATGAGAAATTGTCCTGTTGAAATGAAAAAAAGTTTTACAAACCCTGCAAAAAAAGAAGTTTTACCTGCTGAAAATGATTCTGCATTAAAAGTTTACATTAGAGAATTGGCTTATGTAAAACCACTTTCTCAATTTGAAGAAAGAGAAATTGCAAAACGTGCTGCAGAAGGAGATGTATCTGCGAAACAAAAACTTATTCAAGCAAATTTAAAACTTGTTATTACAATTGCACAAAAAGCTATTCATATGTCTAACCTTCCATTAATTGATTTAATTCAAGAAGGAAATCTTGGTTTAATGGTTGCAGCAGAAAAATTTAATTGGAAATTGGGTTACAAATTTTCAACTTATGCAAGCTGGTGGATTAAACAATCAATGTTTAAAGCAATATCAGAACAAGGTCATTGCATGAAAATACCTGTATATATTCAAGAAACATTATCAAAATTCTCAAAAGTTAAATCTGATATGGAAAAAGCTTCAAATAAACAAGTAAGCAATAGTGAAGTTGCTGAAAAAATGAACATTTCAAGCGAAAAAATTGATACATATTTGAATGCATTTTCAAAATCAGTTTCATTAGAAGGCGGATTTGAAAACGAAGACGGTAAAGAAACATCATTAGCAGATATTATTGCAGATGACAAATCAAGTGTTAATGAAGCAGTAGAATATGAAAGCTTAAAAAATGATATTGAAATGATTGTATCAACATTAAAAGAAAGAGAACAAAATGTTGTAAGAATGAGATACGGACTTGGCAGTACTTCTAAGAAAACATTAGAAGAAATCGGCAATATGTACGGTGTAACAAAGGAATGCATCAGACAAACCGAGTTAAGAGCTTTAAAGAAAATGAAAACACAGGGAGAAGATGTTTTATCTTGTTATATAGATTAACTTTTGGTTAATTTTTAATAAGAATTGAAACAATAATGTAAAAAAACACTTTATTATTTTATAAAATATGCGATAATATTCGAGTAATGAGAGATAGTGTACAAAAAAAGTACAGAAAGAAAAGAAATGAGTGATTTTGAATCAAAAGAGCTCCAATGCTCGGATTGCGGAAAAACATTTGAATTTTCCGTAGAGGATCAAGAATTTTATGCACAGAGAGGGTATGCAGAACCAAAAAGATGTCCGGAATGTCGTAAGACAAGAAGAAATAATAAAAGAAAAGGACACAAACAAATGTTTGCAACAGTTTGCGCAGAATGCGGATGTGAAACAACAGTTCCATTCCAGCCAACAGGTGAAAAACCGGTATATTGCAAAAAATGTTTTAAAAATCATCAACAACAATAACTCAAAAGCTAAAAATCCGGCGTTAGATTTAATGTCGGATTTTTATTAATAGAATTTCAATTTTACAATTTTTTGGTTATTATATATTATATACTTGAAAAAAACAGGGATGTATTATAGTATAACAATAACCCAAAGGAGTTTAAAATGTCATTGTTTAAAAAATTTACAGCTTTTTCACTTGCAGAAATGTTAATTGTACTTGGTATTGTTGGTACAATATCTGCTGTTACAATTCCAACTTTGACAAGTTCTTCAAATTATAAAGAGCGTGTTGTACAACTTAAAAAAGCATATACGATATTAAATGATGCACAAGGACGTTCTATAGCAAGTTACGGTCAGCTTAGAACATGGTTTAAGACAGATACTAATGCTAAAGCTTATACTAAAAGATATTATGACAGAATTACAGATTTTATAAAAATAAATAAAGGTGGTTCCAGTAGCTCTATAACAGATTGTTTTGGAGGCACATCAGGAACAATGAGTACACTTGATAAATCTACATTGAGTTTAGCTACAACTTTCGGTTTTACATTTGCAAACAGTTATCAATTAATACTTTCTGATGGAACATCAATGTTAATAGCTATAACCGATAAAACATGTTCAACAAACAAAGCAATAACAAAAACTAATTGTCCGGGAACATATTGTAATATTTGCGGATATGCTTTTGTTGATTTAGACGGTCCAAGAAAAGGAAATAATACTTTAGGAAAAGATATTTTCGGATTTTATATTGAGAAAAATGCAATAACCCCAATGGGCGGCAGAGCATCTGACATGCAGGGAAGTTTAACTGCAAGTAATGAAACAGCAGAAAATACTGCACTTAAAAATACATGTTTTACAAAAGGCAATTTGTGTACAAGCTGGGTAATTGAAAATGAAAGTTTAGATTACTTAAATGCGATAAAAGGTGTTTGTGATGGTAACGGTAAAAACCTATCTTGGAGTGTAATATCTTGTAAATAGGTAAAGAAATGTCTTTGAACGAAACAAACAATAATAAAAATTTTAATTTTTCATTTGAAATTTTTCCGCCTAAAGACGATATTACAGGCGAAAAAACAGAAAATCTTTACAAGGAAATAGATGTATTAAACAAACATAATCCTACTTTATTTTCAGTTACATTTGGTGCAGGCGGTTCAAACAAAGATTTATCATTTGGAATAGTTAAACATTTAATAAATAATAACATTGAAGTTATGCCTCATTTTACATGTATATGTACAAGCACATCTCAAATAAACGAACGACTTGAAGAATTAAAAAAACTAAACGTTAAAAATATTTTAGCCCTAAGAGGAGATGAACCAAAAGATATAACTGTATGCTATCCTGATTTTAGATATGCAAACCAATTAGTTAAATATATAAAGCAAAATACTAATTTTAATATATCAGTTGCATGTTATCCTGAAGGACATATTGAAGCAGAAAACTTGGATAAAGATATTATCAACTTTAAACATAAAGTTGATGAAGGAGCTGTACAAGCATTTTCTCAAATGTTTTTTGATAATTCTAAATTTATGTTTTTCTTAGATAAAGTTTATAAAACAGGTATAAATATACCTATAATTCCGGGTATATTACCTGTTACAAGCTATAAACAAATAAATAAAATGTTATCTCTTGCACGTGTTACTTTTCCTAAAAATTTAATGGAAAAACTTGAAAAATATCAAAATGACAAATATGCAATGAGTCAAATAGGTATAGAATTTGCAACAAAACAATGTTTGGAATTATTAGAAAAATATGGCATTAATAATTTTCACTTTTATACACTTAACAAATCATTTGCTGTAGATGAAATAATTAAAAATTTAAAGTAACTATATATAATTTTACACAAAATAAATCCTAAGCATACAGATTATTATCAGTCATGCTAAATGAATAATTTTACATGAAGCAATTGTAACGAAATATTAATAAAGTAGGGCGAAAAATTAAAGATTTTGTTTAAATATGCCGATAAATAACATGTGTAAGGAAAAGGTTCTAAGGAGCAGTAATTATGGGTATGTCAGCATCACAAGCACG
>CACYOO010000028.1 GCA_902776035.1 uncultured bacterium
AGCTGCAACTTGTGAAAATAACATTGTCATTTTTTTAAATCCCCTCTCGTACTTTTATAAAGTATTTTTTTCTAAAAAAATTGCTTTTTTGGTTTTATTATACTTAATAAAACTTAATAATAATTATTTGTTAAAATATATTTAGGTATTCTTCGGTACTTTGTACCTTAGCATGACTTTGTTCACTGCACACTTGCCAAAATCTGTGAAAATTCTAATCCTTGTATATGGACATTTTGCATTCTTTACAGTCAAATTTCAATTTATATCTTTGATTTTTTTCATCTGTTAAGAATAAATCAATTGGTTTTTTACACATTCCAAAAGCATATTTTAAGCAGTGTTTTGTTGTCATTAACGGTTTTTCATTAACAGGTAAACCACTTTCTAATGACATTTCCATAACTTTACTTCCGCATTTTTCATAAAATTTTTTAGCAAATTTATTATGAATATTTGTTCTAAAATCAACAGTTTCTTCTATATATTTTGCATATTGCATTTTAGGTTGAATTTTTCGTTTATAATTTTTTAGTCTTTCCTGCATTAATTTTTCAAAAAGAGTATTCCTTAATTGATTTATTTCAGATATTTTTAAAAATGGAATATTATTATCTTTTATTGATATTGTATTAATTATAAAATCACTATTTCCGGTTTTATTCATTTGTCGAATAATAGTATCTTTCATTTTTTCTTGATTTTGGGTTTGTTCATCAGACAAAATATCAATTGTAATTTGATTTAAATCTTCATCTGTTATTGTTATTTTGCCGTTTTTAATTATTAAATCGGTTTTAATTTGCCTTTTTGTTTTTGAATTTTTAAGTGTTTTATTAAATTCATAATTAAAATTTCTATAGACAATAGTACCTATTTTTATATCGGGCATTTTATTAGGAAAAATTTTATTTCCTTCAATTTTATTTACTAAGCAACCTGTGTCATTAAAAAATAAACCGTCTTGAGCATGCAGATTATGATTTTTAATAACAAAAAAGTTTTGACCAATACTTTCGATTTTTCCTATTTTCTCTCCTATTGATTTGGGAGTATTAAAGTTAAAAATATCTTTTCTTTTGCCGTCTAAAAAGTAATTAGTAAAGCCCCTGTTAAAAGATTTATAAACATCAGGTTCAAAATCGAAATTTATTATACCGGAAGATGTTTTTTCTCCTAATCTATCGAGTTTTTTTCTATAATAGGCAACAACATTTTTAATATAATCCGTATCTTTTAATCTTCCTTCAATTTTGAACGATGAAACACCTGCATTAACAAGTTCTGCGATATGTTCTGAAGCGTTAAAATCGTGTAAACATAACAGGTATTTATCTTTTGCAATAATTTTACCGTTTTTGTCTGTAAGAGTATATTTTTTTCTGCATGGTTGAGCGCATTCACCTTTGTTTGCAGAGCGTTTACCGATTGAATAACTCATATAGCATTGACCGCTATAACTTACACATAACGCACCATGAATAAATGTTTCTATTTCTGAGTTTGTTTTTTGACAAATATTTGTTATTTCATTTATATTTAATTCTCTTGCAAGTATAACTCTTGTAAATCCAATATTTTCAAGAAATTTTATTTTTTCCGGTAAAACATTATTACATTGTGTGCTTGCAAAAAGAGGTATTGGTTTTAATTTTCCGTTAATAGCCAATTCTACTAGCCCCATATCTTGTATTATAATGCCGTCTACACCTATATTATAAAGCTGATTGATAAGTTCTGCAGCTTCTAAAATTTCATGGTCATTTAATATAGTGTTAACGGTGCAGTAAACTTTTACATAAAATTTATGGGCATAATTAACAACATCTTCTATATCTTCTAAGGAATTTGAAGCAGAAACTCTTGCACCAAAATTTCTTGCTCCTATATATATCGCATCTGCACCATAATTTATTGCACACAATGCACAATCTTTATTTTGAGCAGGAGCTAACAGTTCTAATTTCATTATCTGTCCAATCATAAACAAGTAAATTAATTACAAGTTTCTAATGTATGCCATTTTACAGAATTGTTATCACATTCTTTTGCCGGTTTATTATAATCCATATTACCGTTTTCTAAGACCCATTGCATATATTCATTAGGTGTAGGAGCTTGACCGCTTACCATATTACCTACATTTGCATTAGAAACATTTGGTACAAATGATGAAATTTTTGATTCCAAAACATCTTGATTAACAAAAACTTTAAATATATCGTATCCTTCTTTACCGCTTCCTGAATCAGGACCGTCTACATCAATTAATATTAATTTTCCTGCATCTTTGGCATTAGTTATAGTATTATCTTTTGTATTACTGTCAAAAGCAATAGATGAACCGTCAGAAAGTAATAATGTATATAAATTTGTTGCAGGAATACTGCTTGATGCCCAGCAAATTCCATTTGTATCATTCAAACCGCAATCTTTTTTTACATCCAAATAATTTTTTATTCTGTTGTATAATACGACAGAATTATCTTTAGCGGATGTAACAGCATTGTTAGCTCCTGTTGTTGTCCAATTATATTGGTTTCCGTATTTTAATGTCGTTCTGTCATAAGCAGTTTCAAGTTCTGAATATACTTTTTTTGCTCTGGCAACATTAACTTGATCGCTTGTATTATCTTTTAAATTTGGTATTGTTAACGCAGACACAACACCTATAACACCAAGTACAATTAAAACTTCCGCTAATGTAAATGCTTTTTTATAACTTTTCATTTTATATACTCCTAACAATTATTTACAAGTTCTTTGTTTTTTCCAATCCAAAACAGTGCCATTTTTGCAAGTCATACTTCCTCCGTTTGAAGATGTTGCATTATTATAATCTTCATTTTGAGCTTTTAATGCCCAAGCAGTATTTTGTTTTCCGTCAGTGGAACTTAATACAACACCGCTGGTTTCATTAAGACCATTTGGTTCAATACCGTTTTTTGAAATTGTATAAGCAAATATATCATAACCTGCCTTATTAGGGCCTGTTTCATTTCCGTTAACATCAACTACTATAGAACCGAAAGGACAAGGATAATATCTGTTTTCAGCAGTGGAGCATGTAAAATCCGGCTTTGATGTTATTGTTAATGCAACTGCAGCACCACTTTTGACTATCATCTTTTGATATGAAGTGCTGCTATCAATAGTGCTATCTGATGTAAAACATCCTGAAGATGTTCCGCATTTTTTTTGAGCAGACAAATTATCAGCTAATCTTGCTCCAAGTAAATCACGTATTTTTATTATGGCATTTGCATCCGTTAAGCCGGCATATTCCCATGTTTCTAAACTTGTCGGCTCATTATATCTTGTTATAACAGCTTGATAACCGGTTTGTAAATCTGTATCAATTTTACCGAGTTGTGCTACAAGCGTTCTTTCATCCATTCCATCACGTAGTCTTGGAACAGATATAGCAGCAATAAAACCAATTATTCCCATTACAATAAGTGTTTCTGCAAGTGTAAATGCTTTAAGTTTATTCATTTGTTACCTCTTATCTTTTAAATTTTATGCTTTTATACATTTATTGTCAAACAAACTTAAACAAATGTAACCTTTTTGATTTTTTATAAATTAAATATAGAATTATAACTATGGAGAAACATAAAATGAAAAGAAAAATTTTATCAATATTATTTTTATTTTTTATATTAACTAATATTTCAGGTGCTGCAGTATTAAAATCAAATGCTGTTACCAAAAGAATACCTGCCGGAACAAAGTTTAATATAAAATTACAAACACCAATAAGTACAAAAACTAATAAAGCCGGCGATTATTTTAGCGCGATACTTATTGATGATGAGAAAACTCAAAAAAATATAATTCTTCCTGCCGGCTCAATAATAAGAGGTAGTATTCAACAAGTAACACCAAATAAAAGATTTTCAAGGGGAGCGGTTTTATATGTAGATTTCGACCATGTTGTAATTCCAAACGGTCGCCAATTACCAATCGATATGATAATATCAGGTAAAGTAAACTTAAGATTTGACGGTGGTGTATATTATAATAAAGGATATGGAGAAGCTGTACAGCAAAATTGGGATAAAGCCATAGAAATAACATCAGATGCAACTAACTATGGCATGGATATAGGTGAAGGTGTATTATATAGTACTGCAAGAATTTTAACAGTTCCTATATGTGCTATCGGTGGCGCTATTGGTGGCGGTGCTTATTTATTAGGTGATAGTATTGCAGATATGTTCAGAAAGGGACTTCCTGTAGAATTTAATCAAGGTGAAGTTTTAACTGTTATTTTAACGCAACCTATAGATGTTCCTATAAATTAGTACAACTAAAGTTTGATATAATATAAATTTCTATAAGACAGCATAAACTAAAAGCCCTATGCTGTCTTCTTTTTAGCATATTCTACATCAAATGAATGATATATACAACTAAAGTATAAAGTAAATTTTAAATTTTCCGATAAAAAATATGTAAGGAAAATAAGTTAAAAATATAAGGAAAATTTAAAATGTCAATTACAGTAAACACAAACATCCCATCACTGACAGCACAAAAATCGTTAAATAAATCAACCTCTGCAATGAACACAGCAATGCAGCGTATGTCAACCGGTTATAAAATCAATTCATCAAAAGATGATGCAGCAGGTATGGCGGTAGCAACAAATTTAGCATACAAAGCAAGTTCATATAAAATAGCACAAGATAACGCTCAAATGGGACAATCAATGTTAGATACAACAGAGGGTGTATTAGATGTAATTGAAGACAATCTTACTCGTATAAGAGATTTAACAGAGCAAGCAGCAAACGGAACTTATGGTTCAGATGCTTTAGCCGCAATGAAATCAGAAATTTCAGCAAGAATTAGTGAAATTGACCGTGTTGCTGCATCAGCAGATTTTAATGGTAAAATGATTATTAACGGTAGTATAACAAGTGATATTGAACTTCAAGTAGGTATAGGAAAAGCCGGTTCAAATTCTACAATATCAGTGAGCAAAGATTTATTTGCAAATGCTAATTCAGAATCGTTATTAGGTAAATCATGGGAAGATACAACAATAACTGATGATGAAACTGCAAGAGAATTCTTAGCTAATATTGATAAGGCAATTGATGAAGTTACATCAAGAAAGACTAAAATCGGAGGTTTGCAGGCAAGAATAACATCCGCAATGGATACAGCAAATATAATGCAGACAAACTTGACATCAGCTGCTTCATTAATTCAAGATGCAGATGTAGCTGTAGAATCATCGAATTACATTAAACAACAAATTCTTCAACAAACATCAGCTAGTATGTTAGCAACAGCTAATCAATCATCTTCAATAGCATTAAACCTTATTGGAGGTTAGATTATTAATTAAGTTTTTTGATAAAAATTTCCTTAAAAACTTATTACTTTACACCGCTCTTATGAGCGGTTTTTTATTTTTATAAATTTAAATATTTTTTTGCATTTGTAAAATCTTTTATTACATCATAAACATCGTTTTTATATTTGAAATTTTCAATATCTTCGTTAACTGCAATAATATACTTTATCTTGGCTTTTTTAGCAGCTGTTATTCCTGAATAAGAATCTTCAAAAACTAATGTTTCTTCCGGCTTTGCACCTAAAATCGACATTGCTTTTAAATAAATATCAGGATTTGGCTTTCCTAAAATTTTATAATCATCATATACGATTTTATCAGTATCAAACCATTTTTTTAGATTAAATGTTTCGATAAAAAACTCTACATTTGTTATCTCACTACCTGTTGCAATTGTGTGAGGTATGTTTTTTTGACAGATGTAATCAAAAAATTCTTCTGCACCTTTTACAAGATGTTTTATTTCCGGTTTTTTTAAAACCATTTGTCTGTAATATTCTTCTTTTTCGTTTGCCCATTTTAAACATTCATCTTTTGTAGGTTTTCTTCCTATAGCATAGGTTATGATTTCTTCATTAGAACGTCCGAACATATATTTTTGCATTTCTTCATCTGTGAATGGTGTACCTCTTAGTTTTTTTGAATAATCTCTCCAAGCATCCTCATGAAGTTTAGAATCTTGAAATAATGTTCCGTTAAAATCAAAAATAATATACTTAATCACAATAATAACCTCAAATTCAAAGTAACAAAAATATCTGTCTATGTCAAAGTTTTATTAATAAAATTTTTTGCTTATAATTTATTTATGGATAAACAATGTTACTTATGCGAAAGTAAAAATATTAAAAAAATAAAACAAGGTGTTAGAGATGATGAAAATATAGAAGTCTTTAAATGTCAAAATTGCGGTTTAGAATTTTTATCAGAATTTAAACCAACGTTAAATAACTTTTATACAAATGGTGATCTTCATAATAAAACAGCAGATTTTCAAAATTGGTTAAACCGTACCAGAATAGATGATATAAGACGTTCTAAATATCTTTTAAATATTATAAAAAATAAAAATATACTTGATTTTGGATGTGGAAGCGGTGAGTTCATAAGATTATCAAAACCATATTCAGAGAAAATAATAGGATGTGAAATAGATAAATCTTTAACAGAATACTATAAAGAAATAGAAATTGATGTTAGAAATTCAATAAATCAAATTGATGAAAAATTTGATGTGATAACTATGTTTCATGTACTTGAACATTTAGAAAATCCAATAGAAATACTAGAACAACTTAAACAAAAGTTAAATAAAAACGGTAAAATCATAATTGAAGTACCAAATAGTGATGATGCTCTTTTAACTTTATATAAATCAAAAGCTTTTAAAAGTTTTACATATTGGAGTTGTCATTTGTTCTATTATAATAAAAAATGTTTGAAAGATTTAATAAAAAAATGCGGATTGAAATGTAGAAAAATAGAATATATACAACGTTATCCATATACAAATCATATCGGTTGGATAAAAGATAAAAAATACGCAGGACAAAATAGATATAAAACAAATAAATTCATAAATTTATTATATACAAATATTTTAAAAATATTGCATAAAACAGATACTATAATTGCAGAAGTTGAATTATAGTATCTGTGTATATTATTTAAAAAACGTGTTTATTATATATCAGAAGTACAATGAGGACATTTTGTAGCCCTTTTATCAATTTCTGAAAAGCATTTTGGACATAATTTTGTATTTTCTTCAATAACGTCTTGTTTGTCTTTTTCTGTTATTGAACGAAGTTTATTAATCGCTTTTATTACTAAAAATACAGAAAAGGATACTAAAATAAAGCTTATTAATGTATTAATGAAAATACCATAATTGATTGTAACAGCACCTGCCTCTTGTGCAGCACTTAAAGAAGGATACCTTACAACTTCACCTCCTGCAAATGGTAATGTTAAGTAGAGATTAGCAAAATCAACTTTTCCCATTAACCAACCCAATGGAGGCATTATAATATCTTTTACCATAGAATCTACAATTTTTCCAAATGCAGTACCAATAATTATACCGACTGCCATATCTATTACATTACCCTTGATGGCAAATGTTTTAAATTCATTTAATTCTTTTTTAAAAAAATCTATCATTTATCTAATCCTTTTCTAAAATTAGTACGTACCTTCTATTTTTTCCATTATTTCATCAGGAATATCTACGTTTGTATAAACATTTTGAACATCATCATGTTCTTCAATTTTATCTATCAAACGCATAATCTGAGTTGCAGTTTTTTCATCAGTTATTTCAATATTATTTTCGGGTATTCTTGTAAATTCTGCAGTAATGTGTTCAAAGCCAGCTTTTTCAAGTCCTTCTGATACAGTTTGCAAATCAGAAACAGATGTTAAAATTCTATATTCTTCTTCTGATTCTTCAAAATCTTCTGCACCTAAATTTATAGCTTCTTCAACAAGTTTGTCATAATCAACATCAGATGAAAATGTTATCATACCGTATTGCTTAAACATCCAGCCAACACATCCGGTTTCTCCTAAATTTCCATTGAACTTGGTAAAGTAACTTCTTATATCACCTGCAGTACGATTTCTGTTATCAGTCATTGCTTCTATTACTATGGCAACACCGCCTGCTCCATATCCTTCGTATGTCAATTCTTCATAATTGTCAGCACTTCCGTTACCGCTTCCTTTATCAATTGCTCGTTTGATATTATCATTAGGTAATCCGGCAGCTTTTGCTTTTTCAACAGCCGTTCTTAATCTGAAATTTCCTTTTAAATCAGGGCCGCCAAGTCGTGATGCGACTATTATTTCTCTGGAAAATTTTTGAAATACAACAGCCCTTTGTGAATCCACTTTGGCTTTTTTGTGTTTTGTTGTTGCCCATTTAGAATGTCCGCTCATAATTTATTCCTTTTTTATTTATTTACCCTAAAATTATACTAAAAATATTTATACCTTACAATAATTTTTTATTAAAATATCTTGTTAACAAAACTTAATAATACGTTTATAAAAAAGCAATTTTATTTAGAAAAAATACTTTATAATAGTGTAGAGTTCAGACACAGAAAGAGGTTGAACGAAAAAAGTTTTTAATTAATTCTCAATGTAGAAATAAGGTAAGGAATAGGTAAGGATAATCCCTTCGGGGATGTGTGTAGATTTAGTTTATGGCGGATAAAATCCGCCTTTTTTATTGCTTATATTTTTAAAATGTTAATGGTAATAATTGGTTCTATACCAATTATTTCACTTTTTTAACTTTTAAGGTTTTGTTTTCTATTTCCAATTCAACTTCATCAACTTCGGGATTAATATCCAAAAGTTCTAAAATTGCTTTTTGTAATAACAATACCCAAGCATTTCCACTTTTCATTAATTTCTTTTTCATATACATAACCTTTACATTGTTTATTAGTTTACTTTACAAAAATTAGACATAATTGTATACTGAACAATGTAATTATATTGTATATGTTAGAGGAAAAATTGTGGAATTAAATGACAAAATTAAAAATACTTTTAAATGTTTAGGGTTAAATATTAAAAATTTAAGAGAAGAAAGAAATATTTCAATTAAAGAATTATCTAAAAAGACAGGAATTAGAAAAGAATATTTAGAAAAAATAGAATCTGGAAAAGCGTATAGAGTTGGAATTAACAGACATTTGTGTAAAATAGCTAACGCATTAGAAATAAAACTGTATGATTTGTTTGCAATTGGTTTTTAAAAATATAGCATTAGTTATTTTATTTAATCATGCCTGATAGCATTTGTTTTGCTTTTTCAAGCTGAACATCATGATTTTTTCTTATGTCATTTTCTGTCAAAGGAATATATACATCAGGTACAATACCTTTTTTATTAATATCCGCACCTGAAGGAGTTAAGTATTTTGCAATAGTCAAATTCATACCTGTTTGATTTGGTAAGGTAATTACTTCTTGCACCATTCCTTTACCATAGGTTGTAGTACCTACAAGTTTTGCTTTGTGATAGTCTTTTAAAGCACCTGATAGAATTTCACTTGCACTTGCACTTGATTTATCAACAAGAACAACAAGTGGTTTTGTTACAGTATATTCCATTTTTTGAGCATTTAAATCTTGTCTGTAACCGTTTCTGCCTACAACACTGACTATTTTTCCGCTAGGAATAAACAAATTTGCTATAAATACCGCATTCGGAAGTAATCCTCCCGGATTTCCACGTAAATCTATAATTAATCCCTTTGTTTTTTTTGTTTTTTCTAATGCTTCTATAAATTCATTTGATGTTGATGTACCTATAAAACTTAAAATCTGTATATATCCTATGTTTTTTGATACAGAACTTTTTACTGTTTTAATTTTTATTTCTTTTCTTTTTATAAGTTTTTCAATTTTTTTATCATTACGAATAATTGTAAGTTTTACGACACTATTTTCAGGGCCTCTAACTAAAGAAGCTACATCTGCAATTTGCATTCCACTTACAGCTTTATCGTCTACAGAGTGGATTATATCCGCAGATTTAATACCTGCATTTGCAGCAGGTGTTCCCTCTATAACATTTAAAATAGTTATTTTACCTGCATTCGAAAATATATTAACTCCAATGCCGGTTATTTTTGAATCTATAGATGTATTGAGTTCTTCAAATTCTTTTTTCGACATAAATTTGGAATATGGATCATCTAAACTTTCAAGCATTGTGTTTATTGCAACATAGGCATCATCTTCTGTTTTTATTTTTCCTTTGTAATGTATTTTCCAACGTTCCCATTCTTGATTATTCATTGTTGTATCATAATAATTCTTTTTGATAATTTTCCATGTTTTATCAAAAAGTTTTTGAGAATTTATATGTTCCTTATTAACGTAAGTTTGTACAGATGATGGGGACATTACTATCTTCTGATATATTTTTTGTAATATATCATTGAAGATTAACAATGCTATAACCAAGCTTATGAAAATTATTATATGCTTTTTATTCATAGCATAATTTAACAACAACAAAATATATTTATCAATAGCTTATACGGTAAATTTTGTTATTAAAAAAAAAAGCTTCCTTAACGGAAGCTAAAATTGATTTAAATTGAGAGAGAGAGTATTATATATTATAAAAAAATTTTCCTTACCTTATATTTAAAATC
>CACYOO010000029.1 GCA_902776035.1 uncultured bacterium
GGACGGAATGAAATTCCGGATAGCGAACAGATTGAACGAACAGGACGAAGTCCGAAAGTGAAATTCTGTGAGCGTGGAGTAAATCCAAGACAATTTAAATTAAGTTTTATCCTCCATTTTGGAGGATTTTTTTTGTAATTTTACAAGGTGATAATTGTTGAGCGTGGAGTAAATCCAAGACAATTTAAATTATGTTTCAGCTTCCGTTAAGGAAGTTTTTTTATTGTAAAGTTTTATGTAGAACAAATAATAAAAATAGCAAAAAATATTATGAGGTGTATTATATACAATATAGTAGCAGACACTACTGTTATGCGTATTAAAAGAAAAAGTAATGTAAAAGACATATAAAAAGGGGATTAACAAATGAACGTTAATGAAGTAGCATCAGCAGCACCATTAAAAGAAGTAAGAAAACCAAAGAAAGTTGCAAAAGCACAGGTATTAGAACAACCGCAAGAAAAAACAGAAACAAAACCAATGCCATCAGCAGAATTAATGCAGGCAATGGTAGGTGTTAAAAAGCTTGGTCGTCCTGAACCTATTAAATATACACCACAAACTGCAGAAAATTTTTTGAAAAATCATCCTGCAGATAAATTTTTAAGAAAAGAAGATCGTGCAAACATAAAGAAAGTTATGTGTAAAGGTAACGTAGAAGCAAGTAATATCCAAATGCAATTAAAGCTTGTTGCTGACGGCGATTTGGAACCATCAACATTACAAAATTACTGGGAAACCGGTAAAATGAGTGATAATCTTGCAAAAGATATTGATATGGTTTACGAAGCTAAAAAAGCTGGAAAAAATGTAAATGATGTTTATGTTCCAACAGTAAAATCAAAAGATGAAGGACACAAAACAGTAAAAGTAGGTGATGTATTCCAAGTAGACGGTGAAGATAAAGTTTATGTAAAAGCTAATGATGAAGAATCAAGACAATTAGACATGGATAAAGACATGTTTATAAAAATGTTCCCTCCTGCTAAGAGATTTACAACTCAACAACAACATATAGGTGATTGCTATTTAGTTTCAACATTAAACACATTAATGCAAAATCCAAAAGCAAGAGTAGCAATGTATGAAGCTATTCATCAAGACGGAGATGATGTAAAAGTAAAATTCAAAAAAGGATTTGGTGAATATACATACAAAAATGCAGAATTACCTGCAGACCGTGTTAAAGCATACAGTTTATCAGGAGCAATGGGTGTAAGAATTTTAGAAGATGCTTACGGTGTTGATTCTATAAATAAAGCTGACCATGCTTTCAAAACTATTATGAACGAAAGAATAGCTAAAAAAGAAGAAGAATTAAAAACTGCAACAGGTGATAAGAAAGCTGAATTGCAAAAATCATTAGATGGTCATAAACAAAGATTAAATGACTATTTAGCTGCAAAAGCTGATCCTGTTAAAGGAAAAGATATTGTTGTTTGTCGTGATGATAACTACTTTAATATATATTATGAAGAAGATGAAAACGGTTTGAAATTTGCAGAATTGTCAAAAGATCCTGATAATAAAGACTTACACTATGAAAGTCCTGCAGATTTTTACAGGGGTTCATTAGGCGGATACAACTTTGAAGTTCTTCAAAGATTTGGATTTGGCGGATTTAGACAAATGAATCTTGATTTAGAAACAGACAAAGTTAAAGATATGATTTCAAAAGATAACTTTAATGAAGATTATATTATGACAGGAGGTACTCGTGCAGGTGGAAGCAGAGTTGAAAACCCTGTTGCTAAATCTGCAGGTATTTATGGTTTCCATGCGTACACTCTTGAACCGCATAAAGATGAAAAGGGTGATTTGAAAATGAGATGTACAAACCCTTGGAATACATCTTATGATGCAGATATTTCATATAAAGATTTCTTGAAATATTATGATTCTGTATCAATTATTGATGTAAATTCTTACGGTAAAGATTTACCATTAGAAGAACAACCTATTAAATACGGTAAAAACGGAGCTATTGTAGGTGATAATTCTAATGATAAAGAGGTTACATGGTATATAAACGGTAATAAAAAACCTGTTGATATGAGTAATCTTCATAAAAAAGTTTAATCATAATATTTTATAGTAATACATAAAAACAGTCGATTGTTTGAAATCGACTGTTTTTAATTTTAATAAAATTTAAATCTAAAACTTATAAATATTTTATTAAACTAATTCTGCTAAAGCTTTTTCTGCTTCTTCGTCATTTGGAGCTTTACCATGCCAGCTTGCTTGATTTTCCATAAATGAAACACCTTTGCCTTTTACGGTATGTGCAATAATAGCAACCGGCTTATCTCCTCTGTTATTTTTAGCGGAATATAATGCATCATAAACTTGGTTTATGTCATGTCCGTCTATTTCAACAACATTCCAATTAAAAGCTCTTAATTTATCAGCCAATGGCTCTAATGCCTTAACTTTTTCAACATCACCATCTATTTGAAGCATGTTTCTGTCTATTATGGCTGTAATGTTATTTAATCCCTTAGCAGGAGCATTCATAAATGCTTCCCAGCAAGAGCCCTCTTGAAGTTCACCATCTCCCATATATACAAATACATGAGCAGGACTATTATCAAGACGTAAACCTAAAGCCATTCCTACACCCATAGAAAGACCTTGTCCTAATGAGCCGGTTGCAACTTCAACACCGGGTAAATGTGTATTCGGATGACCTTGCAAACGAGAACCGAATATTCTGAATGTCATAAGTTCATCAGCAGGAAAAAATCCCTTTTGAGATAAAACAGAATAAAAAACTGCAGAAGCATGTCCTTTTGATAAAATAAATCTATCTCTATCAGCTTTCCATTCAGGAGATACGTTCATTATTTTTTGATATAAAACTGTTAATATTTCAACGGCGGATAAAGCTCCTCCAACATGTCCTGATTTTGCGTGATTAACCATTTTTATCACATTTCTTCTTGTTTGTTTGCACAAATCTTGTAATTCACTGATTTCGTTTGCTTCAAGCATGGTTTAAACCTCTTTCTTTATTAATCGTTCTATTATTACATTATACACAAAAATTGGCAAAGTTGGAAATATTCTTTTAAATCTTTCCGGTTGAGTGATTGTACGGTACAACCATTCAAGTCCTGTTCGCTGCCATATCTTAGGAGCTCTTTTTACAACTCCTGACCATACATCAAAACTTCCGCCTATACCTATCATCAAGGTTGATGGCAAAATATCTTTTAAACCGTATATAAATTCTTCCTGTTTTGGTGAGCCGGTTGCAACAAAGAGTATACTTGGTTTTTTTTGTGTTAATTCGTTATATATTTCCTCATTGTTTGTAAAATATCCGTTATGAGCGTATACAATATTTAAATCAGGCATTTCAGATTGTAAATTCTGTTTTGCTTTTTCCAAGATTTCTTGTTTTGCTCCGACAAGTGCAACAGGCAAACTCATGTCGGCAGAAATTTGCATTAATTTTTTTGCAAATTCAATTCCTGCAATACGGTGTACATTTATACCGTTTACTAACAATCCCAATTTTATACCTGTACCATCAGGTATAACAAGTTCTGCTTCGTGTAAAATTTTAGCAAATTCAGCATGACCTTTTGCATATTGTATCATTTCGGGGTTAATCGTTACAATATGCGAACCTTTTGAATTTTCTATCAAAAATTTTGAATATTCCAATGCTTCATCAATACTAAATAAATCAATATTAAATCCAAGCATTTTTTTCTGACGTCTTTCCATAACTAAATTATATCAAAATAACTTGAAAAACAAAATATTTAGTATTATATTGTAATCGAAAATTAATAAAAAGGAGAATTTAAGAATGAAAAAAACATTATTATTTGCATGTGCATTATCATTGGTATTAACAACATCAGCTTATACATTTAAAACTACACCAAAAAATTCTAATACAACTGTAACTGTTTCAACACCAACAACAAAAGCCGAAACAAATGCTGCAAAAAAAGTAGAACAAGCTAAAAAAGCAAAACAACAAGCTCAAAATACTAAGAAAAATGCCGTAAATAATGCACAAAATACAAAAAAACAAGCAGTAAAAGATGCTCAATCAACAAAAAAACAAGCACAAACTGCAAAAAATAATGCAGTAAATAATGCAAAATCTACTAGTAAATCTGTTAAAAATAATGTACAAACAACTAAGAAAAATTTAAAATCAACTTTTTCTGTAAAATAAATTAAACTTGAAAGATATTAGACAAATCTGAATTATTGTTTGGAATATTGAATCTTGCTGTGGCGTTGTTTATTTGATGTATGGTAAGTAGATACCGTTACGGCAAGAAAGATATTCTTTATCAGATGTTATTTTTAATGTTTATAATTTTTGGTTTTGCTTTTTTATACAATACACAGCTTTAGTAGTTTTTTGCAGATAAGCTTTTTGGTTAATTTTTTAGATGTATCAAATTTATGTTATACTCTGTTTATAAAAATCAAATTTAAATAAAAGGAGTTTATATGAAAAGACGTGAATTTATAATAAACAGTGCTTTAGCAGTAGGTGGAACAGCTTTACTTGCAGGATGCGGAAAAAGAGATGTTATAACTAAAGAAGGGCAAATTTGTAAAAGAAAATTTCATAATTTAGAAATACCGCTTCTTGGTTTCGGCTGTATGAGATTACCTATGAAAAACGAAATAACTATTGACATGCAAGAACTTGACAGAATGGTTGATTATTGTATGGAGCATGGTGCAAACTATTTTGATACGGCATACATGTATGTAAACAGCCAATCTGAAATTGCAATGGGAAAAACCTTAAAAAGATATAAAAGAGAGGATTTTATTTTAGCAGATAAAAGTCCTATTTATAAGATGAAAACTCAAAGTGATGTAAGAAAAATCTTTGAAGAACAGCTTAAAAAATGTCAAGTTGAGTATTTTGATTTTTATATGTGCCACAATATTAATAAAAATACTTTTGATACATATAAAAAAGTAAATATGTATGATGAGCTTTTAAAGCTTAAACAAGAGGGTAAAATAAAATATTTAGGTTTCTCATTCCATGGAACTCCTGATATTTTAAGAGAAGTTGTAAAAGAACATAAATGGGATTTTTGTCAATTACAGATAAATTATCTTGACTGGGATGTTGTTAAAGCACATGAGCAGTATGAAATAGTACAGAATGAAAAAATTCCTGTTACTGTAATGGAACCCTTAAGAGGCGGTGGTTTAGTAAATTTAAGTGATAAAGCACTTCAAAAATTAAAATCTGCTTATCCTGATACAACTCCTGCTGAGTTTGGTTTACGCTGGGCAGCTTCAAGACAAAATGTAATTACTGTACTTTCAGGCATGAGTAATTTACAGCAGGTAAAAGAAAACATTGCAACTTTTATGAATTATAAAGATATGACAGAAGAAGAAGAAAAAGTTGCAGATGAAATTGCAAAAATTATTCAATCTCAAGGTGAAATTAACTGTACTGCTTGCAAATACTGTATGGAAGTATGTCCGAGAAGTATAAATATTCCTGCAATTTTTGCACTTTATAATCAATATAAAGTTACAAGCAATAAAATGTTATTCAAAATTTATTATGAATCACTTGCAGAAAGTGAACAGGCACATAACTGTATTAAATGCAACCTTTGTAATAAAAACTGTCCTCAAAATCTTGAAATCCCACAATTATTGGCAAAAGTTGATGAAGAATACAAAAAAGTTGCGGATTTGCAAAGAAAATAAAACTATTGAATAATAATTTAATCAGATATATAAATCATTTTTCTGCATTGTTCAATTTCGTTAAATGCGGATTTAATATTATTCTGAATTATTGTCAATAAGGTTGTTTGTTTTGCTTCTCCATCGGTAATATCTTTTAAAGTATTAAGCAGATTAAGTGAATCAAGAAGTTTTCCCGATATACTTTTGCTCAATTCTGCTAAATTTTTTGTAGTTTCCATGTTACCTCCTTTTGTTGTATTTAATTCTATTAAGTAGTATTTGGTATAATAAAGTAGAATTGTTTTGTCAAACTAAATGTAATAAAATATAACTTATTTATAAAAAGGTATAATATTATGTCAGAAGAAAAAAAGAGATTAACATTATTAATAGACGAAGATATTTTTGAAAAATTCAAAATTTTAGCTAAAGACCAAAATCGTACAGCAGGTAATTTAGGTACGAAAATAGTAATAGATTATGTAAAAGAAAATTATAAAAATGAAAATTAATTAAGTCAGAAAGTTTCTGACTTGTTTTTGTACAAATTTTTGTGTTTTCCATATTAATATCCTTTTGTATAAACTTTGTTTAAACAATATTTAATATACAACATTGTTTAAACATTGTAAAGTATTTGTTATAACAAAGAGGATAATTATGAAAAGAAAATTTACAAAAATAGGTAATAGCTGGGCTATGCTTTTTACAAAAACAATGTTGGAAATGCTTGATATTAACCCTGAAAATGAACAAGTTGAAATTGAATTTGATAAAAAAAAGTTAGTAATGGAAAAAGTAAAAAATGAAAATTAATCCGTATAAAATAAGATTGGCAATAGCAGGTATAGTCGGTATTTTATAAATATTAGCAGTATGTGGTTTGTTTTATCCTGTAAAATTTATGGATATTCAATTTGTACCGCTATTACAAAGATTGTTTTTTGATTTTTCTGTTATAACAGCAGTTTTATTTGTCGGAATTATTATTTTGACATTAATATTCGGGCGGTTTTATTGCTCAACAATTTGTCCGTTTGGTATTTTGCAGGAATTTGTTGCAGTTTTTATTAGTAAAATAACAAAAAATTCCTTCCCTGGACGGGGAAGGTTAGGATGGGGTGATATTCCTGTTAGATACCTTATTGCAGGATTAACATTCGGTGCTTTATTTGGCGGTTCTGCTTTATTAATCAGATATATTGAGCCATATACAATTTTTGGCTCTGCATTTAGTTTATCAATATTCGGTATAATTTTTGTTTTGGTGATTTTAGCAATTGTATTTTTTAAAAACAGATTTTTCTGTACCAATATATGTCCTGTCGGTGCAGTTTTAGGACTTATTTCCAAGATTTCATTTAATAAAATTTATATGGATGAAAATTGTGTAAAATGCGGTATTTGTGCAAAAAACTGTCCGTCCGGGTGTATTCATAAAACACCCCACCCTAACCCTCCCCAACCGGGGATGGAACAGTTTGTTGTTGATAATGAAACTTGTGTTAAATGTTTAAAATGTTTTTCAGTTTGTCCTAAGGGTGCGATAAAATACGGTATTGATAGAACACCCCACCCTAACCCTCCCCAACTGGGGATGGAACAAAAAGTAAAATTCAACCCTAAACGCAGAGATTTTGTTTTGGGTATGGGTGCATTGGCTTTTTTAGGTGCAGGTTATGCTATAGGAATAAATTTTGCAAAAAATCTTGCTAAAAAGGTAAAAGATGTTATTCTGCCGGCAGGAGCGGTTAATGCAAACCGTATGGCAAACAAATGTTTGAATTGTAATTTATGTATAAACAATTGTCCGAATGGAATTTTGTCAAAGAGTGATGATAAATTTTCAACTGTTCATATTGACTATGAAAAAGGAAAACATTATTGCAAATACGATTGTCATAAATGTTCTGAAGTTTGTCCGTCAGGAGCAATAAAGAAAATATCATTGGAAGAAAAACAAAATACAAGAATTGGTATGGCATCAGTTTCACCGCATTGTATCGGTTGCGAAAATTGTGTAAAAGAATGTCCGACAGGTGCAATATCCATAAATGAAAAAAGAGCGGTAGTTGACGGAAGTAAGTGTATTGGTTGCGGAAAGTGTGCAACTGTATGCAAACCGCAAGCCATTCAAATTTATGGTGTAAACGACCAAAGTAAAATATAATACACTAGTACATCATACTTATAGTTTCTATGATACCATATTGTTTTTTTAATGCCATTTCAAGAACTATTTCATGATTTTCATAACCCTTTTGTATACAAGAATCTTTGACTACTTCCATTAATGAACTTATTAAAAGAAGCCGTTCCTCTATATCTCTTAATTTCCTTGCAAGTTTTCTATGTGTAATTTTCTTCATAAATTTCCTCTTTACCATACAATATAATATTAATACAGTATATTGTATATAATATATAGTATATTGTATATGATATACAGTATATTGTATGGATGAAAATTTGTCAACATGTTATTTTTATATGTATGAATGAATTAATAATTTTAGGTAACAATATAAGAATGGAAAGATGCAGGTTACGTCTTTCTCAAGAGCAATTAGCACAACGTGCTAATCTTCAAACTCATCATATAAGTAATATTGAAAATGGTAAATTTGATATTAAATTTACTACTTTGCTTGCATTACTCAAAGCCCTTAACGTTCCGTTTGAAAAACTCTATGATATTAATGAAGAAAACTAATTTACTCTTTCTGAAATGCAATAAATTATTTGTATTTAATATAATATTATAGGATAATTAACGTATGAATGAAGTAATACAGATTAAAAATTTAATATATACAATACGTGGTCATAGAGTAATGCTCGATTCTGATTTGGCTAATCATATCAACAAAATTAAAAAGGAGATTATAAATGTCTATCGGTATACAAGAAATAACATTAATTTTAATAGTAATGCTGCTTTTATTTGGTTCAAAAAGAATACCTGAACTTGCAAAAGCACTTGGCAGAGCTTCTTATGAGTTTAAAAAAGCAAAAGAAACAATCAAAAAAGAAGCTGAAGAATTAGAAGATAAACCTATAGAATTCAAACCGCAGGATAATCCGCAGGAACCGCAAGTTTAATTTTTAGTCATTCTGAGGCGAATTTTAGGAGATTTTTCGCTTCGCTCAGAATGATAGTTACAGCCGAAGAATCTCGTTAAAATAAAATGCTTAAAGAAGATAAAGAAGAAAGTTTAATAAGTCATTTAGAGGCATTAAGAACCACATTAATAAAATGTTTTGTTAGTGTTGGTATTCTTTTGCCTGCAATGTTTTATTTTAGTCCGAAAATTCTTCAATGGCTTATAAAAATATTGATTTCCGATAATAAAATTACACTCAATTATTTTACACCTATGGAAGTTTTTATATTACAAATAAAACTTGCTCTGTTAATGGCATTTATTGCTGCTTTTCCATACATTATTAAACAGTTATGGAATTTTATTCTGCCTGCACTATATGAACATGAAAGAAAATTTATAAGAAATAGTGTTCTTTTATCAAGTTTGTTATTTGCTGCGGGCGTTTGTTTCTGTTTATTTTTAATATTGCCTCTTATCATAAGATTTGGTATGTCGTTTGCAGGAGATAATATGCAGGCAATGTTTGGAGTATCAAATGTAATAAATCTTGCACTTTGGCTTTGTTTTACATTTGGTTTGATGTTTCAAGTTCCGCTTGTTACAAATATGCTTATAAAATGGGATATATTATCTTATGATACGGTAAGTTCAAAGCGTCCTTATGTTGTTGTAGTTTTACTTATTGTATCTGCATTCTTAACTCCGCCTGATATAGTCAGTCAAATTTTATTATTCACTCCGACATATTTATTATTTGAATTTGGATTGTTATTCTCTAAAAAGAAAGGGTAACTATATACAATTTTACATAAATTTAAACGCTCATTTCGGGAAATGGCTAACTTAAAAAATGGAAAACAAACGCCATTTCTTATCCTCAATTTTGCGTTAATTTATTGTTCATTAATACGAAAAATACTTTTTAATCCTATGTGTAAAATTGTATATAATTACCAAAGAAAAAATAGAAAAATATTTTTATTTTATAATTATATAAATAATATAAACTCTTGTTAAAAAAATATTCAAAAAAACCCTCCCCGGATGGGGAGGGAAAGGGTGGGGTGATAATCGTAATGAATAAACAAATAGAAAATTCAAGATATTTAAGAAAAAACATGACTGTTCAAGAAAGAAAATTGTGGAATATAATAAAAAACAGGCAATTTTTTGGTTACAGATTTAGAAGACAATTTCCTATTGGTGATTATATAGTTGATTTTATATGCCGAGAAAAGAAAATAATAATAGAAATTGATGGTAGTCAACATAATGAAAATGAAAACATTAGTTATGACAAATTAAGAACAGAATACCTAAATGCAAATGGTTATAAAGTAATAAGATTTTGGAATAATGAAGTAGATAATAATTTATCAGGGGTTTATGAAAAATTAAAACAAGATTTTGATGTAAAAGATATAATCACCCCTCCCCAACCCTCCCCATCTGGGGCGGGAGTTATTACAGAAAATATAACATCCGGGGCGAAAGTTATTACAGAAAATGTAGCATCCGGGCGGAAGTTATTACAGAAAATGTAACATCCTAAGCGGGAGCTATTGGAAGTGTAATATATATGGCTGGAGTTATCGAAAATAAAGGATGCAGAAATGACTGATTATAAAGATATAGGTTTTGCAAAACTTGATACAGAAAGATTATGCCGCAGAGGTTATTCTGAGGCGGTTTTTTGCGAACCAAAAACAACGGAAGAACTTATAAAAATCTTTAAAGGTTTTAAAGAAGCAGGACAAAATGTTTTAGGTACTCGTGCCGCAAAAGAACAGTATGAAGAATTAAAAAAGGTATTTCCAAATATTGAATACAATGAAAGAGCAAGATGTCTTACTCTTGTTGATAAAATAATAGAAAAAGTTGGTGAAGTTGCAATATGTACAGGGGGAACTGCCGATATTCCTGTTGCTGAAGAAGCAGCAGTTACTGCAGAATTTTACGGAAGTAACGTAAAAAGATACTATGATGTCGGTATTGCAGGTATTCATCGGCTTTTAGATAATATACAAGAAATAAAATGTGCAAATGTTATTATTGCAGTTGCAGGAATGGAAGGTGCTTTAGCAGGTGTGATTACAGGCATGGTTGATGTACCTGTTATTGCTGTTCCGACATCTGTTGGGTATGGTACTTCTTTAAAAGGAATTTCTGCACTTTTAACAATGCTTAATTCCTGTGCTGAGGGTATGACGGTTGTAAATATTGATAATGGATTTGGTGCAGGGTATAGTGCAAATTTAATTAATAGAAAGATAGAGGGTAAATAGTGAATTTATATTTTGAATGTGCAAACGGAATTTCAGGTGATATGTCAGTAGGTGCATTACTTGATTTAGGTGCAAGCAGAGATAAACTTGATAATGCTTTGAAATCAATGGGATTAGATGATGAATTTATATATAAAATAAATGATGTAAAAATAAATTCAATTAAGGCAACTGATTTTGATGTAATTATTAAAGAACATCATCACGAGCATCATCACCATGAACATTATCATGAACATAGTACGCATCACCACCACCATAGAAATTTGGCGGATGTGATTTCAATTATTGATAAGGCAGATACAACGGATAATGCTAAAAATCTTGCTAAAAAGATTTTTACTATTGTTGCGGAAGCAGAAAGTAATGTTCATGGATTACCAATAGATGAAGTTCATTTTCACGAAGTTGGTGCTATTGATTCTATTGCGGATATTGTGAGTTTTGCTGTTCTTTTTGATGATTTAAAACCTGAAAAAGTTTATTTTAAAACTCTTACGGAAGGGCAAGGTACAGTGGAATGTCAGCATGGAACAATGAATGTGCCTGTTCCTGCAGTTTGTGAAATTGCATCAAAATACAAATTACCGATAAAAATAACTGATAATGATGGTGAAATGATAACTCCGACAGGTGCTGCTATTGCTGCTGCGTTATTTACAGGCGAGAAACTTCCGGAAACACTGATAATAGATAAAGTAGGAAACGGTTCGGGAAAAAGACCGTACAAAAATCCTGTGTTAAGAGTATTTATGCTAAGTTAAAAAATAAGTTTAGAGGTTAAGTATTCTGATTTAGTGGATTTTGATTAACATATTTTACTTTCCTGAAAGATTTTAATATAATATTTTATAGATTTTATGAGGATTATTAAAAATGAAAAAATTTATTATAATTTTAATTACAATTTTAAGTTTTGGACAAATAGCTTTTGCAGATACAATATCTTATGACAAAAGTAATTTTGCAAAAGTTTATACGGTTATTGATGATGCGGTATTTGATATTCGTTACTATTCATCTAACAATTTTACAGGAAATAAAATTAACGGTTATAAAGCACCTGTTGCTTATATGACAAAAGAAGCTTTAAACGCTCTTTCTGTTGCGGCAGATGATTTAAGAAAACAAGGTTACAGACTTCTTATTTGGGATACATACAGACCTCAAAAAGCCGTAAATAACTTTGTTGAATGGATAAATAATCCAAATGATGAAGGGGATAAAAGTTTTTATCCTGATTTAAAAAAATCGGATTTACTAAAAGGTTGTTACATAATGGCTAAATCAGGTCATACAAGAGGTAGTACGGTTGATTTAACGATAATTAAAAAAGACGGTTCTTTTGTTGATATGGGTGGTACTTTTGATTTATTTAGTGAAATTTCACATCCTGATTACAAAAAATTAACAAGAAAACAAAAACATAACAGAGAAATATTAAGAAAAGCAATGTATAAAGCAGGTTTTGTAGGTATAGATTCTGAATGGTGGCATTTTACGCTGAAAAACGAACCATATAAAGATACTTATTTTAACTTTGATGTAGAGTAAGATGTATTTTCTATATTGCTGTATATATACATTTTAGTTAATTCTTGCAGTCTTCCGCTTTTATATTCTTGTTTTAAAAATTTATTGACATATTTTAATAGGGCTTTGTTATCCTTTGGAATTAGTGCTCCTATTTTTTCATTAGTAAAAGGATGTTCAACGATGGGTGCTATAAGCCGTTTATCTTTTTGGCAATAAAAATTAGCTTCTATTGTATCTGTAATCATTACATCAGCTTTTCCATCCGCTATTAGATTAGGAATTTCCGCATTAATATCATAAATTATTAAAAGAGCGTTTGAAAGATTATCTCTTGCGAATTTTTCGTTTAAGCCACCGGGATTTTCCATAACTTTAACATTTGGCTTGTTTATTTTTTCTATACTTGTGTATTTATCTTTGTCTTCAAGACGACATAAGACGGTTTTTCCATTACGTAAATAACTTTTTGACATAAAAGCATGTTTTTTTCTTGAAGCTGTGATAGTAATACCGCTCAATGCAATGTCAAATTTTCCTGACATTGTATCTGACATAAGTGTAGGCCATGATGTAGAAACAAATTTTATTTTTACTCCGAGAGATTTGGCTAAATCTTCTGCCAGAGTTATATCAAATCCTTCATATGTTCTTTTTTCGGGATTGTAGTATGACATAGGTCTGTAATCACCTGTTGTACCAACAATTATAAATCCTCTATTTTTAATTTCTTGAATTTTATTTGGATATTGCTCTTTACTGTAAGAATTATTATTTAAAAAGATAAATATAAAAAAACAAAATAATAATCTTAAAATAATTTTTTTATTCACTTTTTATTTTCCCCATTTTTTTGCAACATATTTAACATAAAACGTTAATATAGTAAAGAAAAGATAAAAAAATGAGTCTGTAAAAATATTTACAAACTCATTTTTTATAATAAAAGATTTTTATTTTTCTCTTGAAGGCATATAAATTGTTTTTCCGTTATTTACGTATTTGTAAAGTTCTTCTCTGCCAACTTCCGGTTCAATATTTCCGTAAACAGTAATACCTCTTTTCTTAAATTCTTTGAACCAGTGTGGTTTAAATCCTTCATCAAAGCCGGTTATTTCTTCAACTTCTTTGCTTGGTACTCCGTAGTAAACATTTTTTATACCTGACCACATAATTCCGCCAAGACACATCATGCATGGTTCTGCTGTAACATATAAGCTTAAATTATATGGTGCTAAATCATAAGTTCCAAGTTTCTTTTCTGCTTCTTTAATTGCATTCATTTCCGCATGGTTGTTTGAATTGTTTTCATTTACAACAGAATTTGCAACCTTAACGATTAAATTGCCTTTGTCATCATAAATTGCCGCAACAAAAGGCCCTGAACCTTTTTTGGTAAAACTTTGCATTTCTCTTTGTAAACCGGTAATAATCTTGCTTGCCTTTGCAACTTTTGCTTTGTCAATTTTTTCGTTTGACATAACTTTTGCATTTGCAGAATTTGTAACAAATAAAATCATTACAAATGACAAAATAACTAAATTTCTAATCTTCTCCATGTAAATCATCCTTATAATATTGTAGTACTTTAGTAAGAAGATTATTATATAAAATATAATAAAAATCAATAACAGTATAAAATGATGTTACAATAAAAAAAGAGAGTATATACTCTCTTTTACTTTTAAAATGGGCCCGGAGGGGTTCGAACCCGCGACCAAGGGATTATGAGTCCCCTGCTCTACCACTGAGCTACAGGCCCTTTTATTATATTTTGAGATTGTCTTTTAAACAATCCGTATTATTAATGTACCATTAATAGAAATTTAAATCAAGAGTTTATCAAATTATTTAATGATTTTTCTATTAATTGTTTCATTATTTCTCTATCTTGTTTGGGTGAAAGTATTTCACAGCATTCATCATATCTTAGTAATCTTAAATATAAAAGGTTTTTGGGCTCCATATCATTTCTTATAATAATACTATCACCTTCTATTCTTTCTATAGTTTCTCCATTGCGTAAAGTATATCTTTTGGCAAGTTTATTTGTTAGTTTATATATTGTTGTGGCTGATGAATATTTTTTAATTTTTTGATGCGGTAATGCTTCAATATTGATTATTTGTTCTACATTTAGTTCTAAATATCTGTTAGGTCTTGTACAAAAAATTTTTAAATATATTTTTGAATTTTTTATATATGTTTCAATTGGCTCTGCAATTATTTTTTCTATATTTCCAAATAAATTTTTCATTGTAATGGTATATCTGTAATTATCTTTACAGTACGAAGTATATGTTTCCATTAATGCTTTTTGTTGTGTTGATAAATGAGGTGTTAGAGTACTATTTGGAATATATTTTTGAATTTGAATTTTGTTTTCAAGAGTAAAACGCATATTTAATCTGTAAAATAAAGTTTTTAAATTATCGGAAATTTCATTCTCAGGAACATAATCAATAGATTTATTTAGTAGTCCTAAGCTCTTTAAATCATTCTCACTAAAATCAAACTTGAATGGAAATTTTGTTATTTCATATTTACATTTATTTCTTTTTACATTCATACCTGCAAATTTTAGTGTTGTAAGGTATTTATATATAACATTTTTAGAATATATTTTTTCATTATCAAGTTTTTCTAAATGTTTTTTGATTTCTTGAACTGATGCAGGTTTTTGCATTAAAAATTTAAGAACTTCAAACATTCTATAGGCAGAAGCAGATGTATTTTCATTATAATTATTCATTTTTGTATATCTCCAACATTTTTAAAAGTTTAGATTTTATTTCTTCTTGTATTTCTTTGGGTGATATAATCTTACAATCTCCGCCAAAAGCTAACAATCTCTGATAAATTTTAAATTTATTACTTTCATTATATTCTATTAATAAACTGTTTTTATCTTGTTGTAATATTTTTTCATTCTTATTTGGATAAAAATTTAATGCTGCATATCCGAATAATTTGTATTGTACGTTTATAACATGCTCTTTGACAGAAGTTTTATTCAAGTGAAAAATTATAGGTGCTTGGATATTAGATACTCGTAAAAACGAGTTATTTCCGTATGTAATACAATATCCGGTTATATAAAGTTTTTTACTTCTGAATTCTAAATCATCTGCAATCATTGTTATCTTTTGTAATCCGGTATTAGGGGCGTTGTAGTTAAATTCTATTTCTTGATGTTTTAAGCATGCATTGTTTAAATCTTGCAATAAATTTTTGTCAATTTTTGATAAAAGCGAAATTCCTTTTAAATACTCTGAAATATCTTTATCTTTTGTATAATTAGCAAATTTCTCAAATAGATTTTCTAATAATATTAGCTGTTCAAAATTTAATATTGTATAAATTTTATCATATACTCTATACAATGATTTTGCCATTTCTTTGTCTATTTGTAAGTTAAATGGATTAGAAATCATGTGATATTTAAAATTATTTGCTTTATCAGCACGTGATATTTCACATCCTGCTAATTTTAATGCGTTAATATCATTTCTTAGGGTATCTTTTGAAAATAAATTTCTTGGGTAATGATTTTCTTCAAAATAGTTTTGTATTTCTTTTGCAGATAAAGGTTTTTCAAGAAGTGCAGCAAATATAATAAGAAGTCTTAATCCTGTCCAGCTTATTTCTCCGGATTTAATTAATTGAAAATTCATTTCATTTATCATTTTTAGCTCACCTGTTCTATATTAAAATACTAAAATTATACAATAGCAAGATTATTTTCCGAATTTAATTTAAAATAGAATTGTAAACATTTGTAAATATATATTAAAGTTTTTATTCATGTATGCCGATAATAAAAATGTACATAAATAAGGAGTGTAAACATGGGTTTATGTTTATTTAAAACTGAAGCGAGCAACTATAAATTACAAAAATCTAATTTGCAATTTAAATTAATGCAGAATATGCAAGAGCGTGATAATATAAAAGAACGACTTGATCGTGGAGAAAATAGAGCAAGTGAAATGGATTCATATTATCAAAAAATGGCAGCTAATGGGGGTTATACTTATAATCCCGAAACGACTTATGTACAAAGCTGGCATGATAGTGCTGAGTATAAACACTTAATTGCAGAAGATAATGAGTTGGATATCGAAAATGCAAGTATTGATACAGAATTAGAATATATAGAAGGGATGATTGAAGCTTTTGATAAAGGTAAAGAGAATGGCATTAAAAACTCCGGTTTATGGTGTTATGGCGGATAATAATTCAAGAATATGAAATATTAATAAGAAAGAGGATTAAAAATCCTCTTTTTTATTGCCAATTACATTCATCTTCCGGAAAATTGTTATAATGTATTCCCATTTTATCTTGAATTTCTTTTATTTCATAACTCATACGGTTTATTTTACATTTTATCGGATCGGGTATTCTATTGTGCATAAGTGTTCCATTTTTATCGTAATATTTTTGTACGATTATTCTTCCTGGAATTCCTACAACAGTTGCAAAATCAGGTATATTTTCAACAACAACTGAACCTGCTCCTATTCTGGCATATTCTCCAATTGTTATGTTACCTAAAACTTTTGCTCCGGCACCTACTATTACACCGTCTTTTATTGTAGGATGACGTTTCCCCTTTTCTTTACCTGTTCCGCCTAATGTAACCTGCTGATAAATTAAAACATCATTGCCAATGATTGTTGTTTCACCTATTACAACACCTTCACCATGGTCAATAAAAAATCTTTCACCTATTTGAGCTCCGGGATGAATTTCTATACCTGTTATAATTCTCATTAAATAAGATATAAATCTGGGTAAAAACGGTACTTTCCATTGATACATCTTATGGCATAATCGATGTATTAAAAGAGCATGTAAACCGGGATAACAAAATATAACTTCAAATATATTATTTGCAGCCGGATCTTTGTCATAAATTGTTTTTATATCATCTTTTATATGAAAAATTGCTCTTTTAAACATAGTTGTATTATCTCACAATTTTTGCGAATTTTCTTTTACCTGCCTGAAGAATTCCTTCATGGTCTACAAGATAATTAATTTCATTAATTTTATTTCCATTAAATTTTACGCCGCCCCCTTGAATTAATCTTTTTCCTTCTCCACGAGTTTGTATAAATTGTAAATCAATCATTAAATCAATAATATTCTTATTTTCAACAATCTTATATTCTTGAATATCATCCGGAATTTCTTTTCTGGAAACTACACTTATAAATTTTTCTTGTGCTTTATCTGCATTTTCGCATCCATGATATTCTTCTGTTATTATATGAGCCAATCTTAGTTTTAAATCTCTTGGATTTACAGAATTATCTTCAAGTGAATCATGAACTTTTTTAATTTCATCATTTTCTAAATCCGTTAATAGTTCATAATATTTTAAAATTAAATTATCAGGTATACTCATAACCTTACCAAACATATCATCTGCACTATCGGTTAACGAGATACAATGTTCAGGATAAGTTTTGCTCATCTTAACAATACCGTCAGTACCTTCTAGTAAAGGTAATAACATAACAAGCTGAGGATATTTCCTTCCATAAGCTGTTTGAATATCACGTCCTAAAAGAGTATTAAATCTTTGGTCTGTTCCTCCAAATTCTATATCAGCATCTATTGCTACAGAATCATAAGCTTGCATTAACGGATAGAAGAATTCATGAATAGCTATAGGTTTACCTTCATTATATCTTTTTGAAAAATCATCTCTTGTCATCATTTGAGCAACAGTAACTTGTGATGCAAGTTTTAATAATTCTGTAAAATTCATTTTATGAAGCCAATCAGCATTATTTACAACTTCAACATCTTTTAAATCTATTACTTTTGCTATTTGTTCAAAATACGTTTTAGCATTTGCCTCAACTTGTTCTTTTGATAATGCAGGACGGGTTTCAGATTTTCCTGAAGGATCACCTATCATAGCAGTTGCACCACCAACAATAAGAACAATTTTATGTCCTAATTTTTGAAATTCTTTGAGTTTTCTCATAACAACTGTATGTCCGAGATGTAAATCAGGTCTTGTTGGATCCATACCGAGTTTTATTCTTAAGGGTTTATTATTGTCATATGAGTATTGAAGTTTTTGAGCAAGTTCTTCAACTCCTCCGGGTAATATTTCACAGCTTCTTCCAATTTTTTCAGCTTGTTTTAAAAACTCTGTTCTGATTTCACTCATTAATATATCTCCTTTAACTTTCAATATTTGGATTATAGCATAAAAAATATGCAAGTATAAATTATAAAAAGTAAGATTTATAATCAAAAAAAATCCTTAAAAATTGAAGATAAAACTTTCAAATTATACTAGTTTTTTAATTATAACATTGTACTACTGTTAAACATAAATTTAAGCAATAAAAAAGAGGTCTTTTGACCTCTTTTAAAAATAATAAAACTCTCAACTATCTCACATTATTTGTATTATCATGCATTAAATTAATCCTGCACGATTTCTCTCTTCACCAATTATTTAACCATCACCATAGTTTGTGGCATTTCAGCATTTTTTTGCATCATTTGTGCATTTGCCATTGCCATTGAACGTCTTTTTCTTGCTCCTCTTAAGATAAATTCAACTCCATTATCAACATTGCAACTTGGTGTATCAATTCTTCTTAACATAAGCATATCCCCTTTTTAATTCTATTTAACTTACATTTTTATATTCGGCATTAGTAAAAAAAATCTTTAGCTTTTTTGTTTAAATATTAACTTTTATTAAGTTAAATAAAACCAAAAAAGCAATTTTTTTAGAAAAAAATACTTTATAAAAGTACGAGAGGGGATTTAAAAAAATGACAATGTTATTTTCACAAGTTGCAGCTCACGGTGCATCTTTTATGGGTTCTAACTTCATCGCATAATCTGAAAGGATATGTAAAAAAAGATTTTAATAAGGTAAGGAAAATTTTTTATAATATAATACTCTCTCTCTCAATTTAAATCAATTTTAGCTTCCATTCCGGAAGCTTTTTTTTGCTTTATACATAAAACTTAACTTCTTCGTTAAAATCATTGTAAAAAGTGGTATAAAAAATATATACGGATATAAAGGGATATAATAAATGGATTTATTTCAAAACGTTATTTCATCAAATAATAGTAAGGGTTTTGGTTTGCAGACGAATTTTATTAATAAAAAGTCAGCAAGCTCTAATTTAGTCATGAAAACAAATTATAATAGTGTTTATTATGCCAAAAAAGGTGAACCAATGTATATGAAGGAAATGGATGAGGATGAAGATGGTATTGTATCCATTGATGAATTTCGAGATTACTGTAAAGCAAATGGTATTTCAGGCAAAAAAATGGCTGAAATGCTCATGCTGGCAAATTCATACAGAGTAACACAGGAACAAAAGAAAAAAGAAGAAAGTAAAAAATATAGTAAATCTGAAAATCAACATGAGGAAAAAGAGATTGAAACAGAAGCTATTTACGCAAAACGTGGTGATAGCAAGTATGATGAAGTCATGGATATGAATAATGACGATAAAATCAGCTACAAAGAGTATATAGAATATTGTCAGGAACATGCAAAAATAAAAGATAAAAAATCTGATACAAAAATTAGAGAATCAGAAGATGAAGTATTTAATACAATAAGTACAGTAAAAATACTTAATTCTTATGTACAAAGTGAAACAGAATTGGAAAATGGCTTTGTTGATAAAGTAGTTTAATTTGGGAAATAATTAATTACCTATTTTTAGTATATCAATGATATTGAAATATTGTAGCCATTATGCTACAATATAAATATGAAAGAAATTATTTATTATCAAACAGTAGATAATAAAATTCCCTATCTTGAATGGTACAATTCACTTGATAAAAGTTTAAAGCTTGTTGTAGACAAACGATTATCAAAAGTTGAAAGAGGTTTGTTTGGTAATAATAAACGACTTTCCGAAGAATTATACGAACTTAAATTTGAAAACGGTTTAAGAATTTATTACACAGAAATAGATAATATAATAGTTTTATTATTTACAGGTGGTAATAAGTCAAAACAAAGCAAAGATATTGAGAGAGCTACAAAATATTTGAATGAATATAACGAAAGGAAACAATAATGAATAAAAAAGAGAATATATTATTACAAAGTTTTCCAAAGCATAAAGATAATTTAAAAGAACACTTAAAAAATGATGATGAATATGCTCAAATGTGGCTTAATAGTTTATTGAAAGATTATTCAGAAACAAAAGATGTGAATGATTTAATTTATAATATAAAGCCATTAATTGAAGCTAAATATACTATATGTGAATTTGCAAAAATGATAGGTATTCACAGAATTACACTATATAAAATCTTTTCACGCAAAATGATTCCAAGTATAGAAATTCTACACAAAATATTTTCAGGTTTAGGTTATGATTTAAAACTGTCTATTCAAAAAATATAAAATGACTATAATTATCCGCCAATAACAGAAATACTTGTTATGCCTGAATTTCTTGCATCATCCATCAATTTTACAACTGCACCATGAGTTGAGTCAGGTGCTGATTGAATTAGTAATCCATCTGGCTTTTTAGCAGCTTCTTCTTTTAATACTTTTGGAAGTTCTTCAACTGAAACTTCAACATCATTTATAAAATATTTGTCGTCATTTGATACTTGTACATTTAATAATTTATTGTTTTCCTGCAAATGTTCCTCTTTAACTATTTCAGGAACATTTAAATTTAAACCTTGACTGTCTAATAATGGTGCTATAACCATCATTATGATTAACAATACCAAAAATATATCTGTCAATGGTGTAATATTAATTTCGTTAAAACTATCACGTTGTTTATATGCCATAACTAATCAACCCATTCCTCATCTTCAACAGGAATTGCTGTTTGCTGTTTTGTTGTATCTTTTAATACAGGCAATTCTTGTTTTTTAGTACTTTGTTTATTACTTTTCAATTCGTTTTGTTCTTTTTTTGTTAAAGGTTCACCTGCAACAATCAATTTTTGATATTTTGCCTCTTGTGCAGCATCCATTACCTTTAAGACAATAGAGTTCTTGGCTTTAGCATCAGCTTTTACAACAACCTCTTTTTTTTCTAAAGTAGGTTTTATTGTTACTAATTCTTCTGCTAATGCCTCTTGAGAGATTTCTTTACCGTTAACATACATTAATCCGTCTTTTGTTATAGAAACAACACAGTTTTTTTGTTCAATAGAAACACCGCTGTTTATTTCAGGCATTTCAAGGTTGTTATCAACAGATTGGAATGTTGGAGCTACAACCATCATTATAATTAACAGCACCAAAAATATATCTGTTAAAGGTGTTATATTTATTTCAGTAAATAAGGCATCTTTACCTTTGTTAGTTTTCATTGCCATAATGAATTAAATCCTTTATTGTAAAGCAATATTTGATGATGATTGAATTGTAGATTCATCATTTGAATCAACAAAACTTAAGAATAACAATTTTATTAAGTTAAAATCATCTTCGTAGTGTTTAACAACTGATTGGAAATAGTTGTAAAAAATAACCGCTAAAATAGCAACACCAAGACCGAATGCAGTAGCTATCAAAGCAGAACCGATACCCATTGCAACAGCTGCAGATTGATTACCTTGTGTTGCTAAGTCTTGGAATGTATACAAAATTCTTACAACAGTACCGAACAAACCTAAGAATGGAGCAACACCACCGATTGTACCAAGAATTGTTAAATGATTTTCAAGCTTTCTTGTTGCAAGAGCTGCTGATATATCAAATGCTCTTGAAAAGCCGGAGCGTTGTTCTGTAAAAATTCTTACGGCTTCTTCCGTTACTTCTCCAATAATACCGCCAAGCTTGATTGACAAATTTTGTGCGCCTGACATATTTTCTTTTACTAATTCTCTTTTTAATTCCGGTAAAAATTGATAAACATCTCTTTTATTTTTACCATAAAAAGAGTATCTGTTAATTGCTACGGCAACTACAAGAATTGCACAAATTAAAATTGGTGTTAACACCGGCCAATCTAGCTGAATTGAATGTAAAAGTAATTCCATTTTTCTATCCCTTTATTTTTGTATGTACTTATTTTATTTATCTATAGCTTGCACCGAATACGTTATAATCGAATGTAAACTGAATATCTATACTTTGACCTCTAAAGTTTGCAGGTAAAGGTCTGAATGGTGCAGTTAATTTAACTGCATGCATAGCCGCATTATCAGCTGCAGCTAATCCGGACGACTTAGATACCTGACAAGAGAGCAATCTGCCGTCTTTTGCAATTCTGAATAAAAGCACAACTCTTTTGCTTTCGTTTCCTTTAGGAGGATCCCAATTCATTTTTATACGACGTTGTAAATCTCTCATATATGGCCCGAAATCAGGTTCTGCAATTGCATCAATTCCTGGTCTGCCATTTGGATTTCCCGGTCCTGGATTTCCATAATTACCTGTTCCGCCCCTAGAACCGGTACTACTTTTTGTTCCTGATCCTGAAGTCGAGTTTCCTGAGCCGCTTTTTGAGCCGGAGCCGGAACCATAAGTAGGAGCTAAAGACGGTGATGGTGAATATTTACCTCCGGAATGAGTCTTTGATGTACCTGTTCCGCCAACAGGGCCTGAAGAATATGTTTTATCTGTATTTGCATTTGGAGGTACAGGTACTCTATATGGTGTTGCAGGTTTTGCAACAGGTTTAGGTGTGGCTGCAGGTTTAACTGATGGTTTTACAGTTGGTGCAGCAGCTTTTACCGGCTTTGGATTAGTAGCTTTTTTTGCCGGCTGAGTAGATGTTTTTGCCGGTGCTGGTTTTTTTGTAACTTTTTGAGTTTTAGCACTTTGAGAAGGACTCGAAGCTTTTTTAACCACTTTTTTAGCAGGACTTGGTGATGGTCTGCTTGATTTTACTGTTTTTGCCGGTTTAGGCGACGGCATAGAAACTTTTCGTTTCGGATCATGATGTCCGCCTGCTCTTGAATTAATGTGAGAACGATATGGTGTTTTTTTGTTTATAGGCGTTGCTTCTTTATCAACAAGCACAAACTCTATATCATTCATTTTTGGTTTTGGTCTGTCAACCGTAAATAAATGTATACCCATTAATAATAAGATGAATGATATTGCTGCAATTATAAATGGTGCTGCAATATGTAAGCCCGTAGATATTACAAATGCCTTTTTAAAAGAGATGTAATTTTTTTCATCCCTTATAACAGCAGGTGTAACATACCCTAAATCTTCATCCTCTTTATTCATTAATTCATCAATATTTCCAAGAATTGACATTTTTATCTCACTTTTTTATTTTATATTCTTATTTAAATATAAAATATGTATCCCCCAATTTTCTATTCTTCGTAACTATATGCTGTAGGATTTACTGTAATAGGTTGATTTAATATAATATCTATCTGTGAATTAGCAGGTATTTTTACAGGTTGTCCTTTATCTATAGCAGACTTTACAAGTCCTCCGCCTGCACCAACAGCAGTACCTAATGCAGCACCTTGTGCTACGTTTCCACCTGCCAAAGCACCGAATACAACTCCTGATAGTGCTCCAATTGCAGAACCTGCTGCTAAATCCTTAGCATATTCTTTTGTAACATCCATTTTTGTTCCACCGACTAAAACTCCTGTTCCATCATTAGTTCGGATTACTCCTTGTATAGGTATCTGTATTCCTTGAGGAGTTGTAATTTGTGTAAAAAGTATTTTTATTCTTCCATTCATACTGCCGTGGCGAGCAGAACGAAGTTCGGTAACAGTACCAATAACACTGCTTCCCATTGGTGCAATAAGTTTATTATTAAAATAAAAATCAGAACCCAAAGAAACATATACGGCTTGTCCTTTTGTAAGATTTTCTGATGAAAGCTCAGATGTTGTTACGGCTGTAACTACAGAACCGGCCGGAACACTAATAACAGAACCTCTTAATGGTGTTCCTTTGTATGTTTGAGTTTGAGTGGATTCATTAAAATTATAATTGCTTTCAGCATAAGATGTACCTATGGCTAATAATGTAAAGAACAATAAACTTAAAATTTTTTTCATTTATATGTACCTCATTAAAATTAAAACACGATAATGACATTTTATTCATTTTAAATTATCTTGTCAATTTGTTAAGGTATGTGTAATCCATGCAGGTGCAGTGAGTACAATTAATAAATCCGCTCCTGATGTAACAGTTAAATGTTCTCCCATTTTACGCTGTTCTCCGGGTATATATTTTAATGTTCCCATTCCAAAACCGTGCTGGTAATGTGGAGCTTTTCTCCATATTAACGGTTGAGTTAATTCTCCGCCAAGCATATTGTTATTGTTTGAATAAATATAACCCTTCATTGGTATTTCAAAATCATCAGGTAATTTCATTTTAACAATTTTTATAACCATTGATGCGTTCGTACCGATAATTGGCTCGTGCATGGATTCTATCATTCCGTAAAAAACAGTACCTTTAGGTATAATATTTATTTCTTGCATGTATGTATCATTTGTAGCCATAAATGATACTTCTGTCGTTTCATCACAATATTCGGTTGAAAATTCTTTCAAATTTATCACTTGAATAAATGTACCTGATGGAATTTCTACACCATCATATCCACGCAATATTAAATCATCTGCCGGTACGGGAGAATTTATTATTAAAATTAGTAATGTAATAAGAAGTTTTATAATTCGTTTCATAATTTTAGTATAATAATATTTTTATTTTTTTCAAATCATAAATACAGTTGATTTTTATAACAATATTAATCTAATGAAACTTCAAAATTACCGCTTATAAATTTTACACTCAATTTCAATGTATTATTTTTGTATGTTGATGGCGGAGTTTTATAATTTGGAACAGCAAGCATGGCATTGTATACTGCATCATTCAAGCTTGTATTTTCAGATTGTTGAACAAATTTACGGTTTATAAGTTTTCCGTTAACATCAATTTTGAATGTTACGGCACATGCACCGTCCCCTGCAACACTTGCAAAATCAATATGAGAACCGATTTTATTTCTTAAGCCGATTTTATAAGAATTTAAACTAATCTCATTTTGAGTATTGTTCGTATTTGATGTGGGTTTTACCGTTGTAGTTGGTTTTTGAGTTTGTTTTGTTATTTGTTCGTTTTGTTTTTTAGGTACAGATGAATCTGTTTGTTTAGGTTTAACGGTTGTGTTTTTAGTAAGTTTTACTTTTGTGATTTTAGGAGTTTCAGATTTTGCAGGAGTTGTATTTAAATCTTTTTTATTATCAGTATTTTCATTTACTTTAGGATTTTTTTTTACTACTGTTTCTTCTGATGATACGGGTTCTGTTTTTGGTAATTCTGTTTTTTGTACAACAGGAATTGAGTTATCCCAAATAGAATTAACTGATGGTATAGAAATGATATTCTGTTCATTGTTTTCCTTTATATTATCTGTGTTTACAGGTGTATTTACAGGAAAAAATAAAATAATAATTGAAAGAATTAAACAAACTGCAAAAATTAAAAGAGAAATTTTATCTGTTTTTATGGGCTTTTCATTTTTTTTTGATTTTGGTTTTATATTATCACTTTCTTTTTGTTGTTGAGTTTTTGTTTCTTCAGTTTTATCAATTGTATCAATAGTTTCATCTTTTATTTCATCAAAAGTATCATTACCGCAATCGCAATAGTCAGGTTTTTCTTTGTATTCGCTTCCGCAATCTTTACATTTAAACATTACAAATCCTCTTTTATTTTTATTTTACCACATTTGAATAAAAATAATAGTAAAATTTATGAAAAACTAAGCATGTAACATATACAAGAATGACAGAATTTTATTGTTTAAATTGCAATTTTTATATAATTAATTTTATTATGCTCTATTAGTAATTAGAATATAACTTGTGTACCTAAAAGAATTCTATGAGAACTTTTGCTGTATTCTGAATGTGCATAAATATAATTAAGCATAAATTTTAAAGAACTTCCCTTTACATAATAATTTAATCCGGCAGTATATTCCGTATCATGCATTCCTGATTTCATTCTGTTATTGTTAAAGTAATCGTATCTTGCAAGTGCCTGCAATTTTTCAGTTAAATAGTATGACATTGTAATATTAAAACCGGAAGCTTTATTTCTTGTTAATCCGCTTAAACCATTTGAGCCGTCCGCTATAGCATACTCTGCATCTAACTCTGCCCTTTTATATTTGTAGCTAAGATGAGCCCCTGTAACAAGATAATCAAAATTTCTGTGTCCTGCATTAATACTTCCGCCTATTTTGAGAGTGCCGTATCTACCGTCGGTTTTACCTAACGGTTTTAAACTTACAAGCCCGTTAAATTCCAAGCCGGGTAAAAAATGCTCAAAATTCCTGTCAGAACTTGTTACTCCAAGATTATACTGTATTAATTTATAATCACCTAAAATTTTTGTTCCGACACCTCTTACACTTCCAAAATGTCTTGCTATTTGCGAACGACGAATAAACGGTATTGTATATCCGCTTGTACCGCCCTCCATACCTATTGGTGTTCTAAATGAACCCAAATATATACTATTATGAGGTATAGCGTTTATTATAATAAAATCATCTTTAAACATAGTCTGAAAAAAATTATGCTTTTTATCAGGCATGAAATTCAAGACTATCCTGTATTGTACAGGCAGCTCTTTTAATTCACCCAAAAAACCAAGTTCTGCGGTATTTTGTTCATATTTTGTATAATAATCATCGTTAGCAAAATTAGATGACATGATTCCTTGAAAAGCAAAATACGGATTAATGGATTTTATAAATCCTTTTTCGGGTTTAAATGTTAAATGTTCTTGTAATAATGGTTCTGCGTATTCTAATGCGTTATAATCCACATTTGCATAAAATTTCTGTTTTTCTTTTTCCGATTTTAAATCTTGTTGTTCTTCTTCTTTATTTAAAACTTGTTGTTGAATTTCACCTTTAATAGAAGATTTTTCCATATCTTTCGGAAAATTATTTTCATCAAATAATATTATTGGAGAAAAATCTTCTTTGTTTTCTTGTTCTGTTTTCTCTAATATGGTATGTTGTATTTCCTCATTATTTTTTGAATGTAAATCAGGTAAATATACAGGTTCTTCAATTGCAAAAATTGGATTTATACTGCAAAAAGAAAGTATTATTAATATTAATAAAAAAAGCTTTTTAAAATACTTCATACCATATTTTATTATCTCAAAAAATAGTTGTAAATATAATCTTTTTTTTGTAATATACATTAAATATATTAGGAAACATTATACAAGATGAAAAAGACAAGAAATAAAAGCCAAATAGTAGAACAAATAAAAACACCTATTTTAGATGTTATAGAAACATCTGTAAAAAATCCTGCTTATCAATTTCATATACCCGGACATACACATGGCAAAGGTACTCATAAAAAATTTAAAAATTTGATAGGCGGAAAAGCTTTAAATCTTGATATGACAGATGAGTTTGAAAATATTGGTACTTTAAATCCGCCTTCAGGTGCAATAAAAGAAGCAGAAGAACTTGCAGCAGAAACTTACGGAACTAAAAAAACGTTCTTTTTGCTCAATGGTTCTACAATTGGAAATATAGCTCTTGCTATGGGAATTACTAAAAAAGGACAAAAAATAATTGTAAACCGTAATTGCCACCGTTCAATTCTTACAGGTATGATTATTTCAGGTGCAGAACCTGTATGGATATTACCTGATAAAATGCAAGAATGGGGTCTGTGGGGATGCGTAAATCCTCAAATTATTGAAAAGTTGTTGAAAGACACTAAAAACGTTGGTGCGGTATGGATTACAAATCCGACGTATGAAGGTGTTGTTTCAGATATAAAAACAATAAGTGAAATTTGTAAAAAGTATAATGTACCTTTAATTGTTGATGAGGCACATGGAAGTTTATGGAATTTTTCTGATAAATTACCTTTATCATCAATAGAATTAGGTGCAGATGCTGTTGTTCAATCTTTGCATAAAACAGGCGGAAGTATGAGTCAAAGTTCATTGCTTCATATAACAAAAAATTCATCAATTGATGTTAATATGGTTGAAAAATCTTTAAGATTGTTACATACAACATCACCGTCAATTATGCTTTTGGCAAGTTTAGATGCTGCAAGAGCTTCTTTATCAAGTTCAAACGGACAAAAACAGATTGAAACAGCCGTAAAAAATGCTAAGTATTTAAGAAAAAGAATTGATAAAATGAAACATATACATCAATTAAAACCTGATTTTGGGTTTAAGACAGATGTTATGAAAATATTTATCAAAGCAGACGGGTTGTCAGGAAAAAGATTAGAACATATATTAAAAATTGATTTTAATATAGAAATTGAAAGTGCATCTGATATAGGTGGCTTAATTCTTGTTAATATCGGTAATACCAGACGTGAAATAAAATATTTAGCAGATTGTCTTGAAAAAATTACTCCTGATTCATATTCGGATATTTATCCATTAGAGAATAAAAAGCACATGCCAATGATTACACCTCAGATAAAATATAATTTGAGAAAAGCGTTTTACATGGAAAAAGAAACAGTACCAACTGAAAAATCAATAGGCAGAATATCTGGAGAAGTTATTGCGGAATGTCCTCCGGGGATATCTGTTCTACTTCCGGGAGAGGTTATAACACAAGAACACTTACCATATTTAACGGATTATAGTGAAATCGAAGTTTTAAAAAAATAATAATTTAATAACTAATTTATCTTTAAAAAGCCGATATATTGAGATTGACACGAAAATTAAGTATTTTTTATAATGACAATTATGAGATACTTTGGTCGTTTCGTCTTTATAATAATGATGTTGTGTAAATTAAAAATGCTGATTTGAAAATAAATTTATTTTTGTAAATATACAAAATCTCATGTATTGTAACATAACTTAACAAAACGTGAAAAACATGGCAATTATTGGAAGAAGAATGTTTTTATAATAGTGTAAGGTTTAAAAAGGTTAAAGG
>CACYOO010000030.1 GCA_902776035.1 uncultured bacterium
TCCAACAACAACGCCTGAAGCGGATTTAAAAGAAATATTGACAAAATAATTTCTGTAAAGGGCGGTGTCGCCCTTTTTATTTAAATTTATTATTTGTTGGAAAAACAACAGAAATTTAATAAAATACATATTAAAATAAATATATAGAAAAGAACAAATCAAGAGGTAATGCTTATGGAAAAGAATTGTTTAAATTGCACAAATGTTAGAAAAGTAGTTATGATTGGCTGCGGATTTGTCGGTGCCGCTTGTTCATTTGCAATAATGCAATCAGGTTTATTTTCTGAAATGGTACTTATAGATGCAGATAAATCGAAGGCAGAAGGTGAAGCGTTAGATATAAGTCATGGAGTGCCGTTTGCAAAACCTATAAAAATTTATACAGGGGATTATGACGATATTAAAGATGCAAGTCTGGTAATCATAACGGCAGGAGCAAATCAAAAACCGGGCGAAACAAGACTTGATTTGGTTAAGAAAAAACAGTTGCACTAAAACTTTCAGGACTTCCTGAAAATAAGGTCATTGGTTCAGGAACAGTATTAGATACCGCAAGATTAAAATATGAGCTTGGAAACCATTTGAATGTAGATTCAAGAAGTGTACACGCATTTATTATTGGTGAACATGGCGATTCTGAAATTGCAGCTTGGTCGAGTGCTAATGTTTCAGGTATTCCATTACATAAGTTTTGTGAAATGAGAGGTCATTTTAATCATGAAGAAGCAATGGAAAGAATAGCAGAAAGCGTAAAAAATAGTGCTTATGAAATTATAGAAAAGAAAAAAGCGACATACTTTGGTGTAGCAATGGCTGTAAAAAGGATATGTGAAGCCATTGTAAGGGACGAAAAATCAATATTGCCTATTTCATCTATGATGAAAGGTGATTTTGGTATCAATGGAATTTCATTAAGTATGCCTGCAATAGTAGGTAAAGACGGAGTTGAATGTTTAGTTCCGATTCAATTAAATGAAGAAGAAATATCTAAACTTCAAAAATCAGCAAAAACACTATCTGATACTTTAGGTCAAAACGAGATATAGGGGCAAATATCTGAAATAAAAGACATGCGAAAACTTTAAGTTTGCAAAGAACGGAAAACACTATGTTAAAGCAGACGGCAAATTTAAAATAGCATTGCTGCTTACATTAGAATAATTAAATTTAAAAATTTAGTTATATGGCAAAATTTTCTTAATTCCAAAATAAGAGCCGAAAGTTTTTAACTTTCGGCTTATTATATTATTCTTTATTATTTCCCTGATAATGTATCATAAACCTTAGCAACGATTTTCCATTCACCATTGATTTTGTTCAGATTCAAGATGTCTGTGAATTTGTATCCATGCCAGTTATCTTCAATAACCTGAATTACTGCAATTGTTTTTTCTAACATTAAAACATCAATTCTTGAAATATAATCATCACCGCAAGCACCAAAGGTATCGATGGTTTTATAAAATTCTTCTATTGGTCCTGATTGATATGTTTCTTCGTTCAACTGTCCGAAAAAGCAAGCTTTTTCATAAAAATATGGTTTAACAATTTCGCTTTTACCTGCTTTTACAGCTTCACAAAATTTTCTTGCAACATTTTCAACTGCATTGTATTCTTTAATATCATCTCTCATAAAAAAACCTCTTTCTTTTTAATTTTATTATACATAAACCATTAAGGTTTTACAGGCACATCTTTTATTACTATTTTCTTTTATCTTTCTAAAACTGCTGATTTAAAATTAAAAACCTTATAAATTTTTACCTAACTCATAAGCCATTTGAGGATAAGATGTTGTCTTTAGTTGTTCAACATTTTCAATGCCTATTGCATTAATAATTCCTGCATTTTCCATATTTAACCAGCTTAATATTGCCTGATAATGATTATTCAATGGCTCTTTAACTTCTGAAGCAGGTGCATGTTGAACTGAAATCAAAACAGATTTATTTTGTTTATTCTTTAGTTGAGAATCTATACTATAGAATCTGTCTATAACTTTTTTAAGAGTTGATGACATACCAAAATAATACATAGGAGTAACAAATACAATTACATCCGAATTTAAAAGATGTTCTCTTAGTTCAACAAAATCGTCTTTATGAATACAGGGTTTTGTACCCATACCGCAAGCGTTACAACCAAGACAATTTTTAATATCAGCATGTGCAGAATCAAAACGATAAATTTCATGTCCGCTTTCTTTTGCACCACGAATAAATTCATCTGCCATATAATTTGATGTTCCGTTTTTACGTGAACTGCCTGTTAATACTGTTATTTTCATATTTTCTCCTATTGTATCCGTTACATATTGACATAGTGTCAAAATAAGCATATCATTATATTGACACAATGTCAATTTAATTAAGAAAGGTTTATATTATGCCAAAAGGTTCTGCTGAGCTTGTTGCATCAAGAAAAGATGAAATTGTAAAAGCCGTAGAAACACTATATCAGACAATGAATTTTAAAGATATAACTTTAAAAGAAATTGCTGATTTGACGACTTTCAAAAGAACATCAATATACAATTATTTCCAGACAAAAGAGGAAATATTTTTGACTTTACACAAAATCGAATATGAACGCTGGATAGAAGATTTAGAAAATATAATTAATTCCAATGAGTCAATGACTAAAGATGAAATTGCAAAAAACATCGCTAATACATTAGAAAAAAGAGAACAGTTGTTGAAATTGATGAGTATGAACCATTTTGAAATGGAAGCAAATAGCCGTCTTAAAATATTAACGGAATTTAAAGTTGCTTATGGTAAATCTATTAAAACCGTTAAAAATTTAATTGAAAAATTCTGTCCTGATATAAAAGAAAGCGAAATAAACAATTTTATTTATGCACTTTTTCCATTCATATACGGAATTTATCCCTATGTTGCGGTAGATGAGAAGCAAAAAGAAGCCATGAAAATAGCAGATACAGGATTTATTTATCATTCTATATATGAACTTGCTTATAATGCGATAAGAAAATTATTAAGTTAATGAGGTGAATATGAAAAAAAGAAAATTAAGAAATTTAGAAGTATCATCAATAGGTTTGGGTTGTATGGGATTTTCTCAAAGTTATCCTCCGTTTATTCCTAAAGAAGAAGCTATTGATGTTATCAGAAAAGCTGTTGAACTTGGAGTAACGTTTTTTGATACGGCAGAAGTATATGGGCCGTTTAAAAACGAAGAATTGGTAGGAGAGGCATTAAAACCATTGAGAAATGAAGTTGTTATTGCAACAAAATTCGGATTTGAAATAGGAAGTAATGACGATTATAAAGACGGCTTTAGACCAATAGGACTTTCTAGTAAAAAAGACCATATAAAAAAAGCTGTTGAAGGTTCATTAAAACGCCTTCAAACAGACCATATTGATTTATATTATCAACACAGAGTTGATACTGATACTCCGATAGAAGAAGTTGCAGAAACTATGGCAGAACTCATAAAAGAAGGCAAAATTTTAGCTTGGGGCTTATCTGAAGCAGGAGCAAACACAATAAGACGTGCTAATTCAATTTGCCCTGTTACGGCTGTTCAGAGTGAATATTCTATGTGGTGGAGAGAAGTTGAAACAAACGGAGTTCTCAATACATTGGAAGAACTTGGTATTGGTTTTGTACCGTTTTCACCGTTGGGTAAAGCTGTATTAACAGGAAGATTTAATAAAGATACTAAATTTGAAAACAATGATTTTAGAAGTACTATCCCGAGATTTTCTTCCGAAAATTGGGAACATAACGTTAAATTAGTTGATTATGTAAATGAACTTGCCAATAAGAAAAATTGTACACCTGCTCAAATTGCTCTTTCTTGGTTACTTCATCAAAAACCATTCATTGCTCCTATTCCGGGAACAAAAAAAGTTTCAAGAATTCAGGAAAATATATCTTCAGAAAATGTTATATTTACTCCTGATGAACTATCTGATATACGTTCACATCTTGATTCGATAAAACTTACAGGAAACAGATACAATGAATCTCAAGAAAAATTGATTAATAAGGATTAAATAAGATTATATAGATTAAAGAATATATAGAAATCATATTAAAGAAAGAAAAGGTACATCATGAATATATACAAGAAAAAATATAATGTAATTTTAGATAATATGGATATAAGTAACTACACAATAAGACCAATATCTGTCATAATGTATTTGCAGGATGCTTTTGCGAGATATTGTGCTACAAAGAAAATGGCGGCTTATGATTTATTTGAACCAAATCAATATTGGATAGTTACAGAATTTAATATAGAGTTTATTGATAATCTTCCTTTTTGGTCAGAAGAAATTGAAGTTAGTATTTGGGTTTCGGAAATAAGTAAAATAAAAATTTACACTGATTATGAAATTAGATATAAAGATAAAACTTTTGCAAGAGGTAATTCTCTATGGTTTATTATTGATAGAGAAACAAAACGACCTGTAAAAACGGATATTTTTGCTGAAAGGTTTGAAGTTGTTGATAATTTAGCTTTAGGTGAACACAAAAAATTCACTCTGCCGGAAATAAAAGAAAAAGTAAGCGAAATTAAGCATACAAATAACTTATCCGATTTAGATTTTAACCAACACGTTAATAACAAAAGCTATATTAATCTTGCAGAAATGACTGCGAACAATGAATTTAGAAAAAAATATAACTTGAAAAGTTTAAATATAAGATTCAACAAAGAAACTTTTTTAGGCGATACATTAACTTGTTCAACATACAAAACCAATACAGAAAATATATATACCCATATTGTAGAAAAAGACGGAATTTCAGTTTGCGATATTTCAACTACTTGGAAAGAAAAAACAAATCGCATAAGTATTGTTGATTACGATATGGATGTAAAAAAAGAGTAAGAAAACAATTGATAATCAAAAATAAATGTAATTGAGTATTTACCAAAATAAATTAAACAAATTCTAATTATAAAAAAATTAACTATAAATCACAATTTTTATATTTAGTTTATAATAAGCTATATAAAAATATAAAGTATTATGTTTATGCAGAATAATATATTAATGCCTGGTGATTCAGCAGGAAATTATGATGAAAAATGGACTAAGACTTTTGATTTAAAATTTTTGATTTTATGGTTAATTTTGTTTGTAATTTTATTAAGTTGGACATTGATTTTTGATGCCGATTTGTTTGATGCAAAAGCATTCTTTTTAAGGGCAGCCATAAAACTTATTGTTATGATGCTATTAGCATTAGGTGGAGGAATGTTATGCCGTCATTATTGTAATACTGATGAAAAAGGATATATTACGACACCTAAAAATAAATGGTTCAAGGTTAATTATACAAGAAAAATCCAGCATTTTGCGGCATACCTTGTACCATTATTGAGCAAGCCGACAGAACCTTTTGGCATCCATTGTTGTTTTGACAGTTGCAATAGGTGATGGTCTGGCAGAACCTGTCGGTACATATTTGGGTAAGAAAAAATATGTAGTACCATCTTGGAACTTAAAAAACAGATATGTTAGATCTTATGCGGGAAGTGCATGTGTTTTTATCTCGGCAATTGTATTTTTATTCCTGTTTAGGACTCAATTTGCAAATCCATTAGAATTTTTGACATCTATGATATTATTTCCACCTATTATGACTCTATCGGAAGCATTTGCACCGCATTCAATGGATACACCTGTAATGATGTTAATAGGATTTTCATTACTGTTTGGAATTTGTGCAATATTTTAACAACATCAATTAATTATTTAACATAGTTTATATATTTTTCCCCATATTATATGCCTGTTCTAAGAGGTCTTTGCGATTTTGAGCATCATTTGAGTTATCGAGTCCTCCTGCTTCCAAATATCCTTTTAACTCCAAATCTGAAAAGCAGGCAATCCAACCTTTTACCCCATTCAAAACAGTTTGAACAACACCTTTAGAATTATCGGCTGATGTTGTTATAACATAAGTTTCAGTAAAATTCTTTCCTGTTGCAAAGAGTGAATTTGCTCTATCAATAAGCGTTTTCATTTGTCCTGACATTTCATAATAATAAATAGGAGTTGCCCAAACTATAACATCTGCTTCTTTCATTTTTACAGTAATTTCATTAGCATCATCATTTATTACACATTTACCAAGTTTTTGACAAGCAAGGCATCCCTTACAAAATTTTATTTCTTTATCTTTTAATGTAACAAATTCAACTTTATGTCCCGCATCTTTAGCACCACGTTCTGCTTCGTGTGCTAAAATTTCAGAATTAGCATTATTTCTTAAACTTGTTGATATTATTAATACTTTTTTACCCATTTTATTCACCTCTTATTTTAAGTATTTATTGTAAAAACTTTCGATTTTGTCAAAAGGAATTGCGTTTTTATCTCCGCCGTCATACAAATCTACATGGTTTGCACCTTTAACTATAAACAGTTCTTTATTTTTTCCTTTTAATTTTTTAAATGCATCTTCCCCAAAGTATCTTGAATGTGCATTTTCACCATGAACTACTAATACAGGAGTTCTAATTTCATTTGAGTATTGCAAAATCGGTTGATTTATTAAAGACAGAGATGATGTCATATTCCATTTACCGTTTGAATTTATAGAACGAGCGTGGAAACCTCTTTTAGTCTTATAATATCCCCAATAATCTTTTACAAATTGGGGCTCATTTCCTGTTAATTTTTCAGGCAAACCGTCAGCTCCTTTGTATTTACCTGTTTTAAAATCGTCTGTTCTTTGATTATTTAATAATTGCTTCATTTCATATCGTGCATTTTCGTCAACAGAATCGTTATAACCTTTTGCTGATACTCTTGTCATATCGTACATTGTAACAGCCGTAGTTGCTTTAATTCTTGTATCAATTGCTGCTGCATTTATTGCAAAACCGCCAAAACCGCAAATCCCTAAAATCCCGATTTTGTCAGCATCAACATTTTTATTATTAGAGAGGTAGTCTACTGCAGCAGAAAAATCTTCCGTATTTATATCAGGACCGGCAACATGTCTTGGAGTTCCTGAACTTTCACCTGTATAACTCGGATCAAATGCTAAAGTTATAAACCCATTTTCTGCCAAAGTTTGAGCGTACAATCCTGATGATTGTTCTTTTACAGCACCAAATGGCCCTGAAATTGCAATAGCAGGAAGTTTATCATTTTTATTCATTGTTTTTGGTACATATAAATCTCCAACAAGAGTAATACCAAACCTGTTTTTAAATTCAACTTTTTGGACATTAACTTTGTCTGATTTCGGAAAAGTTTTATCCCAAGTTTTAGCATTAGCCATATTAGAGCATCCGACAATTAGCAAAACTGTAAATAAACCTAATAAAAATTTTTTAAGCATCTTTTACTCCTTTATCAAAAAATTCTACCAATTTATAGACTACTTGATTAACAAATTCAGGTTTGTCATATAAATCAACATGTGTTGCATTTTCTATTGTAAATATTTCTTTTGGGGCATTGGCTCTTTTATAAGCATCTTCCGTAAAATATAATGTATCTGCTTTGCTTCCGACAATAAACAATAATGGTCTTGGAGATACTGTATCTATATATTGAAAAGCATCCCAAGCTGCAAGTTTATCATTACTTGAAACGAGGTATTTGTTAACGGATGTAGGATATGAACAACGGTCTGTTCTATAGTATTCATAAGCTTCTTTTTGAATAACAGAAGTATTTTCATCTATATCATTTTCTGATTTTGGCACATAATTCCAATATAATGGTTCATCTCCTCTTGCTTCTTTAGTACGTGCTTCAGCCACTTCTTTTAATAACTTTTGCATAAAATTTTCAATATTGACACCAGGAAAGCCAAATCTGGCACTATGTCCCGTATTCCAAGTACTTATTCCTGCAGCAGCTTTAATTCTTAAATCTGTTTGAATTGCATTCATTGTATAACCGGCTCCTGCACAAATTCCCATAGCACCGATTTTATTTTCATCGACATAATTAAGCGAAACAAGAAAATCAACAGCACTTCTTATATCTTCAACTCTTGAAGTCGGATCTTCTAAATATCTTGGTAGTCCTTCGCTTTCACCTTGATGACTTGCATCAAATGCTAACGCTATATAACCGTTTTTTGCTAAATTCCAGGCATAAAGAGATGAACATTGCTCTTTTACTCCACCGCCTGGATGTGTAACAACTATTGCAGGATATTGATTTTTTTCATCAAAATTATTTGGCAGAAATAAAAGTCCTGCAATATTTAAACCCAATTTTTTAAATGTAACTTTTTTGCCCTCTTGATAATGTGTTTCATATAACATAATTTATACCTCTATATTTTTAATAACTTTTACCGGATTTCCGACAGCTATTGTGTTAGCCGGAATTGATTTTGTTACAACGCTTCCTGCACCGATAATTACCCCATCACCAATTTCAACTCCCGGTAAAATTGTGCAATCAGAACCTATCCAAACATTTTTACCGATTTTAACATGGCTGGGAGTCAGATTTTGTCTTTTTGCGGGGTTAAAATCGTGATTTAAAGTTGCGATTGTTGTATTATGACCGATTAAAGCCCCATCCCCGATTTCAATACCTCCTTGATCCTGAAATCGGCAGCAAGCATTAATAAATACATTTTCTCCTACTTTTATATTTATTCCGCAGTCTGTATAAAAAGGCGGAAACATACCAAATGTTTCCGGCACTTCACTTTGCGTGAGTTTTTTAAAAATTTCTCTTATTTCTTCCGGAGTATGGTATTTGTTATTCAATTCATTAGTAATTTTAAGAGCATTTTGACTGAATTTATGAAATGATTTAAATAACTCTGAACCTAATTCCACATAAGTTCCTTTTGCCATCAATTCTCTAAAATCTTTTACTGTAATTTCCTTTTTTGTAGTTTGCATTGCTTGTACCTCTTTTATTTTTCATTATTAACCATATCTTTTAAAATAGCAAATACTTATATTGTATAATCAGATATGCTTGACAGGCATTAATCAATAATATATTATAATACTATGGAAATAAGGGTTTTAAGATATTTTTTAGCTGTTGCAAGAGAGGGCAGTATTACAAAAGCTGCTAACTATCTTCATTTAACGCAGCCCACATTATCAAGACAATTACAAGACCTTGAGCGTAAACTTGGACAAAAGCTTTTATTAAGAAGTCAACATAGTGTATCTTTAACATCTGAAGGTCATATTTTAAGACAGAGAGCCGAAGAAATTATTGATATGGTAGATAAAACAGAACAAGAATTTCACTCTATAAAAGATGTTATAGCCGGTACGGTCTATATCGGAAGCGGTGAAAGTCATACTATAAAGTTTATAACAGATATAATAAAAGATATTCAAAAACAATACTCTGAAATCAAATTCGATTTAGTAAGCGGGAACGCAGAGGATTTAATAGAAAAATTGGATAAAGGTTTATTAGATTTTGCAGTACTAATTGAACCTATTAATATTTCAAAGTTTTATTATTTGACTCTCCCTGAAAAAGACAGATGGGGTGTTATTATGAAAAAAGATTCTCCTCTTGCCAAATTAGATAATATAAAATACGATAACTTAAAGGATTTACCTCTTATATTTTCAAAGCAAGTAAAAAGACAAAATCCATCAGACAGTGATTTTATGAAATGGTTTAAAGGTAGTTTTGATAACTTTAATATTGCTGCGACATACAATCTTATTTATAATGCCGGATTAATGGCTGAATCAGGAGTTGGCTATGTTGTAGGACTTGATAATCTTTTAAATACAATGAATAATTCTAATTTGACATTTAGACCATTATATCCGACATTAGAATCCGCATTGAATATTGTATGGAAGAAGGGGCAGATTTTTTCTCCTGCCTCAAAGGTATTTCTGGAAAAATTAAAAGATAGAATTGTTCAATTACGATAAACGTGAAAAGCTTGTTATCGTCGGAAGTTTTTTAAATAAAAATTTAAATTTCTCCCCTGGATGGGGGAGAAACAGAGGGGGTGATTTTTCATTTATTTTGAACCGCCAATAATCTTACGGACGGAATGAAATTCCGGATAGCGAACAGATTGAACGAACAGGACGAAGTCCGAAAGTGAAACTCTGTGAGCGTGGAGTAAATCCAAGACAGCGGATTTTGGCAAGTGTGAAGTGAACACAGTCATTCTGAACCAACAATTTTTGAGGTGAAGAATCTCAAACAAATGAGATACTTCAGACCACGTCCTTAGTATGACAAGAAGAAAAAAGTAACTGTCATTGTAAAAAAAAGAGATTGTCCATGATGCGTGGACAATCTCTTTTTTGTCTTATGTTAACCAGTTATTAACCGTGTCGTTTGCCAAGATATTGTTTTACTATCGGATCGTTATTATCTACATATATCTTTCCGCTTGCATCTACTGCAAATGAGAATATTACCCGTACAACTTGCATTACCCTTCAAATCCAATCTGCCTGCAAAGTTTGCCGCAAACTTGTTGTCAGATGTATATGGTATCTCTGTAGCTGTTGTTTCTGATGATGTATCGTTAGGTGCATTATTATTATTTGCCTGTGCATTATTATTTGCAGGTGCTTTATTCTTAGGTGTTACGTTATTATTATTTGTCGTATCTCCTTGAGATGTTGATGCACTCGATGATGATTCATTACCTCCGTCATAATCAGTTGTAGTATCTCCGAAGATGTCATTTCTCAAGTTACTTGCCATTGAGTCATTATCCCAATCAGTATCTCCTGATGTATCT
>CACYOO010000031.1 GCA_902776035.1 uncultured bacterium
AAGTGTCAGCTGCAACTTGTGAAAATAACATTGTCATTTTTTTAAATCCCCTCTCGTACTTTTATAAAGTATTTTTTTCTAAAAAAATTGCTTTTTTTGCTTTATTATACTTAACAAAACTTAATAAATAGTTAAAAGTAGCTTATAATAGTAAAAATAATTATGTAATTAATGATTATTTACATTTATTGTGATATTTTTTTACCCGTGTTAATATTAAATAAATTGAGATTAAGGAGAATATTATGGGATTATTAAAAACAGACAATTTAGTAAAAGATGCTTTAAAAGTACTTGGGAAAAAGCAATTTTCTTTAATTATTCATGGAAGTAGTTTTCCTGATGTTCAAGATGAGAATACTGCTTATGGAACATATAATTCAAACGGTGCAAAAGAATTAATTGATTATGCATCAAATTACTTTACTTCAATACAATTAGGGCCTAACGGTAAGTTAAAATCTTGTGATAGTTCACCTTATACAAGTACAATTTTTTCAGGAAATCCATTATTTATTGATTTAAAACAACTTACAGAAAAAGAGTGGGATTATATTTTATCTGAGGATACATTTAAATCAATAGTTGAAGAAAATCCTAAAAAAAATGAAAATAGAACATCATTCAGTTATGCATACAAACGTCATGATGATGCATTAAATGAAGCTTATGATAACTTTAAAAAATCAGAAAACTTACATAAATTACAAAAGCAATTTGAAATTTATAAAAATGATAATGCGGAATGGCTTGACAAGGATGCTTTGTATCAAGCTTTAGCTGTTGAACATGGAAATGATTATTGGCCATTGTGGAAATCAGAAACAGATAAAAATTTATGCAATCCAAAGACTATTGAACAAAAAATGGAATATGCAAAACGTATAGAAGAAATTGAAAAAAACAGAGCAAGAGATATTGATTTTTATAAGTTCTGTCAATTTGTATTAAATAAGCAATCAGAAGAAACAACGAATTATGCTTCAAAGAAAAAAATAAAAATGATAGCAGACAGACAAGTTGCCTTTTCAGATAGAGATATTTGGGCATATCAGCAATATTTCTTGGAAGGTTGGCAATTAGGTTGTCCTCCTGATTATTTTTCAGCAGATGGTCAGGCATGGGGCTTTCCTGTAATGAATCCTGAAATGATGTTTAACAGTGATGGTTCACTTGGTGAAGGTGGAAAGTTGATGAAACAACTTTTCAAAAAAATGTTTAAAGAAAATAAAGGTGGTGTTAGAATTGACCATATTGTCGGCTTAATTGACCCTTGGGTTTATAAAGCCGGCTGTAAACCAAAAATAGAAGAAGGTGCAGGAAGATTATATTCATCTCCTGAACATGAATTTCTATCTAAGTTTGCTGTTATAACTAAAGATAATTTAAACCTTGATGTAACGGCCGATAAAGAAACTCGTGTAAAAAATTTAACAAAGCAGCAAATTAAACAATATGGAAGATTGATTGAAAAAATAGTTATAGCCGCAGCAAAAGAGGAGGGTTTAAATAAAAATTCAATTGTATGTGAAGATTTAGGAACGCTTACAACACCTGTTGCCGCTGTTATGAAAGAATACGGATTATTAGGTATGCGTTTAACTCAGTTTGTGGTGCCGGAAAAGGAAGAACATCCGTACAGATGCAAAAATATTACCGAAAAATGCTGGGCTATGGTAGGAACTCACGATAATAAACCTATTAGAATGTGGGCAGAGAGTATGGTAAATACCCATGAGGGATATTTACATGCTAAAGCATTGGTAGAAGATATGTTTCCTGATGCAAAAGATAAGGAACAAGATGACATCATTGTAAAATTAACACAGGATGTTGACTTTTTGACAAATGTGAAATTGGCTGAGATATTTGCTTCAAAAGCAGAAAATATGCAGATATTTTTTACGGATTTCTTTAACGTTAAAGAAGTTTATAATGTTCCGGGTACATCAGGTGATGTTAACTGGTCTTTAAGATTACCTGATAATTATAAAGAACTTACTACTATTAATTTGCCGGAAATATTAATAATGGCAATTAATGCAAGAGGTAAGGAATTTGCAGAGAAAAACCAAAAGTTAATAGAAAAGCTGAAAAATTTGTAAAATGTTAAAAAGAATTATTATAATTTTTTGTTTATTATTAATGCCTGTTTCTGTTCATGCGGAAATATCAAATGAAGCACGTCTTGATTATAACAAAGGTGTTGATTATTATAAAATCGGACAATATGAAAAAGCCGCAGAGTGTTTTAGAAGTGCAATCAATGTAAGTCCGGATTTTATTGATGCATATTATAATTTAGGAACTTTACTTGATTATTTAAAGCAGTATGATTCAGCACTTATTGTTTTTAAACAGATAATTATAAGAAATCCTGACGATTATGAATCAGCATACAAAGCAGCAGAAATTGCATTTAAATTAAAAAAATATGAAGAAGCAGGTAAATATGTGTCAATTATACCAAGAAGTGCAAGAGAATATGAACAGGCACAAGTATTAAGAGATAAAATAAAAAAAAATCAAAAAAATAATTTACCGCAATTAAGAGATTATTTTGTTAATGTAAATCCTACAGTATTACCTGAAAATACTTATTCATTTGAAGGTATTCAAGGGCCTACAGGTATGGTAACGGATGATTTTGGAAATTTGTATGTTGCATGTTATGCAGATAATGCTGTTACAAAGATATTTCCTGATGGCAGACGTGTTTTATATGTAAAAGATAAAAAAATCAATGGGCCTATAGGTTTAGCATTGGATGTATACGGAAATTTATACATTGCAAATTATGCCAATGATAATATTTTGAAAGTATCAAAAGAGGGTATTGTTTCAGTTATACTTGCTAATGTAAAAAAACCTTACGGACTTTATTTAAAGGGTAAAATGCTATATATATCTTCTCAAGGTCAAAATTCAGTAATAAGGTACAAATTACCTGATTAATATTTTAAATTTGCTAATAATATTTGTTTTAAATATAATTACACTTAATAAAGGAGAAAAATTTTGGAACTTAATATTATACGAAATACAGATAGTGAAATAGCTGAGCTTATAGAACAAGAATTAGAACGTCAACAGAATAACATAGAACTTATAGCAAGTGAAAATTTCACATCACCTGCTGTTATGGCGGCTTGCGGAAGTGTTTTAACCAATAAGTATGCAGAAGGTAAGCCATATAAAAGATTTTATAACGGTTGTGAAAATATTGATAAAATAGAAGAACTTGCACAAAAACGTGCTTGTGAATTATTTGGAATGGAGCATGCAAATGTACAGCCACATAGTGGTGCTCAAGCAAATATGGCAGTATTTTTGTATGCAGTAAAACCTGGTGATACTGTTATGGGTATGGATTTGTCAAATGGCGGTCATCTTTCTCATGGTTCACCTGTGAATTTCTCAGGTCTATATTTTAATATTGTAAGTTACGGAGTTAATGATGACGGTATTATAGATTATGACAACGTTAGAGAAATGGCATTAAAACATAAACCGAAAATGATAATTGCAGGTGCAAGTAATTATTCTAAAATAATTGATTTTGCAAAATTTAAAGAAATTGCAGATGAAATTGGTGCATATTTAATGGTAGATATAGCACATATAGCCGGTTTAATCGCAGGCGGAGTTCATCCATCACCTGCACCTTATGCTGATTTTGTTACAACAACTACGCATAAGACATTAAGAGGTCCTAGAGGCGGTATTATTATGTGTAAAGAAGAGCATGCAAAAGGAATAGATAAGGCAGTATTTCCGGGAATACAAGGCGGTCCTTTAGAGCATATTATTGCAGGTAAGGCGGTTGCTTTGTTAGAAGCATCAAAACCCGAATTTAAAACTTATGCTCAAAATGTAGTTAAAAATGCAAAAGCTTTGGCTCAGGGCTTAATGGATGAAGGTTTGGATATTGTTGGCGGTATGACAGAAAATCATCTTATGACTCTTGATTTACGTCGTCAAAATAAAACAGGAAAAGATATTGCAAATGTACTTGAAAAGGTTGGTATAACTGCTAATAAAAATACAGTTCCTAATGATCCTCAATCACCTTTTATAACAAGCGGTATTCGACTCGGTACTCCTGCTGTTACAACAAGGGGCTTTGATGAAAGCGACATGAATGAAGTTGCAAAGATTATTTCAGGTGCAATAGAAGTTTCAGATAATGAAGTAGGGTTAAAAAATTTAAGAGAAAGAGCTATGAAACTCTGTCAAAAACACCCTTTATATGAATAGGAGATAAAAATATTTTAACATTAGGACAAGCACAAGTTCATATTATTGGCGCATTAATATCACTAATTTTAGGGGTATTTATTGTGCCTCTGGTTATTGCATTTTCTAAAAAAGAGGGCTTAGTAGATGTTCCAAATGCAAGAAAAATACATAAAGTGCCTATATCTCGACTTGGCGGTATTGCAATCTGGTCAAGTACAATGCTTACATTCTTACTTTTAGTATTTTTAAGTTACTATCCTTATGGAAGTTTGCTTTCAGGAATTTTATTAGGTGGTTCTTTGATGTTTTTACTTGGTTTAGTTGATGATGTTTATAATTTGAATGCTAAATTTAAGTTGTTTATACAAATTGCAATTGTAACAATTGTATATTTACTTGGTGTAAAAATAGATACGATTTATAACCCTTTTGGCGGGGTTATCCATCTTGGATTGTGGTCATATCCTATTACTCTTGTTTGGATAGTTGGTATTTGTAATGCGGTTAACTTTATTGATGGAGTTGACGGACTTGCAGGTTCTGTTATAACAGTAAATTCTATTACTTTAGCAATTCTTGCTGTTGCTATGACACCTGCAAATTCTATAAGTGCATTAATTGCATTTATTTTAGCCGGTTCTATGCTTGCATTTTTGGCTTATAATTTTAATCCTGCAAAGATATTTATGGGTGATTCAGGAGCGTTATTTTCCGGTTTTTTACTTGCAGCACTTTCAATTACCGGAGTTATGAAAACAGCAACACTTGCAATATTATTACCGTTTATTGTTTTGGCTGTTCCGATAACAGATATTACTTTTTCTTCTTTAAGAAGAATTTTAAAGGGACATTCTCCTTTTGTTGCTGATGCAGAACATATTCATCATAAATTGTTAAAAGCCGGCTTTTCTCAAAATTCAACGGTTGCTATTTTAACTTTAGTTGCTATTGTCGGTGGTGCGATTGCAACAGCATTAGTTGGTTCAATTATGCATTATCTTGCATATATGTTTGTATTGTTAGCAATTATGTTTGGATTAGTTCTTATAAGTATTACCAGAAAACAAAAAAATAATTCTGAAGAAATTAAAAAAGAAGAATAAAAAAAATCCGGTTTATAACCGGATTAAAATTTGTGTGTAGTAAGGAAATAAGGAAAATTTATTTATTAACTGAATAAGTTAAAACTCTTATCTGTGT
>CACYOO010000032.1 GCA_902776035.1 uncultured bacterium
CACAATGCTTATCTTTTGGTCTTTGGTTCGGAATAGTGTAGTGCTGGCGGTCTATCTCTTGTTTTCGGTTGCTTGCTTCCTTACCGTACATGAGCATTTAGGAATGGATTATATTGATTTATATATTTATCATATGTGGGATTGGCTAACCCCTATTGAAGATGTTTTAGAGGGGTTAAATAAACAAGTGCAAAAAGGTAAAGTAAGATATATCGGGATTTCAAATTGTTTTGCTTGGCAGTTAGTAAAAGCAAATATGATAGCAGAAAGAGAAAATTGGGCAAAATTTGTTTCTGTTCAAGGGCATTATAACTTGATTTTCAGAGAAGAAGAAAGAGAAATGGTTACTTATTGCAAAGAAGAAAATATTGCTCTTACTCCTTATAGTGCTTTAGCAGCCGGAAGATTATCCAAAAAGCCTGATGAAACAAGTAAAAGACTTGAAGAAGATAAAGTTGCAAAATTAAAGTATGATAATACGGCTGAACAAGATAATAAAATTATTGAAAGAGTAATAGAAATTGCTGATAAAAGGAATGTTACAATGACAGAGGTTTCACTTGCTTGGCTTCTTACAAAAGTTACTTCACCTGTTTGCGGAGCAACAAAATTACATCATATAGAAGGTGCTGTTAAGGCTGTTGATTTAGAATTAACAACAGATGAAATAAATTATCTTGAAGAACTTTATATTCCGCATCCTCTTGCAGGGGTTATGGCAATGAACAAACCCGAAAATGCAAAAGAAACAAAATCTTGGTCAACAGGTGATCAGAAAATAGGTAAATAATTTTATATAAAACAACAAGCCGAAAGTTTGAATTTAAAAACTCTCGGCTTGTAATTTTATATTTTCTCAAAATACAAAGTAAAATAATTACTCGGATTTGCTTTAAATCGTGTTTTTGCAGTTCAAATTGTGTTCAAACGAGCAATTAAATATGTTCGAGGATCAGGTTAAAAAAGAAAAAAGCGAACGGCTTGGTAAGGCTATCGATAGAATTGAAGAGAGGTTTGGTCGTAATAAAATAAAGGTTGGATTTACTAATAAAGAAGTTCCAAATAAACAGGGATTTATGACCTCCCCAACTATGATTTATTAATAAAAAATAATTTGAATTAAACGCTAAAATTAAAAATTAACTTTACCAAAAAGTGCAAACTATCTGTCTAACGAAACCATACTATCTGTCTATTTACACTCGGAAGCAAACAACTGTAGGTTGGGCATTCTTGCCCAACACCACTAAATTGTAGCGGTCGGAATATGATTGATGATGTAAATTCCAAACTACTCCAAAAGTGACTTTTCTTGCAGTAGGGTTGACTTTAGTCAACCAAAATGTATTGGTAGACTGAAGTCTACCCTACCTGCTTTTTTCGTATTGCGGTTTTTCTTTTAGAGGTTCATAGACTACAAAATTATCCAAATAAAGCACATTCGGATTATGTGTATGCAAAATAGAAATGATTAAGTGATTTTAATTTACTTGTATACTTGTTTAAACAGCGTTATTGCACAAAAACTTAAAATAACTGCTCCTATAAAAACTTCTAAAGGGAATTTTATAAGCAGAGATTTATCTAATATCATTGGAATTAGCAAAATTGCACCCGCAGGCGGAAAATATATTTTTAATTTATCAATAGCATAAAATAAAATTATACAAGCAAGTGCTGTGCAAAAATAGAGCGGTAAGCCACATAACTCATTTAATAATAATCTTAAAATACAACCTACTGCAGAAGCAAAGGTCATTAATCCGACAATATAGTGAGTTTTTTTTCTAGCCGGACTTTTAGGATTTGCTAGTTCTGTAAACATTACAATTAATGGAGGGGCAAGAAAGTATATCTGATGAGTTTTAAATGGTATTAACGCAATAATTCCAAAAACCATTAGCAATTTTGACCATTTTATAACTTGCGTTTTGATATTAAATTCACAAGGAACAAAATTGTTAACAGGGCGAAAATGATATTTTTCCATAAGCCACTGTGTTAAAATAATTATAAAAGACATCAATGAAACAGAAATAGGGTATATCCAACTTTTTGTTTGAAGATAAACCGGTAATATGCAAGCAGAAATTATTGGTACAAAGTTTGTTTTGAATAATGTCAAAATAAAACCGGTAAACGCAAAGCACAAACATACTTGAAATATCAATGCCGTTGTAAAAAATTTAACAACTATAACTCCAAATAAAGCAGCTGTAGACATTAGTATAAAAATGCGTCTCTTATTTGTCATCCAAGGCTGTTGTTCACTTACCCAAGCTCCTATCGTTAGAGCGCAAATCTCCGGAAAAATAATTTCTGCTTCATGCGCGGTTTCTGCAACAAAAACCATAACAAATGCCATTATTATTCCAAACAAATATCTTTCTATTCTTATTCTTTTTAATATTTCAGCTTTCACAGTTTTATAATAGAATAATTAAACAAAATATTCAAACTCGTAGGAATGGTGTCGAGCCAATTCCTATGCTTCTTGAAATTCTTTTTGCTCAAACCTGTCACCCACTACGCTATTGCTAACGTTCGTCTTGGTTTTCACTAACCGACAAAGTAGGTTGGGCATTCTTGCCCAACACCACTAAATTGTAGCGGTCGGAATATGATTGATGATGTAAATTCCAAACTACTCCAAAAGTGACTTTTCTTGCATTTAACTGCTAGTACCTTCACTTTATTTTCAATACTTTTCGGCAGTTTGATAGTTTACGGTTAGTTTGATATTTTACGGCGATGTGATGATAAAAAAATCATTTTTCATTATCAATAAAAAATGCATTTAATAAATCTGCGTTATCTCTTAAATTTTTAATAACAGGTGCGAGGTTATAACATTCCTCTATTTCAGGTTGATTGCTAACAAAATAATCAACTATAACAGCTATATTATAAACATTTTCTGCCCATTTGCTAATCTGCTTAAATTTTTTGTTTGAAATATTGTATTCTGCTTCTTTCATAATCTCCTCCTAACATCAGGAAACACAATACTTGAAAGAAGTCAAAAAAGCGAAAACGCAGAAAAGATTTTACATAACAACACAATGTATAATCTAATTAGGAAGTAGATGTTCGATAGTTTTATATATTAATTGTTAGAGTTAGAATATTGCATAATAACTTCATTTTTTATAATAGTACATTTATCTTTGTTTTTATACAGTTGATGCAAAGCTGCATTGGGATATAAATTTTCTTGACATTGTATTGCAATATCAGCAAGCTTCTTGCAATTTCGTTCAAGTTCTTTCGAATTTATATAATTATCTATCTTGTCATCATTATACCCAAACAAAAACTCTTTTGGAATAATAGAATATAATAAATGTAGCAAAAACCTATTACCATGTATATAAAAACCTCGTTCACGAGAATTTAATGAATGTATATTTTTTCTATTTCTAAATTGTTCAATATATTCATCTACCGCAAACAAAACTTTTATAATATGTTTTATTTGATAATATTTTGTCTGTTCGTTAAAAAGGGTTGTGTATGGTCTCTTGTTTATATCTTCATATAATTTACCGACCTGCCCTTTTGCTACATTTACAAGAGATATATCATCAGAAGAACAGGCAAGAGCTATTGCAACATCTTCAAGATCGAAAGATTTTGCATTTTTTTGTATTCCTTCATAGTTCTTAATATAGTAATTGATACCATCTAAATATAAATCTTTCATCAACTTAATCTGAATTTTATCTTTTGAAGCGAAATCTTTATTACTAACCTTATTTTGGGTATTTGTAGCATTAGTAATTAAATCTCCAAAATCGTTAGGTGTGTCTTTAAGTGAAATAAGTCTCACTAATACTTTTACATCTTTTATTTTTTCCGAATCTCTATTGTAGGCTTCCGCTATACAACCAACAGTTTGAGCTCCGTTAACAACACTTACATCAAAACAACAAAAGCCATTATGTTCATGATTGGGTGGATTTCTTTTATAAGTAATATCTTTACATATAATAGTAATCCCATTGTTGAAATAGAAAAACCTTTCCGGTGTCTGTAATAAGGTTTCAATAATTTTTTCATTGATAATTGTTTCGCCTTTAAAACCCCTAATATTTTTACTTGAGAGTTTTTCTTTATAATTTTGATACCAATTTGCAATATCTACAGCATATACTTGCCCATAATATGCACAATACGGCTCATTGATTTTCCCCCAATTATTCAGATCAATATCTAAGTTTATCGGATTTCCTTCTGCTTTTAAGGCATCGTGCTGTTCTTTTAGTCCAAAGTATTCTACGCTTAAATATTCTCCATCCGTATTTATTTCATTTAATAAGTCATTCATTGTGTTTTTCATATGTGCAGAAGTATCATTTGAGGAATACGCTAAAACACATTTAAATTTAATATTATAATCCTCTAATGCATCATTTATTTCACTTGATTTTGCAATTATTTTATCATTAAAACGTTCTTGTTTAGCATTAAATTCAATTATATCTCTTATGCCCTTTGTGAATTTTAAAACATCTCCATCCTCTATTGCCCCACTTGCACTTTCTTTAAATTTAGATTGCACTAACCATAGTATATGCTCATCTCTTTGATAAAAAATAGCATCTATGCCATTATCATTATAACCATCTGTAATACAATCATTAATAATATCAGAATCAACATTAGCTAATGTTTTTAAAGCATAAAATGCCAATGCTCTCGAGAAAAAAATTGTTTTGTTTTGCTCTTCTGCTACATCGCTAATATCTATTATTGATGTAAAGTTATTTTCTAAATATCTTTTTAATTGATTTAGTTGTAATGTCTTCATTCTTATTTATTGCATTCCTTTCAGTATGTCATTCTCCAAATCTTGAATATTATGTACTGTATCCAAAACATCAAATGTTTCTTCAAGATTGTGTCTTGCACTATTCCAACCACAACCGTCTGTAAACCAAATAAATGTTACACCATCTATTGTTGCTACTTCCTGTGCAAGAGTTTTATAGCTTCTTGCGGTTTCATTGAGTTTAGAACCACCGCTTGAATAAAAGTTCGTTTCAATTACATAAATTTGCTTATCAGTTTTTATAACAAAATCAAAGCGTTTCTCCATTTTGCCTTGATTAGAAATTGCAGAAAGGTTTACGCCCCATTTTTGTTCAATTTCATGGATATACATTTCTTTGAAATAGTTTTTATTCTTAACAAAGCCTGCTTTTTGAATGTAACTTTCAACAAGATTTTCCATCAAATGTCCGCCACGATTTTTTCTGCCATTAGAATCAAGACCGGTTTCAACACCTGTTGCGTAATCTACCAAATTACTTACAATATGGTTTTCAAGTAGGTCAAACAACTTTGTTTTACGCATAAACATTTTGTATTCTTCGATACTGTAATTGCATTTGCTGAAAGAAAAATTATACTCACCTTCCGCATCTGTAACAGAGATTTCTTTTGCTCTGACTGCTAATAGTAAAGGAATGCATTTTAATGTTTCAGGGTATTTTGTAATAACATTTTCAAAATCTTTTTCAATATTTTTAGAGCCAACTAAGGTGTTCAAAATATTTAATTCAACTTTGATACTGTCAACATTACTGTTTACTTTGTCAAAATCTACATAGTAGCAATAGTCTGAAATACAAGGTCTAAAAGTTGATAGCCATTCCTTAAAATTTCTTTTCATTAATAGTTCCTCACCAAAACTTCTGTAATTTTACCTCTGCCGTCTGCATTTGCATTTATCTGACGAGAGGCAAAAACTTTTTTAATATTATAATTTTCGTATAATTCGTTGACTAATTTTGTATCAGAATTTGAAAGCAAGAATTTTACACCCATAGAATCCAATTCATCACAAACGTCTCTGAGTTTAAATTGCATATCAATATCAAATCCGTCTTTTGTATATGAGGTAAAACTTGATGTTTCACTCAAAGGTACATACGGCGGATCAAAATATACAAAGTCACCTTTTTTAACTTTTTTCAATATCTCTGAAAAATCTGCATGTTTAATTTCTGTTCTTTGTAACAGATTTGAACAATTGATTAAATTGTTTTCATCTAAAATTTTTGGATTCTTATAGTGACCAAAAGGAACATTAAATTCCCCTTTAGAGTTTACTCGGTACATTCCGTTAAAACAAGTTCTGTTCAAATAAATAAAACGGCTTGCCTTTTTGACATTAGACCAGTTTTTATATTCTTCTGTACGGTCAATATTACGAATTTCCATAAAATATTCTTTTGAAATATCGTGTTTTTGCAGGTCTGTAATTAGCTCATCAACGTTATCTCGAACAACTTGATAAAGATTAATTAATTCCTCATTCATATCGGAAATATAGGCATTATCCGGCTGTAGTTCAAAGAATAATGCCCCACCACCGATAAAAGGTTCAAAATATCTATTGTAGTTTTCCGGCATGTTTTTTAGCAACTCAAACATAAGCTGACGTTTTCCGCCAACCCATTTCACTATTGGATATGTTTCTTGTTGTAATTTTTCTAAAACTACTGCCATTCAAGTTCCTTATCTACAAATTCCTGCTCAAACCTTTTAATAGAAAGGTCTAAATATTCTTTCTCCAAGTCTATACCGATGAATTTTCGCCCTAACTTTAATGCCATTATACCAGTTGTTGAACTGCCTGTAAACGGATCAAGAATCAAATCGCCTTTATTTGTTGAGGCAAGGATTATTCGCCTTAAC
>CACYOO010000033.1 GCA_902776035.1 uncultured bacterium
ATTTTTGTAAAATCATTAAGATTATTGTTGTTTACATGTAAAGTATTTAAACTGCTAAGCGAATTCAATTTTTCAATATTTTTTATATTGTTATCATTTAAGTTTAAAATTTGTAATCCTGTGAACTGTTCTAAACCTGTTATGTCTTCTATATTTTTGCCATTTAGTGTTAATGCTATTATACTATCAATTTTATCCTCTGCTATAAATACTTGTTTGTTTGCATCGTCAAATGCATAATTATATTCACTTAGTCTATATTTTAATTGTTCTTTTATTGAGTTATATAAATTTGCATCATTAAATCTTATCGTTTCAGCTGGTTTAACTTTGATTTCAAATGTAGATTCCTCGGCTACTCCCCCATTTATAGTAACTTTTGCATTTTTTACATTTGCATCAATACTAACATTATCTCCATTAATAGAACAATTCTCGCATTTAAGTGTTTTATTTGTATATACAAAACTATTTTGATTACGTGTTTCTTTAAAAATGTTTGGAAGACTTACTTCCAGTGGTTTGTTGTAACCAGATGGTAATAATGCTATTCCATATATCTTCTGTGAACGTGTACTTATCCCATCTAATTTTTCAAAATTGCTTAGTACGTTTATATCACTTATATGATTACTATATATATACAAAGTTGTTAATTTTGTCAAATCTTTTAAATCACTTATATCACTTATTTCATTTCTTGACAGACTCAACCAAAATATCCCGGTTTTATCTTTTAAAACACTTATATCGCTAATTTCATTCCAACTTAAATCTACTTTTTCTAAATTTACCAAATCTTTTAAAGGACTTATATCACTTATTTGATTATCATATAAATCCAACCACTTTAACCCTGTCAAATCTTTCAACGCACTTATATCACTTATTTTATTGCCGGATAAATCCAAATCATATAATCCTGTCAAATCTTTCAACACACTTATATCACTTATTTTATTCTTTTCTAAACATAACGACTTTAAATTTATCAAATCTTTCAAAACACTTATATCACTTACTTGATTTTCTTTTAAAACTAGATACCATAAATTTGTCATATCTTTCAACGCGCTTATATCGCTTATTTGATTTTTACTCAGAATTAGATACTCTATATTTGTCATATCTTTTAAAGCATTTATATTGCTTATTTGATTTTTACTCAGTCTTAGATACTTTATATTTGTCATATCTTTTAAAGCATTTACATTGCCTATTTGATTTTCATCCAGTTCTAGAGACTCTATATTTTTCATATCTTTTAAAGCGTTTATATTGCTTATTTGATTTCTATTCAACCATAAAGTTTTTAAACTTGTTATATCTTTTAATGCATTTATATCACTTATTTTATTATCAGATAAATTCAATATTTCTAATTTGGTTAGATTTCCTAATTCCTTTATATCACTTATTTGATTTTTATCTAAATATAAAATAGTCAATTCTTTAAATTTTCCCAGTTCGCTAATATCAACTATAGATTTATTAGACATATCCAATCTCTTTATAGAATACAAATTCTCTTTTGTAATAACAATAGAACGAGTATCATCATTTTTACTTTGTATTTTTTCTCCCACTTCTGTCAAGATTATTTTATACAAGTTTTCGTCCTTAAAAGTAATTGTCACAGTCTCCTCTGCCGCCAATGAAATCGTTGGTACAACGAAACCGCAATAGCATTATAACTACAACAATTGCACTAATTATCCCTACAATTTTTTTCATTTTTATCCCCCTTATCTTTGGTTCTATCATACTTTAATTATCTCATTGCCTTAAATAATAGTCAAGAAAATTTTTCGAATTTTGAGCTAACATTTTTTAAATTTTTTTCAGAAATTTCATTTATTAACCAGGTTATTAAATTGAAAAAGGAAAATAGCTGTAAAAAGCTATTTTCCTTTTTTCTTTTATTTTATTTAATATATCTCATACTTTTCAACTTTCTTCTATTAACCACAAATATAACTCCTGCAAGAATCGCAAATGGAATTATAAAACTTCCCGCATTTGGAATTGGACTATCGCTTTGAGTATCATCTGTATTACCTTTATTTTCCTCTTTTTGTTCGTCTGTAGTATCATCAACTGTACGAATACTATCAACATTTATTTCAACTTCAACTGCAATTCCTTCTGTATTTAACACCCTTACAATTTCTTTAGCATTTGAATTGTATGTTTTTGTAAGACTTTTTTCATCACTACCCATATCCCATCCATCTTTATATTGAAGTTGTTCACTTGATGTAATCTTAACCGTAACAGATCCATCTGGATTTGTTGTATATGTTATGTTTGAAGGACAATCCCAAAATTCATAATAAGCCTTTTCTGACTCTAGCCTTTCTAATTGCATATTATCTAATTGGCTTAAATCTCTTATTTTATTATAAAACAATATTAAATCTTTCAAATTTGTTAAATTTGTCAATACACTAATATCACTTATTTTATTAATAGCTATATTTAAATATTTTAAATTGGTCAAATTTTTCAAACTGCTAATATCTGTTAACTGATTATATTCTAAATTTAAATCTGTTAGATTTGTTAGATTTTTCAATGGACTTACATCGCTTATTTCATTGTAAGACAAATTTAGCTTTGTTAAATTTGTCTTATTTTCCAATGGACTTATATCGCTTATGTAATTAAAAGCTAAGTCCAGCGTTTTTAAGTTAACTAATTTTTCCAATGCACTTATGTCGCTTATTCTGTTAAGGCTTGAACTATTCTGTAAATACAGCTCTGTTAGGTTGGTTAAGTTTTCTAATGGACTTATGTCTCCTGTATTGCTATTATTCAAATTCAAATATGTTAAATTTGTCAAATTTCTTAAAGGTCCAAAATCTTTTACATAATTTCCGCCTCCGTCTAAATTTAAGTATGTTAAATCAGTCAAATTTTTCAAACTGCTAATATCTGTTATCCAATTACCTTTTAAATTTAAGTACGTCAAACTTGTTAAATTTTCTAAACTTTCTACATTATTAATAAGGTTATGATCTAATTTCAATACTTTTAAATTAGTTAAATTTTTTAAAGCACTAATATCCCTTATATTGTTATCGAGTGAACTTAGCTCTTTTTTGCTTAAAGATAGTTCTTCTAGATTAATTAAATTTGCTAAGCTGCTAATATCGGATAAATTTTCATTATAACTTATATCCAAAATTCTTAAATTAGTTAAATTTTTTAATGGACTTATGTCACTTATTTGATTCATATCACTAAAGCCATATTTATTTGATAAATTCAACTCTTGTAAATTAGTAAGATTTTCTAATGCACTTATATCGCTAACTTTATTATTAGATAAATCCAAAATTTTTAAATTAGTAAGATTTTCCAATGCGCTTATATCAGTAATATCACTATTGTTTAATTTTAAACTTTCTAAACCTGTAAACTTGTCTAACCCTGTTATATCAACTATTGGATTGCTACTAAAATCGTAAAAAGTTTTTATGTTTTCTAAATCAGCTTTGTTAAATGTTAGAGTCAAGGTACCATAATTCCTTTCTTGTATTATATCCTCAAAATGTGCATCTACTGTTTCAAACAAATTTCTATCATTAAATGTAATATCTACTGTCTCTTCTTCAGCAAATGATGTAGTTGGTACATAAACGCCGTAATAACACTATAATTAATGCAATTATACTAATAATTTTCACTATTTTTTTCATTTTTATCCCCCTTATCTTTCGTTTCCTTATACTTTATATTTTCTCATTATAATCAATCAAAGTCAAGAAGAGTAATTTATTTTTTTCATCAAACAAAAAAGACAAATCATCATATTAAAAAATTTTTCAATATGTAGATTTGTCTCTATTTTATTTACCCGAAAATCCCTCTCTTCTTAATTGGAGGTTGTTCATTCATCGTTCTAGCAAGTTGAGTTAACAACTCTCTTTGCTCTTTTGACAACTTCTTAGGAACTTGAACATTAACAGTAAATACAAAATCACCATTGCTATTAGTATTAATATTCTTAAATCCTCTTCCTTTAATAGTAAATGTAGTACCAGTTTGAGTTCCTTCAGGAATTCTAAACTTCTCTTTAGTACCATTAACCATAGGAATTTCAAGTTCTGCACCTA
>CACYOO010000034.1 GCA_902776035.1 uncultured bacterium
AATTGTTGATAAAGAGCCGGCAAACCCTATTACAGCATTATTTTCGATAATTGTAACAAGTATTGCATTTATGAAAAATATCAATGTATAAAATATTGCGAAACTAATAATTTGAGAAACAATTTCAGGTGCAACGGTTATATTATCGGATTTTATTGTGATGACAGCGTTAGGGTGTATAATTTTTACAAATTCACGTTTTAAATGTTTTGCAATAATAAGCACTCTTGATATTTTTAATAATCCTTATCCTATATTTGAGCCGGATTTAGAATTGTATAATGTACAAATATTATATAAACCTACATCTGCGGAAGAAATTGTTGTAAATGTTAAAAATTTTATTTCTGGTGAAAGAATTTTGAATTAAAAAATATTTTTTTATTTGTAATATGATATAATTTCTGTATGGGTAATATTTTCAGAATATTAAAGGATAACGAAATATTTGCAGGATATGTTTTTATTTTACCGGCTATTGCTGGAACATTACTATTTATTGTTATCCCGATATTTTGTTCATTTACTCTAAGTTTTACAAGGTGGGATTTGCTTAATCCAATTGAATATGTCGGTTTATCAAATTATAAAGCGGTTTTAACAGAACCTGTATTTATAAAAATATTAATTAATACATTTGTTTATGCTGTTTCTACAACTGTCTTTGGAGTTTTAATACCTCTTATTCTTGCTTCTGTAATTAATTCAAAAATTAAAGGAAGTGAATTTTTTAAAACGGCTTTTTTCTTACCTTTTATAACGCCGATGATTGTAATTGGTATAATTTGGGAATGGATATTTGATCCTAACATTGGTATTTTAAATCATTTATTACATCTTCATATAAATTGGCTTTACGATACTCACTTTGCAATGCCTGCTCTTATTATTGTTTCTGTTTGGAAATTAATAGGATACAATATGATTTTATTTTTAACAGGATTTGCAACCATAAACAATGATGTGTTAGATGCAGCAAAAACAGATGGTGCAAATGCTGTACAAATATTTACTAAAGTAACAATACCTATGATAAAACCAACAATTTTTTTTGTAACTATTGTTACGGCAATAAGTTCATTTCAAGTTTTTGATTTGATATATGTTATGACAGAGGGCGGGCCTTTAGATAGTACAAATGTTTTGGTTTATGCTGTTTACAAAAATGCATTTATGTACTTTAATATTGGTAAAGCGAGTGCTTTAGCATATATATTGTTTGCAATAATTTTTGTTTTAGCGATTATACAGTTTTTTATAAAAAGAAGTATGGAAAAAAAGGTTAAAATATGAAAAAATTACTTTTAATTTTAGTTCTATTGTTTGTTAGTAATTGCGTTTTAGCTGGCGAGCTGGTAATTCTACATACTAGTGATGTACACGGTAGAATTTCTCCTATTGAATATAATAATATTAAAAATTCCGGTGGTTTTTCAAAAAGAGTGGAATTTGTTAATAGTTTAAGAAATACAAACAAAAATGTTTTATTGCTTGATAGCGGAGATTATTTTCAGGGTTCATTATATTATCGTATTTATAAAGGCAAGATAAGTGCAAAGCTTTTACCTTATATAAAATATGATGCAATAGCTCTTGGAAATCATGAATTTGATGATGGGTTAAAAGTTTTAAAAAGAAATATTAGAAAATCTAAAACTCAATTTATATCCTGTAATGTGCATTTTCAAGACAGATATTTAAATAAAGCTGTTAAGCCATATATCTTGAAAGAGTTTGACGGAGAAAAATATTTGATAATTGGTGCAACAACTCCTGATTTGAAAAATTTATCATCAACAAATGAAGTAAAGATAACAAATCCTGTTGATGAAATAAAATATATTATAAAAACTGTGCCTCACGATAAAGTTATATTGGTATCTCACTGTGGATTGGATGTGGATAAGGATATTGCAAAAAATATACCTCAAATTGATTTAATTTTGGGAGGACATAATCATTATTTCTTTCCGACACCTAAATATATAGGGAAAACTCCAATTATACAAGATGGAGAATTTGGTATCAGAGTTGGTAAAATCGAATTTGACAAAAAATTAAAACACTATACATATCAGTATATTACACCTGATATGAAAAGCTCGGAAAAAATAGATAAAGTTATACATAGGATTGATAAAAAACTCGATACTAAAAGAAATAAGGTACTTGCAAAAACAAAAATTACACTTATCGGAGAGCAAAATACAATAGAACATTGTCAAACAAATTTAGGTAGACTTGTTTTAATGTCTATGATTCAAGATTTTCCTGAATATGATGTTGTAATGACAAATTCCGGCTCAATCAGAATAAATAGAAATATTAAAGATAAAGTAACTTTTGCGGATGTTCTTGAACTTTTACCGTTTGAAAACAGTGTTGTAGAAGTTGAAATTCAAGGTAAATATTTGAAGAATATATTAAAACATGGACAACAAACAAATAGAAGATACTTGCAATATCATGTGAAAGACGGTTGTACTATTGATGATAATAAGTGTTATAAAGTTGTAACAAACAGTTATGTTGCAAGTGGTAAAGACGGATATGAAAATTTTAAGTATGGAAAAATTATTAAAGTGTCAAAAAAGACACATGTTAAACTTTTATGTAAATTATTAGAAAAAATGAATTTAATAACAAATGAGAATATAAAATTCTAAAACCTTTAAACTATATAAGATTCTGTTGTATTTTCAATATTTGAAACATCCTCAACAGAGTATGAAAAAGCATTTGATAAATCTGGTGTTACTGTATTTGATGTAACATTTGAAGCTGCTTCAATAGTATTTGCCATTACTTGGTAATCTGTTGCAAGTTTTATTGTATCTCTTATGATATTTGCATCATCACTAACACTTTTAAGCAAATAAAGATAATCCATATTTGAAATGTCATTAATTTCACTCATAAGCAACTCCCTATATTAATATATAATATATCATTATAACATATTCTATAACCGTTCTCAAGCCGGCATGAAAAAATTTAATATTATTTCAAATCCGGCTTTAATAAAATTAAAATTTGGTCAACTGACGTAGTTTGTCTTGAATATAAATCTAAACATTCTGCTATGTGGTCAATATCCTTTATCGATATTGAAGATTTAAGCAAACCTATAAATATTTCTCTTAATGTATCTAAACCCAACACATTTTTTAATCTGCTGCTGACTCTTTTGTTGGCTATATTTTCTAACAATTTTTCAACATGTTTATCCAAAAATATTTTTTCAACTTTATCTATGCTTATACTTTCAATATTGTTTATGATTTCTTCTACTGCATTTTTTTTATCTTTAACAACATATTTACCGCATAGTTTATCTCTAATAAAAATTTCATATTCTTTATTATCTAGGTAACGATTTTCCGTAATCCTAATATATGGTAAAACATAGCCGAGATTTTCCGAAGATTTTAATTTCAATTCAAAGATTGCATCTGATAATTGACCATAAAATTTTGTTAATTTATCGGATAAACTTATTTTTATAACATCTACACCAAAATAATTAAATTTTTCATCAGAAGAATTTAAAATACTATATTTTTTCATGTTTGTACAAAGTTCCTGTAGTTTTTTATTTTCTTGCTTTATTTTGTACATTTTAATGCCCATTATGCAAAATATGCAAATAGACATTATAATAACGGCATATAAATCATCTGTACAGTAATAAGGAATATCTATATTTGTCATGATTTGTTTATTGTAACATATATTTCTCATATTGTACAACTTTGTAAAATATAAAAATTAAATTTTATATTTTATGATAGTATATGAATATTATGATTTTATTTTTTATATCATTATTTATGATTTTTTTATCAAGCTACCTTTTATCGTCCGTATTGGATAAAAAAAATTGTGCTAATGGTTTTATATATTTGTTTTTAATAATATTTTCACAAATAATTTTAACTTCTGAAATATTATCGTTATTTTCGGCATTAAAACCCATACCGTTTTTAATCTTTAATATTATATTTTTATTAATATCAATTTTAATACATAAAAAGAATAATGCCGGATTTTGGCATATTGAT
>CACYOO010000035.1 GCA_902776035.1 uncultured bacterium
CTCCGCGGCGAGCGGATTAACTCAAGATTGTACATAGGTGAAATTTTTGCAACTAAAATAAGCTATGCTTTTTAGTGAAATTTTCCTAAATTATTGACATATTCTGTTAATGCTTCGACCGGACAGTAGTTATCCGTAAGTACTATTTCGTCAAAATCTAATTTTAAATCATAATTTTCATCCATTTCTAAATCTGCATCTGTTGCAATAACCATCAAATTTTGCTTTTCGTCATGTTTTAAATCCTTCTGACATCTGACAATATAAACATTCTTAAAAACTTTTTTTAAGGTATTTACTTCTGCTCTTATAAACTTAGATTTATCCCCTTCCAATGCTGAGATAATATTCGTTAAATAAACTCCATCTGGATTTAAAGATGCTTTTATCGAATTGATTGTTTCAATAGTAGTTAATGTTTTTGCAGGATTTTCTCCAGAAAAAGCATCATTTAAAATTGCATCATATTTTTTGGTATTTCTATTTAAATATGTTCTTCCATCTTCATTAATTAAATTTAATCTTTTATTCTCATTTAAATTATAATCCTCAATTAATTTATCTAAATAAAAATATTTTTTTGCAATGTTTGTAATTTCTCCATCAATCTCTACAACATCCATCTTTTTTTCTGGATAATGACTTATATAATATTTTGGATATGAATATCCTGCTCCTCCTATTAAAAGAACATCATCTACTTCATTTTTTGATTTGAACATTAAATCATAAAATTTTGTATATTCAAAAACTAACTCATTTACTTTGTCTTCATCTAAATATGTAGCTGATTCAAATCCACTATCTATGTTTAAAATTCTAACTCTTTCATTATTATATAATTTATTAGATATTAAAACTCTTCCATATTGTGTATCATAGCTTACAATTGCGTTCATATCGCCTTGTAACACTTTATCTCCATTGGATTTATTGCTTGAAAAATAAACTGTAAATAAAACTATATCTATTACTAATATTGTAGCAAAATAAATAATTGTTGTTTTATCTAATTTGGGATATATAAATAAACTCAAGATTAATAAAATAATGGATAAAACAAATAATATTTCTACGCTTCCAAAATTAGGTATTAGTACAAATCCACTTAAGAACGTTCCAGAAATTCCTCCGATAGTTGAAATCGCATATACTCTACCTGTTGTTTTTCCTGTATCTTTCAAATCTTTTATCTTTATTTTTAAAACTATTGGAATTATAAGTCCTAATAATAGTGATGGTGCAAAAAACAGTGTTATGGTTGAAATTATAGCACCTATCTTTATATTTGTGATTAGTGTACTAACCACTTGTAGGAAAATCTGTTGAAATATCGGTATTACAAGAACAAAAATAGATGACAGCTTTATAATTCTTTTTAGATTTTTCTCATTATTCTCTTTATCTGCAATAATTCCTCCGAAATAATTTCCTAAGCTTGAACTTAATAAAATAATTCCAATTACACTAGTCCACACAATATTTGAATTTCCGAAATATGGTGATAGCACCCTCGATGCAACGAGCTCTAATGTCATGCATATTGCCTCTATTATGAAAATTATAATCTCAAATTTATATTTTATTAAAACTTTTTTCATTTACATTATTCCCTTCTTATATAATTCTGAAGTATTTTTTCAAAATCTTTCAATATACTCCGCTAATACTAATTATAGTTTATGTTTTTTAATTTTTCAATATAAATAGAAAAAGCCCTGCTATTCAGCAAGGCTCTCTTTGAAATTACTTGTGAGCTATATCGCAAAGATGCTTTAACACCTTTACCCTATACTCATCAAACTCGCAAACCGGAATATCCAGTTTCTCGGAGATTTCTTTTTGCGTTTTCCTGCAGCCGCTTTTGTTCAAGCCAAAAGACATCTTGATAAACTTCCTCTCCGTTTTAGGGAGTTTTTCTATGGATTTATCAATCCTCTTAATCGAACACGAGAATAATTCCGCCTCTTCGATCAGATTCGCATATGCCAGCCTTCTAACAGGCGAAATACCTTCCGGCATTTTTGTAAGCTCATCCTTTTTAGTCAAGTTTTTGAAGTAGTTATACAACTCCTCCTTAATGTCTTTGAGCGTTTTTTCCGTGATGCCCGGAATTGCAAGCATTTCTTCATCTGACGCCTCTGCAAGCTGTCCAAGGTTTTTGAACCTGTTTTCTAACGCGTTTAGAACATCTGAGCCGAGCAGCTCTGAAAAGAGCACCCGTATTTCAGTCTTTTCAACACCGAAGTGTTTGTTCATGTAACGCATAGGAACTTTAATTCGCATTTTAAATCTTCCTTTCATAATGTATTTTCTTACAGCGAATGTTTATTATTATATACTTATTATCATATTTTGTCAATCGAATTTTTCGAACAATTAGAACCGTCCCAAAAATTCGATTGACAAAATCCAACGTTTTCAGCCTTATGTAAATTATTGACTATTTTGCCAAAATATGCTATAATAAAAAAGTGATATATTTAAAGAAAAAATAATAAAATAAACAAATAAATGAAGCAATCTACGAAAGACCTACTCATTTATAAAAGAAAAAAGGAGAGAAAATAAAATGGGAAATTTATTTAATGAAACATTAGTATTTGGGCACAAAAATCCAGACACAGACGCTATCATGTCTGCAATGGTAATGGCAAACTTAGAAAACAAATTAGGAAATAATGCAAAAGCTGTTCGATTAGGAAACATCAATAAAGAAACAGAATATGTATTTAATTTTTTAGGAATTGAAAGACCAGAATTAATAGAAGATATCGCTGATGGTCAAAACATAATATTAGTTGACCATAACGAAGCTACACAAAGTGTTAATAACTTATCAAACGCAAAAGTTCAAAAAATTGTTGACCACCACGCAATTAACTTTTCTACTTCTGCCCCATTATATTACAGAGCAGAACCAGTTGGATGTACATCAACAGTTTTATACAAAATGTATAAAGAAAATGATGTAGAAATTTCAAAAGAAATCGCTACAATGATGCTTAGTGCCATCATTTCTGATACATTATTATTCAAATCACCAACATGTACAGCTGAAGATAAAGCAATAGCTGAAAAATTAGCTAATATCGCTGGTGTTGATGTTGAAGTTTATGGTACTGACTTATTAAAAGCTGGTACAGATTTAAGTGAATTTACACCTGCTGAAATTATCAACATAGATAGTAAATTATTTGAAAAAGGTGGAAAAAGATTTAAAATAGCTCAAGTTAATACTGCTGACTTAGACAGTATTTTCAAAGATAAAGTTTACTTTGAAGCTGCTATCAATGACGAGATTAAGAAAGACAACTTAGACTTATATATGTTTGCTGCAACAGATATTATTAATTCAAATTCAAAAATTATTTCTTTAGGAAATGATTCAGCTGTTGTAGAAAAAGCTTAT
>CACYOO010000036.1 GCA_902776035.1 uncultured bacterium
AATGAAACAAGTATTGTAAAATCAAGAAAAGTCGGAAGAATATATAGGCAAATTTCTAACGCATATCATTGTAATTATTTTGATATAAATAAATTCACAAAACCTTCAGACCTTGACGGCTTACATTATGATAAAAATTCACACAAAATTATTGCAGATAAATTAACAGAATTTATAAAACAAATGTTAACAAAGCCTAAAGTTTGAATTTAAAAACTCTCGGCTTTTATTAAGTACATAATTTTTCAAACACTCGCCATATATCCCTGCAATTTATAGAAGAAACTTGTAGGAGTGTTGAAAATAGTGTTTTCAAAACTTTTCAAAAAAGTTCGACTGCACCACTTTTTGAGGAGTTTTTTCTTGTTTTTGCCCATTTCTGCGAAGTAACAAAACGGTCTATGTTTTAACGATTACTCTGCATAATAAAGTTCTTTATTAATAAAGTTCTTTATTATATCAATTCCGTTTTCTGTAAGTATTGCTTCCGGATGGAACTGCACACCATATATTTGTTTATTTTTAATTTTTATCGCCATCGGGATATCATCCGTTGTTTTCGCAGTAATTTCTATTTTGTCTGTTGGCTCAGATACAATAAGAGAATGATATCTCGTAGCACTAAACCCCTGTTTCAACCCCTTAAAAAGCTCAAAATTTTCATCAAAATATATATCTGAGTTTTTCCCGTGAAACGGTTCTTTTGTTTTAATAATTTTTGCACCAAAATATTTTGCTATACACTGCATACCCAGACAAATCCCAAATATAGGTTTAAAATCTTGATAAAAATCGATAATTTCCATACAAATCCCGGAATTATCAGGATTTCCCCATCCGGGAGAAAGGATAATCTTTGAAAAATCAAGTTTTTTTATTCCCTCAAGTGTCATTTCGTCGTTATTTATAACAACCGGATTAACCCCAAGCATTTTGACATATTGTACTATGTTATAGGTAAAAGAATCGTAGTTATCTATTACCAGCATAGTTCCACCTCAACAACACCTCTGACTGAATTAAAACAATAGATTTTTTCGGCTGTTTTTAAATCCTCAGGATATAATATTCTTTCTTCAATCCTTCCGCTATTGAGCAGCTTTTGTCTTGTTATACCGTTTAGAAGTCCGCATTGTAAAGGAGGTGTATAGATTTTACCGTTTTTCTTAACTGCGATATTGGTAAATGTCCCTTCAGTAATTTCGCCTTTTTCATTCAAGTTAATCTCTTCAAAAACATCCTGTTGAGCTGTCTTTCGAATGCTTGTTTTATGATACAAAAACGGATTTGAAGAATTTGTTTTATTTGCAATCTTTATTCTTGGATTCTTAGGTAATTCCGGAATGTTCCTTGTAGTGAGTTCAAAGTTGCCGTCCTTGGATAATTCTATTCTATTTACAACCTTTTCATTAAAACAGAGTTTTTCTATATCGTCATTCCAAACAAACCCTAACTCTTTTGCAGACTGTTTTAATCTCTTAATATGCATCTCAAAATCCGTAATCCCTGTTTCAATGAGCGAAAATTCCGTATTCAAAAATTTTGCTTTAATCAAGGTTTCTTCCCACTCATCTTCAGCATTTGAATCCCAGACAATTGCACCACCCGCATAGTATGTATAAACCTCATCCTTATTTTTCTTTTGTAAAATCCTTATCGGAACAGAAAAAACTGCTTCATCTTTGTGCAAATACCCAATTGCACCACAATAAACCTCTCTTGGAAATTTCTCCGTTTCTGAAATAACCTTCATTGTTGATAGTTTTGGAGCACCTGTAATTGAACCACAAGGGTAAATTGCATTAATAATATCGTAGAGCGTAATATCATCTTCCAACTCTGACGATATTTCTGATGTCATTTGAAACAGGGTTTTGTGCTGTTCAATATCAAAAAGTTTATTAACATTAACAGTTCCTGTTTTAGATATTCTGCCCAAATCATTTCGCAACAGGTCAACAATCATAATATTTTCAGCACGATTTTTAATATCGTTATACAAAAAGTTTTTCAACTCCCAATCTTCCTGTGCATTCTTCCCTCTTTTTACGGTCCCTTTCATTGGTTTTGTCAATATCATTCTGCCTTTTAAAGCAAAAAACAACTCCGGAGAAAATGACAGTATTGTTTCGTACTTATTTTGCAAAAATGCGTTATATGGTGTTTTTTGATTTTGCAAAAGATAGTTATATAAATCAATCTCGTTTGCATTGGTTTTTAATACAGAGGGATATGTATAATTAACCTCATAGGTAACACCCTCTTTTATCTGCTCTTTTATATATTCTATCTGCTTTATGTATTCTTTTTTAGATATTAAAGGTTTAACAATAGTACCGATTTTATAATTAGGATTCTTTTGTTTAAAAGTCTCAAATGATTCAAATGCTTCAAAATAAACAAGAGGAGCTTCTTTTGACACGTTTTTTATGTCATACCGTATATACCCAATCAAATACAAACCTTCATTTTTCAGTGTTTCAATTCTATCTAATGCGGATTCTACGTTTTCAGGCTCAAAAATTTCGATAGTTTCAACAGGTTTTTTAAATACTTTATCTGCATATATTTGCATAATCATCTCCATTTATATCTTGAATAAATTATAACAAGAAATAATTCATTAATAAAATCTTTACCTATGATAAATCAAATAAACTGTAGCGAATGTTTACTTTATTCAGGATTCCTAAAATTGCCTTTGAAATTAAAGACAAATGTTTACCATTGCTCGATTAAAATTTATCAAAATTGAAGTTACACAAAAATTATCAGTATTTTAAATGTTTCGAGTCCAATTATTTTGAATACTTAGAGTAAAAATATTAAGTCGAAAGTTTGAATTTAAAAACTCTCGGCTTTTTAATATAATTCACTCAAACAAACTGCTTATTCTAATGTCAATAATAATGCCATTTTGAATTTTCCGTCTGCTTTGACATAGTGTTTTCCGTTTTTAGCAAATTTAAAGTTTTCGCCTGCTTTAATTGTATGTTCTTTGCCCTCATAGCCGATTATACCCTGACCGTCAAGAGCAAATATTAATGCTTCCCCTGGAGCAGAATGTTCAGAAAGCCCAGTTCGTTCATCAAAACTCATAATAACAAATTTTAATTTAGGGTCATTGATTAAATCCATATTAACAATTCTGCCTTCTTGATATGGAAGCAAATCTGCTAATTTTAATACTTTCCCTGCTTCTAAAACTTCGTTCATATTTGACTCCTTTCTTATGGCTATTTCGGTATAAATACAACCTGTCTTAGTTCTCATTCCAATAGGTTCATTTTGAGGACAAACAATAATTTCAAAAGATTTGGCATTCCAGACAATATCCCCTTTTACATTTACCCCTTCCATTTCGCCTGAATTAACTATACAGATTTTCGGATATTCATAAGTTTCGGCACTGATATCAGTATTTTCTGCAAGTGAAAAATAGTTTATATCATAACCATTTTCACTATATATCGTTTTTGAAACCGTACAGCCTTTAACTGTAGGATTATCATTACTTATTGAAAATATTTCACCTGTTTTTTCTTTCATTATATTTACCCCT
>CACYOO010000037.1 GCA_902776035.1 uncultured bacterium
GAAATACAGGGAAGTTTTGCAGTTAATAAATGTTTAAAATGTGGTAAACAGTATAATGATATAAATATATGGAATAAAGGAAAAACACCAAGATGCGAGTGTGGAGGAGTAATTGGGGCTTTTCCAATATATGCTCATGTCGGACAATTAAGAACAGAGGCAGAAAAAGCAAGAAGATGGGTAGAACTTGCAGAACTGATTATCATAATTGGAGCAAATGGTTCATATTATTGGTCTTATGGGAATCATATAAATAAAAATGCTAAAATAGTTCAAATAAATCCTAAAAAGACGTATTTTGATAGTAAATCAATATTAAATATAAGAAAAAAATCAGATGAAATATTTAGGTTATTGTAAAAATAAATTTGTTCAGAAGATTTTGATAAATTAAAATATATAAGTAATATCAATATAGTAATTGTGTAAATTACTTGTCAAAAATAAGAGAATAATGTATAATAATTTCTAAATAAGGGAGTAGTTAGCTATTAAATATGTAATAAAGTCAACATACTGATATATAATATCTGGCTTTATTTTAAATAACGAGACTTGTTTGCCAAATAAAATTTGCAGACAAAATCTCGTTTTTGTTTGCAAGAAAAGAGGTAATTATGGATTTTTTTGAAATAGTTTTAATTGGAATTGGACTTGCTATGGATGCTTTTGCAGTATCAGTATGTAAAGGTCTTTCAATGAAAAAGATGGATTGGAGAAAAGCTATTATAATCAGCTTATATTTTGGAATTTTTCAAGCAGTAATGCCAGTTATAGGCTACTTTTTAGGAACAACATTTAGTGGATTTGTAGAAAGTGTTGATCATTGGATTGCTTTTATTTTACTTGCTATTATTGGTGGAAATATGATAAAAGATTCTACCGATGATGAAAACGAAAAAAGAAATGACAATATAGATATAAAAACAATGTTATTGCTCGCAATAGCAACAAGCATTGATGCATTAGCAGTAGGAATAACATTTGCTTTTTTTGAAACTAATATAGGACTTGCAATTTCAATTATTGGATTGATTACTTTTATATTATCTATAATTGGAGTAAAAATAGGCAATAGATTTGGAGATAAATTTCAAAACAAAGCAGAATTGACAGGAGGTATTATCCTAATAATAATAGGATTAAAAATATTATTAGAGCATTTAGGAATTATAGCTTTTTAAATATATAATGCATATAGATATATAAATTTTTAAAATGAGTTAATTAGTTCATAATTAATTCATTTTTCTTTTATATAATGACCGAAAAATTGAAAGAAGTTATTGTATGGAACAAAAAATTAAAAATCTAAGAAGAATAGGAGTAATTTCAATAATTTTGGTTATATTGATAAGCCTTTATGCTAGTTTATTTACTAAATCTTTAGCAGTATCAAATGAAACCAAAATTGTATTGGGAGACAATGAAATTACAGTTGATGGAGAAAAAATATCGGAAGATATATCTCGGGAATATATATGTTACTAAAAATACAGATACAAACGAGGATGTTAAAGATGTAACTGAATATCAAGTAGTTAATATTAAAAAAGCAGGAACATATAGAATAAGTGGTTCAATTTCAAATGGGCAAATAGCTGTAGATGCAGGAAATTCAGATGAAGTTAAGTTAATATTAGATGGAGTAGATATAACTTGTAAAACAGCACCTGCAATAATTATTTATAATGCATTAGACAATCGAAAGGTGGAAGAGGCAGGAGTTACAATTTCATTAGCTGATAATTCAGAAAATAAAATTACTGGTTCACACCTTCCTAAAAAGGCTACTTATACTGTTAATGGAGAATCAAAAACTCATTCTAAAAAATATGATGGAGCAATAAGTTCTGATGTTTCATTAATATTAGATGGTAACGGAAAGGCTACTATTAATGCAGACAATGAGGGAATTGAAGTAAAATTACATTTAACAATTAATGGTGGAAATTATGAAATAATTTCAAAAGATGATGGAATAAATGCAAATGAAGATAATGTAAGTGTAATTACTATAAATGATGGTACAATATATGTAAATGTAAGTGATGATGGAGAAGAAGGAGATGGTATAGATTCAAATGGATATATCTATGTAAATGGTGGTACTATCTATGCTTTTGCTCATAAAACAAGCCCAGATTCTGGACTCGATTCAGATTGTGGAATATATATAAATGGTGGAACAGTAATTGGAACTGGCAATATGGCTGATGAAATTTCAACAGATAGCAAACAAAAATATATATACATACAACTTGCAAATAAAATATCAGCAGGAACTTTAGTTACTATAACAGATAAAAACGATAATCCAATAATGGCTTATAAAACTGAAAAACAATATCAAGTTCTTTTGTTTAGCTCACCAGATTTAGATGCAGATTCTTATAATGTTTATACAGGAGGAGATATTCAAGGAGAAACTACTAATGGGCTTTACACAAAAATAACATCATATACAAAAGGAACAGAGGCGAATTATTCAGAAACTAATGGTGGAATGGGCATGATGGGAGGACAAAGAAAAGGATTTGATGGTAATGATCCAAGAGATTTTAATAGAAATATGCAAAATGAGAATACTACATCATCAAATGATAACACTATGATTATTGCTGTTGCTTGTATAATAATAGCAGTTATTGCTACAGCTGTTACTATTTTTGTTATAGTAAAAAACGAAAAAAAGATAAAAAATAATGAGGTGTAAAAATGTCAGAGAAGAAAAAACTTAATATAAAAATTCCAAATTATACTTTAGGAGAGGAACTATTTAATTCTATATCACATGGAATAGGAGCAGCACTTGCTGTGGCTGCATTGGTATTAATGGTAGTCAAAGCACATAATCCACTACCTGAAACTACAGTATCATTATTTGGAGCAACAATGATTATTTTATATACAATGTCATGTATATATCATGCATTATCTCCAAATTTGGAAGGAAAAAAAGTATTAAGAGTTATAGATCATTGTAATGTATTTTTATTAGTTTTCGGAACTTATATACCAGTATCACTATTAGGCGTAGGTGGAGCAAAAGGCTGGATATTATTTGGAGTTATTGGTGCTTTTACAATAATAGGAATAGTTTTTACAGCAATAAATGTTGATAAATATAAAGTAATTGCAACTATATGTCATGTAATAAATGGATGGTCTATTTTAATTGGAATACTAGAATTAATTAATAATGCTGGTCATGAAGGATTATTATTTATGATATTAGGTGGAGTAATGTACACTATTGGTTCAGTATTATATGGATTAGGTTCAAAGAAGAAATATATGCATTGTATATTTCATGTCTTCTGTTTACTAGGAACATTCTTTCATTTTTGGTCTATATATATGTATTTAATTTAAAGAAATATAGAATGA
>CACYOO010000038.1 GCA_902776035.1 uncultured bacterium
TAATTTATAAATCTAGTGTTTATTATATAATTTTTAGTAAAATGCTGATTTTTAGGCATTTATTAAAAATGCTCGAAAAAGGCTAAAAAAGCGACGCACGAGAATCGATTTTAAGGCGTTTTTATTTTTTAGACATATAACTTGTTGTTTGAATAATTGAGCAAAATATTGAAATATGGGGATTTGTGAAATTTTGATAAAAATAATCTAAAGTTATATAAATTTTTTTAAATATGTGGTTACAATTAAAAATAATGAGGCTCCAGAATCAAATTTAAGAGAGTTTTATAAGAAAGTAATATAGTTTGTTGTTAGAATAAATAGATTAAATACTAGTAATAGCAAGGAATTGCAAGATTTTGCGGGTAGGACCATATATGTATGGTTTTATATTTTGTTCCTACTCTTTTTTTCACAAAACTTTCATTTTGTGCAATGTTTCATATTTCTTTTTTTATTACTCTTAACCTATGTAACCCCTCTACTCTTCTATCTTTTAGGTTAATTGTGATACTTACTTTTTATTTTCAATTTTATAAATTTTTATCATTTTTTTGCCTCATATTAAACTGCGACATTTTTTTGTTTTTAACTTTCTAATTTATATTCTATATTTTTATTTTTTAAATTTAATTTTATATTTTCTATTTTAAAAAATTATATAAAATTTTAAAATTTCTATTTTTTTATTCTCTATTCCCCTACTTCTTAAATTTGATTATTTTTACAAACAACAAGTTATATATCTTTTTTATAAAAACGGCTTAAAATCGATTCTCGGTTTAATCAAAGTGAATAAAAAATATAAGACTCTCAATCGTATTAACTAATTGAAAGTCTTATATTTTTTAGAACAATTAATGATATTTTCCGATGGTTGCCCATGAGTTTATAATGAAATAAATCGTACCCTCAATGCTTTTATAGCAACAGCAGAATCCATAAGGTTCTTTTGATAGAACAATTGAAATTCCTTCAACTAAAATATCAAATAGATTCCTCATTGATCGAATATCTGAATGATATGTCTTGTTGTATGCTTTTACCAGTTCATCAAATGTTTTTCCACGAATTCCATACTTATCCTCTGATGCAAACATTGCTTCAAGGTTATTTATAAGTTTAGAGTCGTTTTTATAACTATCAGGGAACTTTATATTTGTAAACCGGTTATTAGAATCTTTATCAAAAACTGCATCTACAATGTCTTCTAATTTAAATGTACGTTTAGCTGATAAAAACTCTTCTGTTGCTGGGAGTCTTGCTCCTTCAAAGAATTTAAGCACTATTTCAAGAAATGCTACTGTCTCAATGGAGCATCCTGCTTTATACAGTAAAACATCAGCTTTAAATACGCGATTATACATTTTTTACCTCCCAAAGTAGAGATTTCTCATTTGAATAGCACTTAAACGAGCTTTGCGTTCATTTTCCATAACTCGTCTTGCTAATTCGGGCGATTTTCTTCTTTCCTGCGCAATAACAGCATAGTAATTTGGTAAATTAGCTTCAACAGTTTTTGATACTGTTTTGGGTTTTTCGGCTATTATCATCTTTGAATTCCTCCTAAAATTATTTAGGTGTACAAGAGAGCTGACCTTCATCACTTGTTTTTGGCTTAGTTAGTACCTGACCATAAAATTATTCATTAATTTTGTACTAACACGTATGATCTATATAAACAAAGGATTTCCTTTGTAATTTATGGCAGTATTATAGTATAAAAATTTTGTGAAATCAAGTTATATGTCTTTCTTATATAAATATCTTAAAATTCATCTTCTTTTTTTAATTTTTAATATAGAAAGATATTTAACATTTAACTATATAATAGAGTACTTACTATATAGTAAATACTCTATTTATAGGCCAGTTGTTAAATTAGTCGGAACAAACTTCATCAGCGTATTTCATTGTATTTTGTGATTTAATGAAATACTGTTTAGATGAACGTGATACTTTCTCATTTATACGATTTGCTGTTTCAACATCTAATCTTTCAATTCGTATAGTTCTACCTTTGCACGACTTCTTTTTAAGGAGAGAACCACTGCTGTACTTCTTTTTCAACTCATCAAAATAGCTCATATGTCCCTCCTAATTTTACGCCTTTTGCTAGTCAACGTGATATAGCTTTCATGTTTTAACCGATTAGCTTTGTTGAGCTCATTAATGTATTGGGGCAAAGCTCTTTTTTCACTAACAATAAGTTCACCATATCGTGGAACACGCACTGTGGCTACTGTAGAATGAATTTTGGGTTTCTCAGATGTTTCCATACATATTCCTCCCAAATGTCTAGACGAATTATAGGCTAATGTCAACACTATATCCAGTAAATATTCTGATTTTTCTTGCAATAACAGCTTCTGCTCCCTGGCAAGAATAGCTTTCATCTGGATCAAAATGTCCGTTTGCTATTATTGAGATCTTTTTATTTGGAAGAATCTCTATTTTGTGAATATCGTCTGATGTCATAAAATCTCCCATGGTAGATAAAACAACTTCCTTTACATAGGCAGATAGTTCTTCTGCAGAAAGATTCAACTGAAAAGCTTTTTCAACATCTTCAGCTTCAAACAGAAGTTGAAGTATTTTTACGATTGTTTCATAATCTCTCAGTAATTCACGGTTGTTTTCCATTTTGGAACTTAAAATTTTAACCGCATCTTGTAGAGTGATTTTTTTCATAAGTTATAAACCTCCTAAAATTATTTAGGCTACAAGTAAGCTGACCTCTTACTTGCTTTTGATTTAGTTAGTACCTGACCATAAAATTATTTATTAATTTTGTACTAACACGTATGATTTATATAAACAAAGGATTTCCTTTGTAATTTATGGC
>CACYOO010000039.1 GCA_902776035.1 uncultured bacterium
AATGCCGGATTTTGGCATATTGATTTAAAACTTTTTTTTACAAGATTGTTTAATACATTAAAACTCGATAAAACTTTGATAATTTTACTTTTTGGCTGGCTATTTTTTATAATTACTGCATTATTTATAGTTACTGTTCTTCCAATAACAACTTATGATGCAAAAAGTTACCACGTATTACGTTCTGTAGAATGGGTACTTGCAGGCAATTTAAATCATTTTAATACTGTTGATGTAAGAAATATTATATTCCCAATAAATTCAGAAATTATTTATTCTTGGATAATAATGTTTACTAAGAAAAATATATTTTTGGGGTATTTATCATTTTTTTCATATTTTTTATGTTTAACTTGTTTATATAAAATAATTCATTTTATTATGGGTTTTTCGTTAAGAAAAACAGTTTGGACTTTGTTAATTTTTTCTTCTTTTGCCTGTGTTATATCTGAAGTATCAGGAAGTGAAACGAATTTACTTATATCATCATTGTTATTAGCCACTATATATTTGTTTTGGAATGGTATAAAAAATGAAACAGGTAACACTTCTGTTTTTATGTCTGCATTATCCTGTGCAATTGCTATTGGAACTAAAACTTCTGCTTTTTTAATATACCTGCAATTGGTTTGTTCTTTTTGTTTTTATCTTATAAAAATAAAAAATATAAGCCATTTTTAAAGTTCTTATTGTTTTCTTTTATTAACACTATAATATTTTCTTCATATAATTATATTCTTAATTTTATAGAATTTGGTAATTTTTTCTCAACAGAGGGAATGTACTTTACACATGTGAATAATTATGGATTAAAAGGTGTTGCTGCCAATTTTATAAGAAATTGTTTTTTGCTCTTTGATTTTTCCGGATTTAAATTTATAGAACCTTTGGTTAATGCAATTCTTAAACTTAAATTATTTTTGTTAGATATTGTTGGAGTTGCTGATATACCTATAGGTTTAAATACAAAAGATTATAATATTTATGGAATAAATCAATCAACTGTAGAAAATTTAATGGGATTAGGAGTTTTAGGTTTTTTACTGTATATTCCGTCATTAATATATTCATTTATAAAATTTATTTTCAATAAAAATGATAAAACTTTGTTTATATTTTGTTTTAGTGTAATGTTACTCATAAGTACTATGCTAATGTCATATAATTTAATGCATACGACTTATGGTATAAGATATTTTAATACAATTATTTTAATTTATACACCTGTTATTATATATTCATATACAAAGAATAATTATAATATTGTTAAATACATATTTATTGGATTTGCCTTATTCTATTACATTTGGTTATCTTTACATTTAAATACAAGACCACTTGAAGCAATTATATCTGATATTATTAAAAATAATACAGGTATTAAAGAAGTTAGAACTAAAATATACTATGTTCAGTATAATAAATCTAAAAATTCAAATCCTGACGAAGAAAATTACAATATATATAGAACTCTGAAAAATAATTTTAACAGCCCTAAAAACAAAATCTTAATGTTTCCTGCATTATCACAATATTACATTTTAAATTTAAAGTTAGCCGCTTTAAAAAATGAATTTAAATTAACAACTGAGAATATAAGTAATATAAATAATATAAATATTGAGGATTACAATATTCTCATATTACCTTATGATAAAAGAGAATTTTATCCATACTCAAGTCAAACATCAAATTATATTAAGCCATTTTCAAAGAAAAATACAGGTAATGTTGAAAATATAAAAAAATTAGATATGCCATTAAAAGATGATAATACAAATATACAATACTCAAACGACTTTGCTTGTTTGTATTTTGACATTTATGATGTTAATGTATCAGAAAAAGATATACCTTATTCTACTACCTGTATTATATCAAATAACTACTTTAAAAAACATAAATTTATTCCAATATTTCTGTTTAAGCATTATGCTATATATATAAATACTTTAAACTTACCGCATACAAAAAGGAAATATTAAAAGTTATGATTTTATTTTTTATATCATTATTAATGATTTTTTTATCAAGCTACCTTTTATCATCAGTATTGGATAAAAAAAATTGTGCTAATGGTTTTATTTATTTGTTTTTAATAATATTTTCACAAATAATTTTAACTTCTGAAATATTATCGTTATTTTCAGCATTAAAACCCATACCGTTTTTAATCTTTAATATTATATTTTTATTAATATCAATTTTAATACATAAAAAGAATAATGCCGGATTTTGGCATATTGAT
>CACYOO010000040.1 GCA_902776035.1 uncultured bacterium
TTGAAATTTGATAATGTAGAAGAACAATTAAAAAAAGATATTGCAAAAAATACGAAAGAATTACCAGCTTATAAGCATATTTCGAGAGTAGAGATAAGAAATAAAGATTTTGAAAAAACAACTACAAATAAAATAAAAAGATAATAAAAAGCGAATATGAATTTAAGCATTTTAAGTTCTGTTCGCTTTTTATTATTTAGACAAACAAGACAATTCATATTTAGTTCATAATATTATTGTAAAATTACAAAACAAAATATATAGAAATGGAGAGACAAAATGTCTAGCAAAAATAATAAATTTTATAGATTTTGTAAAAGAATTTTCAACTTAATATTTAAAAGATATTACAATGTTCAAATAATAGGAAAAGAACCAAAAGATGAACCAATCATCATAGCAGGAAATCATAAAAATTTAATTCTATTAAGTGTTGTTAGTCAATTAGGAGATTTTGCAGCTTCTTATATAAAAAGATATGTAGATATAAAAGATTATGGGAAAATGATACCTGGACATGGTGGAGTTTTAGATAGAATTGATAGTATGATGTATATAGCTCCTTTTGCTTATATAATGCTTAAAATATTATAATTATTGAAATAAAAGGGTGGTTAGATGTGGAATATAAAGGAAATTAAGAGAAAAGGAAAGAAAACATTAAAAAATAATTTATGGACATTACTATTTTTAGGTTTGTTTATGTCTTTGGCAATTGGAAGATATATGTTAAATAATGATGGCTTTTCAAACTTGAAAACTTTATATGAACATATCGTAAATCAAAATGAAAGTGAAGAAAATAATCACGATCATATTGCAAATGAAATAGTAAATAAAATAATATCACAAATATTTACAGGTAATGTAACAGGAATTATAAATGACTATAACGAAAAACATAATGTTACAAAAGGGGCAATTTATACAACATTTAATATACTTACAAAAGGTCAACAACAATTACAAAATACAATTAATTCGATTATGAATTATGAAAATAAGGAAGCCGTAAGAAGCATTATTCTCATAATTGCATCAATGTTAGGATTTCTTATAAGAGTATTTTTAGTATATCCGATTAGAATAAGTGAAAGTAGAATCTATTTAGAAAGTATAAATTATAAGAAAACTAGAATAAAAAGAATAACATACGCATTTAAAAATGGAAGATATTTAAACTCTGTAAAAACATTATTATTGATAGAAATAAAAAAGTTTTTATGGAATCTTACAATTGTTGGTGGAATTATAAAAAATTATTCTTATAAGATGGTTACATATATTATTGCAGAAAATACATCAATATCAGCCGAAGATGCTATAAAAATGTCTGAAGAAATGATGAACGGAAATAAACTACAAGCCTTTAAACTAGATGTATCTTTTTTAGGATGGAGCATTTTACAATATATTACCTTTGGAATTTTAGGAGTATATGTATCGCCATATTATACATCGACATACACAGTATTGTATGAAACTTTAAGAGAAGATTATATAAAAAATAAGAAATATAAATATGAATTATTAAATGATTATAAGTTATTTGAAATAAACGATTTAGAAAAATATCCAGATATATATGAAGCAGAACGAAAAAGAATAAAGATAGATTATAATAAAAAATATGAAATATCATCAATTATATTATTTTTCTTTATATTTTCTTTTATTGGTTGGATATGGGAAGTATCATTATATTTGTTTAGAGATGGAATGTTAGTAAACAGAGGTACATTACACGGTCCATGGTTGCCTATTTATGGATGGGGATGTACAATAATAATTTTATTAACAAGATTTAAAAAATTTAGAGAAATACTAAAAAATCCAGTTTTAACATTTATAATAATAGTTATAGTATGTAGTATTATTGAATATATGACATCATGGTATATAGAATTAGTATCAGGATTAAGATATTGGGATTATACGGGAGTGTTTTTAAACTTAAATGGAAGAATTTGTTTTGAATGTAGTGCATTTTTCGGTTTAGGAGGAGCTCTGTGTGTATATATTGTCGCACCATTTTTAGAAAGGAAAATTCAAAAAATTATGAAAAGAACTAAAATAATAATATGTATAATATTGTTATCACTAATAACTATAGATAATTGTTATTCTATAAAATATCCTAATATGGGAGAAGAAATTTCAATAGTTGTAGAAGAAAATAAATAAAAATTTTATATAAGAGTTCATAATTAATTCATTTTTATAATATATAATACTCAAAATTATAAAAATAG
>CACYOO010000041.1 GCA_902776035.1 uncultured bacterium
AAAAAAAGAAATTTTAGAAATGATTAAAATTTCTTCTTTAGAAAAAATATAACGATTGTTATATTTCTCTATACTATAATATAACAATTGTTATATTTAAATGTTTCGATAAATTAATTTCATTTGGAAAAATTGTTTTAATTTCGTTATAATATTAAAAAACATTTGAAATCTCATATTTAAAAAAACTAATCCATTTAAATAAGATAAACTTTAAACTAGGGTTATTTATAGATTATCTTGGCGAAAAAATGAAAAATAATGAAAAAACAGATTTAGAAAAAACTGAAGACAAGTACTTTTGCCTTCTATATCCTGGAATAAACACCATTCTTGAAAAATTTGGATTTCCATATAAAATAGTGAGACCATGTCCAACCAAAATCGTAACATATGATGGAAAGGAAAGAAGGGCAGATTTCTTTGGGCAATTGGACAATAATGACATAATTAGTTTAGAGGCACATTCAACTGCAATAAGAAAGGAAGATAAGGAAAAATTTTTTGACTATGCATGTTATATGAGCACTAAATATAGAAGAAAAGTCCACACATTAGTCCTTAGCACTCATTATAATGACAATGATGAGCTTATATTCAATTGGCACAACAATGACGGGTTTACTATTCCTTATAAATCGTTTAAGACCTTGGATGGTGATAAAACTATAAATAATATAAGTTTGAAAAATAAAAACAACGAAGAGCTTAGCAAATCAGAAATAGGGGATTTAAGAATACTTACATTCATGAAATCAAAAAGATCACCTAAAGAATTGCTAATCAAATCAATCGATCTTACAGTCGATGCAAAAATGAATGAAACAGAAAAGTTACACACAGCAGTTCTCCAATCATTTTTAGCTAAAAAATTCATAACCGATAATGAAGAATATAAGGAAGTGATGAAAATGATAGATGAAAGTGCACTGGATTTTAAAGGAATACTGGGAAGAAGAGACCGAATATACTATGAAGAAGGGCAAAAATCAAGAAACTACCAAATAGCAAAAGACCTCATAAAAGAAGGACTAGACGATGAAACAATAAAAAGAATAACAAAACTAAACCAAAAAGAGTATGAAAAACTAAAACAACAATGCTCAAAATAAATCTTAAAAAAACAGTACTAGAAAAAAATGTAAAAAAATATAAAAAAACAGTAAAAAAACAAAAGACTTATCACTAACACGTAGTGATAAGAATTTTGGTCCAGGTTTAATTCAATGTCTTCAGCTTTAACGGTTTTACGTTTTGCTAATTCAGCGAATTTGATAGCTTTTTTAGCAACTTTTGCAGCTTGTGCTTCTACGTATGCGTTTAATTCTTTTTTAGCTTCTTCGCTTACTCTTTCAGCACCAGCATCTTTAATGATTCTTCCAATAGGAGCTACAGGAATTGCCATAAATATCATTCTCCATAATTTTATTTTTAAAAAAACATACTTATTACTAATGCAATATTTTTTTTTCAAATATATTAGTGAAAGTTTATTTAGACTTAATATTTTTAAAAAATACTAGCTAAACAAGCTTTTTTCATAAGTATAATATAATCTTATAAGTTACTAGTATATAAAGGTTTCTAAAAAAAAGCTCATAATATGCCTTAATTTTAAAAATATGATATGATATAATATAAAATTTAAATCTAATAATTGTAATGGTTTATAATTAAAAAACATAAACTATATATAGATGAAATGAAATTCTAACTATTTATATAAGATATAAAACTTTAGTTTGTATAATTTCGAATTAAACAAAATCATTGAATTCAATTTTTTCTTACTTCAAAATTTTAATTATTTTGGAAATTTTTAATAGTTTAATTATCTAAAAAAATCAGGAATTTAGATTAATATTAAATAGAAATAAAACAAAAATAAATGTAGTAAAAATATAATTATGGATGAAATCATGAAACTTAAAATTGCAGTGCCATCCAAGGGCAGAATAAGTGATCCTGCAGTTAATATACTGGAAAAGGCAGGGCTTGGCCTAAAGGACAGCACAAACAGAAAATTATTCTCACAAACTTACAACGAAGACA
>CACYOO010000042.1 GCA_902776035.1 uncultured bacterium
TAAGTATGTGTATTAAAAAGGAGGTTTATCATGATTACTGATAAAATTGGAATAGAAGCAATAGATCACCATCTTGACAAAGATGATATTGATGAGCAAGGAAAAATGAAATTAACTATAATTGCTAATGTATTGGCAAATGCTGTAAATGATATATCGAAAAAAATGGATATTTCTGTAGATGAAACTAAAGAATCTATTAATAAAAAATTGGAAAATGTACAATACTTTGTAAATGAGAGTGAAGATGTTATTGTTCCTGCATTGGTTGATCAATCTACAAATACAATGAAATTTGGAAACAGATTTTTTTATGATCCTACAGCCAATAAAAATGAAATAACAGTTCATGAACTTACACATTTAATGGGGTTTGAAACACTAAAACCAAATCCATTTAAAACTAGATATGTTTGTGGATATAAAACAATTGATAAAGTTTTATGGATGCATAAAGTTGAGAATGCCGGATTTAATGAGGCTGCCACGCAGATGTTTGCGTCATATAATAATGAATACTATAATGATAAATTTTTAAGGTACGATATTTATACAAATCAATCAGAGCATCAAAGCATATATAAAATCAATATAAATTTGATACATCAAATGGTTATAGCTAAAGGACTTACAGACAAGGAACTTTTTAAAGGATTATTCAATTATAATGATGCTAAGGAATTTATGGGAAAATATGATAAAACGACATTTTCGGAACTTTCTCAATTAATCGATACAATTTATAATAATGCTTTTGAATTAAGTCAAACTCGAAACTCCTTATACAATAAAGCTGATAGAGATATTGGTAAATTAATAGATGATGAGATGCATGCAACTGTTAGAATAAAAATAGCGACACAAGATGCAGAGAGAAAAATAATGAATAAAATTTTATTACCAGAATTGCAAAATAAAACAGAAGAAGAAAAACAAATGATTTTAGCAGAATATGGTAAGTATGTAGTTAGTGAAAAAGAATATTTTAATCAAATTACACAAAAAACAACTGGTAAAAATCAGTTTATAGAACAATTAAAAACAGATACTGTTGTGAAAAATAATAATCACGATAATAATCATGATAATCAAAATGATGTAAGCAATGATAAATCTGAAATGGAAAAGGATTAATTAAGTGAAAAATTGGTGGAAAATGGGGACGGTTCCGATTTCCCACCAACTTTTTTTATAAAGATGTCAAACGAACTTGACATTCGATGAAAAAAGAAATATAATCAAGTAAATGTAACATTACATTAAAAAGGATAGTGATAGTTTGAAAAATTTGGTTGAAGAATTAAGAAAATCAAGAAATGAAAAACAAGAAGAATTAGCACATTGTGTTGGCGTTTCTAGACAAACTATAATCTCAATAGAAAAGGGAAAATATAACCCATCAATTATGTTAGCATTTAAAATTTCTAGGCACTTTAATAAATCAATTGAAGAGGTATTTTTTTGTGAGGAGGAATAAGTTATGAATAAAGAGATTAAAAAGAAGATTATGGCTTCGGTTATAGTAATACTACTGGGAATTGTCATCTTATTTTCTACACTTATATTTAAAAATGTATTTAATGAGAATAAGATAGATTATATTACTGGCGTTTCTAGTGGTTTAATTGTAGTTGGAATGTTTATTTTTATTAAAACTATATATGCAATATCTGGTGCTGATAAAGGCCAAGAGATGGTTAATAAATTACAAGATGAAAGATTAATTGCAATAAATAACGAAGCAAGTGGAATTACTTTCAGAATAACTACTGTAATTGCTGCAATAGCTGGTATTGTTCTATATTTATTAGGATTAGAAAAAGAAGGAATGTTATTAACTGCATTTGTTGGAATAGATACTTTAATATATCTTATGAGCTATTTTATAATTAGTAAAAGAAAATAAATAATAATATAAATATTTAAAGAAGGAGGAAAAAACATGAAAAAAGATATTATAATGAAAGTGTTTATCACAATAGAATTTATACTAATGTTATTATGTTTGCTTTTGAAAATAGACTGGTTGTTAATAGTAACAACTATTTTAATGGCTGTATGTGTTGTTTTAAGTTTCTTTTTAAAAGATAAATGAGCTTAGTCTTAAAAAATGTATCTAAATCATTTGTAGGAAAAAAAGCAGTAGACAACATATCATTAGAACTTAGCAAACCAGGAGTATATGGGCTTTTAGGAACAAATGGTGCAGGTAAAACAACTACAATTAGAATGATTTTAGGAATCTTAAAAAAGGATTCTGGAACAATTACATGGAATGGTAAAGAGGTTAATAGAAAAAGTGTTAACTTTGGATATTTACCAGAAGAAAGAGGTGTATATCCA